>NZ_SNXG01000002.1:587915-893760 GCF_004362415.1 Enterobacter sp. AG326 | reverse complement strand
TTAAACTCTTCAGGATAACGCTTACCGCTCATGGGCACCTCTCTTTAAGTCATCTTAAATGACTCTGAGGTGTCTGTTAAACCCGTGGCGATTCACTCTACCGGTTTCCCGGCCTCAGCAAGCACAGCAATCGACATCCCGGCGTTGTACATTACCCCGTTTATCCTCACGCCTGTTTTGAGGGTGTAGATTGCCGAAGCACCGGAGGCATCGACGACGGCTGTGAGCTTGTCTTCCAGGGAAGCGGTGACGTTGTCGATCTGCGCCTGCACCTGTGTCGACATTTCGGCCATTGCCCTATCTACCTCAGCAATAGTCGTTTTCACAACCAGGATATCGGCGCGTACTTCTCCGTATTGCGCCCATTGATGTTCAACTGTTCCATGGTTGGCCAGCGCGTTCTGCATTGCAGCTTCGAGATTGGTATCAATATCGCTGGTCAGACGGTCGCCGTCGGCCGAGGTAAGGAAATCGTCTGCGATTTCACCCAGATAATCATCAGCATTATCGTTAGACACTCCCCTGATCCAGTCGGTATAAGCAACCTGCTCTAGATACTGCTCAGCAGCATCGATCAGCGCGCCCTCATTCCCGCCATACGAAGCAAGGAACTTGGCGTAGCCAGTGATCAGCTTCCGCTCGTTACTCGAGATAGCCCCGCCGGTTGGTTCCCAGTATTCAAAACCGAGATTGAGAAGCGCGAAAAAGCGTCGGTGGAATGCCGGGTTTCGTACACGTCTGAACTCGGCCACAAGAACATCGCCGAGCCGGGTTTTGGATTGCAGGATATCGCTGGTCTCGGGAGTAGCCGGGATCAGTATTCCTGAATGGTGTTTGATAAGTTGTAATTCTAGCGCCATGGTTCTCTCCGTGGCGCATCAGGTATAGGGTGTTCAGGCCTATGAAAGAATAATATCAGACGGTGGTGTAACTCGGTACCCCAGTCGTTTTGCAAATTGCATAAACCCGTTGAGAGTGAAGATTTCTTCCTCGTCGAGTAACGGTCGTAATGAAACTATTCCATTTACTCGATAAACCAGATATCTCCCTTCCGCCGGGAAGCTATAGATGACTGCGTTATCGGCCCTTCTGACAACGTCGTACCATTGATCATCTGCATTAAAGGCATCTGCACTACACACTATTTTCCCCCAGAGCGACTTATTGACACGGTAAACAGTAATCGGGAACAGCCAGGGGAGCGCAAACAGCAATACTCTTTGAAACTGCTCCAGTGAAATTCACGCGATTAATTAAACCACTCGTCAGCGCTTTCCCAGGTCTCCTGCACGATATGTTCGACCTCTTTCTTGTCACCCCCGAAAACAGTCAGCCCATCATGGCTGGCACGCTTAATCGTAAGCTGGCAATCATCAAACTGCTTGCTGAGCCTTTTCAGCAGTTCTGACTCGAGCGCAGGTATAGATCCATCAGGAAGTTTCTTCATGCGATCAATGGTTAACTCGATTTTCATTTTTCCCTCCGCAACGAATAACTGTATGTATATACAGTATATTTATAAACATATCTTACGGGTTTTGCAACGCTTTCAGAACATCGAATTTGAATCAACCGATTTTTCTTGTAGAACAAATCAAGTGTTCAATCCAGGCGGCAACCTAGATAAAACTGATCTCGCGTCGCAAAATAACATAAGGATTTTAAAAGGTTGGAATTCATTCGCTTCTAAATCGGACATGAAAGCGATGTGTTAGAAAAGAGAAAAAAACATCACTTATGTTAAAAAATTGGGTGACTTTTAAATTGGTTTAATTTTAGCCAGATGTGATAGAGTGAAATACATTCATTGAGAGGCTAATCATCATGTCTGTTATCGATTACGCAATGAAACTTTTTGGAAGCGTATTAACCACCACCGTCACCTGCCCTGTTTGCGGATTAAAATCCGCTCAGTCTTCCTCTAAACTGCGTCTAAAAAGCCCCATGCTCTGTCCGGGGTGTAAAGCACTTTTTATCTCTCCGCGCTAGCTTCACAGCCGATGTTCTACACTTAATATAATATCAGCAGTTGTCAAAATCCCCGATGCCTTACGCCCATCCTGAGAGAACGTTTCTGAACTGATTTCGCATCTGCTCCTGCGCGTTAACGTAGCAAAAGAGCAACCCTATGAAAATGAAACATATCGCGTGGTTTAAGCGATCTCGTATTCTGCCCGAAGGCAGCGCACACATATCAGCCACAGTCAACGATTGGGGAGGAGAAAACTATTTACGTTCGGAACTGTTTTCTACCCCTCAGTTGGAACGCTTTGGAAAAAAACTGGCTCGTACGCACAAATTGTCTCCGGAAATACTACCGTACTACCTTCTTAAACGACTAACTGACAATGAAACGATAATTACGCGATGTTGCTATCTACTCAATGCAGGAAAAAAAACGAGTATCATGCCCGCAGGTGAGTGGCTGCTGGACAACTATTACCTGATTGAAGAGCAGATTCGCATGGTACGCCAGCACTTACCGAAAAGCTTTGGTAAGGGTCTTCCGCTACTAGCCTACCCGCATAGATGTCCCAGAATTTATGACTTAGCCTCAGAGGCCATAGCGCATGGCGACGGACGCTGGGACACCAGCAGTCTTACCAGTTATATTTCCGCCTATCAAGAGGTGACACCTCTGACGTTGGGGGAGATATGGGCTTTGCCAGGAATGCTGCGTCTAGCGCTGATTGAAAACCTGCGTCGTGTGAGCAACGAAGTGACCCAAGCCCAGCAGGAGCGAAATCTTGCAGATATGTGGATAACGCGGATTTTTGATTGTGCAGAGAATGCTCCCGCCGACCTAATTATGATTGTTGCCGATATGGCGCGTACTCACCCTCCGCTGAGCAGTGCCTTTGTCGCTGAAATGGTTCGTCGTCTGCAGGGACATGGCAATGCTCTTGCACTCCCTCTGAATTGGATTGAACAACGTCTTGCAGAGCAAGGTGTTACAACTGAGGTCCTGATTCATCGCTTCAATCAGCAGCTTGCCGCCAGCCAGCTTTCCGTCAGTAACAGTATTTCGGGTTTACGTCTGCTGAATGAAACGAACTGGTCTGATTTTGCAGAGACCATCAGCGTAGTCGAGCAAACATTACGCCTTGACCCAGCTGGTATATATCCTCACATGCACTTCGACACCCGAGATCATTATCGCCATGTGATTGAAACGCTTGCCAGGGATGCGATCTTAAGTGAGCCGGAAGTTGCAAACCGTGTGATGGCAATGTCTTGCGAACCGAGTCTAGATCCTGAGCACCGACATATCGGTTATTTTCTGCTTGGGGGTGGAAGGCCACAACTTGAAAAACTGTTGTCAGCTGAAAGGTCTCTATTGAAACGGCTGCGGCAGAGTATGAATAAATCGCCCCTTCTGTCATGGCTTGGTAGCCTGAGTCTTTTGACCACGGCCGCTTCAGCTACCATATTGTATGAAACTGCACTACAGGGTATATTCTGGCTGCTCATCCCCCTAGCACTCCCCCTTATTGTTGCCATTAGTCAACTCGCCAGCGATATGCTTAGCGAAGCAACGACACGCTTTCGTATTCCCAGGCCTCTGCCGCGGATGGACTTTTCAAGTGGGATACCAGTTGAATATGCCACAATGGTTGCGATCCCTTGCATGCTGACAAGCTATGAAAGCCTCTGCAAACTTCTCTTCCGCCTGGAAGTCTGCAGCCTTGGCAATCAGGATGAAAATCTCTGCTTTGCACTTCTTACCGATTTTCCGGATTCATCAACTGAGGATACCGAGGAAAACACTGTCCTTTTAAGGCAAGCGATTGCTGAGATGCAGAGACTTAATCGGCGCAACCCTAGCGGCCGATCTCGATTTTATCTACTGCACCGCCAGCCGGAGTGGAACGATTCGCAGAGAATCTGGATGGGATATGAACGCAAGCGGGGCAAACTAGCTCTTCTTAACAGCTGGTTACGCCAACCGGGAACCCAGTTTTCGAGCGTTGCAGACCTTCCCTCGCAGGCTTTGCCCGGACGGATTAAATACGTCATCACTCTTGACAGTGATACGCTCCTGCCTCGTGATACAGCCCATAAACTGGTGGCCACAATGGCGCATCCGCTGAACAAACCAGTATATGATCCAACGTTCCAACGAGTCGTTAAAGGGTACGGAATTTTACAGCCAGGCTTAGCAGAGGAAATGCCTCTTTACGGTCAGGGGCGCTACGCCGCCATGCGCAGCAGCGTCCCGGGTAATAATCCCTATTCGATGATGTCTTCAGATATATATCAGGATCTTTTCGGCGAGGGATCGTTCGTAGGCAAAGGTATCTATGACGTAGATATTTTTGTCCAGTCCACTGCCAACGTCTGTCCGGAAAATCTCGTACTCAGTCACGACCTGCTGGAAGGATGTTACGCCCGCTCTGGTCTGCTGAGCAACGTTTTACTTTACGAACAATATCCAACTAATTATCTCTCAGACGTCGCACGTCGTACGCGCTGGATCCGAGGAGATTGGCAACTGCTCAATTGGCTGAGGGTTCGGGTCAGAAAAGCTGACGGAAGTAGGGAAAAAAATCCATTGTCCATCCTTTCTCGCTGGAAGTTATTGGATAATCTCCGACGCAGCCTGGTAGCGCCGTCGATCATGCTGCTTGTATTTAGCACGCTGCTCTGGCTCCCCAACCCTTTATACTGGTTTAGCGTGCTAACGCTAATATGGTTTCTTCCTGCGGCGCTTAGCATAGCATGGGATCTCGTTCATAAACCGCACCGCCGTCCCCTTAAACAACATCTGCAACTGGTTTCAGCTGGAGCCTTGAAGCGCGTTTCACGTATCGGTCTCACATTTATGATACTACCCCACGAGGCCGGTTACTCATTATACGCTATTGGAGTTACGCTTTGGCGACTAGGTATAAGCCAGCGTAACCTCAACCAATGGGTAAGCTATAACCCAGATAACTACCAATCCAGTATCTCTGTTTTAGGTTTTTATCGGGCAATGTGGCTGAATGTTGCCTGCGGTCTGAGTCTCGCATCACTAGCATTGGTGTTTGATCCGCTGATGATGTTCATTGCATTGCCCATTAGCGTCGGGTGGTGCATATCTCCCATTATTATGGCTTGGCTGAGCCGCCAACCCGCGTGTAAGCCCTTTTTGCCAGATCAGAAACAGAAACTTCTGCTGAGACAGACAAGCCGAGAAATATGGTCTTTTTTTGAGACCTTCGCCACAGCGAAAGAAAATTGGCTCCCCCCTGATAATTACCAGGAAATACCGCAGCCGACGATCGCGCACCGTACATCTCCAACCAACATTGGGTTATCACTACTGGCTAACCTTACTGCTTGGGATTTTGGCTATTTGCCAGGCGGTAGCGTCTTACAACGCATAACGCTCACGCTCGACTCTCTTGATAATATGGAACATTTTCGTGGTCATTTATATAACTGGTATGACACTCGAACGCTTGCGCCGCTGAGTCCACGTTACGTATCAAGCGTGGACAGCGGTAATATGGCCGGACATTTGTTAACTCTGCGTGAAGGGTTATTAGCCATGCGAAACCAGCCCATTTTGAATGTCGAAAGAATACTTGCAGGGTTAATCGATACATTATTACTTCTTGAAAAACACTGGGGGCCGGGGGCACCGGATTCGCTTAAAGAGCTTCAAAAGCAGTGTTTCAGCTCAGCGGAACTACCTCCGGGAGCTCTTTACAGCGAACTTAAAAAGATGCGAACTCAGTGCAAACATCTCACCGCTGCGTGTCAGCAGGAAGGCGATCTTGTGGTGCGCTGGGCCGAACATCTGGAGCATCAGTTGGTTGAATTATGCCACGAATGGTCACATCTGCTCGCGTGGATACCCCCTACATACCAAAGCGAGACACTGCCAACACTAAGCTGGTTGGCGCAGAGTACCGATACCGGAGAAGGAACGCCTCCTGCACCAGTAATTACTCACGCCCGTTTGCGGCTGGATATCATCAGCGAACTTGAAAAGAGATTAAATGACCATGCACGAATGGATTTTGCCTTTCTCTACAGCGAAGCTACCAGCCTACTGAGTGTCGGATATAACTGCGACACAAATACCGCCGATAAAAGCCACTATGACCTTCTGCCCTCTGAAATCAGGCTGACAAGTTATCTCGCTATCGCGACAAATCAGCTTCCGATGAAAAGCTGGTATGCGTTGGGAAGGTTGTTCACCAATATCGACAATGAAACCGCGTTGATGTCATGGAGCGGCTCGATGTTTGAATACCTGATGCCGAATCTGGTGATGCCAAACTGGCGCGGCAGTTTGCTTGATGAAATGGGCAAATCCGCAGTGACACGCCAGATTAACTGGGGCAAGGAACGTGGCGTACCATGGGGCGTCTCTGAGTCCGGCTATCATGCATTTGATGTCCAGAGTAATTATCAGTATCAGGCATTTGGGGTACCTGGACTCGGTCTTCGCCGAGGACTTGCGGACGATATGGTTGTCGCGCCGTATGCAACACTACTGGCTCTGCTCGTTTCCCCCCAGAAGGCCTGTGAAAACTTGCTTAGACTGGAGCAGAGCGGCGCACATGGCGAATACGGGTTTTATGAAGCGCTGGACTACACGCCATCGCGGCTTGCTACCGGGCAACTGTACGCGGTTGTACAGTCCTGGATGGCACACCACCAGGGGATGGGATTCCAGGCGCTAGCGCATATCCTGCTTGATGCCCCAATGAGCGAGCGATTTATGACAAGCCCCACCTTTATGTCGGCGAATCTTCTTTTGCAGGAACGCGTCCCGGATTCAGTCGATCTTTACAGCCCTCGCCGTCATTTTGAATCCCATGAAGGAAGGGTTAAACCGGTGCGATATGAACCGAGAGTTTTCAGTCATGTAGACAGCCCTACTCCGGAAATACAACTGCTCTCAAATGGGCATTACCATTTGATGCTGACGCTAGGTGGTGGAGGGTACAGCCGTTGGAATTCGATTTCAGTTACCCGCTGGCGCAGCGATACAACCCGTGATAACTGGGGATCGTTCTGTTATATCCGTGATCCGCATACGAATGAGGTGTGGAGCAATACTTGGCAGCCCATGGGCGGAAATGCGAACAGCAGCGATGAGATAATCTTCACCGACGCAGGCGCAGAATTCAGGCGTACCTTGGGAGCCCTAAGCGTTAGGACACAGGTTGTGGTTTCCCCGGAAGATGATATAGAGCTGCGGCGTGTCACCCTGGTACACCATGGCCGTCTACCGCGAACGCTTGAGCTAACAACGTATGCTGAAGTAGTGATTGCTCCAGAAACCAGTGATCTAGCGCATCCGGCATTCAGTAATTTGTTCATTGAAACTGAGATTGATCACAGTCGGGACGCTATTCTTTGCCATCGACGACCGCGTTCTCAAGATGAACCGAGCCCATTTCTGTTTCACATGATGGTGGTGCATAGCAATGATCATAATGAAGCCTCGTTTGAAACAGACCGAGCTAAGTTTATTGGGAGGGGCAGAAGTCCGGCTGATGCCGCTGCTATCTATGCTAACGGGCCGCTCAGCAATACTTCCGGTGCCGTGCTGGATCCTGTACTAGCGATCCGACAAGTTGTGAGACTCATGCCAGGCATTCCGATAACGATTGATATCGTTTATGGCATCAGTGAGAGCCGTCAGCAAAGCAAGGCATTATTGGAAAAATACCGTGATTACCCAATCGCTGAGCGTGTTTTTGAGCTTGCCTGGTCGCACAGTCTGGTAGTGCTCAGGCAGATAAATGCTAGCGAAGATGACGCAACGCTGTTTAACCGACTCGCTAGCGCTGTGCTCTATTCCTGTCAGGAACTACGCGCCGACGTTCAAGTCATAAGCCGTAACCGCCGCGGTCAGTCCGGACTGTGGGGCTGGGGTATTTCAGGTGATCTACCGATTGTACTGCATAGCGTGACCAGCGATGAGAGTATGACCTCTATCACTACACTGATTCAAGCTCATCGTTACTGGCGACTAAAAGGGCTTGAAGTGGACCTTGTTATCCTCAATAACAGCGCCGGTGGCTATCAGCAGGCCCTACAAACACTGATTATGGATTTAATCTATGCCGGTTCAGAAGCCAGCCTGCTGGATAAACCTGGCGGCATTTTTGTCCGTAACGGGGAGCATTTGTCTTCCGAAGATAAGCAATTGTTGATGAGCGTTGCATGTATGCATCTTGACGATCGCGCCGGCGGGCTAAACGAGCAACTTAATCAGCGGCTCCACTCGTCAATTAAACCGCAAAGGCCATTTGTACCTTTTGTCACTGAGGGAAGCAATCGACACGAAGACTGGACGCCGCATATAGAACATATGTTCAACTTCAATGGGCATGGAGGGTTTTCTGAGGATGGACGGGAGTATCAGATTATCCTGAAGGAAAATGTTCCAACGCCGGCCCCTTGGTCAAATGTGCTGGCAAACTCCTGTTTTGGTAGCGTCATTTCAGAAGCCGGACAGGCTTACAGTTGGTATGAGAACGCTCATGAATATCGTTTAACCCCCTGGGAAAACGATCCAGTAAGCGACCGTAGCGGTGAGGTTTTTTATATTCGTGATGAAGAGAGCGGAACGGTATGGTCACCCACGACATTACCTGTGCGTGGCCGCGGGGATTATTTAACCCGTCATGGTTTTGGCTACAGCGTATTTGCGCACCGCGATAGTGGTATAGATAGCGAGTTGACAATACTGGTTAGCGAACACGATCCTGTTAAGTTGGCACTTCTGACGCTTAGTAACAATTCGGGCCGCACGCGCAAATTATCGGTCACAGGGTACGTAGAGTGGACGCTTGGGGAATCACGCTCGCGTTCTGCTCCCCATATCGTTACACATACGGTGATCGTGCCGGCTGGTAGTGGAGTTACAGCAAATAACTTTTACGGAGCTAACGGCGAAGGACGCATTGCATTTTTCGCTGTCAACGATCCTCATTGTTCGTTGACAGGTGATCGCCGAGAGTTTATTGGCCGCAATGGCTCTTTGCAAAAACCGGCCGCAATGAAGCTTCGCAGTTTATCGGGAAATACGGGCGCCGGTTTGGATCCATGCGGTGCAGTTCAGTCTGTTACCACCCTAATTGACGGTGATCAGAAGACCTTTATTTTTGTACTCGGCAGCGAGGAAAACTCCGCCCGGGCTCAGACTATACTCGCTCATTATTTGGATGAAAATATCGTTCGACAGGAGTTGGACAATGTCCATCGTCACTGGCACCGCATGCTGGATAAGATAGTGGTCAATACACCAGACCATTCAGTTGATAAGCTAGTTAACGGTTGGCTTCTGTATCAGACAATGGCCTGTCGACTCATGGCGCGCAGTGGTTATTATCAATCGGGTGGCGCATTTGGTTTTCGGGATCAACTCCAGGATACATTAGCACTGACCCACGCTGCACCGGAACGCCTGCGCGACCAAATAGTACTATGTGCGTCAAGACAGTTTATTGAAGGCGATGTGCAGCACTGGTGGCATCCACCTCACGGTAACGGCGTACGCACGCGATGTTCAGATGATTTTCTCTGGCTCCCGCTCGCCGTCTGTCACTACGTCGACACTTCTGAGGATATCGGAATACTAGAGCAGATGATTCCTTATCTGGAAGGACGTCAGCTCCAGCCTGGAGAAGAGTCCGTTTACGATACACCACTAATCAGCCACACCGAAGAGACGCTATGGCAACACTGCGTTAAAGCCATTAAGCATGGGCTTCGTTTTGGACAACATGGTCTGCCGCTAATGGGCGCTGGCGACTGGAACGATGGGATGAACCGGGTCGGCATCGAAGGAAAAGGTGAAAGCGTTTGGCTCGGGTTCTTCCTGTTCGACATTTTAAAGCGTTTCGCGACGCTCGCTGATCGTCAGCAAGATAAGCTTGTAGCATCGCTGTGTCGCACGGAGGCGGAACACTTGCAGAAAAATCTGAATGCGACAGCCTGGGACGGGGAATGGTTTCGGCGTGGATATTTTGACGATGGAACGCCTTTAGGCTCCAAAAGTTCTCAAGACTGCCGGATTGATGCAATAGCTCAAAGTTGGTCCGTTTTATCCGGTGAGACTGACTGTGGACGTGCCGGTAAATCAATGCAGGCTCTGGACAAGCATTTGGTAAACTCCGAATCCAGGTTGATAAAGCTACTTTCGCCTCCATTCGATGGACACGGACCAAATCCCGGTTACATTCAGGGTTATGTGCCTGGTGTGCGTGAAAATGGCGGGCAATATACTCATGGTGCTATCTGGGCCGTGATGGCATTTGCCCGAATGGGAAATGCAGAGCGTGCGTGGCAACTCTGGTCACTGATCAATCCAATAAACCACGCGTCTACTGACGAAGAAGTTGCGATTTACAGAGCAGAACCATACGTAATGAGTGCAGATGTTTACAGCATCGCGCCACATACTGGACGTGCAGGTTGGAGTTGGTACACCGGATCAGCGGGTTGGGCCTATCGTCTTCTTACAGAAGAATTGATGGGCATAAAACGTTCCGGTGATATCTTGACCATACATGCCCTGTTACCAGCAGAGTGGGAGTCTTTTTCTCTGACATATCAGCATGACGAAAGTCATTACGAGATTACCATTACACGTGGCAACGGGGAGTATCAGGTCATACTAGATGGTATCGAACTGTCTGATGACCGAATACCTTTAAAGCAGGATGGTCAAAGACACATAGTAGAGATCACTCAGAACTAAGGGATCTTAAGAGCGCATTAACGCCTACCGTTAATGCGCTGATTGTCTCTAAGCACTTCAATCGCAGTCTGCATAGCAACTTTATCATCACGTCTTTTTTGCTTACCTTGCATGACTTGAAGATACTCGAGCAAGGTCCGGGTATTAATGGGCCTTCCCTGTTTACCCACAGCAAGCACTGCTTCACCTAAAATAATTTTTACTGGCGGCAACTGCGCCGGGTACCAGTCAAGAGTGTCTTCTGATTTCATCATAAATTTCTCATGGAAGGATATTGTAACATAAATCAAACTGTTGTTTTCTAAAAGCTCATATTTTATTCAGCAATAAATATTCATAACTTAACCCGACAATTTATATTTTAAAGCGTATAATAAATATTATATTTTTCAGAGGTTATTTTATGTCATTTACAGAGGGACTTAGACATTTTAAAGAAAGACCGGTCCATGTTGCTTGCCCGGTATGCGCATACAGAGCCAATCAGAAAGCAGGTAAACTAAGAAAAAATGCTGTTCTGGAATGTCCTGCCTGCGGACTGTTGTTCAGGCCATCAGAATGCTGGTGCATCGGCGGCTGAACAGTTCCTGCAACTTAACTGATATCTGTAAATGCCAACATTCCTTTTATAGTATAGTGGTAGAGGGCATTATGATGAAAGATAAAAAATCTGTTTTTATTGAAGGAGATATACTTTCGAACAGCTGTCATGGACAGATCGGTCAACATTTCTATATCCACAGAGTGAAATTTAGCAATGGTAAATATGCAATTGTTCGGGAAGCATCAGGGATATGTTTCAAGCCAGGCGAAGTTATTCAACGAAATGATTGCTATTGGTTTTATAACTTAATCCCAATTCGTCTTCTATCTTTTGAGTATGTTGGGGAGGATGAATCCAGAAGGCAATTCCTCGAATATCGTTAATAACCCATTGAGTCTTATAGAAAAAGAATTTTTTTCGCCTCACTAAACCATTTAGTGAGCATCCACTCCCACACGCAATCTGTCCCCCTGAATTCAAAAAAAAACTCAATTATCTAAATGAAACGTTCCGCTGAAAAACAAATTTTCAAATTATCCATGTGCATTACAACCTTCATTAACTTAGGGAAATTTATGTCACAACTCTTTACATACAAATTACTTCATCCCCGCCACTGGTTTTCCTGGGCAGGCTTGGCACTTCTGTGGGTTATAGTCCAACTTCCTTATCCGGTTTTATATACTCTTGGTTCCGGTCTTGGAAAAATCTCCAGGCCCTTTTTAAAACGTAGAGAAAGTATAGCGGTTAGGAATATTGAACTCTGTTTTCCCGATATGACTCCGATTGCCCGAAGCCAGATGATAAATAATAACTTTGTTTCTCTCGGGCTGGGACTGATGGAAACTGGCATGGCCTGGTTCTGGAGCGATGCGAGAGTCAAAAAGTGGTTTGACGTAGAAGGGATTGAAAACTTGGCTAACGCAACCGGAGGGGTAATGGTTGTCGGGATTCATTTCATGTCGCTTGAACTATGCGGAAGAGTAATGGGGTTATGCCATCCAATGATGGCAACATATCGGCCGCACAACAATCCATTGATGGAATGGGTTCAGACAAAAGGACGTATGCGTTCAAATAAAGCTATGATTGATCGACGTAATCTATCTCGCTTAGTTCATGCACTCAAGGCCGGTGAAGCTGTGTGGTTTGCACCAGATCAGGATTACGGGCCTAAGGGGAGCGTTTTCGCACCCTTTTTCTCGGTAAAAAAAGCAGCCACAACGAACGGAACGTACGCACTTTCAAAACTCGCTGGAGCAAATTTGATCACACTTAGCATGATTCGACGGAGCGATAAAAAAGGTTATCATATGTATATCAGTAATCCATTGTTAGGATATCCGGAGGACGATAATATCGCTGCAGCTGCTTATATGAATAAAATCATCGAGCGTGAAATCCTCCGCGCCCCTGAGCAATACCTGTGGATGCATCGAAGGTTCAAAACGCGCCCAGAAGGAGAAGACTCTTTATACAAATGAATTTTTCACAGAATTATTCAAATGATTGTCCAGTGGACCTTTCTCAACACCACTCGCATCTCATGCTAGCTTTCATCCGTTCATATTCCGTCCTTAGCAGTTCAGAGGTGTAGGATCCAATAGAGCGGCCAAAGCTAGGATTTCGTACTGCCTAATCCTCAAGATAAAAAAGGTACCATGGGAAAAGTGATTAATATGATTGAGTTATTAGACAACTATTTCTCCGCGCATCACTCAGTCAGCATCAGTCACTTCAGCTACGCTTTATGTGTTCAGCAATGAGCATGTGGTATAAAAAATCTCTTTCGGCTCAATAGCAGTAGCGCTCACGCTTGCATCCCCTTTCCCCTTGCCAGGTTGATTCTGTCAACGCATTCCCTCAATGCTTTGACTTGCTCCGAAGAGAGTTCAGTTTCATCAATTGTGGCCAGAAGCGCGTTGAGGGAGCGCTCAATATCGTTTTTAGTCAACCGTAAACAGATAACCTTAACCCAACGTGGCGAGAACTTGCTGAGGCCGATTGCTCTTGTGATTCGTAATTTCATGCCATGCCTCTTTGTCGCCAGAGGAGGCGACTTGTAACTTGTTTATAACACGTTGTGGAAACAAAGCCTTCTACTCATTCGCTGTATGGTACGAATCTGAAGAATCTTTGCTCGCACAGTTAAACTCTCCCTTCATCTTTTAGGCGCGCGTATTTAGCCTTCAGAAGTTCAGCTGGCGTTGGCCCCCTCGGAGCCACTGGTGCTGCCAACGCACGACGAACAGGCGGGATTGGTTTCCCGGCCAGCACCCGCTTTTCCCACATATCCAGAATGTCGCCGGCTTCATGCTCGAGTTCTTTGTGGCACAGTTGACCATCAGTTCCCCGGCGCCGCAGCTCGAGGCAGATGTGATAGTAAATGGGTTTAGGCCAGGGATACTGCTCACTGCTCGGATACCGGAACACCAGCTTGCGCCACTTCCAGTATTCAGCCATCACGTCTGCGGTGGTGATCCCCAGAACACAACGCCCTTCCCTGCACCACTTGATGAACTGACCTGGCGACGGCAAAAACGGGCGTTCCTGGCGACGCACCGCGCGCATGCCGGCCTCTACCTGCTCCATGCTGGTGATCCCGTTTTCTTTGAAGGCCAGCACCCACTGACGGCGGATCTCGTTCACGTCTTCTTGGCTGCGATTAACTAGGCTTGCCGGGAACGCGGCCGCCAGCTGTACGAACAGCCCGTTGATAATCTGCGCCACCTGCTGCGTTTGTTCGCGCTCGGTGTGCTGCTCAGACAGGTTATGCGCCACACGGCGAGCCTGTTCCCGGTCAAAATTGCGAATGTTCTCTGCGAGGTTTTTCATTCCAGCACCCCGTCAATCCAGTCGGTGTTATGCAGGTCAATGCCGCCCCGGGAAGGTTTTACCGTTCCGGTTGCACGCAACCGCTTGGTAGTGAGCTGATCCCACTGTTTGCGCAGACTCGAGGGGCTCAGGATATTGTCTTTCCAGAACTCGTCCCGGTTGGCCCACTGGAACAGGTCACAAATTTCGTAGTGAGTGCGTTTGTCCTGGACACGCATCAGCCTGATGGTGTTTGCCCATTCAGCCCAGTTTGGTTCGGATAGCGATGCGTTGACGGTGAGAAGCCTGTCGTAAATCCAGCGTGCGGCCTTGAGGTCGTCAGCGGATCCCCATGATTTACCTGCCGGGGTGTATATCCCGGCGGCAGCTTCAGGATGGCGAGAGAGAAATTTTTGAGTTTTCTGGTTTCGGGATTCGTCAGAATTCCGAGACGAGGATATTTTAATATTGTTCTTGTTATAGTCTTGGGTGTCTACCGTTTCCGGGAAGGTTTTTCCCGTTTTCGGTAACACTTTTCCCGTTTTCGGTAACACTTTTCCCGATTTCGGGAAGGTTTTTCCCGTTTTCGGTTTGTCTAAAATCCAGGCAGAAAGGTCAGTATTTACACCGACGATTTTCATCACGCCCTGCTTCTGACTGATGATAATTTTGCGTTCTGCGAGCGATTTGAGCGCATCAGAGACATGCGAATCACTCAGCCCTGTAAGCTCAGCGATCACCGTGTTCGTAACGCGGTCTTGTTTCTTGTTCCAGCCGTAGGTAAGCCAGATCACCGCCTCAAAACACTGCCACTCCCGGCCTGACATTCTCAGACGAGGCTTGAGCTGTTGGATCTCGTTAGCAACCTTGGTATACCCGTTCGACAGGTCGGCCATACGACCTCCCGGTTGTTCGGTTCTGTGGGGGAAATTGATAATTTCAGCTGTGTTTGACATACTTAGCTCCGCAATTACACTCCGTTTTTGCACCTGAAAGTCGGTTCTGTTCGCGCAGACCGGCTTTCGCCTTTTCTGAAGTCTTCATATCGCCCCCAGCATGGTTGTGACCATCGCCAGTAAAGGCGCCGTTAGGTCAGGGTCGACTCTGAACATTTCGAAAATCCCCTCGCCTAACTCCTTCAGCTTTTCCTTCTTCGGTGCATCGAGCATCAAAGCTTGCTTCGCCTCACTCACTTCTTTTTCCAACCTGGCCATCCGGTAGGCAAACGAGTCGTTCTTTACGACACGGTCGCGGTATCGAAGTGGTAATACAGACATGATCGCGGGCACCAGCTGTTCGACGTTCTTTCGGTACGATGCGGAGTCTTCTTTGTTATCCAGCCAACGGAACAGCTTCACGTTCCAGACATCGGCCTGGCCTGAAAAATTCACGCCAACAACTTGAAGTTCTTCCGCTGCTTCTTGGATTTGAAGCGCAACAGCTACGCGCCCTTCTGCCGCTGCCCACGCCCGGACTGCAGAACAAATATCGCGGTGATCAATATCCTGCTCTGCCGATTCGCTTTGATGACACGGGAATATCATTGGATTAGAGGAAGCTCTGCTACTCTCTTGAAATGAAATAGTTTGCATTGTTAAGGCTCCTGTTTAGGTAAACCATCAGTTGGGTTTGGATAGAGGTCGGGGCGCAGCTCGTGGGGAGTTACGCCTGTCATTTTGAAAATCGGGAAGATATAACTTGGCGGGACGATCCCTTGGTCACGATTCTTCCAATGACTTACAGACATACTCGTCACACCAAGCGCGATACTGAGCTTTCTGGCTGAGCCAGCGGCTTTAATTGCTTTATCGAGTGCGGACATGTGCTTCTCCTGCTTATTGACAGCAGAAGTAAACCACAGATTTATACATCATGCAAACCATGGATTTATTGTGTGTATAAACCAAATATTTACAATGAACCTATGAGAAAAGAAGAACCCAACCTCGTTCTGGTAGAGCGCCTTACTGAGATCACTGATCGCGGCGTTACAAAAGCAGACATGGCACGAATAGCTGGAGTCACCCCTCAGGCCGTAAACGGCTGGTTCAAAAAAGGTGTGATTAGTAAGAAATCGGCACTGGCCATAGCCGACGCTGTAGGCATTTCTGTCGCCTGGCTACTTGGTGAGGACGTTGGTGAAAAAGACGGACTTAAGCCGGACGAACAGCGCTTGCTGGAGCTCTACCGCCAGTTACCGGAAGAAGAGCAGCAGAACATGCTCCGCATATTCGCGATTCGCCTGAAAGAACTGGATGACCTGTATGAGAAGTACATGAAGGGGCGGATCCGGTCGCAGGAGGATTGATAACCGGCGAACGTACAATTGACTCTTACAATCGAGAAGCGGTAGGGATTTCCATCCGGCATCAAGCATTGTGTCGGGGTAAAAAGTAAATTTACTGTATATGCGATCAGGTGAGTGCCATAATGGATGCAGGCAGCAATTCGGAAACTAATGATATGAAGTTCAGGATAGTATACGACGGACCAGCATTGGAGACGCACGAAATGAACGTGCGTGACCTTGCCCCTGCACTCCTATCCCTGTCAGATGCATTAGAGGAAGCCGGAAAAACAGTTTATGGTAACAAGACCGTTGTTTCAGTAAAGGTTAATGCATCATTCAAAGCTGGCTCATTTGGAATAGATCTGATTGCCTCATCGACATCTTGGTTCAAACAGGCAGTTGATTTCTTTTCGGGCGATTCAGTAACAGCCGCAGCTAATCTTATTGCTTTAATTGGTTTTTGCCCTGGTCCCAGAGAAAAAATTTGCAAGGGTCTGATCCAATTAGTTAAATGGATCGGACCAAGAGAAATTAAAAAGTTACACAATCTGCCTGATAGCAACATTGAAGTCTTTGTTGATAACGAAAGTGAAATTTTCGATAGCAAAGTAATCGAACTGTATAGAAACATTAAACTTCGTTCTTCATTGCAAGAAGTTATATGCAAGCCGCTAGAGCAGGAAGGTATCGACAGTTTTGCTTCCACTGTCGATGATGGACTGACGTTCATGACGATCGACAAACAAGAGGCGCATTATTTCAAAGTTGAGCTTCCTGCTGAATCAATAATCTCGGAGTCCACGGTAGAGAAAGCCCTTCAGATTAAGAACATTTCTTTTAATGAAGGCAGCCGATGGAGATTTTCGGATGGAGCCAGTAGCTTTTTGGCTGAGATTAAAGACCAGAAGTTTATCAGTGATATTGATAACAACACCCTAAACTTTTCTAAAGGCGATATGTTGCTTGTTGACCTAAAGGTAACCCAATACATGATTGGTGATACTATAAAAACCACATTCGAAATTGAGCATGTAAAAAAACAGCTGAATCCACAGAGACAAATAGATCTCCCATTCGAATAAATGCATCCGGCCACTGCGCCGGTTTTTTTCTACCCTCACCCTTCAACTCTTCCGCCAAACTAACGCCCAGAACGCCCCATCCCGACCTTTCCGTCGGGATTTTTTTTGCCTGCGATTCGGCAGACACGTCACAAAAACCAGCAATATAAACCTCAGATTTACAATTAACATTAACCTTAAGTTGACACGCGTATAAACCAGTGATTTAATCCAACTCACCAAGACGCACTACGAACCACCAAGGCAGGACGCCCACGAAGTAGCCGCCGACGGCATACGAATAGTCGGATGAGGTGGAGAGATTAACGCGCATCAGGTGTAAACGTTCCGCTGGCCGGCGTTACAGGCGCATATAGGGGGAAAAATTGTGGATGACACGGTCATAAGAAAGAGTGAGCTTTATGCACATTGCAACAGCTCACTCTGGAGAAATAGGTCTAGCTGGAGAAGCATATAACCCTATTTCCATTCGTCTTCTGAGAGTTTCTGGTCAAGAAAGACTTCGAATTTTGCATAGATTTTTTCTATCTCTTCCACCGGATCGTGGGGGTCAGAAAGATTCCGGCCAGAAGATATTTGAGCAGAACGGTAAGAGTTATATGTATCAACCGCTAAGCGAGTTAAATACAAGACTTTCTCTTCTTTATCCACAGTTAATTCCCTCATTAGAGTGCGGGAATAACCACAATAGCACTGAAGTTAGGACCGCGATACGACAGTCAGAATTAAAAGGAAAGATAAATGATCGACTTTGCACGAACACCTTCAAGACAACAAGCTATCCGCCTCAGTGCGGCGGAAGTATGGATTCGCAAGCTTTGCTACTTACTGGCGCAAAAAGGCAATCCAGAGCTAAAAGCATGAGCTCGTTCTTTGCCCTGATCGTTACCGTCTGCGCCCTCACCGGGGAATGCTCAGACATCATGCTCGGTGTTTATCAGACCGAATCTGGTTGTGATGCAGCTGCCAAAGAGCAGCACATTAAAGGAGAATGTTACCCATATAAACCGGCTGAAGACCAACAGCCTGCTTTCTAATTTTAATCGAGTTATGCCCAATGGCTGCTACCAGCCCTTAAAAGCACAAAACCCGCGCAAGGCGGGTTAAGTACCCGGTCAGCCGACCAAAGCTTTCCGGAATCGAGTTTTGACCAATGACCACTACCCAAGGCGGCAATCATTAGCTGCGGGTATCTTACAATCAAAATTAAGGACCCGATATGGAATTCTTTCATTTAATCAAGGCAACGCAGAAATCCGGCAAAGAAGATGCCGTTATCTGGTTCACGGCTAAATCAGAAGCACGAGCCAACTTGCAGCTGGATGTAGAGCTGGAAGATGCTGGCATCGAAACCGGCCGGGGGAAGGATTATAGCAAGCCTGTCCGTACCGATTTCCCTGTTTACAACGACCTGCCAGAAGAAAGCACAGTGGATTACACCTGGTGCAAACGCTACGAACTGCAGGACGATGGACGCACCTGGCTGCCAAAGGCTGGTACTGAGTCGACTGGTGCCGTGGACAAAACTGCCGCACCGGAAACGACCGTTAAAGTCGAAACTACTGTCGAGAGTGTCCCGCTTGAAAACCGCACTCCAATGGTCCGTTTTGCTGTCCACCTGACCACCGACAAATACCAGTCACATATCACTAAAGAGCAGCAACTGGCTGCCAGCGAAATGTCACTGGATGAAGGCAACACCTATCTCCAGAACCTGTTGCTTGCGAAGAACGATATCCCTGAAGTTGCCGAACTCAGCCTGAACGCTGAGTGGAAACTGGTTCAGGCGATTAAGCTGGTATTCACGCCAGATGAAGCACACGAAACCGAAATTATCGCTGCATTCATGGCTGACTGGGCGAGAGCAGATGCCGGCGACCGCAATCAGTTAGTTGAAGAGTGGAGAAGCGGAAAGCTTTCTCTTCTCAAATCAGAAAGCACCAGCGACACCGATGTTACAACCGATCAGGTTCCAGAACCTGAAAACGGTATTCAGATTGACGAGAATGATGACGAAACCACTCGTTATCCAGTCGTTCGTATGCCGTTCCGGAAGCAGCTACTCGCCCAGTTCACCGCCGACGAACTGCGCCACCACTTAACCCGCGAAGAATACGAAGGTATCAGCGCTCTGGAGATGGACACTGACAACAGCTATGTCCAGAACCTGCTGCTGGCGGCAGAAAACTGCGAAGAGGTTAAGGGTTACGACACCAAAGACCTGTGGCGCTATACCGACGCCATTCGCAAGGTGTTCAGCCAGGAGAAGCGCCACGAACTCGCTTTGGTTCTCCGTTTCACCCGAATCTGGGCGGCGACTGATTACATTGACCGCGGCATCCTGGCGCGCGAATGGGCTGCCGGAAACCGCATCAGTAATGTTCAGCGCAGCAATTCTGGTACCAATGTCGACGGTGGCTATGTAACGGATCGCGGCGAAGGCGCGCATCACACTCTGGACACCCTCGATCTTGAGATCGCATGCGCCCTACTGCCTATGGACTTCCACCACTTCGAAATTCCTTCGAGCGTATTACGACGTGCCAAAGAAATCGTGGCTAAGAAAGAAGAACCATGGAAATCATGGAGCGCCATCTTGCGTAATCAGCCGGGTGTACTGGCGGTGAACCGTGCGGCAATCTTCAATCTGATCCGCATCGCTCCCGAGAACATTAATCACACGCCAGCGGCTCATCTTGAGTTCGTTAATAAAACCATGACGGCTGAGTTTAACTCTGCTGTGGAGTTACTGCCGTTGCCTACCCATGCAGTTGAGACAAAAGCCCCAGATGAACAACCGCAGTTTGAAAATCTCGGTAGCGGCGTGTTCTCCATCGATGGCCTGATGAATGGAAATACCGAACCGGTCATCAATACCTCCTCAAATGAAGTCGAAAAAACGGAAAAAATAGCGGAGACCATCAGCGATGTGCAGATGGAAACGGTTAAGCCAGAGAAAGACGAAGATGTTGGTTCGGTACCACCGGGCGAAAGCACTGATGCAGCTAATTCGCAGACAGATTCCGTAGCGTTGGAAGAACAGCAAGCAGAACCGGTAATTGTATACCCGGCTTACTTCGAGCCTGGCCGCTACGAATGCCTACCGAATGACGTTTATCACGCAGCAAACGGTATTAGCTCAACCCAAGTGAAAGATGCCCGCGTCAGCCTGATGTACTTTAACGCGCGCCATGTGGCTAAAACCATCCCGCGAACAGCATCCAAAGTACTGGATATGGGAAACCTAGTGCACGCCCTTGCATTGCAGCCGGAAAACCTCGTAGCAGAGTTCAGCGTAGAACCGGAGATCCCGGAGGTTGCTTTCACCACCACCGCAACTCTGCGCGAGTTCATCGATGCGTACAACGCCAGCCTACCGGCGCTGCTAAGCGCTGACGAGATTAAAGCGTTGCTTGAAGAACATAACGCATCCCTTCCCGCTCCAGTGCCGCTTGGCGCGAGCCTGGAAGAAACGGCTCAAAGCTATATGGCTCTCCCTGCTGAGTACCAGCGTATTGAAGAAGGCCAGAAGCAAACAGCAACAGCAATGAAGGCATGTATTAAAGAGTACAACGCCACCCTGCCCGCGCCAGTTAAAACCAGCGGCAGCCGTGATGCGCTACTCGAGCAATTAGCGATCATCAATCCTGATCTGGTGGCGCAAGAAGCGCAGAAACCGACGCCGCTGAAAGTGTCCGGTACCAAAGCAGATATGATCCAGACAATTAAATCAGTTAAGCCCGATGCCATATTCGCCGACGAACTGCTGGATGCCTGGCGCGACAACCCTGGTGAAAAGATTCTGGTTACCCGCCAGCAACTGGCCACAGCGCGGGCAATTCAGTCCGCACTACTGGCGCACCCGACCGCGGGCATGCTGCTGACACATCCAAGCCGCGCCGTTGAGGTGAGCTATTTCGGTTTCGACGACGAAACCGGATTAGAAGTGCGTGTACGCCCTGACCTCGAGATTGAACTGGACGGCGTGCGCATCGGTGCTGACCTGAAAACCATCAGCATGTGGAATGTGAAGCAGGAAAGCCTGCGCGCCAGGCTGCACCGGGAAATCATAGACCGTGACTATCACCTCAGCGCGGCTATGTATTGCGAGACCGCGGCGCTGGATCAGTTCTTCTGGATTTTCGTCAACAAAGACGAGAACTACCACTGGATCGCCATCATTGAGGCATCCACCGAACTGCTGGAACTGGGCATGCTCGAGTACCGCAAAACGATGCGCGCAATTGCCATAGGTTTCGACACGGGCGAATGGCCAGCGCCGATCACTACCGATTACACCGATGAACTGAACGACTTCGACCTGCGCCGCCTCGAAGCGCTGCGCGCTCAGGCTTAAGGGGGATTTATGCATAACACTAACGTTACCGTTGCTGACCAGAACACCGTTATTAACTCCAACGTGGCTTTGTTCGATTCCCAGTATCTGAACGCCATCAGCACGTTCGCGCAGATTATGGCCCAGGGCACCGCTACAGTTCCTAAGCACCTGCAGGGCAATCAGGCCGACTGCATGGCTGTAGCGATGCAAGCGGCACAGTGGCAGATGAATCCCTTTGCCGTGGCCCAAAAGACGCACCTGATTAACGGTGTGCTCGGGTATGAAGCACAGCTGGTTAATGCCGTAATTTCACGCAGCGGCGTGCTGGCCAGCCGCTTTGAATATGAATGGTACGGGCCATGGGAAAAGGTCGTTGGAAAATTCCACATCCGTAAAGGCGACAAAGGCGAGTACCGCGTCCCGGGCTGGACCCTGGCTGACGAAGCCGGGATCGGCATCATTATCCGCGCAACGCTTAAAGGTGAAGATCAGCCGAGAGAACTCGATTTGCTGCTGGCTCAGGCCCGAACCCGAAACTCTACCCTTTGGGCTGATGACCCTCGCCAGCAGCTGGCGTACCTGGCCGTCAAACGCTGGGCGAGACTGTTCTGCCCGGATGTGATTCTGGGCGTTTACACCCCTGATGAGCTCGATGATCGTCGAGAAGAACGAGAGGTAAACCCGGCACCGGCGCAGCACGTTAGCCTCGCAGATATTTCAGGTGACAACGTCACTACCACTCAAACGGCTCAGGAATCAGCTCAAAACATCGATGCTCTAGCTGATGATTTCCGCGACCGCATCGAGGCGGCTCAGGATGTGGATAGCGCTAAAGCTCTGCGCGCAGATATTGAAACCGTGAAAGCAACGCTGGGTTGTGCCCTGTTCACTGAGCTGAAAAACAAGGCCGTGAAGCGTTATTACCTGGTTGATGCACGGAACAAAGTCGAAGCAGCAATCAATTCCTTGCCACCTGCAGATGAGCCCGATGCAGCTGCTCGGTTCGCAGAAGTTGAGCGCGTCCTTGCATCGTCGAAACGCCATCTGGGCGACGAATTGCATGGTCAGTTCAGCGTCACCCTGGCGGATATGAAACCGGAATACGTGGACTAACGAGATCGGGAGGGGAAACCCTCCCTCAAGGAGAAGAAATGCGACTGATTAATCGAGGCAGTAAGCAATCCCCTTTGGCTCGCCAGGCATGTGAAATCGCACTCGCAGCCCACCAGCAAAGATATGGTGACTATGGGCGCAGCAAGATGAAAGAGACCTATACGGTGAGAGTGGAAGGCGTGAAGGTCTGGGTTGAAGTGGTCAACTGCAAGGCAAGCTACGTGGCCACTGCAATGACCGGCATGCGCCGACTGCGTTCCCTGCCCGGCCAGGCAAACTGAAACTGAAATATCAACGACTAAAGACCGGCATATCTATACTCATGCCGGTTACCTGAGGTGAACCATGTCGCAGGTAATTTACGATTCAGAATGGGGCGTTGCTTCAAAACTAAAAGAGAAGACAGGCCTTACAGATCGTCAGATTAAAAGCTATCGCCAAACCTCCTGGGTAGAAGGTGTTCATTTTAAGAGAATCCCATTGGATGGAAGCAGCTCCGAAGAGCGAGGACTTGTCTGGTACAACATCCCAAACATTAACAGGTTTGTGAAGGAGGCATAATGGCTGCAATGCCAACGGGTGTTGAGATCCACAACAATAAGATACGAATAAGTTTCAAGTTTCAGGGCGTTAGATGTCGAGAAACATTGAAAGGATGGATCGTAAATGCTTCGAATCTCAAAAAAGCCGGGAATCTAAGGGCCAAAATTGTAAGCGAGATTCAGCTGGGCACTTTTGACTACCGGGACGTGTTCCCGGAGTCAAAGGTGGCAGCAAAGTTTTATACATCTAAAAACATTACGACGTTCTCCGAACTTGCATCAACCTGGTATGAAAACCATAAAATCGATCTCTCACCCAATGCCACAAGAAGCTATGGGATAGCTGTAAGAACGTTAACAAAACTAATCGGCCCTGAAACGCTGGTTGCATCCATCACCAACAGCGACATTCTGGGCTGGAGAAAGGAATTACTGACTGGCGAGACTAACTATGCTCCCGAAAAGAGGAGAAATAAAACCGGCCGCGCCGTTAGAACAGTAGATTATTATCTGGCCATCCTGCGACAAATCCTCGACTATGCGGTCAAAAATAAAGTCATTTCATATCAACCATATGTCGGGATAAAAAGGCTTCGCAAAGGGCAAACAAAACCCGATCCACTGCTGAGACATGAATTTGAGCAGTTGAAAGAGACTGCTCCGACTCAGCAGAAAAACATGTGGCAATTTTTTGCTTACACCGGTGTTCGGCCTGGGGAGCTTTGCGCTCTTGCATGGGAAGATATCGATCTTAATTCCGGCGAAGCTACGATTGCACGCAATCTAACTCAGGAAGGCTTTTTTGGACCACCTAAAACCGAAGCTGGATATCGGACTATAAAGTTACTGGAGCCGGCTCTGGAGGCTTTGCGAGCTCAAAAGGAGCTTACGGGGAGTGCCCCTAAAGTACCAATCACTTTTCACCACCGGGAGTTCGGAAAAACGGAAACGCAAAAGCTGCACTTTGTGTTTATGCCTCGCCCCCAGAAAGGCAAGCAAGCTGCGTACTATTCAGTCAGTTCAATTGTGTCATTATGGGATATTACGGTAAGACGATCGGGAATTCGCCGCAGACGCCCCTATCAGCTGCGTCATACATATGCGTGCTGGATGTTGTCGGCAGGTGCTAATCCTGCTTTTATAGCGAATCAGATGGGTCATGAGAATGCAGAGATGGTCTTCCATGTATACTCTGCGTGGATAAATGCTCTCGATAGCGATCAGGTATCATTTTTGAATCAGCGCTTTGGCGGATATGCAAATGCCCCTATAGTGCCCCTGAAGGTAAAAACAAAGTAGTTAATTACTTGATTTCCCGGTGATATTTAATGAAAAAGCTGTTTGTGCAGTTTTATCTTTTGCTGTTTGTCTGCTTCCTGGTCATGACCATGCTGGTCGGGCTGGTCTATAAATTCACCGCCGAACGTGCGGGCAGGCAGTCGCTGGACGATCTGATGAAAAGCTCGCTCTATCTGATGCGCAGCGAACTGAGAGAGATCCCGCCTCACGACTGGGCGAAAACCCTGAAAGAGCTGGATCTGAACCTGTCGTTCGATTTACGCATCGAGCCGTTAAAAGATTTTGAGCTGGATCCGCCCGCCATGCAGCGTCTGCGCGACGGGGACATCGTCGCACTGGACGAGAAATACACCTTTATCCAGCGCATTCCGCGCAGCCATTACGTGCTGGCCGTCGGGCCGGTACCCTATCTCTATTATCTGCACCAGATGCGTCTGCTGGACATGGCGCTAATGGCCTTTATCGCCATTTCGCTCGCGTTTCCGGTCTTTATCTGGATGCGCCCCCACTGGCAGGACATGCTGAAGCTGGAATCTGCCGCGCAGCGTTTTGGCGAGGGGCATTTTACCGAACGCATCCACTTCGACAGCGGTTCCAGCTTTGAACGCCTGGGCGTGGCCTTTAACCAGATGGCCGATAACATCAATGCCCTTATCGCCAGTAAGAAGCAGCTGATCGACGGGATTGCCCACGAGCTGCGCACGCCGCTGGTTCGCCTGCGCTATCGTCTGGAGATGAGCGAGAATCTGACGGAAGCGGAGTCTCAGGCACTTAACCGCGATATTGGCCAGCTTGAAGGGCTGATTGAGGAGCTGCTGACCTACGCGCGCCTCGATCGTCCGCAAAACGAACTGAACCTCAGCACGCCGGACCTGCCCGCCTGGCTGCAAACCCACATCGATGACGTTCAGAGCGTGAACCCGCAGCGCACGCTGTTAACGCGCGTCACGCCGGGTGATTACGGCGCGCTCGATATGCGCCTGATGGAGCGCGTGCTGGACAATCTGATGAACAACGCCATGCGCTACAGCGAAAGCACGCTACAGATTGGGCTGGATTTGCAGGGCAATCAGGCCAGCCTGACGGTGGAGGATGACGGGCCGGGGATCGCCCCGGAAGCGCGAGAAACCGTGTTTGAACCATTTGTCCGCCTCGACCCCAGCCGCGATCGCGCCACCGGCGGATGCGGCCTGGGGCTGGCGATTGTTTACTCTATCGCGCAGGCGATGGGCGGCACGGTGCATTGCGAAGAGAGCGAACTCGGCGGCGCGCGCTTCTGCTTTAGCTGGCCGGTGTACCATAACATCGCCCTTCCCGTCCCTGCCTGACCTCAACCGCACGCTGGCCTGACCCGGCGTGCTGTGCTATATGATAAGTATGTTGTAACTAACGAGAGTGCTTATGGCGACCTACGATCTCCTCGAACGGCTGAACAGCACGTTTCGGGAAATAGAACACGAGCTCCTGACCCTGACCGAACGTTTGCAGAGCTGCCGCCTGCTGGCCGCGCGCGTCTTTACTCTCCCCGAGGTGGCTAAAGGGGCCGAGCACGACCCGCTGGACGCCATCGAGGTTGAACAGCACATCGGCAGCGCAGCCCTTGAGCTGGCGCTGAAGCACTATCGCCGCCTGTTTATCCAGCAGCAGTCAGAAAACCGCAGCAGTAAGGCCGCCGTGCGTCTGCCCGGCGTGATCTGCCTGCAAACCGATGCGACAACGCGCGACGCGCTGGAAAGCCAGATTACCCATATCAACACCCTGAAAGCGGCATTTGAAAAGATCATCACCGAAGAGTCCGGCCTCGCCCCTGCCGCCCGGTTTGAATGGGTGCACCGACAGCTTCCGGGGCTGATTACCCTGAACGCCTATCGCACGCTGACGGTACTGCGTCACCCCGCCACGCTGCGCTTCGGCTGGGCGAATAAGCACATCATTAAAAACTTCACCCGGGATGAAATTCTGGCGCAGCTGGAGAAAAGCCTGAAGACGCCGCGCACCGTCGCGCCGTGGTCGCGTGAGCAGTGGATTGAGCGCCTGGAGCAGGAGTATCACAGCATCGCCTCGCTGCCGGCGGACACGCGCCTCAAGATAAAGCGCCCGGTGAAGGTGCAGCCTATCGCCCGCGTCTGGTATTCCGGCCAGCAAAAACAGGTTCAGTATGCCTGCCCTACGCCGCTGATTGCGCTTTATGATGCCGATCGGGGGGGCATCGTGCCGGATATTGGTGAGCTTTTGAATTACGATGCGGACAATGTCCAGCACCGTTACAGACCTCAGGCGCAGCCGCTACAGCTGATTATTCCGCGGCTGCACCTGTACGTGGCGGGATGATTATTTCAGGCTGCCGACCATCGCTTCCGGACGAACCCAGGCGTCGAACTCTGCCTCCGTGAGATAGCCCAGCGCCAGGGCGGAGGCTTTCAGCGTCAGCCCCTCTTTATGCGCTTTTTTAGCGATCTCGGCGGCTTTGTCGTAGCCGATATGGGTATTCAACGCCGTCACCAGCATCAGGGATTCATTGAGCAACTGGCTGATACGCTCGCGATTCGGCTCAATGCCTACCGCACAGTGCTCGTTAAAGCTCTCCATTCCGTCCGCCAGCAGACGAATTGATTGCAGAACGTTGTGGATCACCATCGGGCGATAGACGTTCAGCTCGAAGTTGCCGGACGCACCGCCCAGGTTGACGGCCACGTCGTTGCCCAACACCTGACAGCAGAGCATGGTCATGGCTTCGCACTGGGTCGGGTTCACTTTACCCGGCATGATGGAGCTGCCCGGCTCGTTTTCCGGAATGCTGATTTCACCGATGCCGCAGCGCGGACCCGAGGCCAGCCAGCGCACGTCGTTGGCGATTTTCATCAGCGAGGCCGCCAGCCCTTTCAGCGCGCCGTGGGTGTGGACCAGCGCATCGCAGGTCGCCAGCGCTTCAAACTTATTGGGCGCCGTGACGAACGGCTGCCCGGTGATGTTTGCCAGCTCCTCCGCCACGCGCACCGCGTATTCTGGATGGGTGTTTAACCCGGTCCCGACCGCCGTTCCGCCGAGCGCCAGCTCCGCCAGGTGCGGCAGGCTGTACTCAATATGCTTCAGGTTATGTTCCAGCATCGCCACCCAGCCGGAAATCTCCTGGCCGAGCGTCAGCGGCGTGGCGTCCTGCAGATGCGTACGGCCAATTTTGACGATGTCGCGGAAGGCCTGCGCTTTCTCGTTGAGCGTGGATTTCAGCACGTTGAGCTGCGGAATAAGCTGCTCGCGGATAGCAATCACCGCCGCCACGTGCATCGCCGTCGGGAAAACGTCGTTAGAACTCTGGCTTTTGTTGACGTCATCGTTCGGATGGACCTTACGCTCCACGCCGCGCACGCCGCCCAGCAGTTCGCTGGCCCGGTTCGCCAGCACTTCGTTCATGTTCATGTTGCTCTGGGTGCCGGAACCGGTCTGCCAGATGGCGAGGGGGAATTCATCGGGATGCTTACCCGCCAGCACTTCGTCGGCGGCGTTGATGATGGCGGTCGCTTTGTCCGCCGTCAGCAGGCCTAAATCCTGGTTCACTTTCGCGGCGGCGCGTTTGGTGAGCGCCAGCGCCTGAATCAGCGAGACGGGCATTTTTTCGGTCGAAATACGGAAATGCTCCAGCGAACGCTGGGTTTGCGCGCCCCATAGCTTGTCGGCCGGGACGTCGATGGCGCCCATCGAATCTTTCTCATGGCGTACCGTGGTCATTACTTTCTCCTTGATAACAAAAGAGGGATTGCTCACATGCTTAAGGGATAAGTATTGATGACTTCTGAGAAACGATATGGCGCTTTGTGCGCTCTTTTTGGTGTCGGGTGGCGCTGGCGCCACCCGACAATTTACAGAATTACTTCACGCACGCCGAACACTGGGACGACTGGATCTGCTTGAAGAAGTCGTTGCCTTTGTCATCCACCAGGATAAACGCCGGGAAGTCTTCCACTTCAATTTTCCAGATCGCTTCCATACCCAGTTCCGGGTATTCCACGCACTCCAGGCTCTTGATGCTGCCCTGCGCCAGAACAGCTGCCGGGCCGCCGATGCTGCCGAGGTAGAAGCCGCCGTGCTTGTGGCAGGCATCCGTCACCTGCTGGCTGCGGTTGCCTTTCGCCAGCATGATCATGCTGCCGCCGTTGGCCTGCAGCTGGTCAACGTACGAGTCCATACGCCCTGCGGTGGTTGGGCCTAACGAGCCGGACGCGTAGCCTTCAGGCGTTTTCGCCGGGCCTGCGTAGTAGATCGGGTGATCTTTAATGTACTGCGGCAGCCCTTCGCCGTTGTCCAGACGCTCTTTCAGCTTCGCGTGCGCGATGTCGCGACCCACGATGATCGTGCCGTTCAGCGAGAGACGGGTCGAGACCGGATACTGCGAAAGCTGCGCCAGAATCTCTTTCATCGGACGGTTCAGGTCGACGCGAACCGCTTCACCCTCACCCGCTTTACGCAGCTCTTCCGGGATATATTTGCCCGGGTTGTTTTCCAGTTTTTCGATCCACACGCCTTCACGGTTGATCTTCGCCTTGATGTTGCGATCCGCAGAGCAGGACACGCCCATCCCGACCGGACAGGAGGCACCGTGACGCGGCAGACGGATCACGCGCACGTCGTGGGCAAAGTATTTGCCGCCAAACTGCGCGCCGAGGCCCAGATTGCGAGCTTCTTCCAGCAGTTCCTGCTCAAGCTGTACGTCGCGGAACGCCTGGCCGTGCTCGTTACCTTCGGTAGGCAGGCCGTCGTAGTATTTGGTTGAGGCCAGCTTGACGGTTTTCAGCGTACTCTCCGCCGACGTACCGCCGATCACAAACGCGATATGGTACGGCGGGCACGCCGCGGTGCCGAGGGTGCGCATCTTCTCAACCAGGTAGTTCTTCAGCTTGCCCGGGGTGAGCAGCGCCTTGGTTTCCTGGTAGAGGTAGGTTTTGTTGGCCGAACCGCCGCCCTTGGCGATACAGAGGAATTTGTACTCGTCACCGTCGACGCTGTAGAGATCGATCTGTGCAGGCAGGTTGGTGCCGGTGTTGACCTCTTTGTACATATCCAGCGCCGCGTTTTGCGAATAGCGCAGGTTATCTTCGGTGTAGGTGTTGTAGACGCCGTGGGCCAGGGCCGCTTCGTCACCGCCACCGGTCCAGACGCGCTGGCCTTTTTTACCGACGATGATCGCCGTGCCGGTGTCCTGACAGGTAGGCAGAACACCTTTCGCCGCGATGTCTGAGTTACGCAGGAACTGCAGGGCAACGTATTTATCGTTTTCGCTGGCCTGCGGGTCGCTCAGGATATCGGCAACCTGCTGCTGGTGCGCTGGGCGGAGCATAAACGAGGCGTCGTGGAAAGCGTGCTGCGCCAGCAGCGTCAGCGCCTGCGGATCAACCTTGAGGATCTCTTGTCCTTCAAACTCAGAGACGGAGACGTGATCGCGGGTTAACAGGTAATACTCGGTCCGATCCTTACTGAGGGGGAAAGGATCCTGATAATGGAAGGGTTTATTCGACATTTGTCTCTCACTTACTGCTTCGGTCTGTTTATTCAGGGCAGATGTTCCGCTGCCCGGCTTAAAAGCGAGTCAGCTTATCCTACACAATTTTTTAACAAAAACTGAGACTAGTACGACTTTTTACATCCACAGGTTACTTCCATGAGGTTTATTGCTTTAATACCCGGAGTTAATTCCATAATTGAATCAGGGCTTGATAATGCAAAAACTCATTAACTCAGTGCAAAACTACGCCTGGGGAAGTAAAACTGCGTTAACGGATCTCTACGGTATCGCGAACCCGAACAACCTGCCGATGGCAGAACTGTGGATGGGGGCACACCCGAAGAGCAGCTCAAAAATTGAAGACGCCAGCGGCCAGGTAAGCAACCTGCGTGACGTGATTGATGCCGATAAAGCCGCGCTGCTGGGCGACAAGGTGGCTCAGCGCTTCGGCGAACTGCCGTTCCTGTTTAAGGTGCTGTGCGCCGACCAGCCGCTCTCCATTCAGGTTCACCCGAACAAGAAAGCCTCTGAAATCGGCTTTGCGAAAGAGAACGCGGCGGGTATTCCGTTAGACGCAGCCGAGCGTAACTACAAAGATCCTAACCACAAGCCGGAGCTGGTCTTTGCGCTGACCCCGTTCCTGGCGATGAACGCGTTCCGCGAGTTTTCAGAGATCGTTTCCCTGCTGCAACCGGTCGCGGGTGCCCACAAGGCTATCGCCCACTTCCTTGAAAACCCGAACGCGGACGCGCTGAGTCAGCTGTTTGCCAGCCTGCTGAATATGCAGGGTGAAGAGAAATCTCACGCGCTGGCGGTGCTGAAAGCGGCTCTGGGCAGCCAGCAGGGTGAACCGTGGGAGACCATCCGCCTGATCTCCGAATTCTACCCGGACGACAGCGGCCTGTTCTCCCCTCTGCTGCTGAACGTGGTGAAGCTGAACCCGGGCGAAGCGATGTTCCTGTTTGCCGAAACCCCGCACGCCTACCTGCAGGGCGTGGCGCTGGAGGTGATGGCCAACTCCGATAACGTGCTGCGCGCGGGCCTGACGCCGAAATACATCGATATTCCTGAGCTGGTTGCCAACGTGAAGTTCGTGGCGAAACCTGCCGCGGAGCTGCTGACTCAGCCGGTGAAAAACGGCGCAGAGCTGGACTTCCCGATTCCGGTTGAGGATTTTGCCTTCTCCCTGCACGACCTGAGCCAGGCCGAAACCGCCATCGCGCAGGAAAGCGCGGCGATTCTGTTCTGCGTGGAGGGCGAAGCGACGCTGCGCAAAGGCGAACAGCGCCTGGTGCTTAAGCCCGGTGAGTCAGCATTCGTTGCAGCCAATGAATCACCGGTCAGCGTAAGCGGCGCCGGTCGCCTGGCGCGCGTTTTCAATAAGCTTTAAGCACTTACTGAATTTTTTAACAACTCTTGCTAAGCTAGTTGCAGGCTTAATATCTCCAGGCGGTTTTTACCGCCTGGTTTCATTTTAGGGATAGTCGCAATGAAAAAATCGGTCGTAGCGGTTGGAGTGATTGTAGCGTTAGGCGTGGTCTGGACGGGTGCCTCCTGGTTTACCGGGAAACAGCTGGAAGGCCGTCTGGCTGAGATGGTGGCGCAGGCTAACGGAGAGATTAAGCGCAGCGCGCCGGAGGCGGGCCTTGAGCTGAGCTACCAGAATTATCATCGCGGCGTGTTTACCAGCCGTATGCAGCTGGTGGTGAAGCCGGTTGCCGGTGCTGAAAACGGCTGGCTGAAACCGGGCCAGAGCGTGGTGCTGGACGAGGTGGTGAGCCACGGCCCGCTGCCGCTGGCGCAGCTGAAGTCCTTTAACCTGATCCCGTCGATGGCTTCTATTCATACCGTGCTGGTGAATAACGACGTCACCAAACCGCTGTTTGACCTGGCGAAGAATGAGTCGCCTTTCGACATTAATACCCGAATTAGCTATGCCGGTGACACAAGTTCCGATATTGCCCTGAAAGCGCTGAACTACGAGAAAGAGAATGAGAAAGTCGCCTTCAGCGGCGGTCACTTCAAACTCGATGCTGACCGCGACGGAAACGTATTCTCCCTGACGGGTGAAGCGGAAAGCGGCCTGGTCAATGCCGTGAACGAATATAACCAAAAGGTTCAGCTAACCTTCAACAACCTGAAAGCCGACGGCAACAGCCGAATGACCGATTTCCAGGAGCGTATCGGCGATCAAAAACTGTCTCTCGACAAGGTAGCCATTGCGGTTGAAGGAAAAGAGATGGCCGTGCTGGAAGGTATGGACGTCATCGGCAAATCCGACGTTTCCAAAGATGGTAATAGCATTAACACGCAGCTGGATTACACGCTGAAGAGCCTGAAGGTGCAGAATCAGGATCTGGGCACCGGCAAACTGTCGCTGAAGATCGGCAATATCGACGGCCAGGCGTGGCACGAGTTTAGCCAGAAATACAGCAAAGAGAGCCAGGCGCTGCTGACCGATGCCGCGCTGCAGCAGAACCCTGAGGTATATCAGCAGCAGGCGATGGCGGTACTGTTCAACAACCTGCCTGTCCTGCTGAAAGGCGAGCCGGTGATAACCGTTGCGCCGCTGAGCTGGAAAAACAGCAAAGGCGAAACCAGCTTCAACCTGTCTCTGTTCCTGAAAGATCCGGCAACCGCAACGGGTGAACCGCAGACGCTGGCGCAGGAAGTGGATCGCAGCGTGAAGTCGCTCGACAGCAAGCTGACCATCCCGATGGATATGGCGACCGAGTTTATGACCCAGATTGCGAAACTGGAAGGCTACGGCGATGAAGACGCCGGCAAGCTTGCGAACCAGCAGGTGAAAGGCCTGGCGGCCATGGGCCAGATGTTCCGCATCACTAAAGTGGAAAACAACACGATCTCCACCAGCCTGCAGTACGCCAACGGCCAGGTCACGCTCAACGGCGACAAGATGCCTCTGGAAGACTTCGTCGGCATGTTTGGTATGCCGACGCTGGGGATGCCGGAACCGGCAGCACCGGCCGAACCGGCGGCACCGCAGCAGTAAACGTCAAAACCCCTCGTATGAGGGGTTTTTTATTGCCCGCTAACTTTTCCATCCAGCAAGGAAATCCAGCAGAAGCGCGTTCACTTTCTCTGGCTGCTCCTCCTGCGGCAGATGGCCGCACTCATCAATACCCTGCGCCCGAAGGTTCTCCGCCATTTCTGCCCAGACGCTTTCCATATCGAAAAGCTTGCCGACCGCATAAAAATCATTACCCCACAGCGACATTACCGGGCAGGTGATTTTCACCTCAGCGTCAGCCATATCCTGCGCCACATCCTCTGCGTTGGCGCGATAGTCAGCCATTGCGCCACGCACGGCACCCGGCGCCTGATACGCCCGAACATAGGTGTCAAACGCCTCGTCGCTAATGGTCGAAGGATTGTAGGTCCAGTCCGAGAAAAAGTGGCGTAGCCAGATATGCTCCCGACCCGCAATCAGCGCTTCCGGCAGGTCTGGCACAAGATGAAACAGGAAGAACCAGTACGCACGCGCAATCGACGCATTCAGATCGCGCGCCACAATACGCGTTGGCACGTTATCCATCACCACCAGTCGATCCACCAGCTCAGGGTAATCTTTTGCAAACCGCGTCGCGACGCGCGCGCCGCGATCGTGCCCCACCAGCACCACTTTCTGTAAACCCAGCACACGCATTAGTTCCCGGATGTCCCGCGCCATGTTGCGCTTATCATAGCCAGAAGCAGGTTTATCCGTTTCGCCATACCCGCGTAAATCTGGCGCAATCACACGATAGTGTCGGGACAAAACGGGTATCTGGTACCGCCAGGCATAGTTTGTTTCTGGAAAACCATGCAGAAGAATAACCGGTGCGCCTTCACCCTCTTCTACGACGAACTGTCGGATACCGTTCGCCGTTACGGTGTAACTTTTCATGCTCGTCACCTCACTTTATTTCAGCAGAGGCACGTTGGCCGCACGTTGATAAGGACCGTAATTGACAGGATTCCAGCTATAGCCCTGCTGCCCGGAAGTGATATGCCCGATACCAGGGAAAGGCAGATGCGCTGCGGCCATCCACTCACCGTCTTTTGCCAGCGCGTTAAACTCCTGCACCCTGGATGAGATGGCTTTTTTCGGATCGACATCAAAGCGAATAGACACTTCAGGGTGCGGGAACTGGACGGCAGGAGCATGAATCAAATCCCCAATGAAGTTTATAGCCGTCCCCTGCGACGCGAAGCGATAAACGGTACTGCCTGGCGTATGACCAATGGCATATGACGTCTGGACTTCCGGGACAGGCGAAGCTGGCGGGACGAAGGTTTTAAGGTGTCCGGCGGCTTTATACGCGGACAGCGCATGCCTGGCGATAGCGAAATACTCCTTCGCATTAGCCGGTGCGCTCGCTTCTTTTGCGGGGTCAAGCCAGTAGTCGGCCTCCCCCTGCGGTACGTAGACGGTGGCATTGGGGAACAACGCCTTGCCCTCCGCATCGCTCAGGCCGCACACGTGGTCAAGATGCAGGTGGGTCAGGAAAATGGTATCAACCTGCTCGGGACGATACCCTGATGCGTTCATATTGCTGACCAGCTGGCCGGCCGTTTCCGCCATGCAGTGGCCACCCCCGCTGTCAATCATGACCAGGTGCTTACCAGTATTCACCAGAAAGGCGTTAAAGGCGGTAGGCATGCGTTCGGCATCAATTTTGTGTTGAGCCAGCAGTTCGCGAACCTTGTCCCCTGAGAGCCCGTGTAGTAAGGCAGGCGAAAGATCGTTATAGCCGTCGAACAGCGCCGTCACCTCATATTCCCCGACCGCCAGACGATAATAGCCCGGCACCTGCTGTTTCACCTGCGCCGGGGCATCTGCCCACGATGTGCTTGCCAGGAGCAGGCCGCTGAGCGCCAGAACCGTTTTCAACTTTTTCATCTTCACTCCAGATTGATATTTTCTAGGTTGTGAAGAGACTATGGCAGCGTAACGATAAATAATGTAGATATGTACTTTGATAAGTCAGCATAACGAAAATCGATACAATGAAGCTGGAAGATGTTGAAGTGTTTGTCGAAGCCGTCAAGGCGGGTAGCCTGGCGGGCGCCGCGCGTCGGCTCTCTGTGAGCGCCATGGCGGCATCACGGTCTCTTAATAATCTTGAGGCTGAACTGGGGGTCAGGCTGGTGCACCGCACCACGCGTTCCCTCTCACCCACCAGCGATGGGGCCGTTTTTTTGCCCCATGCGCAGGCGTTGCTGGAAGATAAAAATAACGCGCTGGCCGATCTGTTTCCCGAGGGGACGCATCTTTCCGGACGTCTGCGCATTACCGCCTCAGCGGGGTTTGGCCGTAAGATCGTTGCTCCCATGCTGACCCGGTTCATGCAGCAACATCCCGCCCTGCAGGTCGATTTACTCGCCACCGACGAACAGGTTGATATTGTCGGAAAAGGCATAGACGTGGCGTTACGCATTGCGCCGCTGCGCGATAACCGGCTGGTTGCCCATCGCCTGTGTCACAACCCTCGCGATCTCTGCGCCAGCGCGACGTATCTTGCCGCGAATGGCTATCCAAAATCGTTTAACGATCTGGCGGGACACAGCTGTCTGACCACGTCAGATACCGTCCACTGGTCATTCGAACAGGGCGAACAGCGCTACAAACAAAAGGTGTCGGGCCGATTCACCGCGAACTCTATTGAGGCAATTTTCGAAGCCTGCCTGGGAGGGTTGGGGATCGCCAATTTATCCCGCTGGTACGTAGAGTCGGCGTTCAGAGAGGGTAAACTCGTGCGGATCGTCCTGGAGGACGCTCAGCCGGAATCGCTGGCCGTTTGGGCGGTTTACCCGACCTCCCGGCTGATCCCGGCAAAAGTACGAAAGTTTGTGGAAGCGCTGGAAGCCGAACTGTTGCTCAATCCGCTAACGCAGCCCACCTGATATCATTTCACCGTCACCAGCCGCGCCGACACAATCTGGTGCCCGGCCTGAACGTCCGTATTGTCGATGCGCTGCATGATCCTGTCCGCCAGCGTGTAGCCCATCTCCCGCGCAGGGGTGGTAGCCCAGACGATCGGTAGATCGTCTAGCGCATTTTCACCGACGTCGGCGAACGCCCCGAGCGCCACCTGGTGGCCGAAGAAGGTTTCCACCCCGCCCTCGCCGCTCTGACGCCCGGCGCGGATCAGGCCAAACCAGGCGCCCATGGCAATCACATCGTTGTAGCAAATCACGGCGCTGATCGTCGGACTGCTGCGCAGCAGCGCGCCTATCGCTTCCGCCGCTTTCTTCTGGCTGGATTCACACTCCACGACCCATTCGCTGTGGAACGGCAGGCCGTATTTAATCAGCGTCGCGCAGTATCCGCCGACCCGCTCGGCGCGGGTCAGGGACGAGCTTTTCCCACCCAGCCAGGCAATGCGCTGATGCCCGCGACGAATAAGATGCTCGGTCAACATTTGCGCGGCCTGCATGTTATCAGGGCGCAGCGTATCGGCCTCGTCCAGGTAGCTGGCGCGCGAAGCAAACACCAGCGGCACGCCTTTTTCGGCGGCGCGCTCGCACAGCTCGCTGCCCACGCCAGACGCTCCGGCGACGATCACCCCGTCAACACCCTGGTTCAGCAGCATATCGAGCCGGGAGAGAAGCTGATCGGCCTCGCGACCGCCGTGCAGAAGAAAGACCATCCGCCCCTGCGCTTCAAGCGCTTCGGTTAACCCGGCGGTCAGCTCCGCATAGAAAGGTGACGTCAGGTCGCGAACAATGAGGCCAATCACTCCGCTTTGCCCGCCGCGCAGCGCCGACGCCTGACGGTTACGCACAAAACCCAGCTGCTCAACCGCCTCGTTCACCCGCTGACCGGTCGCAGGAGAGATGCGCCCTTTTCCGCTCAGCACCAGAGAAACGGTGCTGACGGAAACGCCCGCCGCCAGCGCGACATCGTTGATGGTGATTTTTTTCGCTACAGCCATGTGTCGGCGTGACTCCCTGAAATGAGATCGGTAAAACGTTTTATCAATACGTTATCTTTATACTACCAGTCAAAGCCTGAGAATGTGATTTAGCGCGCACTAAACTTTGATAAAACGTTTTATCTTCTCGCAGCATTGAAACAGACAAACTGATTTTAACAATAAAGGAGTCGTTTTATGACGGCGAAAGCAGCACAAAAAATATCGCTGTGGGAATTTTTCCAGCAACTGGGTAAAACCTTTATGCTGCCTGTGGCACTCCTCTCGTTCTGCGGGATCATGCTCGGGATCGGCAGCTCGCTGAGCAGTAAAGACGTCATCACGCTGATCCCGTTCCTCGGTACCCCGGTGCTGCAGGCGATCTTCATCTGGATGAGTAAAGTCGGCTCCTTTGCGTTTAGCTTCCTGCCCGTCATGTTCTGTATCGCTATCCCGCTGGGCCTGGCGCGCGAAAATAAAGGCGTCGCGGCGTTTGCCGGTTTTGTTGGCTACGCCGTGATGAACCTGGCGGTTAACTTCTGGCTGACCGCGAAAGGCATTCTGCCGACCACCGACGCCGCCGTGCTGAAAGCCAACAACATTCAGAGCGTGATCGGTATCCAGTCTATTGATACCGGGATCCTCGGGGCAGTGATCGCGGGTGTGATTATCTGGATGCTGCACGAGCGCTTCCACAATATCCGCCTGCCGGATGCCCTGGCCTTCTTCGGCGGTACCCGCTTTGTGCCAATTGTTACCCTGGTCGTGATGGGTCTGTTCGGTTTAATCATTCCGCTGATCTGGCCGGTCTTTGCGATGGGCATCAACGGCATTGGCCGCATCATCAACGGCGCGGGAGATTTCGGTCCGATGATCTTCGGCACCGGCGAGCGTCTGCTTCTGCCATTTGGCCTGCAGCATATTCTGGTGGCCCTGATTCGCTTCACCGAAGCGGGCGGTACGATGGAGGTGTGCGGTCACGACGTGAGCGGCGCGCTGACCATCTTCCAGGCGCAGCTGAGCTGCCCGACCACCCACGGCTTCTCCGAAAGCGCCACCCGCTTCCTGTCCCAGGGTAAAATGCCTGCGTTCCTCGGCGGCCTGCCGGGTGCCGCGCTGGCGATGTACCACTGCGCGCGCCCGGAAAATCGTCATAAAATTAAAGGCCTGCTCATTTCCGGCGTGATCGCCTGCGTCGTGGGCGGTACCACCGAGCCAATCGAATTCCTGTTCCTGTTCGTCGCACCGGTGCTGTACCTCATCCACGCGGTGCTGACCGGTCTGGGCTTTACCGTGATGGCGGTGCTGGGCGTGACCATCGGCAACACCGACGGCAACGTCATTGACTTCGTGGTGTTCGGCATCCTGCACGGCCTGTCCACCAAGTGGTACCTGGTGCCGGTCGTGGCGGCTATCTGGTTCGCGGTGTACTACGGCATCTTCCGCTTCGCCATCACCCGCTTTAACCTGAAAACCCCTGGCCGCGATGTTGAAACGGCAAGCAGCGTTGAACAGGCGGTTGCCGGGACCGTGGGCAAGTCTGGCTACAACACACCGGCCATTCTGGCGGCGCTGGGCGGTGCGGATAACATCACCTCTCTCGATAACTGCATTACCCGCCTGCGTCTGTCGGTGGCGGATATGTCAAAAGTGGATACCAACGCCCTGAAAGCCAACCGGGCCATCGGCGTGGTACAGTTAAATAAGCACAATTTGCAGGTGGTTATCGGCCCGCAGGTCCAGTCAGTGAAGGATGAGCTGGCAACCCTGATGCGAACAGTAGAAGCCTGATGCCTCAGCCCCCTCTCATGAGGGGGTTTTACTTTAAGGATTAACGTCATGTTTGATTTCTCTACCGTCGTGGATCGACACGGCACCTGGTGTACGCAGTGGGACTACGTCGCCGACCGTTTTGGCGCGGCCGACCTGCTGCCCTTCACCATCTCGGATATGGATTTCGCCACCGCGCCCTGCATTACCGACGCGCTGCATCAGCGCATCAGTCACGGCGTGCTGGGCTACAGCCGCTGGAAGAACGATGAGTTTCTCGCCGCCGTCGCGCACTGGTTCCAGCAGCGCTTTAACAGCACGATTGATACGGAAACCGTCGTTTATGGTCCTTCCGTTATTTACATGGTGTCAGAGCTGATTCGTCTCTGGTCACACCCCGGCGACGGTGTGGTGGTTCACACCCCGGCATACGACGCGTTTTACAAAGCTATTGAAGGGAATGCGCGTCATGTGGTGCCCGTGGAGATGGAAAAGCATGCCGCAGGCTGGCAGGGAAATATGGCGGCGCTGGAAGCGGCGCTGGCGAAACCTGAAAACAAGATTTTACTGCTGTGCAGCCCGCAAAACCCAACCGGCAAGGTCTGGACGCGGGATGAGCTGACGCAGATGGCGGAGCTGTCCGCACGCTATGACGTGGCGGTTATCAGTGATGAAATCCATATGGATATGGTGTGGGGAGAGCATCGTCACACGCCGTGGAGCGCGGTGGCGCGCGGTAAATGGGCGCTTCTCACCTCCGGCTCGAAAAGCTTTAATATTCCGGCATTGACGGGCGCTTACGGCCTGATCGGCGATGACGCGAGCCGTAACGGCTACCTCAGCGCGCTAAAAGGCCGGGACGGGCTCTCTTCCCCTTCCGTGCTGGCGCTAACGGCGCATATCGCCGCCTATCAGCAGGGAGCGCTGTGGCTGGATGCCCTGCGGGGTTATCTGGAAGAGAATCTGTTGTATATCGCAAGGGAAGTAAACCGCGCCTTTCCGAAGCTGAACTGGCAGCCGCCGGAAGCGACCTATCTGGCCTGGATTGACCTGCGCCCGCTGAATATTGACGACCGGGCGCTGCAAAAAGTGCTGATCGAGCAGCAAAAGGTCGCCATCATGCCGGGATATACCTACGGCAAAGAGGGAAACGGTTTTGTTCGCCTGAACGCCGGCTGTCCGCGCAGCAAGCTTGAACAAGGGGTGCAACGCCTCATTGCCGGTATTAACACGCTCCTTTAATCGATTTGCGCAACGGAATATTCCCTTGCGCAAATAGCTTTTTACCCCGTTTTGTTTTTATAATATGGCGCACTTTAACCAGAAAAGAGTGCGACCATGATTGATACACGCCTGCCTTTAACTGATATTCATCGTCACCTTGACGGTAACATTCGTGCCCAAACCATCCTCGATCTTGGCCGCCAGTTCAATTTATCGCTTCCTGCGCAGACGCTTGAGTCGCTGATCCCTCACGTACAGGTGACCTCCAGTGAACCGGATCTGGTCAGCTTCCTGAGCAAACTCGACTGGGGCGTGAAGATGCTGGCCTCGCTGGATGCCTGCCGCCGCGTGGCGTTTGAGAACATTGAAGATGCGGCCCGTAACGGCCTGCATTACGTCGAGCTGCGCTTCTCGCCGGGCTATATGGCGATGACCCACAGCCTGCCCGTTGCAGGCGTGGTGGAAGCCGTGATTGAAGGCGTGCGCGAAGGATGTAAAACCTTCGACGTTCAGGCCCGTCTGATTGGCATTATGAGCCGTACGTTCGGTGAAGCCGCCTGCCTGCAGGAGCTGGAAGCGCTGCTGGCCCATCGCGATGCCATCACCGCCGTCGACCTCGCCGGTGACGAGCTGGGCTTCCCGGGCAGTCTGTTCCTCTCCCACTTCAACCGCGCGCGCGATGCCGGCTGGCACATTACCGTGCATGCGGGTGAAGCGGCTGGCCCAGAAAGCATCTGGCAGGCCATCCGCGAGCTTGGCGCCGAGCGTATCGGTCACGGCGTGAAGGCGGTAGAAGATCGCGCCCTGATGGATTTCCTGGCGGAGCAGCGTATCGGGATTGAGTCGTGCCTGACGTCTAACATTCAGACCAGCACCGTGGCAACGCTGGCGCAGCATCCGCTGAAAACGTTCCTTGAGCACGGCGTGCTGGCCTCGCTGAACACTGACGATCCGGCGGTCCAGGGCGTGGATATCATCCACGAATACAACATCGCCGCACCGCAGGCGGGTCTGAGCCGCGAGCAGATCCGACAGGCACAGATCAACGGGCTGGAGATCGCCTTCCTGACGCCTGAAGAGAAGCAGGCGCTTAAAGATAAAGTGGCTCGCGGTTAACACCGTTGCCGGGTGGCGCTGACGCTTACCCGGCCGACAAAATATTAAAAAATTATGCCAGACAGAGCGTGGCGCGATGTTTGGCAGATTCAATACCCAACTCAATCAGCTCCATAATCTGAATCGCCTGGCTGGCCGGAACCGGATTTTCGCCCGTGCCGTTCAGCGCATCGCGGATGCCCGCATAATAGGCCGGATAGTTGCCCGGGATCGTCAGCAAGGTCTCCTCTACCAGTTCCTCACCTTCCACCCGCGTTATCACGCCGTCGCGCATATCATAGCCCCAGTCTTCCTGCGGCAACCGTTCTCCGCTTTTCAGCCGGTCCTCCTGCGGATCGAGGCCATACTTCACGTAGCTCCCGCGCGTGCCGTGAATAATGTAGCGGGCCGATTCCGCGGCCGCGACCATCGTGCCGTGCAGCACAATCCGCCGCTGCGGGTAGCTTAGCACCGCGTGGAAGTAATCGGTCGTCTGCGCTCCGGGCCGGAGCTGGGCCAGATCGACCGTCATGCTCACCGGCAGACCAAAAAGATTGACCGCCTGGTCCAGCAGATGCGGGGCTAAATCGTACCAGATGCCGCTGCCCGGACCGGCCTGCTCGCGCCAGCGGTTTCGTACCTGCGGACGGAAGCGGTCAAAGTGCGATTCAAAAAAGAGGATCTCCCCTAGCGTGCCTTCACTGAGAAGCCTTTTTACCGTCAGAAAGTCGCTGTCCCAGCGGCGGTTATGAAACACCGACAGCAGCCTGCCCAGACTCTTTGCCAGCGCATCCAGCTCGCGAGCCTGAGACAGCGTGACGGTAAAAGGCTTATCGATCACCACGTGCTTACCAGCCTCCAGCGCGGCCTTTGCCAGCGGGAAGTGGGTGTCGTTCGGGGTGGGGATAACGATTAAATCAATATTCGGATCGTTGAAAAGGTGTTTTGGCTCAGAGACAACCGGCACGGAAGGCCAGTCGGCATGGACTTTAGCGGCATCGCTGCTGGATACCGCAGCCAGGGTCATCCCGGGCGTTCCGGCTATCAGAGGCGCATGAAACGTTTTGCTTGCATACCCGTATCCGATAAGCCCAACGCGGATATTATCACTCATAGTGCCGTCCTCTTTTATGACGTTCTTATTTCACACTGGCTAGCCTGGCATTACCACAGATTAATAATGTGCCATATGACTTAAAATAGCAGGTTGTACGGGTTGTTTTTGTTACATAGTATTAACCCACTGATTTTGTTTAAGGGAACCGTTCCCAAAGCGCTTGCCGTCGGGGAAACGTCGCTGTAACATTTGCGACATGTATTTATGGATAAAGTACAACTACGAATCATGACGTCAATTATTAATCGAATCATTGAATTAGCGGGATGGATTGTCCTTGGGGTTTCGGTCATTTTGCTGGGTGTTGCCAGCCATATCGATAACTACCAGCCGCCGGAGCCTGTCACAGTCGCCCAACCTAAGTAACCGGTTACTGCAATAAAGAGTGACATAATATGTCAGTTACTTATTGCCAGCCCTGGTGAACACGGTTAACCTTCTCTTCCAGGCATCGTCTGATGCCTGAATTTCAGCAAAGAAAACTCCTAATTTCGTCGCGTTACCTGAGTGGGCTGTTTACGTCTTTATTAATCCGTTTATTATTCGAACGAATTACCTTAACTGGTATTACTCACTTTTATATGGAAACTTATTAATATGACAGTTCAGGACTATTTATTAAAATTTCGCAAGATCAATTCGCTTGAGAGCCTGGAAAAACTGTTTGACCATCTGAACTACACCCTGTCGGATAATCAGGACATCATTAATATGTATCGCGCCGCTGACCATCGCCGTGCGGAGCTGGTTTCCGGAGGTCGTTTGTTCAACGTGGGTGAAGTGCCTAAGTCCGTATGGCGTTACGTTTTATAAGAAAGTAGCCATCCGCGCGAAATGTTATATACTCTCCGCCCTGCAAACTGGCTGTACAACATTTCGCGCAGATTATGGGAGAGTTCATGACCGCAACGCCTGGAGATCGCATTGGAGGCTGGTTAATCGCCCCACTGGCATGGCTGCTGGTTGCCTTATTAAGCGCATCGCTTGCGCTGCTGCTGTATACCACCGCACTGATTACCCCTCACGCCATCCAGACCCTGATGTCGCAAAGCGTGCTGAATATTGCGATGTGGTTTGTGTCGTTCGTTTTCGCGATTGGAATGTGGTACTACACCCTGTGGTTGACCATCGCCTTCTTTAAGCGCCGCAAAAGTGTACCTAAACACTACATTATCTGGCTGCTGATTTCGGTTCTGCTGGCGGTGAAAGCGTTTGCTTTTTCGCCCGTATCAGACGCTCTGGCCGTTCGTCAGCTGCTTTTCCCGTTACTGGCCGCCGCGCTTCTGGTCCCCTATTTCAAGCGTTCGACGCGGGTGAAAAACACCTTCGTGAACCCGTAATAACCTTACAGATAACCTGTTGTCGCCTGCGTGGGTTTGTCCGATAATAGGCGGCTTTTTTATTTCAGGCTAAATAATGACCGATTACTTACTGCTCTTTGTCGGCACCGTGCTGGTTAACAACTTCGTTCTGGTGAAGTTCCTTGGCCTGTGCCCGTTTATGGGCGTGTCCAAAAAGCTGGAAACGGCGATGGGCATGGGGCTGGCGACGACCTTCGTCATGACGATGGCGTCCATCTGCGCGTGGTTGATTGATACCTGGATCCTCATCCCGCTGGGGTTAATCTACCTTCGTACGCTGGCTTTTATTCTGGTCATTGCGGTTGTTGTGCAATTTACTGAAATGGTGGTGCGTAAAACCAGCCCGGCCCTCTATCGCCTGCTGGGTATCTTCCTGCCGCTGATCACCACCAACTGCGCCGTTCTCGGCGTTGCGCTGCTGAACATCAACCTTGGTCATAACTTCATGCAGTCGGCGCTGTACGGTTTTTCCGCCGCCGTCGGTTTCTCATTTGTTATGGTCCTGTTCGCGTCGATTCGCGAGCGTCTGGCGGCAGCGGATATCCCTGCTCCCTTCCGCGGTAACGCGATTGCGCTGGTGACCGCGGGTTTAATGTCTCTGGCCTTTATGGGCTTTAGTGGTCTGGTGAAGTTGTAATGAATGCTATCTGGATTGCCATCGCCTCTATCAGCGTCCTGGGGTTGGTGTTTGGCCTTATCCTGGGTTACGCCTCCCGCCGTTTCGCGGTAGAGGACGATCCCGTTGTTGAAAAAATTGATGAGCTTTTGCCGCAAAGCCAGTGCGGGCAGTGCGGCTACCCGGGCTGCCGTCCCTACGCTGAAGCGGTAGGCATTCAGGGTGAAAAAATTAACCGCTGCGCCCCCGGCGGCGAAGCGGTGATGCTGAAAATTGCGGCCCTGCTCAACGTCGATCCGCAGCCCGTTGATGGCGATGCGGAGGTGCAGGAACCGGTTCGCGCCCTCGCCGTGATCGACGAGGCAAACTGCATCGGCTGTACCAAATGTATTCAGGCCTGCCCGGTTGACGCCATTGTTGGCGCCACCCGCGCCATGCACACCGTTGTGGCGGATCTGTGCACCGGCTGTAACCTCTGCGTGGCCCCCTGTCCGACGCAATGTATCGAGCTGCGCCCGGTTGAAACGACTACCGAAAGCTGGAAGTGGGATCTTCAAACCATTCCGGTTCGCATCATTCCTGTGGAACAACATGCTTAAGTTATTTTCTGCTTTCAGAAAAGAGAAGATTTGGGACTTTGACGGTGGTATTCATCCACCGGAAATGAAAACCCAGTCCAACGGCACGCCGCTGCGTCAAATTCCGCTGGCGACGCGTTACGTCATGCCGCTCAAGCAGCATATTGGCGCTGAGGGCGAGCTGTGCGTGAAAGAAGGCGATACGGTTCTTCGCGGTCAGCCGCTAACCTTTGGCCGTGGACGCATGCTGCCGATACACGCCCCCACCTCCGGTAAAGTGGTGGCGATTGCCCCTCATACGGTGGCTCATCCATCCGCGCTGTCGGAGCTGAGCGTGATCATTGAAGCCGACGGCGAAGACCGCTGGATTGACCGTGACGGCTGGAGCGATTACCGCGCCCACAGCCGCGAAGCGCTTATCGAGCGAATTCATCAGTTCGGCGTCGCCGGGCTGGGCGGTGCGGGCTTCCCGACCGGCGTCAAGCTGCGCGGCGGTGGCGATAACATCCAGACGTTGATTATCAATGCCGCCGAGTGCGAGCCGTATATCACCGCAGACGATCGTCTGATGCAGGATTGCGCCGCTCAGGTGGTGGAAGGCATCCGCATCCTGGCGCATATTCTGAAGCCGCGGGAAGTGCTGATTGGTATCGAAGACAATAAGCCGCAGGCCATCTCGATGCTGCGCGCCGTGCTGGCGGGCAGTCATGATATTAGCCTGCGCGTTATCCCGACCAAGTACCCTTCTGGCGGCGCAAAACAGCTGACGCAAATTCTCACCGGCAAGCAGGTGCCGCACGGCGGACGCTCTTCGGATATTGGCGTGCTGATGCAAAACGTCGGCACCGCCTATGCGGTGAAACGCGCGGTGATTGACGGCGAGCCGTTGACCGAGCGCGTGGTGACGCTGACCGGCGAGTCGGTTTCCCGTCCGGGCAACGTCTGGGCGCGTCTGGGTACGCCGGTGCGCCATCTGCTGGAACAGGCTGAATTTTGCCCGGCCAGCGACCAGATGGTGATCATGGGCGGCCCGCTGATGGGCTTTACCCTGCCGTGGCTGGACGTTCCGGTAGTGAAAATCACGAACTGTCTGCTCGCCCCTTCCCCAACCGAAATGGGTGAAGAACAGGAAGAGAAAGGTTGCATCCGCTGCAGCGCCTGTGCCGATGCCTGCCCGGCGGATCTCCTCCCGCAGCAGCTGTACTGGTACAGCAAAGGCCAGCTGCACGACAAGGCAAAATCCCATAACCTGGCCGATTGCATTGAATGCGGTGCCTGCGCCTGGGTCTGCCCAAGCAACATTCCGCTGGTGCAATACTTCCGCCAGGAGAAGGCCGAGATTTATGCCATTTCCATGGAAGAAAAACGCGCCGCGGAAGCCAAGGCACGTTTCGAAGCGCGTCAGGCGCGACTGGAGCGCGAAAAAATCGCCCGTCAGGAACGCCACAAGCAGGCCGCCGTTCAGCCTGCCGGGAAAGATCAGGACGCGATCAACGCCGCACTGGCTCGCGTTCGCGAGAAAAAAGCCGATGCCGCCCAGACGGTGGTGATCCAGGCCGGGGAAAAACCGGATAACAGCGAAGCGATTGCCGCCCGCGAAGCGCGAAAGGCTGCGGCTCGCGCGCGTCAGGCGGAAAAAGCGCAAACGGTTCAGGCAGATACTGAGGTCGACCCGCGTAAAGCGGCCGTTGAAGCGGCGATTGCGCGCGCCAAAGCCCGCAAGTCGGGTGAGCAAAGCGTGGTCATCGAGCAGGATGCGGTCGATCCGCGCAAAGCGGCCGTCGAAGCGGCAATTGCCCGGGCCAAAGCCCGTAAGTCGGGTGAGCAAAGCGTGGTCATCGAGCAGGATGCGGTCGATCCGCGCAAAGCGGCCGTCGAAGCGGCAATTGCCCGGGCCAAAGCCCGTAAGGCTGCGCAGCAGGCACCAGCGGCAGTATCAGAAGCAGAAGCACCACCGGTCGACCCGCGCAAAGCGGCCGTCGAAGCGGCGATTGCCCGCGCCAAAGCCCGTAAGGCGGCGCAACAGGAAGAGCAGCCGCAGGCCGCCAACGATGACCCGCGCAAGGCCGCCGTCGCCGCCGCCATTGCGCGCGTTCAGGCGAAGAAAGCCGCACAGCAAGCCGTAAACGAGGATTAAATGGTTTTCAGAATCGCAAGTTCCCCCTACACCCACAACCAGCGGCAGACATCGCGCATTATGATGCTGGTCTGCCTGGCCGCGCTGCCGGGCATTGCCGTTCAGTGCTGGTTTTTCGGCTGGGGAACCCTGTTCCAGATAGCCCTGGGCTGCGCCAGCGCCGTCGCGGCGGAAGCACTCGTCCTGAAATTGCGTAAGATGGCGGTTTCACGCATTCTTGCCGACAACTCCGCGCTGCTGACCGGCCTGCTGCTGGCCATCAGTATCCCGCCTTTCGCCCCATGGTGGATGGTGGTTCTTGGTACCGTGTTTGCCGTGATCATTGCCAAACAGCTGTACGGCGGGCTCGGCCATAACCCGTTTAACCCGGCGATGATTGGCTACGTGGTGCTGCTGATCTCCTTCCCGGTGCAGATGACCAGCTGGCTGCCGCCGCACGAGATTGCCGCCACGGTTCCGGGCTTTATGGATGCCCTGCACGTGATCTTTACCGGCCATACGGCGCTCGGGGCTGATATGAACGCGCTGCGCATGGGCGTGGACGGCATCAGTCAGGCGACGCCTCTCGATACCTTTAAAACGTCCTTGCATGCCGGGCACAGCGTTGAGCAGATCATGAAATCCGCGATTTACAGCGGCATGCTGGCGGGTGCAGGCTGGCAGTGGGTCAACCTGGCGTATCTGCTGGGCGGCCTGTTCCTGCTGCAGCAGAAAGCCATTCGCTGGCATATTCCGGTCAGCTTCCTCGTGACGCTGACGGTTTGCGCGACGCTGGGATGGGTCTTCTCTCCTGAATCACTCGCCAGCCCGCAGATGCATTTGCTCTCCGGTGCGACCATGTTAGGTGCCTTCTTTATCCTGACGGACCCGGTCACGGCGTCAACGACTAACCGCGGCCGCCTGATCTTCGGCGCGCTGGCGGGCCTGCTGGTATGGCTGATCCGCAGCTTTGGCGGTTACCCGGACGGCGTTGCGTTTGCCGTCCTGCTCGCCAACATTACCGTTCCGCTCATCGACTATTACACGCGCCCGCGTGTGTACGGCCATCGCTAAGGGTTTCGCCATGTTAAAAACGATGCAAAAACACGGCGTCACGCTGGCTGTCTTCGCCGCGGTCCTGACGGGGCTGACGGCACTGGTGAATGCGTTAACCAAAACGACCATCGAAGAGCAGGCTTCAAAGCAGCAAAAGGCGCTGTTCGATCAGGTGATCCCGTCAGATTTCTACGATAATGACCTGCAAAAGAGCTGCTTTGTGGTAGACGCGCCGCAGCTTGGGAAAGGCCCGCACCGCCTCTTTATTGCCCGCAAAGGGGATAAACCGGTAGGCGCGGTGATGGAAGCGACGGCGCCCGACGGCTATTCCGGCGCCATTCAGCTGCTTGTCGGCAGCGATTTCTCCGGCACAATACTGGGTACCCGCGTGACGCAGCATCATGAAACGCCGGGCCTGGGCGATAAAATTGAAACCCGTCTGAGCGACTGGATTTTGCACTTCGCCGGTAAAGTTATCCATGGCGAAGGGGATACCGCATTTGCGGTGAAGAAAGACGGCGGCGAGTTCGACCAGTTCACCGGCGCGACCATCACGCCGCGCGCCGTGGTGAACGCCGTAAAACGAGCCGGGCTGTATGCCGAAACGCTGCCCGCGCAAATCAACAATCTTCCGGCCTGTGAGGAGTAATCATGAGCCAGGTTAAAGAGGTTATTGTCCAGGGATTGTGGAAGAACAACTCCGCTCTGGTGCAGCTTCTGGGGATGTGTCCACTGCTGGCGGTAACGTCCACCGCCACCAACGCGCTCGGTCTGGGCCTGGCAACCACGCTGGTGCTGACCCTGACCAACCTCTCCATCTCCGCCCTGCGCCGCTGGACACCGTCGGAAATTCGTATTCCGATTTACGTCATGATCATTGCGTCGGTGGTCAGTATCGTCCAGATGCTGATTAACGCCTACGCGTTTGGCCTGTACCAGTCGCTCGGGATCTTTATTCCCCTGATCGTCACCAACTGTATCGTCGTTGGCCGTGCGGAAGCGTTCGCGGTGAAAAACAGCCCCGCCATGTCGGCGCTGGATGGTTTTTCCATTGGAATGGGCGCCACCTGCGCCATGTTCGTGCTGGGCTCGCTGCGCGAGATCCTCGGTAACGGTACGCTGTTTGACGGCGCAGATGCGCTGCTGGGCGGCTGGGCCAAAGCGCTGCGCGTTGAAGTGTTCCACACCGATACGCCATTCCTGCTGGCAATGCTGCCCCCTGGTGCGTTTATTGGCCTTGGCATGATGCTGGCGATAAAATACCTGATTGATGAGAAACGTAAGCGCCGTGCGGCTGAGCGTAGCGTTCTTGAAGGGACACCCGAGAAGGCTTCATGAATAAAGAAAAGCGCATTGCGATCCTGACCCGTCTGCGGGACGAGAACCCGCATCCGACGACGGAGCTGAATTTTACCTCCCCGTTTGAGCTGCTGATCGCCGTGTTGCTCTCCGCGCAGGCGACCGATGTGAGCGTCAATAAAGCCACTGCCCTGCTCTATCCGGTCGCCAATACGCCGAAAGCCATGCTGGAACTGGGCGTAGAAGGCGTGAAGTCCTATATCAAAACCATCGGCCTGTTTAACAGCAAAGCCGAAAATGTCATTAAGACCTGCCGGATCCTGCTGGAACAGCACGGGGGTGAAGTACCGGAAGATCGCGCCGCGCTGGAAGCCTTACCGGGCGTGGGGCGTAAGACTGCGAACGTGGTGCTCAACACCGCGTTTGGCTGGCCGACCATCGCCGTGGATACGCATATTTTCCGCGTGTCTAACCGGACTAACTTCGCGCCGGGGAAAAATGTTGAGCAGGTCGAAGAGAAGCTGTTAAAGGTGGTTCCGGCCGAATTTAAGGTTGATTGCCATCACTGGCTGATTCTGCACGGTCGCTATACCTGCATTGCCCGTAAGCCTCGCTGCGGCTCCTGCATTATTGAAGATCTCTGCGAATACAAAGAAAAAGTGTATCCCTGATCGTCACAATCCCTTACCAAAAGAAGGGCTACCAGGCGCCCTTCTTTTGGCCGTTATTTGTCCGTCTTTCGCCTCCTCCAACCTGTCACTTGTTCGGTTGTTTAACGCTCAAACAGGTTAATACTTTTTTCATAGCCAAAAATTTCTATACATCTGTGATCGCGATCACCCTGATAACTTCATGTTGAATTTTTGTTGTCAAAATCCGCCTAAACCCTTTGCCTGGCAAGATACTCCCCCTCCATCACCGAAGATAAGACCAGCTATTTTTCAGAATATGGGCTATATCACTGCGCTAAGCGGCAAATAGCAGAACATATCGCCAAAGACCGGTCGAAGTGGGTTACTGCCAGTCGAAAAAACTACCTTTAATCATCGTATGAAATTTAACGCTGAATAACATTTATATGAACCGACGATTATACCACTTCAGATATATGTAACAGATTATTACAAACGTATTGCCAGATGGGGCAGGATAGTGAACATTACCCGCCGTTTCTCCTCCCAATATAACTATAAGGCGTATGGACTACGGCCATCACGCTATGAACACCCCCGTTAATATGGGATGTAAAAAAAGAGGTATATGTGTCTACTGCAAACAATAAACCAACAGATGAAAGCGTGAGTCTCAACGCTTTTAAACAGCCTAAAGCGTTCTATCTCATTTTCTCTATCGAGTTATGGGAGCGTTTTGGCTATTACGGCCTGCAAGGGATCATGGCGGTTTACCTGGTAAAACAGCTGGGTATGTCCGAAGCCGATTCCATCACGCTGTTCTCTTCCTTCAGTGCTCTGGTGTACGGTCTGGTCGCTATTGGCGGCTGGCTGGGTGATAAAGTCCTCGGAACTAAACGCGTCATCATGCTGGGCGCCATTGTCCTGGCGATTGGCTATGGTCTGGTTGCATGGTCAGGGCATGATGCCGCTGTCGTTTATATGGGTATGGCGACGATTGCCGTCGGTAACGGTCTGTTCAAAGCGAACCCGTCCTCCCTGCTTTCTACCTGCTACAACAAAGACGATCCGCGCCTAGACGGTGCATTTACCATGTACTACATGTCCATCAACATCGGTTCGTTCTTCTCGATGCTGGCAACCCCATGGCTCGCGGCGAAGTTCGGCTGGAGCGTGGCGTTTGCGCTGAGCTTCGTGGGCATGCTGATCACCGTGGTGAACTTCCTGTTCTGCCGCAGCTGGGTTAAAGACTACGGTTCAAAACCTGACTTCGAGCCTGTGCATATGGGCAAACTGCTGGCTACCATCGTGGGCGTTGTTGTCCTCGCGGCAATCGCCACCTGGCTGCTGCACAACCAGGGTATCGCCCGTGCCGTTCTGGGCGTGGTTGCGCTGGGTATCGTGGTCATCTTTGCGAAAGAAGCCTTCGCCATGCAGGGCGCTGCCCGTCGTAAGATGATTGTGGCGTTCATTCTGATGCTGGAAGCGATTATCTTCTTCGTGCTGTATAGCCAGATGCCAACTTCCCTGAACTTCTTCGCTATCCGTAACGTTGAGCATTCAATCCTCGGTATCGCGTTCGAACCTGAGCAGTTCCAGGCGCTGAACCCGTTCTGGATCATGATTGGTTCCCCGATTCTGGCCGCTATCTATAACAAGATGGGCGACCGTCTGCCAATGCCGCACAAGTTCGCCGTGGGCATGGTGCTGTGTTCTTGCGCCTTCCTGGTGCTGCCGCTGGGTACCAAATTTGCCACCGACGCCGGTATCGTGTCCGTTAACTGGCTGATCCTGAGCTACGCGCTGCAGTCTATCGGCGAACTGATGATCTCCGGTCTGGGCCTGGCGATGGTTGCACAGCTGGTGCCACAGCGTCTGATGGGCTTCATCATGGGTAGCTGGTTCCTGACCACTGCGGGTGCGGCAATCATCGCAGGTAAGATTGCTAACCTGATGGCGGTTCCGGAAAACGTGACTGACCCACTGCTTTCCCTGAACGTGTACGGCACTGTGTTCATGCAGATTGGTATCGCGACTGCGGTTATTGCCGTTCTGATGCTGCTGACCGCGCCGAAACTGAATCGTATGACTCAGGACGACGACAAGACGGCTGAAGCGACCAAAACCGCTACCGCGTAAGATTATTGAGAAACGACGAGCCGCTAATGCAGATTAGCGGCTTTTTTTTTGTCCGTTGGCGCACTAACATAGCTGAAACCTCAGCAAAAAGGAGTTACCGATGAAACTGTTCTACAAACCGGGCGCGTGCTCTCTTGCTTCCCATATCACCCTGCGCGAGAGCGGCAAAGATTTCACGCTGGATGGCGTTGATCTGATGAAAAAGCGTCTGGAAAATGGCGACGATTTTCTTGCTATTAACCCCAAGGGACAAGTTCCGGCTCTCTTGCTGGATGACGGTACTCTGCTGACCGAAGGCGTCGCGATTATGCAGTTCCTGGCAGATAGCGTACCCGATCGCCAGCTGCTGGCTCCGGTCAGTACCATTTCTCGTTATAAGACGCTGGAATGGCTGAACTACATTGCGACCGAACTGCACAAAGGATTTACGCCGTTGTTTCGCCCGGATACGCCAGAGGAGTTCAAACCGACCCTGCGTGCGCTTCTTGAGAAAAAGCTGCAGTACGTTAACGAATCGCTGAAAGACGAACAGTGGATTTGTGGTTCGCGCTTCACGATTGCCGATGCGTATCTGTTTACCGTGCTGCGCTGGGCGCGCGCGGTTAAGCTGAACCTGGAAGGGTTAGACCATATCGCATCGTATATGAAACGCATGGCAGAGCGTCCTGCGGTGGCTGCGGCGCTGAAAGCGGAAGGGTTGAACTAACCGAGCGGCCTGTGTTGCCGGGTGGCGCTAACGCTCACCCGGCCTGCACGTTTTGGCCGGTTATAACCGGGTTGCGCTGAAATAGTGCTCCGGCTTCGCGATACGATCCTGTGCCGCAACCACCTGCAGTTCATATTCCTGCATCTGTTTCGTCGCAATCATGATTTCGTACACCGCCGCGGTAACGTGCTCCAGCGCGTCGCGCATCGTCGCCCCCTGCAGTAATTTCACCAGCAGCAGACCGCTGGTGACATCCCCGACCCCAACAGGCTGGCGCAGGCCGAAATCCACCAGCGGACGGCTAATATGCCAGGCGTCATCTTTCGTCACCAGAAGCATCTCAAAACGGTCCTGGCTCAACCCTGCGCGGGCGAGATGTTTTACCAGCACCACCTCAGGCCCCTGAGCGATCAGCTCACGAGACGCGCTTACCGCCTCTTCAACGCTGTTAACCGGACGCTCGCAGAGAATTTCGAGTTCGACCAGGTTTGGCGCGATGATATCGCTGGCGGGCAGCGCGTGGCGGACGTGAAACTCTGCTACGCCTGGTGCCACGATGCAGCCTTTCTCCGGGTGGCCCATAACGGGGTCGCAGAAGTATTTTGCCGACGGGTTTGCGGCTTTCACCCGGCGTACGATGCCGAGGATATGCTCCCCCTGCTCCGCTGAGCCGAGGTAGCCGCTCAGCACGGCGTCACAGCGTTTGAGCTGGTCGATATCGGCAATCCCCTGCACAACCTCGGTGAGGTGCGAAGGCGGCATTACGCAGCCGGTCCATTTGCCGTATTGCGTGTGGTTAGAGAACTGCACGGTATTAAGGGGCCAGACGTTGACGCCGAGGCGACGCATCGGGAATTCCGCGGCGCTATTGCCGGCGTGTCCAAAAACAACGTGGGACTGAATGGCGAGGATGTTCTTCATTTTTTTCTTACCAAACCCTGAAAAAACAAAAGGGGCGTGGTTTCCCACGCCCCTGGAGACTGTTATTTATTTCCAGCAGACAAGGCAGTAGTTTTTCTTACCGCGACGCAGCAGCGTGTAGCGACCATACAGACGGTCACCGTCAACGAAGGTGTATTCCGGGTCGGCCTGTTTCTCACCGTTGATGGTGATAGCGTTAGAGGCGATAGTTTTACGCGCCTGACCGCGCGAAGGCTGGAGCTCAGAGTCCACCAGCGCCTGCATCAGGTCAGCCCCTTTTTCCATCTCAACCATCGGCACGCCGTCCTGCGCCAGCTGTTCGAAGTCCGCTTCACTCAGATCGCTCAGGGTACCGTTGAACAGGCTTGCGGTAATGCGTTTTGCCGCAGCCAGACCTTCTTCACCGTGAACCAGTTTGGTCACTTCGTCCGCCAGCACGTACTGGGCGCGCGGCGCTTTACCGCTGTTCTTGTCTTCTTCTTCCAGCGCGTTGATCTCTTCGATGTCCATAAAGGTGAAGAACTTCAGGAAGCGGTAAACATCGGCATCCGCCGTGTTGATCCAGAACTGGTAGAATTTGTACGGGCTGGTTTTCTTCGGATCGAGCCATACCGCGCCGCCTTCGGTTTTACCAAATTTGGTGCCGTCGGCTTTGGTGATCAGCGGAACGGTCAGGCCGAAGACCTGGTTCTGGTGCAGACGACGGGTCAGGTCGATACCGGAGGTGATGTTACCCCACTGATCGGAACCGCCAATCTGCAGGGAAACGCCGTGCAGCTTGTTCAGGCAGGCAAAGTCATAACCCTGCAGCAGGTTGTAGGAGAACTCGGTAAAGGAGATACCCTGGTCGTCGCGGTTCAGACGCTGCTTCACGGCCTCTTTGTTAATCATCTGGTTAACAGAGAAGTGCTTGCCGATGTCGCGCAGGAAGGTCAGCACGTTCATGCTGCCAAACCAGTCGTAGTTGTTCGCGGCAATGGCAGAGTTATCACCACAGTTGAAGTCGAGGAACGGTGCAACCTGTTTGCGGATCTTATCCACCCACTCCTGCACGGTATCTTCGGTATTCAGTTTACGCTCAGCGGCTTTAAAGCTTGGGTCACCAATCAGACCGGTCGCGCCGCCCACCAGCGCAACAGGCTTATGGCCCGCCATCTGGAAGCGTTTCAGGCATAACAATGGAACAAGATGCCCCAAATGCAAGCTGTCAGCGGTGGGATCGAAGCCGCAATAGAGCGCGATCGGGCCTTGCGCCAGTCGCTCTGCTAACGCTTCCTCGTCCGTCACCTGGGCCACGAGGCCCCGCTCTTGCAATTGTTTAATCAAGTTACTGCTTGCCATCAAATTCTCCATGTATAAACGACTGCACCTTTGCCGGTACACGACTTTTCGCCTGATGCGAAAGGACCATAGAATAAAGCGCAAGCGCGGTGTGCGCTAGCGCTTAAATCAACAAATTTCGGGGATTACGGTGCCAGTCTGTCGATTTTCCAGCCGCCATTCTCGCGCTGGTATAAGAAGCGGTCGTGCAGGCGATGTTCGCCCCCCTGCCAGAACTCCATCTGCTCAATCGGGATGCGGAACCCGCCCCAGAAACTTGGCAGAGGAATTTCACCCTGCTGGAACTTCTGTTTCAGCTCCAGGAATTTACTTTCCAGAACGCCGCGGGCAGAAATTCGGCTGGACTGTTTTGATACCCAGGCGCCAATCTGGCTGTCGCGAGGACGGCTGTGGAAATACTTCACCACTTCCAGCGTCGAGAGACGTTCCGCCTTGCCGGTGACCATTACCTGACGTTCCAGCATGTGCCAGGGGAACAGCAGGCTGATACGCGGATTGTTTTCTAAATGGTGCGCCTTGCGGCTGCCGAGGTTGGTATAGAACACCAGCCCTTTCTCGTCATAATGCTTGAGCAATACGATGCGCTGATACGGTTGGCCGTTTTCATCCACCGTCGCGACAACCATGGCCGTGGGATCGGCGAGTTTCGCTTCGCAGGCCTGTTTCAGCCAGCGTTCGAAAAGCACGAGGGGTTCAGCGGGAAGATCCTGGCGACGCAGGCCGCCTTTAGTGTATTCACGGCGCAGATGCGCAATTTGCTGCAGTTCGTCGTTATCTGACATGGCGTTAGCTGACATTGAGAATGGGTGGCGCTATTGTGCGCCGCCCCTGTAAAAATCTCAACGCTTCGGATTTTCGAGCTGGCAATTGTTCAGCACAATGCGGTCGCGTTTGTAGACCGTAGCGCTTTCGCCTTTTGACCAGAAGACGTAGATACCGTCGGTATAACGCGCGCCGGAAGCCGACATGCCCTGCTTCAGCGTCAGCAGTTTATTGTCGTAAACAAAGCTGGCTTCCTGGCGTGGGTTATTCAGCTTCACGGTCAGCGGTTTTTCGTCGCAGCGATACTCCAGCGTATCGGTCTGCATGCGTTCAAGGAGCTGGTTATAGACGCTGCATCCTGACAGCAACAAAGGCGCGGCAATAAGAAGAAGTTTTTTCATGGGCGTATTCCGAAGACTTTCCTGGTCCTGGAGGGCATGGCTGCCCTCCTGTTTCGTTCCATTCTAACGATGATGCGCCGCGCTGAATTTCAGTTAACTCTGATTATGACGAGGATTGGCCGGGAAAATCGCCCCGAGGACGCTCGCTTCACGAGCACCGGTTACCGACGGCAAGTTGCCCGGCAGTCCGGCAATGGTGCGCCAGGCAAGCCAGGCGAAGGCCAGCGCCTCCATATCATCCCCGCTGATACCGGCCTCATCGGTCGTGGTCACTTCGGTACCCGGCAGTAGCCCCGCAAGACGCGCCATCACCAGCGGGTTGCGGCTTCCTCCGCCGCACACCAGCAGGCGTTCACATCCGCCGCTGAGCAGAACCTGTTCGGAGATCGACACGGCCGTCAGCTCGGCAAGCGTCGCCTGGACATCCTGCGGCGCGAGCGCCGGGAATGGCGCCAGCTGACGCTCAAGCCAGCCCAGGTTGAAGTATTCACGCCCCGTGCTCTTAGGGGCCGGCAGGGCAAAATAAGGGGCGCTTAGCATCGACTGCAGCAGCGGAATAATCACTTTCCCCCCGCTCGCCCACTCCGCGTTTTTATCATACGGCTGACCACACTGCCGCCAGATCCAGGCATCCATTAGCATATTGCCCGGGCCGGTATCGTAGCCGCGGACGGGCAGCCCCGGAATGAGCATCGACAGGTTGGCAATCCCGCCAATGTTGAGCACCATGCGACGTTCTGTAGGGTGCGCCAGTAATGCCTGATGGAACGCAGGTACCAGCGGCGCGCCCTGCCCGCCAAGGGCGATATCGCGACGACGGAAATCGCCTACTACCGTCACGCCCGTCTTCGCCACAATCTGGTTGTTATCGCCGATTTGCAGGGTATGCGGGGCATCGCCGCCGGGCTCATGCCAGACCGTTTGTCCGTGACACCCGATGGCCACCACATCCTGCGGGCGAAGATGTTCTTTTTGCATCAAAGCCTGCACCGCATCCGCAAACAGCGCCCCCAGGCGAACATCAAGCTGTCCAAGCTGGGAGAGGGTTAGCTGCTGCCCCTGACAGATACTCAGAATATCCTCTTTCAGTGAAATGGGGATTGGCCAGGTCAGGCTCGCCTGCTGCGCCACCATGTTTTCGTCAATGGCGGCCAGAACGACATCTACCCCATCCAGACTGGTGCCTGACATCACACCAATGTAGCGACCCGATTTCATGCGCTTTCCTTACGTTGCGTGGGCTAAGGATATCCACTCAACCATAAACGGCGCAGCTTTGCCATCCGGCGATAATATTTTTTAACAATGTCAGACGGGTAACACGGGCGGTTCCTGTTTATGTCTCGTTAAGTCAAATTCAAGTACAATTTTCTTATTGTTAGTGCAAAGATATGAACTATGGCCCCTTATGCCATATAATTTAGCCATAACGGATGCCCCCAATCGGGCGTTTTTGGTGAACAGGAGATTCAAATGATTTTACGTGTACTGGGCGTTTCGCTGATTGGTTTAACTCTGGCTGGCTGTGTGAATGACAGTTCACTTTCTGGCGACGTTTACAGCGCTTCTGAAGCGAAACAGGTTCAGAACGTGACTTACGGTACCGTTGTTAACGCACGTCCTGTACAGATCCAGGGTGGTGATGAAAGCAACGTGATGGGTGCAATCGGCGGTGCCGTTCTGGGTGGTTTCCTCGGTAATACCGTCGGTGGCGGTACAGGACGCTCGCTGGCAACAGCCGCAGGCGCCGTTGCGGGTGGCGTAGCCGGCCAGGGCGTTCAGGGTGCGATGAACAAAACCCAGGGCGTAGAGCTGGAAATTCGTAAAGACGACGGCAGCACGATCATGGTTGTACAGAAACAAGGCAGCACTCGCTTCTCTGCAGGCCAGCGCGTTGTTCTGGCAAGCAACGGAAGTCAGGTGACCGTTTCTCCACGTTAATTAAAAATGGATGTGGTCATCAGGCCACATCCATTTACATTGTTTATCACTCCCACAAATACATTTACAAAATACATTCACCTCACCAATTATTAACCACGCCATATATTGTTTCTGCGCAAAGTATTTAGCGTGCTAATTGATTACACTCTCCGCAATACCCTCACCTTAATTCATTATAAAGTCATTAAAACCGTATATGTATGCGAATCATCGTTCTGTAAAGGGTCGTTATATCTCGTTCTGTCTAGGTTGTATTGCTGTTATCGGCATATTACACGCCCTGTTTTCAAAAATTGCCGAATGGGTTCCAACCTTTTCGTCTCACTTGTTCCCTACGCTCACCATTTTTTTACTGGTGTTTGATCTGTTTATTGCCTGCTTTATGGCAATGAAATACTGGTGTGACCGAAAACGGTTGTATCTGGTATCGCTCGCTTTTGCCTTTGCAGGGTCGGCATCGCTGATGGTCGGAACGCTGTGCAGCTTTCCCGCCTGGCTGGACCTCTATCAGTTCAACGCGGTGAACTACAACGATGCGATGATCTTCTATATGTTCCGCCATCTCTTAATGGCGGTGCTAATAATCGTTTCGGCAATACTCTATACCACGCGCAATTGTCCCCTTTCGCGGCTGGCGCATATCGCTATTGTGAGCGGCGAGTTTCTGTTTACCGTCTTTGCAGTAGGTTTGGCATGGATGTATTCCAGTCATTCTTCCTTTTTATCCATTGATCTTGTGGATAATGAAACCCGTGAATTTATGGTTCTCTGGAGCCACTTCATTAATATTGCATTAATTGCACTCTGGGTGGTGACATTAGCCACACTGATGTTTATTACGCTCATACGCAACTTATTCTGGGTGGGCGGTAATTTTCTGTGCGTCTGCTATATCGTCACGCTCTCAATGCTGTTAGTGGGTGGACATGTTGAAGATATCTCCTGGTATCGCGCTCGCTTATTTGAAACCGTCGCCACGCTGATGATCATTTTTGTTCTGCTCTACGATGTTTTCAGGCTGTATCGCGACTCGCACGTTAAGTATCAGCAGTCTTACCAGAACTCCATTCGCGACCCGCTGACGCGCCTGTATAACCGCAGTTATTTTTATGAAACGTTAAAGCAGGCGCTGGATATCGCCAAACCCAGCCGCCCGGTTTCCGTCATCGTCAGCGATCTCGATCGCTTCAAGCGTATCAACGACACCTACGGGCATCTTCAGGGCGACAAGGTCCTGCAGTTTGTCGCTAATCTGCTGATGGATTCCGTGCGCCCCCAGGACATCGCGGCCCGTATCGGTGGTGAGGAGTTTGTTCTGATGCTGGGCAACACCTCATCAGACGCGGCGTACCAGGTGGCGGAACGCATAAGGTTAAATCTCAGCAGCTTCGATAACAGCAGCAGCGGCGGTCAATTACCGGAGCCAATCACCATCAGCATGGGGGTGTTTACGGCAACGTCGCCCGCAATAGCCGCAGAAACCTGTGTGGAAAATGCCGACAAAGCGATGTATGAAGCGAAGGAGACAGGACGTAACCGCGTGGTGGTCTTTAAGTAAAAAAAGGCCTTGCTGCTGCAAGGCCTTGTTGTTTGTCAGTCGCGCGACTGTAGCTCATGGATGTTTTGCTCAAGGCGCCCAATGAGGCTGATGAGCATTTCCAGCTCCGCCGGTGAAACACCAGACAGGATTTCACCGCGCGTCTTGGTGATCACGGCTTCCATTTCCGTGATGATAGGCGCCGCTTTCTCGGTGAGTTTAATCCGCTTGGCGCGACGATCGCTGGCGCAGGTTTGCCGCGATATCAACCCCTTCTCTTCCAGCTGGTCAAGCGTGCGTACCAGCGACGGTTGCTCAATTCCTATCGCTTTTGCCAGTTGAATTTGCGACTGATCGGGCGGCAGCTGATGAATGTTGTGCAGCGTGACCCAATGCGTCTGTGTGAGTTCCAGAGGTTTCAGGCGATGGTCAATCAGAGCACGCCAGACGCGTACCAACCTTGCCAGATCAGAACCTAATGGCGATTCCAATTTCATCTCCTTATAATTAGCTTGCTAAGTTATTATACTGATTTTAGAATAGTGTGCAGCATTTGTATTGCCAAAACAAATGCAATACTGCATTCATCGAACTTAAAAGTATGACTTACACTGAATTGTGATGCTTCATCATACTAAGACAAGCCAACGCGGCATTCTGTTCACTGCAAAGGATTTCTGCCCGTGACGTTTTTTCATCGCTCAGAGGGTTTACCCCTTCAGGACCTGATCTTCGGTGCGTCAGTCTACTTTCCTCCTCTGTTTAAGGCCGTTCTGGTGGGCTTTATCCTCTGGCTCATCGCGCATCGTCTGCTTCGCGACTGGATGTACTCCGGCGAAATCTGGCATCCCATGCTGATGGATCTTTCCCTGTTTGCCCTTTCCGTATGCCTGGGCCTTGCCGTTTTGACTGTGTGGTGAATATGTCCCTGAAAACGCTAAAGTACTTTTCCACCCTGTTTGTCCTTGCCCTCGCGCTGGTTGCGGGCTGGTGGATGTGGAATTTTTATATGCAGTCGCCCTGGACGCGTGATGGCAAAGTCCGCGCTGAGCAGGTCAGCATTACCCCTCAGGTGTCGGGAAGTATTACGACGCTGTTGGTTAAGGATAACCAGTTCGTCAAAAAGGGAGACATTTTATTCCGCATCGACGACACCCCGTACCACATTGCGATCCTGAACGCCCAGGCGCAGCTGGCTAAAGCCCAGTCGGATCTGGCAAAGGCCAACAACGAGGCCAACCGCCGCCGCCACTTGTCGCAAAACTACATCTCAGCGGAAGATTTAGACACCGCCAATATCAACGTTAAGGCGATGCAGGCTAACGTCAACGTGGCGGAGGCGACGCTGAAGCAGGCGCAGTGGCAACTGACCCAAACCGTGATTACGGCACCTGTTGATGGATGGGTGACCAACCTCTCGGCCCGCGTGGGGAATTATGCTACCACGGGACAACCGATATTCGCCCTCGTCGACAGCCACTCCTTCTACGTCGTGGGCTATTTCGAAGAGACCAAGCTTCGACATATTCGCGAGGGTTCTCCAGCCGCAATAACGCTTTACAGCGGCTCGCAGAAGTTACAGGGTCACGTATCCAGCATTGGCCGCGCCATTTACGATCAAAGCGTTGAAACGGATTCAGGGCTGGTGCCGGACATAAAGCCGAACGTCCCCTGGGTGCGTCTGGCCCAGCGCGTTCCGGTTCGCGTGGAGTTTGACCGTTTACCGCAGGACATTACCCTTGTGTCCGGCACCACCTGCACTGTCTCCATCGGCAACCGGTGATGAAGCTGCAGGGTCTCTCCTGGCAAAACACGCCGTGGATGAAAGCGACGCGTCCCCAGTGGCGCTACGCGCTGCGTAACGGCATTGCCATGTGTCTTGCGCTGACTGTGGCTTATTACCTGAACCTGGATGAGCCCTACTGGGCGATGACGTCTGCGGCGGTAGTGAGTTTCCCGACGGTCGGCGGGGTGATCAGTAAAAGTCTTGGCCGCATCGCAGGCAGCCTGCTGGGCGCCACCGCGGCGCTAATTATCGCCGGCCATACGCTGAACGATCCGTGGCTGTTCCTGCTGAGCATGGCCGCATGGCTGGGGTGCTGCACCTGGGCCTGCGCCCATTTTACCAATAACGTCGCCTATGCGTTCCAGTTGGCAGGCTACACCGCCGCCATCATCGCCTTTCCGGTGGTTAACGTGCTCGACACCACCGAGCTGTGGGATATAGCCCAGGCGCGCGTCTGCGAAGTGATTGTCGGGATCCTCAGCGGCGGCTTCATGATGATGATCCTCCCCAGCACATCCGACGGCACCGCGCTCATCACCGCGCTGAAAACCATGCATACCCGGTTACTGGAACACGCGAGTCTGCTGTGGCAACCGGATACCAGCGACGATATCCGCCTCGCGCATGAAAAGGTTATCGGACAGATCCTGACGATGAATCTGTTGCGCATTCAGGCGTTCTGGAGCCACTACCGCTTTCGCCGCCAGAACACCCTGCTTAACTATCTGCTGCACCAGCAGCTGCGCATGACCAGCGCCATCTCCAGCCTGCGCCGGATGCTGCTCAACTGGCCGACGCCGCCTGAAAATACCCGAGCCGTGATTGAAACGCTGCTCGCGGCTCTTGCGCGCCCGGATGCGGACATTTACACCGTAGCGCGGATTATCGCTCCGCTCGCCCCGGTTGATGAGTACGACTACCGCCATCGCGCCTTCTGGCAGCGCCTGAATTACTTTTGCCGGCTGTACCTGCGCAGCAGCCGCTGGATTACGGCCGTCGAAAACGCGACCCCATTAACGGAGTTCAACGTCCCCGGCAGCCCGGCACTTGCGCGCCATACCGACTATCTTGAAGCGCTGTGGAGCGGTTTTCGCACCTTCTGCGCGCTGATGCTGGTGGGGGCGTGGAGCATTACCACGCAGTGGGAGTCCGGTACGGCGGCCCTGACGCTTGCCGCCATCAGCTGCGTGCTTTATTCCGTCGCGGCCTCGCCGTTCAACTCGCTTACGCTCCTGCTGCGCACGCTGGTGCTGTTGTCGCTTTTCAGCTTCGTGGTGAAGTTTGGCCTGATGGTGCAGATAAGCGATCTGTGGCAGTTCCTGCTTTTCCTGTTTCCCCTGTTAACCACCATGCAGCTTCTGAAGCTGCAAATGCCTAAGCTGGCGGGCCTCTGGGGACAGCTGATTGTCTTTATGGGCTCGTTTATCTCCGTGACGAATCCACCGGTTTATGATTACGCCGATTTTCTCAATGATAACCTGGCAAAGATCCTTGGCGTGGGGCTGGCGTGGCTGGCTTTTGCGGTGTTACGTCCCGGCTCCGATGCACGCAAGAGCCGCAGGCATATTCGGGAGTTACGCAGAGGGTTTGTCGACCAGCTCAGCCGTAAACCGCACCTGGGTGAAAACGAGTATGAATCGCTGGTCTATCATCACGTCAGTCAGCTGAATAACAGCCAGGACGCGCTGTCCCGGCGCTGGCTGCTGCGCTGGGGCGTGGTGCTGTTGAACTGCTCGCACGTGGTCTGGCAGCTTCGTGCGTGGGAAACGCGTTCCGATCCGCTGTCGCAGGTTCGTGATGTTTGCATCTCCCTGCTGCGCGATGTAATGAGCGAGCGCGGTGTCCAGCAGCGGCCGCTCGAAACCACGCTGAATGAACTGCAGCGGATCTGCGATACGCTGGCACAGCATCATTTGCCCGCAGCCCGTGATTTGGCCTCGATAATCTGGCGCCTGCACTGCTCGCTCTCGCAGCTGGAACAGGCACCGCCACCGGGAACGATTGGGGATCAGATCACGCCGCACGCATAGCGTGCCCCGCCGCCGCCAAGCGGTTTAGGCCGATCGGACATATTGTCGCCGCCGACATGGATCATCAGCGCTTTGCCTTTCACCTCATCCAGCTTTTTCAGTCGAGGCGCGACAACGGGATCGGTGGCTTTACCGTCGTTATTCACCACCAGCACTGGCAGATCGCCTAAATGCCCCATTCCATCCGGGCCTTCATGCTTGCCGGAATGCTGCGGGTCGAGGTGACCCCCTGCCGCTTCCGCCGCCGACGGTTTGCCCTCTTTTAAAGCGGGCTGACAGCTGCCTTTGGCGTGAACATGGAAACCATGTTCACCGGGAGGGAGGGCTTTGAGGTTGGGTGCAAACTCCAGTCCTTTATCGGTTTCAGTGATTTTCACCGTTCCGATGGACTGACCCACACCCTGTGGGGTGACGAGATTCATTTCCACTTCGTCACTGGCTGCCTGCGCCCCTGCGCAAACAACCAGCGTGACCAGTGCCAGAGCAAAACGCTTCATAATGACCTCCGCGGGTTATTTTTTGCCCCTTAAGTGTATACCAGGGGCAAAGATTTGACCGGAAAGTCACCTTCAGGCGGTTTATGGTACGTCGTAACCCAGCGCGGCCTTACGGATGCGGAACCACTGCTGACGGGTCATCTGCAGCTCTTCAGCGGCCAGCGCAGAACGCACGCGCTCAATTTTGCCGGAACCGATAATCGGCAGCGGTTTTGACGGCAGGCGCAGGATCCATGCGTAAACCACCTGTTCGATGCTCTCCGCGTTCAGTTCGCGGGCGATGGTTTCAAGCTCGTTGCGCAGCGGCTGGAACTCATCATCATTGAACAGACGTCCGCCCCCCAGGCACGACCACGCCATTGGGCGAATGCGCAGCTGCTGCAGCTGATCGAGGGTACCGTCCAGCAGCAGCGGCTGGTGGACCGGAGAGATCTCAACCTGGTTAGTGGCCAGCGTAAACGGCAGGCGCGACTGAAGCAGCGCAAACTGTGCCGGGGTAAAGTTAGAGACGCCGAAGTGACGCACTTTCCCACTCTGGTGCAGGTTCAGGAAGGCTTCCGCCACCTCATCGGCATCCATCAGCGGGTCGGGGCGGTGGATTAACAGCAGGTCGATACGGTCGGTCGCCAGATTGACCAGCGACTGCTCGGCGCTCTTGATGATATGCGCACTGTCGGTGATGTAATGACCGAGGGCGTGTTCAGGTTTTGCCGTGGTGGCAATCCCACACTTCGTGACGATCTCCATGCGATCGCGCAGGGCCGGAACCAGCTTGAGCGCCTCGCCGAACGCGGCCTCGCACTGGTAGCCACCGTAAATATCCGCATGATCGACCGTGGTGATGCCTAAATCAAGGTGCTCTTCAATAAAGCTCGCCAGCTGGAGGGGGGACATATTCCAGTCCATCAGACGCCAGTAGCCCATTACAAAACGGGAGAATTCTGGCCCCTGGGGGGCAAGGGTAATTCGCTGAACCATAACATTTTCCTCAAGGACGTAATGTCATGAGTATACGCAATTACCGTGTTAAAAAAGTGAAGGTTGCTGGGGTTCTTCGGTTTCACCCGCTTTGTTTGCGCGTATTTTGCGCAGAAGACGCTGTCGGCAGAGGCGTAACACCTCCTGCTTTTGCGTGTCGCTAAAGTTTTGCCAGTTAAAACGCTCATCGCGGGTACGCATGCACCCGCGGCAATATCCGCGTTCATCGACCTGACAAATCCCCCGGCACGGGCTCTGGATGGGGAAAAACTCCAGCTGCTCTGCCACACTCACCTCCCGAAAGCACCTCTCACCTACAGTGAAGACGTTAATCGCGCCACGTGCAAGGCCTATATCACAGATTTGTGGCATTAAGGTTTCACTAATCTTCCCTCTCTATACTCGGCCCATCATGACAATAACGGGTTTACCGATCGATGTGGTTAATCAAAAAGTTACAATGTAACGACATTAAATTTACTCTGGGCTGTGCACTTTTCTTTACTCTGCTGAACGGGCTGTTTATCCAGCGCAGCTGGGCCATTATCGGCCCAGTCCATCTGCACGACTTCCTCTTTGCCGCCTCCGTACCGCTGGTGCTATTTTGCGGCTGGGTGATTGTCTTTAGCCTGCTTAACATCCCGTATCTCCGCAAGCCGCTGCTGATTGTATTGACGATCGGATGCGCCGCGGCAACCTACTTTATGTACACCTATGGCGCGGTGATCGATCAGAACATGATTGTGAACGTGTTCGAAACCAACTCTCAGGAAGCGACCGCCCTGGTGACCCCGCAGATGATTCTGTGGATTGTTATAGCCGGCCTCGTTCCCTCCGTGGTGCTGGCGTTGACCCGGATTCGTACCGGAAAATGGTGGTACGCGCTGCTGACGCGCGTTGCCGCGATGCTCGGCGCTCTGCTGGTGATTATCCTCATTGCCGCGCTGTTTTATAAAGATTACGCGTCGCTGTTCCGCAATAACAAAAGCATCGTCAAAATGGTCACCCCGGCGAACTATGTCAGCGCCGTGGTGAAGTACAGCAAGATGCGCTGGTTTGCCGGCGATCAAACGCTGGTGCGCATTGGTGAAGATGCCCATAAAGGGTCACTGATTACCGGTCAACAAAAGAAAACCGTTCTGGTGCTTGTCGTCGGCGAAGCCTCGCGCGCGGCAAACTACTCCCTGAACGGTTACGAACGCGAAACCAACCCGGAGCTGAAAAAGCAGGACGTGATTAACTTCCCGCAGGCCTCCTCGTGTGGTACCGAAACCGCGGTTTCCGTTCCCTGCATGTTCTCCGGCATGACGCGCAGCAAATACGATGCCGACCTGGCTCACCATCGCGAGGGACTGCTCGACGTGCTCAAGCATGCGGGTATCAACCTGCTGTGGCGCGACAACGACGGCGGCTGTAAAGGTGCCTGCGATCGGGTGCCCCATACCGACATGACGCAGTGGCAGCTGGATCAGTTCTGCAAAGACAAATCCTGCATTGACGACGTGAACTTCTATCGTCTGGACAACGTGCTGGATGGCGTGAGGCAAGATACGGTGCTGGTTATCCACCTGATGGGGAGCCACGGTCCGGCATACTATCGCCGTTACCCGGACAACTTCCGTAAATTCACCCCAACCTGCGACACCAATGAGATTCAGGATTGCGATCATCAGGCGCTGATAAATACCTATGACAACACCATCCTCTATACCGACAGCATGGTCAGCAAAACCATCGATGCGCTGAAAGCGCGCCAGTCGAGCATGAACACCGCCCTGATTTATCTTTCAGATCACGGTGAATCGCTGGGTGAAAGCGGTATTTATCTGCACGGTACGCCGTACATGCTGGCGCCGGAGCAGCAAACGCATATTCCGTTTATGTTCTGGCTGTCACCGGATTACGCGAAAAACTTTGGCATCAACGAACAGTGTTTGCGCGACCATGCAGCAAAAAATGCGGTTTCCCAGGACAATTTATTCTCAACCGTATTGGGTATGATGGACGTGAAATCAACGGTTTATCAACCGCAGCTGGATATACTGAGCGCATGTCGCCCGTAAACTCGCTTGCATTAGACCGAACGGTCTATTAGAGTGCGGCCATGAGCAGAAATACTGAACACGATACCCGCGAACATTTACTGGCAACCGGCGAGCGACTTTGCATGCATCGCGGGTTTACCGGTATGGGGTTGAGCGAGCTGTTAAAAACCGCTGAGGTACCGAAGGGGTCGTTTTATCACTACTTCCGGTCCAAAGAGGCTTTTGGCGTAGCGATGCTGGAGCGTCATTATGCTGGCTACCATCAGCGTCTGGCGACCCACTTTGCTTCAGGTGAAGGTAACTACCGGGATCGTGTTCTGAACTACTATCAGGAAACGCTGAACCAGTTCTGTCAGCAGGGCATTATCAGCGGATGCCTGACCGTTAAGCTGTCTGCAGAAGTGTGCGATCTTTCTGAAGATATGCGCACGGCGATGGATAAAGGTGCCCGCGGCGTTATCGCCCTCCTGGCCCAGGCGCTGGAGAAAGGCCGCGATGAAAAAACGCTGGCCTTTTCCGGCGAGCCGCTAACCCAGGCGCAGGTGTTATATGCGCTCTGGCTAGGCGCTAACCTGCAGGCAAAAATTTCGCGCAGTGCCGTGCCGCTGGAAAGCGCGCTGGCACATGTGAAAAACAGCATTACTGCGCCTGGCATTTAACAGGCGTTTTTATTTACCCAACTACTAGTCGACTGGTCTACTCAGGAGTCTTTATGTCAGCTGAAAAATTATTTACCCCACTGAAAGTGGGTGCCGTCACTGCGCCAAACCGCGTGTTTATGGCTCCGCTTACCCGTCTGCGCAGCATTGAGCCGGGCGACATCCCAACCCCACTGATGGGTGAATACTATCGTCAGCGCGCAAGCTCTGGCCTGATCATCACCGAAGCCACGCAGATTTCCGCTCAGGCTAAGGGTTATGCGGGTGCGCCGGGTCTTCACAGCCCGGAACAGATCGCCGCATGGCAGAAAATCACCGCGGGCGTTCACGCTGAAGAGGGTCGCATTGCGGTCCAGCTGTGGCACACCGGTCGTATCTCTCACAGCAGCATTCAGCCTGGCGGCCAGGCACCGGTCTCCGCTTCAGCCCTGAGCGCAAATACCCGTACTTCCCTGCGTGATGAAAACGGCAATGCGATCCGCGTGGATACCTCTATGCCGCGTGCGCTTGAGCTGGACGAGATCCCGGGTATCGTGAACGACTTCCGCCAGGCCGTGGCCAACGCCCGTGAAGCCGGTTTTGACCTGATTGAGCTGCACTCCGCGCATGGCTACCTGCTGCACCAGTTCCTGTCACCGTCGTCTAACCACCGCACCGACCAGTACGGCGGCAGCGTCGAAAACCGCGCTCGCCTGGTGCTGGAAGTGGTTGATGCCGTATGCCAGGAGTGGAGCCCGGATCGTATCGGGATCCGCGTCTCCCCAATCGGTTCTTTCCAGAACGTCGACAACGGTCCAAACGAAGAAGCCGATGCTCTTTATCTGATCGAAGAACTGGCAAAACGTGGCATCGCCTATCTGCACATGTCCGAGCCGGACTGGGCTGGCGGTAAACCTTACACGGACGCTTTCCGTCAGAAAGTGCGCGAGCGTTTCCACGGGGTGATCATCGGTGCGGGGGCTTATACCCCGGAAAAAGCCGAAGATCTGATCGGCAGAGGGCTAATCGATGCCGTCGCGTTTGGCCGCGACTACATCGCCAACCCGGATCTGGTTGCCCGTCTGCAGAAAAAAGCGGCCCTGAACCCGCAGCGCCCGGAAAGCTTCTACGGCGGCGGCGCGGAAGGCTACACCGACTACCCTTCTCTGTAATCTCGCCGTTGTTCATTGATAGCGGCGATACTTCGCCGCTATACTAAAACATCGTTTCTGTTCAAAAAGACAGTCTATTCTATTGGTTAATGAGGAAATTATGCGCCTACTTCACACCATGCTGCGCGTTGGCGACCTGCAACGTTCCATTGATTTCTACACTAACGTCCTGGGCATGAAGCTGCTGCGCACCAGCGAAAACCCGGAATACAAATACTCGCTGGCGTTCGTGGGTTACGGCCCGGAAACGGATGAAGCGGTGATCGAGCTGACCTATAACTGGGGCGTAGACAGCTATGAGCTGGGCACCGCCTACGGCCACATCGCGCTGGAAGTGGACAACGCGGCCGAAGCGTGTGAGCGCATTCGCAGCAACGGCGGTAACGTGACGCGCGAAGCGGGCCCGGTAAAAGGCGGCACCACCGTGATTGCGTTCGTGGAAGATCCGGATGGTTACAAAATCGAGCTGATTGAAGCCAAAGACGCGGGTCGCGGTCTGGGCAACTGATCCCTTAGGGCGCAACATGCGCCCGTAGTTTTACTGCATCACCCTGCAAAATTTGCCATAATGCGCTCTGCTTTTTCCCCTTGTAAGAGACCCTGATGTCCGATAACGCTCAATTTAGCGGTCTGTGCGACCGTTTTCGTGGTTTTTATCCCGTTGTCATTGATGTAGAAACAGCCGGATTTAACGCTAAAACCGATGCGCTGCTCGAAATTGCCGCCATCACGCTGAAGATGGATGAACAGGGCTGGCTTACACCGGACACCACGCTGCATTTCCACGTTGAACCTTTCGAAGGGGCAAACTTACAGCCGGAAGCGCTGGCGTTTAACGGTATCGATCCGCATAACCCGCTGCGTGGTGCAGTCAGTGAATATGATGCGCTGCACGCCATTTTCAAAATGGTACGTAAAGGCATGAAAGAGAGTAACTGCAGCCGCGCCATCATGGTGGCCCATAACGCCACCTTCGATCACAGCTTTACCATGGCCGCCGCGGAGCGCGCCGCGCTTAAACGCAACCCCTTCCATCCTTTTGTGACCTTCGACACCGCCGCGCTGAGCGGCCTGGCTCTGGGACAAACGGTGTTATCTAAAGCCTGCATCACGGCGGGTATACCTTTTGACGGTACGCAGGCGCATTCCGCTTTATACGACACGGAGCGCACCGCAGAGCTGTTCTGTGAGATCGTCAACCGCTGGAAGCGTCTGGGCGGCTGGCCGCTGCCGATGGGCGACAGCGAAGAATAAAAAAAAGCGACCTTATCAGGTCGCTTTTTTATTTGCGCAGAAAATTACTCTGCGTCCGGCTCTTCGGTTTTGTACTTCGCCGCCGTCTCTTTGATCAGCTGCTGCAGTTCGCCGCGCTGATACATTTCAATCAGGATATCGCAGCCGCCAACCAGCTCACCGTCAACCCACAGCTGTGGGAAAGTCGGCCAGTTAGCGTACTTAGGCAGCTCAGCGCGGATGTCCGGGTTCTGCAGGATATCAACGTAAGCAAAACGCTCACCACAGGCTGACAGCGCCTGAACCGCTTGTGCGGAGAAGCCGCAGCTTGGCAGCTTCGGAGAACCTTTCATATACAGCAGAATCGGGTTTTCAGCGATCTGGCGCTGGATTTTTTCAATAGTGGTGCTCATGTCTTGCTTCCTTTAACTTCTGTTACGGCATTCGTCTGACATTGTAGCGGTTCAGACTGGCATCGGAAAATAACATTTTTGTCACGTTTATACATTCTACCCCGAGTCACGAAAAGTTGCATTGCAAATGGTGTTTACCCCTGCGGCAGTCAGGGTTTTGCTTAAGGAGTGGGCAAATGTGCGACAGAACGATGAATTTTTTTGCACTTGCTAACGAAACAGGATTGTAGATTGAAAAATGCTATTAACTTTCTGGGTTTTTATAGATTAGAATCGACGGGCTTTGTAAATCACACGCGGGTATTATTGATGACCTGCATTTATCAGGGGACTGCCCAGTGGCGCGGATAAATAAAATCTCGATCACGCTCTGTGCTTTACTGTTTACTTCACTCACTTTCACGCCAGTGGCAAACGCCTCTCAGCAGGCGCGGCATTCTGCTGTACAAAAAAACCATCTGGTGAAAGCCACAGAACGTAAGAAAAAAACCACCGCTAAGAACGACAAGAAAAAAACACCGGCTCAGACGAAACAGACCGCTTCCAGCAAGACGAAAACAAAACCTTCCCGCACTGCACACTCCTCCAAAAGTAAAGCTTCGCAAACCGCCGCTAACCTCGTTACTGAAAAATGCATCACGCGTAAAGGCCACAAGGCGAAATGCACGAAGGTCACGAAAATAGCGGAAGTGCATAAAGTGCGTGTACAGAAAGCGCAAAAAACCGCGATGAACAAACTGATGGGGCAGATTGGCAAACCTTATCACTGGGGTGGCAGCTCGCCGCGTACCGGTTTTGACTGCAGCGGCCTCGTCTATTACGCCTATAAAGATCTGGTCAAATTCCGCATTCCTCGTACCGCCAATGAGATGTACCACCTGCGCGATGCCTCACCGGTTGACCGCGGTGAGCTGGAAAACGGCGATCTGGTGTTCTTCCGCACTCAGGGTCGCGGCACGGCTGACCACGTCGGCGTGTATGTCGGCAATGGGAAATTCATCCAGTCACCGCGTAGCGGCCAGGATATTCAGATCACCTCTCTCAGTGAAGACTACTGGGTACGCCACTACGTCGGCGCGCGTCGCGTGATGACGCCGAAAACCATTCGCTAACCCCTGCCCTGCCACATCCGTGGCAGGGTAAGTTCCTCTTTTGCATACCCTTTCAATTTGCTATCCTGTCCATGTTGTCTGTGTGGTTATTGGCAACACAAAATACAATAAGGAGAGAAGCAATGTCGTTCGAATTACCTGCACTACCGTATGCAAAAGACGCCCTGGCACCGCACATTTCTGCGGAAACCCTGGAATATCATTACGGCAAGCATCACCAGACTTACGTCACCAACCTGAATAATCTGATCAAGGGCACCGATTTTGAAGGCAAAACGCTGGAAGAGATCGTCCGCAGCTCAGAGGGTGGCGTCTTTAACAACGCTGCTCAGGTGTGGAACCACACCTTCTACTGGCACTGCCTGGCACCGAATGCCGGCGGTGAACCTGTCGGTGAACTGGCTACCGCTATCAACACCGCATTTGGCAGCTTCGCGGATTTTAAAGCGAAATTTACCGATGCAGCCATCAAGAACTTCGGTTCTGGCTGGACGTGGCTGGTTAAAGAGGCGGATGGCAAACTGGCTATCGTGTCCACTTCAAACGCAGGTACCCCGCTGACCACCAGCGCGAAGCCGCTGATGACCGTGGACGTGTGGGAACACGCTTACTACATTGATTACCGCAACGCGCGCCCGAACTACCTGGAGCACTTCTGGGCACTGGTTAACTGGGACTTTGTCGCGAAGAACTTCGCCGCGTAAGAGATACGCAGAAGGGTTCGCCCTTCTGCGTTTTTGGTTTATTCCGCAGCGCAGGCTGCTTCAGGCTGTTTACGACCCGACATCACCACCAGCAGCAGGCCGAGCGCGGCAATAATCGCCCCCATCACCGGCACAAAGCTGTACCCCAGACCACCTGAAATCACGGCTCCACCGGCCGCGGCGCCCAGGGCATTACCCAGGTTAAACGCACCGATATTCACGGAAGATGAAAGTCCCGGCGCCTCATGCGCGACACGCATTACGCGCATCTGCAGCGGCGGCACCACGGCAAAGGTGGCGGCTCCCCAGACGACCATCGCAATCGCGGCCCCAAACTCATTACGCGCAAGCCACGGAATGGCAACCATGATGACAATCAGCAGGGTTAAGAAGCCCTTCAGCGTCCCGCTTACGGAACGGTCGGCAAATTTCCCGCCGAGATAGTTGCCAATCGAGAAGCCCACGCCAATCAGCACCAGCATTGCGGTCACAAAGAGTGGCGTTGCGTGGGTAATATCATGCAATACCGGTGAAATATAGGTGTAGAGGGTAAACATCGCCCCTGCCCCCAATACGGTGGTGAGCAGCGCGGAGAGCACCTGCGGGCGCATAAGCACCGACAGTTCTCTGCGCACGTCAGGACGTTCCCCCGCGCTGCCTTTCGGCAAGGAGAAGAACAGCGCCACCATTGCAACCACGCCAAGCCCGGCAGTCGCCAGGAAGGACATACGCCAGCCGATCGCTTCCCCCAGCCAGGTTGCCGCAGGCACCCCGCCGATGTTGGCAATCGTCAGCCCCATAAACATGGTTGCCACGGCGCTCGCCTGCTTATGTTTTGGCACCACGCTGGCAGCCACGACCGACCCCAGCCCAAAGAACGCGCCGTGGTTAAGGCTGGTCAGAATGCGTGACAGCATCAATGTGGTGTAGTCCGGCGAAATGGCCGAAAGCACGTTGCCCAGGGTGAAAATCGCCATCAGGAAAATCAGCGCATTGCGGCGCGCGCGGTGCGAAAGCAGAAGCGTCATCAACGGCGCCCCGACCATCACGCCGATAGCGTAGGCGCTGATTAACATCCCTGCCGCAGGGATAGAGACATCTACGCCCCGGGCAATAACAGGCAGTAACCCCATCGGGGAGAATTCAGTGGTGCCAATCCCAAAAGCGCCAATCGCCAGGGCCAGCAGGGGAAAATTGATTTTCATGCGTCAACTCCGGATGCCGTGTCATGTGGTGACACAGAACAAAGAAGCGGAAAGCATGACATCAATCACAAAAAATGAGAAGTTAACAAAATGGCAAAAGATTTTTGCCAGAGAAGTAACAATCCGGGGAGTCGGGAGGGAGAAGGCTCTCCCTCCGCGTAAATCAGTGCAGCGCAGCCGTCAGACCGGCCGCAACAATCAGAGCCAGCACAACAACGGTGGTGAACAGCGAAAACTTAAGATCGGAACTCATCAATTTTTCTCCTTTTAATCCCCACACGAAAAGTGAGCTTGCTCATTTTTGCACAGATTACGTCAAAAATCTTCCTGGATTTATACTGATAACCACTTTACCTCTTCCCCTTTTCATCAAGATAGGACAAAATTCCACGCTAAATTTATTAGCGTACCGGCCATTGACCCCCTCCTGACGTCCCGTGTCGTTTTCCCGGCGTGCCGCAATTCAAGATTGCGAGATAAGGGTGAGAGAAGGCAAACGTTTACCTTCATGTTTTTCAGGAGCTTAGGATATGGTCTGGAGTGACATTTAATGGCAACAATTAAAGACGTAGCAAAACGCGCAAACGTTTCCACTACAACCGTATCACATGTAATTAACAAAACCCGCTTTGTGGCGGAAGAGACGCGCAACGCCGTCTGGGCAGCGATCAAAGAGCTGCACTATTCGCCAAGTGCGGTTGCGCGTAGCCTCAAGGTTAATCACACCAAGTCCATTGGATTGCTGGCGACCAGCAGTGAAGCGGCCTATTTTGCCGAGATCATTGAAGCGGTCGAAAAGAACTGCTTCCAGAAAGGCTATACCCTGATTCTGGGCAACGCGTGGAATAGCATTGAAAAACAGCGTGCCTACCTGTCGATGATGGCGCAAAAGCGCGTTGATGGCCTGCTGGTGATGTGTTCCGAGTATCCGGAGTCCGTGCTGTCGATGCTGGAAGAGTATCGCCATATTCCGATGGTGGTGATGGACTGGGGCGAAGCGCGCGCGGATTTCACCGATTCCGTTATCGATAACGCCTTTGAAGGCGGCTATATGGCCGGTCGCTATCTGATCGAACGCGGTCACCGCGAGATTGGCGTGATCCCCGGTCCGCTGGAGCGCAACACCGGCGCGGGCCGTCTGGCCGGTTTTATGAAAGCGATGGAAGAAGCGCTGATCAACGTGCCGGAAAACTGGATTGTGCAGGGCGACTTTGAGCCGGAATCGGGCTACCGCGCGATGCAGCAGATCGTCTCCCAGCCGCACCGTCCTACCGCCGTGTTCTGCGGAGGCGACATCATGGCCATGGGCGCGCTCTGCGCTGCCGACGAGCTGGGCCTGCGCGTCCCGCAGGATATTTCCGTGATCGGGTATGACAACGTGCGTAACGCGCGTTTCTTCACGCCAGCGCTGACCACCATTCACCAGCCGAAAGATTCGCTGGGCGAAACGGCCTTCAATATGCTGATGGACAGAATCGTCAACAAGCGTGAAGAGTCGCAGTCCATTGAAGTTCACCCGCGTCTTATCGAACGCCGTTCCGTAGCGGACGGTCCGTTCCGCGACTACCGTCGTTAATCGCTTTACGGGGCCAGCTATGCTGGCTCCCGTAACCATTCCCGGTTTAGCGTTTCGCTGTCTCCCAGATAATCCAGCAGCCAGGCCATCGCAGGCGAGACATCATTTTGTTGCCATGTGAGGCAGCAGGCCGCATCCGGGAACGGATTCTCCAGCGTCAGCTCAACCCACTCTCCTGTATCGATGCGCGGACGCGCGAAATGAACGGGCACCATTGCGACGCACAGTCCGGCGCTGAGGCACGTCGCCGACGATTCCCAGTCAGGGGCTACCACCCGCCGCTGGTTGTCCAGAAGCCAGGTGATACGCTTCGGCAATGAACGGGACGTATCCTCCAGCACCAGCGACGGCCAGTTGCGCAGCGTATCATCGCTCAGCGGCCCTTCCATCGCCGCCAGCGGATGATCGCTTGCCACCACGCACTTCCAGCTCAGCATCCCCATATCGCGAAAGGCGTAACGTCCCCCAACCGGGATCGCCTGCGTGGCCCCAATCGCCATCTCTGCCCTGCCGTCCGCCAGCGCATCCCAGACGCCGTTGAACACCTCCTGCGAGACCCGCAGCTCGACGTCAGAAAAATGACGGTAGAAATCGACGATCATCTGCCGGGTGCGCTCTGGCTTAACGATATTATCCACGGCGATGGAAAGATGTCCCCGCCAGCCGTTAGCGATCTGCTGACACTGTTCGCGGGTGATCTGCATTTTTTTGATAACAGAACGCCCTTCCTTCAAAAACCACGCGCCTGCGGGCGTTAATTCCACATCACGATGCCGCCGTTCAAACAGCGGAACCGCCAGCCACTCCTCCAGCTGACGCACCGTGTAGCTGATTGCCGAAGGGACGCGGTGCAGCTCCTGCGCCGCACCGCTAAAGCTGCCGTTACGCGCAACAGCATCGACCACTTCAAGAGAATAATCTGACCACATTTTCTGCCTGCAAAAAATTTGAATGCACCCGCCAAATATTAGCGTTTCACAAGCGGCTTTGCACTCCCTACACTCAGCGCCAATGTATACCTGCCTCCTCAGGAGAATAAAATAATGCAACCCAGGAACGGTTTTTTAGTCTGGCTCGGCGGCTTAAGCGTGCTGGGCTTTTTGGCCACCGATATGTACCTGCCGGCGTTTGCCGCCATGCAGGAAGATTTGCAAACGCCTGCCGCCGCCATCAGCGCCAGCCTGAGTTTATTCCTCGCCGGTTTTGCTTTCGCACAGCTTCTCTGGGGACCGCTCTCGGATCGCTTTGGTCGTAAACCGGTACTGCTGCTGGGCCTGGCCATTTTTGCCGTGGGCTGCCTGGGGATGTTATGGGTACGCGATGCCACCTGGCTGCTGGTGCTGCGTTTTATTCAGGCCGTGGGCGTCTGTGCCGCGGCCGTGACCTGGCAGGCGCTGGTCACCGACTATTACCCGGCTAACCGCACAAACCGTATTTTCGCCACCATTATGCCACTTGTGGGTCTCTCACCTGCCCTCGCCCCTCTGCTGGGCAGCTGGATCCTCGCGCATTTCGACTGGCAGGCCATCTTCGCCACGCTGTTTGCCATTACCCTGGTACTGATGCTGCCGGCGTTCGCCCTCAAGCCCGCGCATAAAAAAGAAGCGCATGCTGACGCGAAGCCGATTACCTTCACTTCCCTGCTCAGCACCAAAGCGTATCGCGGTAATGTCCTGATCTATGCCGCCTGCTCGGCAAGCTTCTTCGCGTGGCTCACCGGTTCGCCATTCATTCTGCACGATATGGGCTACAGCCCGGCAGCCATCGGCCTGAGCTATGTTCCGCAGACCATCGCGTTCCTGGTGGGCGGGTACGGCTGCCGCGCGGCGCTTCAAAAGTGGGAAGGTCAGCAGATGCTGCCGTGGCTGCTGGTGCTGTATGCGCTGAGCGTCATCGGGACCTGGGCCGTTGGCTTTATTCCGGGTGCCGGTCTGGCCGAAATTTTGATCCCATTCTGCGTGATGGCCGTCGCGAACGGGGCGATTTACCCGATTGTCGTAGCCCAGGCGCTGCGTCCCTTCCCGCAGGCGACAGGCCGCGCCGCCGCGCTGCAGAACACCCTGCAGCTGGGGCTGTGCTTCCTGGCAAGCCTGGTGGTATCGGCGCTGATTGCCACGCCGCTCCTGACCACTACCAGCGTGATGCTGGTGACCGTTGCGCTGGCGGTGTTGGGCTATCGCATGCAGGCCTCCGCGCAGCGTGAGCAGGAAAAGAGTGCTCAGGTTGAAACGTCACATGCCTGATTGCGCCAGAAATCATGTTAATTTTCAGTGATTAGGTTGCTAAGAATTTTCTATTGAATCACCAAATTTTGAGGCCTATACTAAATTTGGTTCGATTAAATACGATAAATATTAAGTGTTAACGGGAGCCGGAGCGCTCCCGTTTTACCATGGAAGGCATTTCGGCAAGGGTTATCTCCCTTCCTCTGTTCTACGTCGGATACTAGCCTCGCGGTATTTACCGTGAGATTTCTCACAAACCAAAAAAAGCGTCTACGCTGTTTTAAGGTTCTGATCACAGTAGGGTGATGGAGAAGCTATGAGTTCATCGTGTATAGAAGAAGTCAGCGTTCCGGACGACAACTGGTCCCGGATCGTCAGTGAACTGTTAGGTCGAGCAGGCATCACTATCAATGGATCATCGCCATCCGATCCGCAGGTTAAACATCCCGACTTTTTTAAACGCGTGCTGCGGGAGGGATCGTTAGGCCTGGGAGAAAGCTATATGGACGGCTGGTGGGAGTGCGAACGTCTGGACACCTTTTTCGCCAGCGTGCTGCGTGCCGGTCTTGAAAATCAACTCCCTCGCAATCTCAAAGACACCCTGCGCGTCGCCTCTTCCCGACTGTTCAATCTGCAAAGTAAAAAGCGCGCGTGGATCGTAGGTAAAGAACACTACGATCTTGGCAACGACCTGTTCAGCCGTATGCTGGACCCTTTCATGCAGTACTCCTGCGCCTACTGGAAAGAGGCGTCGACGCTTGAAGAGGCACAGCAGGCCAAGCTGCGTCTGATTAGCGAGAAGCTACAGCTCCAGCCCGGTATGCGCGTGCTGGATATCGGCTGCGGCTGGGGCGGGCTGGCGTATTTTATGGCGAAGCACTATGGCGTCAGCGTCGTCGGCGTGACGATTTCAGCGGAACAGCAAAAAATGGCGCGGGAACGCTGCCAGGGCCTCGATGTGGATATCCGGCTGCAGGACTACCGTGACCTGAACGAACAGTTTGACCGGATCGTTTCCGTCGGCATGTTCGAGCACGTCGGGCCGAAAAACTACGCTACCTATTTTGAGGTGGTGGATCGGAATCTGAAACCGGACGGCATCTTCCTGCTGCACACCATCGGCTCTAAGCGGACCGACAATAACGTCGACCCGTGGATCAACAAATACATCTTTCCGAATGGCTGTTTACCGTCCGTCCGCCAGATTGCCAACGCCAGTGAACCCCATTTCGTGATGGAAGACTGGCATAACTTTGGCGCGGATTACGACACCACGTTGATGGCCTGGCACGCGCGTTTTCAGGAGACCTGGCCTGAGATTGCGGACAACTATTCTGAACGATTCAGGCGGATGTTTAGCTATTATCTGAATGCCTGCGCGGGGGCGTTTCGCGCACGGGATATTCAGCTCTGGCAGGTGGTATTCAGCCGTGGGATTGAACACGGACTACGTGTCGCACGCTAAAAAATAACCCCGGATACCCGGGGTTATTTTTTATTCTTCTTCTGCGGCGGTCTTTATTATTGCCGCTTCTTTTGCTGCCAGCACGCGCTCAACCGTATCCACCACCGCCTGGGTTTGCGGATCGATTTCAATATTCACGCGGTGCCCCAGTTTTTTGGCGCCCAGCGTGGTGCGCTGCAGCGTTTCAGGAATTAAATGCACGCAAAAACGCGTTGGCGTTACTTCACCCACCGTCAGGCTAATCCCATCAATGCCAATAAATCCTTTATAGAGGATGTATTTCATTAATGAAGGATCCTGCATTTTAAACCAGATTTGACGGTTATTTTCCGAGGTCACGATTTTTGCCACTTCAGCGGTGGTCATGATGTGGCCGGACATCAGGTGCCCGCCAATCTCATCGCTGAACTTTGCCGCCCGCTCAACGTTGACGGTATCTCCCACCGCCAGCTCGCCCAGGTTGGTGATGCGCAGCGTCTCTTTCATTAAATCAAAGCTAATCTGGTTGCCGTTAATTTCGGTAACGGTCAGGCAGCAGCCGTTGTGAGCAATCGACGCGCCGGTTTCAATACCCTCAAGCATATATTCCGGCAGCTCAACAACATGAGTACGGAAATTAGGTTTTTCATCAATGGACACCACTTTGGCGGTGCCCTGCACAATACCAGTAAACATGCTTACAACTCCTGTTTTTTCCGGACGGTGGTGACACCGTTTAATCCCACCACAATAACAGTTGGAAAAAGAGGTTGCCAGCGGAGCGCATTTTCTGGCGATTTTTTCACTAGATAAATAGCTAAAGCCCGCTACAATAGCTGGCACCCCCCTGCATTTTCTTCTTGCTGCCCGTTTCGGCGGCTTTTTTAGTCTCTCAAATAACAACAAAATAAAGGTGTTCACGTGCAGAAGTACATGAATGAAGCGCGCCAGCTATTGGCACTGGCTATACCAGTGATCGTCGCGCAAGTGGCCCAGACCGCAATGGGATTTGTGGATACGGTAATGGCAGGTGGCTACAGCGCCACCGATATGGCGGCCGTTGCTATCGGCACGTCAATCTGGCTTCCGGCCATCCTGTTCGGCCACGGTCTGCTGCTCGCGCTCACGCCGGTTATCGCTCAGCTCAATGGCTCGGGTCGTCGCGAGCGCATTGCCCATCAGGTCCGTCAGGGTTTCTGGCTGGCAGGGTTTGTCTCCGTGCTGATCATGGTCGTGCTCTGGAACGCGGGCCACATCATTCGCGCTATGCATAACATTGACCCGGCACTGGCTGATAAAGCCGTGGGCTATCTGCGCGCCCTGCTCTGGGGTGCGCCCGGCTACCTCTTTTTCCAGGTAGCGCGTAACCAGTGTGAGGGCTTGGCGAAAACCAAGCCCGGGATGGTGATGGGCTTTATCGGCCTGCTGGTCAACATTCCGGTGAACTATGTCTTTATTTACGGTCATTTCGGGATGCCGGAGCTCGGCGGCGTCGGCTGCGGCGTGGCGACGGCAGCCGTTTACTGGGTGATGTTCTTCTCCATGATCGCCTTTGTAAAACGCGCCCGCTCCATGCGCGATATTCGCAACGAGAAAAGATTTAGCACGCCGGACTGGAACATCATGACGCGTCTGGTGCAGTTAGGGTTGCCGATCGCCCTCGCGCTGTTCTTTGAGGTGACCCTTTTTGCCGTAGTCGCCCTGCTGGTCTCCCCGCTGGGCATTGTGAACGTGGCCGGGCACCAGATTGCGCTGAACTTCAGCTCCCTGATGTTCGTCCTGCCGATGTCGCTGGCGGCGGCGGTGACGATCCGCGTCGGCTTCCGCCTGGGCCAGGGCTCAACGCTGGATGCGCAAACAGCCGCCCGGACCGGGTTGGGCGTCGGCGTGTGCATGGCTGTCTGTACGGCGCTCTTTACCGTTGCATTACGCGAGCAGATCGCCCTGCTCTACAACGACAACCCGGAAGTGGTGGCGCTGGCCTCGCACCTGATGCTGCTGGCCGCGATTTACCAGATTTCCGACTCCATTCAGGTGATTGGCAGCGGCGTGCTGCGCGGATATAAAGACACGCGCTCCATCTTCTTTATCACCTTTATCGCCTACTGGGTGCTGGGACTGCCGGCTGGCTATATTCTGGCCCTGACTGACTTAGTGGTTGAGCGCATGGGTCCGGCAGGGTTCTGGATGGGCTTTATCATCGGCCTGACGTCGGCGGCGATTATGATGATGATGCGAATGCGCTTCCTGCAACGCCAGCCATCAACGGTCATTTTGCAGCGCGCGGCACGTTAACGACGCGGTAGCCGCCGCCCGGCGGCTACTTTCTCTTCACTTTGCGCGGTAATGAAGCAATCGCGTGAAATCAGAGAGAAAAATGCATTTTCCCTCTTGCCACCTCGGTGCTGTGCCGCTAATATTCGTCCCCGTTGTCACCGACAACACGTTGCGTTCATAGCTCAGTTGGTTAGAGCACCACCTTGACATGGTGGGGGTCGTTGGTTCGAGTCCAATTGAACGCACCATTCTGCGTCCGTAGCTCAGTTGGTTAGAGCACCACCTTGACATGGTGGGGGTCGGTGGTTCGAGTCCACTCGGACGCACCATTTCAGTCCTGAAATGGTGCAAATCCTCTTCTGATATCCTGAATTTTCCTAATCCTTTATTTTCATCATTATTCTCCTGCTACGCTTTTCTTATGGAAAAAAAACAGGAAGACCGTCGATGAAGAAAATCGCGATTATCGGCTCCGGCCCCACAGGGATTTATACTTTTTATCATCTCCTTAAAAACAGCACGCCGCTCTCAGTTTCCATCTTTGAACAATCCGAAGACGCTGGCGTGGGTATGCCCTATAACGACGACGATAATTCCCGGCTGATGCTGGCGAACATTGCGAGCATTGAAATCCCGCCCATTTTTATCACCTACCTCGACTGGCTCAAGGAACAGAGTGACGCCCATCTTGCGCGTTTTAAGGTTGATAAAGCCCGCCTGCATGACCGACAGTTCCTGCCCCGACTCCTGCTGGGCGAGTATTTCCGCGACAGCTTTCTTTCCATCGTAAAAGAGGCAAAAAAGCTGGGATTCAACGTTGATGTCCATGAATCTGCGAAGGTCACTGACATCATTCCCACGACAACCGGCGTTACGCTTTCCGTAAACGGCAGCGTCTTGCCCGAACAATTCGACCTTGCGGTTATCGCCACCGGCCACGTCTGGCCAGAAGAGGATGAAGCTACGCGCACGTTCTTCCCAAGCCCGTGGTCCGGTCTGATGGACGCCAGTATCCCTCCCTGCCGCGTCGGTATTATGGGGACATCGTTAAGCGGTCTCGACGCGGCCATGGCGGTAGTGATGCAGCACGGTGAATTTCGTGATGATAAATTCGTGCTGGATAAAGGCAGCGACGCGTTGAAGATTGTCCTGATGTCCCGGACGGGCATTCTGCCGGAAGCCGATTTTTACTGCCCTATCCCCTACGAACCGCTGTCGGTATTGACCGAAGGCGCGGCTGAAAGCGAGATTGCCAAAGGATCGGATGGCCTGCTGGATCGCATCTTTACCCTGATGGTCAAAGAGCTTCAGCTCGCTGACCCGACGTGGTGCGAGAAAATATCGCTGCATAAGCAGAACGCGGACAGCATTCGTGAGGCCTGGTTTGAGGATCGTAAACGGCACGGCCCCTTTACCTGGGCGGAAGAAAATCTCAACGAGGTGGAGCGAAACAAACGCGAGCGGCGCACCGTAGCCTGGCGCTATACCGTGCTTCGGCTGCATGAGGTGGTTCAGGAGATTGTTCCCCACCTCAACGAACGGGACAGAGAGCGCTTTAAGCAAGGCCTCGCCCGCGTATTTATCGACAACTATGCGGCCATTCCTCCGCAGTCTATCCGCAGGCTGCTCGCGCTTCGCGAAGCCGGCATCATCAGCGTGGCGACGCTCGGTGACGATTACGCGCTGGACGTTGGCAGCGATCGCACGGTAATCACCACAAAAGAGACCGTTTACCGCTTCGACGTGTTTATTGATGCGCGCGGGCAGAAGCCGCTCAAAACGAAGGATCTGCCCTTTCCGACGCTGCGCAAACAGCTGGAAGCCACGGGCGAAGAGATACCGGACGTCGGTGAGGATTACACCTTAAATGCGCCTGACGCCGTTCGCGGTCGCATCGCCTTCGGCGCGATACCGTGGCTGATGCACGATCGACCCTTCGTTCAGGGGCTGGCGGAGTGTGCAGAGATTGCACAAGCAATGGCGAAAGCGGCGGAAAAACCCGCGTCCGGATCGCGGCGCAGATTACCGTATATTGAGAACTGACAGGGCTTCCATGCCCTGCTGTCGCGGATTACTCGAAGAAGACTTCCGGGTTTTCAGACAGCGAAACGAAGGTTTTCGTCTCTTTATCCAGGGCAAGAATTTTGCCGCTTTCAATGTCGTACACCCAGCCGTGCAGTCGGATGGAGTTATTACGCAGGCCCACCGCGACGGACGGGTGGGTCTTAATGTTGCTCAGCTGCGCAAACACGTTCTCCTGCACCATCGCATTGACCTTATCGATCGGCTTATCCCAGGTTTTCTTCTCTACCACGGCTTTCGCCGCGTCAGAATAGCGCAGCCAGTGTGACACAGCAGGCATCGGTTCCAGGTTCGCGTTATCGGCAATCGCCTTCATCGCGCCACAGTTGGAGTGACCGCAAATCACGATATCCGTCACGCCCAGCGCCACCACGGCGTATTCGATAGTAGCGGACACGCCGCCAGGCTCCGGCCCGAAAGGCGGTACGATGTTGCCAGCATTACGAATGACAAAGAGTTGTCCTGGCTCTTGCTGGGTGACCAGTTCCGGGACCAGACGGCTGTCGGAGCATGAGATGAACAGCGCTTTGGGATTCTGGCTGGACGCTAAACTGCGGAAGAGTTCTTTACGTTGCGGGAAAATCTCTTTTTGAAAGCTGAGAAAACCTTCAATGATATGTTGCATAGCAATGTCTCTTTTATCTGTTTTAGTTTAGGCATGATCGAGATCACACTCGTAAAGTTTACCCATCGTGGTTTACTTCAGACAAGCAATATATTTCTGGCCCGACCGCTGCACAATCTCGTCCGCACTGGCCTGGATGTTCTGCCCTTCAAACGCGCCGTAAAGGCGTTCAAAGGTTTTGCCTTCGAGATGACTCACCACCGACGCCACGGTGCGGGCCGGCAGCGGAAGATAATTCGGATAGCTCCACATAAACGAGACGGCGTCTTTACCCGGCGTGGCCTGCAGAATATCGCCCACCAGCAACACCCCATCCCCCTCCTGCCAGTGCAGCACGGTTCCACCGGCAAAATGCCCGCCCAGACGCAGCAAGGTGACCGACGGGAAAACGTCCAGCGCGTCCCCCTCCCAGAAATGAATGGCCGGGCTGTCGCGCATGACCCACTCCCTGTCGCTGGCGTGCAGGTACACCGGCGCATCAAACGCCGCAGCCCACTCCTGCATCGTGGTGTAATAGTGCGGATGTGAAATCGCAATTGCGCTGATGCCGCCGAGGGCGGTAACGAGCGCTTTGGTTGCGGGGTCGAGGTTGGCGATGCAGTCCCAGAGGATATTGCCGTGGGGCGTTTGCAGGAATAGCGCCCGCTGGTTTATCGCAAACGCGGGCACCGTTTTGATCCCGAACAGCCGCGGCTCCAGCTGCTGCCATTTGTTGGTATGCGTGGCGGTGACGGTGTCGAGATCGGTCCACGCCTGGCCCGTGGCGGGCACGTACTGGCGCTCATCTTCACAAATCGGACATCGGTCCGGCTGCGTATCGTAGGCTGTTCCACAGGTTTTACAGAGTATAATCATGTGCTCTCCTCAGCGATAAAGCACTGAGTATGGCAGGGATTATCCTTATGTGCTGCGAGGTACATTGCTGGCTTTTTTTGCCCTATACTGTGCCAGTATCAAAAACTGAACAGAGCAGGTGCCACATGGAAATTGATCTCGATAACTTAGTCTTTAACGGTCTGGATGAAGCCGAAGAGCGTAATGCGGAACGCCTGGACGATGCGGACAAAAAAGCGCAGGCGATTGTCGCCGACGACGACTGCGGCGACGCCTGCAAGATCTAATAAAAAAGCACCGGTATCCCGGTGCTTTTTTATTTCACTCGTTAAACGTCACGCACACCTCGTTCCAGTACGTTTCGCGCGTGCGGCGCAGTTCAGCGTGACGTTTTATCATGGAACCACTCCGGGTCAATGTTGGCAACGTCGACGCCATACAGGCTGGCGACAGGCAGGATTGACTCAAGAACACGTTGCGCGCTGTTCTCCGCATTCACTGGTCGGGTCGCAAAAAACCGCCGTAACGTGCTGATCCATTTTTTCATCGTCTTACCCTCTTTCGCCGTGTCTGACCTCAGTTAAGCACTCAAATGCCGCGCGGGGGAAATACCAAAATCCACTGTCGATGTGCAGGATCTGCAAATAGCATCCCGCTCTTTTCACTCTTTATTAACACCTTGTTCACTAATGCTTTTTTGCTCATAGCAAAGAACGATTTCTTATTTGGCGATAGCTTTCGCTTATGGGAGCGTAGCGGGGTAAAACAAAAACAACGGGATGGCGAATGACTATGGCAGCAAACATGAAAGGGTTTACCAAACGGACACTGGTTCTGGGATTACTGGCGGCGGGCAGCCTGCTTTCAGCGCAGGCACAGGCCGATCAGCTGGCGGATATTAAGGCCGCAGGGGTGGTGAAAGTGGCCACGTTTGACGCCAACCCGCCGTTTGGCTCTATTGATGCCAAAACGCACGAGATCGTGGGTTATGACGTGGACTTCGCCAAAGCGCTGGCAAAATCGCTCGGCGTGAAGCTTGAACTGGTTGCCACCAATCCGGCTAACCGTATTCCGCTGCTGCAGTCCGGAAAAGCAGACCTGATTGTGGCGGATATTACTATCACCCCTGAACGCGCGCAGGTGATTGATTTCTCGACCCCTTACTTTGTCACCGGCCAGCAGTTCCTGGTTCCGGCTAAATCACCGGACAAGCTTGATGACTATAGCCGGGCGCGCATTGGCGCGGTCAAAGGAACAACGGGCGAGCAGGCGCTGCACCAGCGTTTCCCGCAGTCACGCGTGCTCTCGTATGACGATATTCCGCTGGCGCTGACGGCACTGCGCAATGGAAACGTGCAGGCCATTACCCAGGACAGCACCATTCTGGCCGGTCTGCTGGCGCAGGCACCGGATAAAGCGAACTTTAAAATCCTGCCCGACCTGCTCAGCAAAGAAGAGATTGGCGTTGGGGTGAAGAAAGGTGAAACCGCGCTGCTGAAGGCCGTTAACGACGAGCTGGTTAATCTCGAGAAGAACGGTCAGGCGGCAAAAATCTACGACGTCTGGTTTGGTCCAGGCACCCCAGCTCCACAGCCTCGCGGCTTTAAAATAGAAGCCAGATAATTATGCTCTCAGGTTTATTTTCACACTCCGCGGCCGGTGCCGCGGATTTTTCACATCTGGAACAGGCCAGCGTCGAGTTTCGTCATGTGGACAAACGCTACGGTGACCATCAGGTTTTAAACGACATTAATCTCACCATCACCCCCGGTGAAGTGGTCGCCATCCTCGGCCCTTCAGGTTCCGGTAAATCTACCCTGATCCGTCTCATCAACCAGCTTGAAACTCTTAGCGGCGGAGAGATTCTGGTCGATAACAAGCCTACCGCAAAGCTCTCCGGTACCGTGCTTCGCCAGCTGCGCAGCCGCGTGGGGTTTGTGTTCCAGCAGTTCAATCTTTACGCCCACCTCACCGCCAGCCAGAACATCACCCTGGCGCTGGAGCACGTTCACGGCTGGAAGCCGCAGCCCGCACAGGAGCGCGCGCTGGCCCTGCTGGAGAAGGTCGGGATGCTGGAAAAAGCCCACCATTTCCCGGCGGAGCTTTCCGGTGGACAGCAGCAGCGCGTCGCGATTGCCCGCGCCCTCGCCTCTTCACCGCAAATCATTCTGTTCGATGAACCCACCTCCGCGCTGGATCCGGAGATGATTGGTGAAGTGCTGTACGTGATGAAAGCCCTCGCCCACAGCGGGATCACGATGATCGTGGTGACCCACGAGATGCAGTTTGCCCGGGAAATTGCCGACCGGATTGTCTTTATCGACGGCGGGCAAATTCTGGAAACCGCGCCGCCGGCACAGTTTTTCAGCCAGCCGTCGCATCCGCGCGCGCAGCGGTTCCTGCAAAAGGTGCTCAACCCGCTGCATCAGGAGCATCTGTAATGCCCGCGCTCGACTGGCAGGGGGTACTGACCGGACAGCCTCTGCAGTGGATACTCTCCGGATTCCTCACCACCCTGTGGGTAACGCTTGCCGGGATGCTGCTGGCCAGCCTGCTCGCACTGCTCTTTATGCTTCTGCGCCTTTCCGGCGGACGCCCCGGGAACGCGATCGTCAGCAGCTGGGTGTCGCTGTTTCGCAATACGCCGCTGCTGGTGCAGCTGCTGTTCTGGTATTTTGCCGCCTGGAACGGACTACCGCAGGCGTTCCGCGACGCGGTGAACGCGGATCACAGCTGGTCAATTCTGCCCGGCGACGTCTGGTGGTTTACGCCCGAATTTTTATGTTCTGCCTGGGGTTTGGGCGTTTTTACCTCGGCGTTTCTAATCGAAGAGGTGGAGTCGGGCTTACGCTCCGTGCCTGCCGGACAGCGGGAGGCGGCGCTCGCTCAGGGATTCTCCGCGTGGCGTCTGTTTCGTTACATCCTTCTGCCGCAGGGCCTGGCCAACGCCTGGCAGCCGGTCGTGGGCCAGTACCTTAATCTGATGAAGCTCTCCTCGCTCGCAAGCGGAATTGGCTTTGCCGAGCTGACCTATCAGGTCAGACAGATCGAGAGCTATAACGCGCACGCGCTGGAGGCGTTTACCCTCGGAACCGCGCTCTATCTGCTGACCGGCCTGGTCATGGGGATAGTGCTGGTTCGCATCGGACCTGAAGCGAAACGTAAACGCCAAAACGTCGCCACCTCAGGGAGTGAAAAATATGATTGCCGGACTTAATGTCATCACCGATAACCTCGATTATCTGCTGTGGGGACGCGCGGCAACGGGTGAACCGGGGGGCGTATTGCTCTCGTTAATGATGGCTGCCGGGGCCGCCATCATCGCTCTGCCCGGAGGGATAGTGCTCGCGTGTCTGGCCTGGCGCTTTACCGGGCTTGTGCGAAAGGCCCTCTTTTTGTGGGCAGAGCTGATTCGCGGTATCCCGCTCATCTTCGTGATTTTCTGGATGTGGTATCTCCTGCCGCTTATGACCGGAGGCGATCTGCCGGGGGCGCTGACCGTCACGCTGGCCCTGGCCTGGTTTACCGCGGCAACGGTGATGCACTCGGTACTGGCAGGGCTTAACGCGCTACCGTCCGGACAATATGAGGCCGCACTGTCTCAGGGATTCAGCACGCAGCAAACCCTCCTGCGCGTGCTGCTGCCGCAGGCGCTGAGGAATATTCTGCCGTCGCTGGTGGGGATTTTTATCAGCCTGCTGAAGGATACGTCGCTGGCGTTTATCGTGAACGTACCGGAGCTGACCACGGTGGCGGGACAGGTCAACAACCGGGTGCAAATCTACCCGGCGGCCATTTTTATCTTTACGGGCGTGGTCTACTACCTGCTCTGCTGCTCGCTCGAGCAGCTTGCGAAACGCTGGCGCATTACCCGGCCAGCGCTTTAACCACCGTTTCCATCGCTTCGGTTGTCAGTTCACTGCGTTTAACGCGCTGGTTCGCCAGCGCGGTACGCAGGACTCCGGCAATGACAATATGCTTTGGCTCCTGCCCTAAATCACGCATCTCGAGCACCACCTTCCCGACCACCCGGCACATCTCCTGGTACAGCGCTTCATCTTTGGTCACGTTACCCATCGTCATCACTCCATTGCCTTTTAAACGTTGAGCTTAAATGATTCTCCTGCCGGATACAAAAAAGAAGCCCGGCGAGAGACTCGCCGGGCTTCATCTGTAAAATCAGTAAATTAGTTGTTTACTGGAATAACCGCGCCTTTGTACTTGGTGCGGATCCAGTCCTGAATCTCTTTCGAGTGCAGCACGTTCACCAGCGCAACGATATCTTTCTTCTTCTCGTCACCGCGATGCACGGTAATGATGTTGGCGTACGGGTTATTTTCACCGCTCTCTACCGCAATCGGATCGTGAACTGGATCCAGACCGGCGTCAATCGCGTAGTTGGCGTTAATCACCACCGCGTCGCCTTCGTTGTTGTTGTACATCTGCGGCAGCAGAGAGGCTTCCACGTTCGGCGTGAACTTCAGCTTTTTCGGGTTCTCAACGATGTCGCTGATGCGCGCGGTCACTTTATCGATGCCCGGCTTCAGCTTGATAACGCCCTCTTTCTCAAAGATGGAGAGAATACGCCCCTCTTCAGAAACCGCGTCACGCATGATGATCTTGCCACCTTCCGGCAGGTCTTTCAGCGACTTGTATTTTTTGGAGTAGATGCCGATTGGCTCAATGTGGATCGCGCCCGCGCTGACGAAATCGTAGTCTTTATCGCCCGCATGATCCTTAAGTACGCTGTTCAGGTAAGGAATGTGCTGGAAATAGTTCGCGTCGATGTCATGACCCGCCAGCGCGGTGTTCGGCAGAATGTAGTCCTGGAACGGTTTAATCTCCAGGTCGATACCCTGCTTCGCCAGAATCGGCTTAGCCTGCTCCAGAATTTCGGCGTGCGGCGTATTGGATGCGCCCACGGTCAGGGTGTCGGCCCAGGAGGCGAAGCTCAGGGCGCTCAGGGTTGCGGCGGCGATCAGTGTCAGTGTTTTTTTCATGATGTGGTTCCTGTGTGTTATTAGAGATTATCTTTTGTCTAACAGTGAAGTAATGACATCGCCGCAGAACTGGATAATGAAAACGATGATCAGAATGGTCACCGTTGCCACCAGCGTGACGTCACCATGGTTGCGCTGGAATCCTTCCAGATAAGCCAGATTTCCCAAACCACCGGCGCCAATCACCCCCGCCATTGCGCTGTAGCTCACCAGCGCAATCAGCGTCACCGTAATACCCGATACCAGTGCGGGTGATGATTCCGGCAGTAAAACCCGAAACACTAACGTGCTCAGTCGTGCGCCCATAGAGCGCGTTGCTTCTATAACGCCTTTATCCACTTCACGCAGGGCGATCTCCACCAGGCGTGCGTAGAACGGTGCGGCGCCCACAATCAGCGCCGGCAGCGCCGCGTTGGCGCCAAGAATGGTGCCGACGACGGTCTTGGTGAACGGGATCAGCAGGACAATCAAAATGATGAACGGAATAGAGCGGAACACGTTCACCACAATCGAAATCACGCTGTAAACCGTGCGGTTGTGGAACAGCCCGCCGCGCGCGGTTAAAAACAGCGCCAGCCCCAGCACGATGCCCAGCACAAACGTCGCCACGCCGGACAGCGCGGTCATGTACAGCGTCTCCAGCGTCGCCGCCCAGAGCTGATCCCACTTGAGGTGCGGAAAGAGATTCTCAGCCATGTTTAATCACCTCGCCTTCAATATCGCTGTGCTGCAGGTCGGCGAGGATATTGTTCAGTTGTTCATCGGATGCCACGACATGTACCCAGAGCTGACCAAACACCCCGTGGGCGGTTTGCGTCATTTTTCCGTGCAGGATGTTAAACGGCAGGCCGTAGCGCAGGGTCAGTTCACCCACGATCGGCTTATGGGTGCTGTGCCCGGTAAAGGTCAGCCTGATGACCGTGCCTTCCAGATCGTTTGCCAGTTCGGTATTGAAGGTTTCCTCTTCGGCATACTGGCTCACCTGGCGGACAAACTGCTGGGTAATCGGCTGCTGCGGATGGGTAAAGACGCTCAGCACGTCGCCCTCCTCCACCACTTTACCGTTCTCCATCACCGCCACGCGGTCGCAGATTTTGCGCACCACGTGCATCTCGTGGGTGATCAGCACGATGGTCAGCCTGAAGCGGCGGTTAATATCCAGCAGCAGATCGAGTATCTGATCGGTGGTCTGCGGGTCTAGCGCGGACGTGGCTTCATCGCAGAGCAGCACGTCAGGGCTGTTAGCCAAAGCGCGCGCAATACCGACGCGCTGCTTTTGCCCGCCGCTCAGCTGGGACGGGTAGGCATGCTCACGCCCCTTCAGGCCTACCAGCTCCACCAGCTCGGCGACGCGCGCCTTGATATTGGCTTTTGGCACACCGGCGATTTGCATCGAGAAAGCGATGTTCTCGCTCACCGTGCGGGACCACAGCAGGTTGAAGTGCTGGAACACCATGCTGATTTTCAGGCGCGCCTGGCGCAGCGCTTCACCCTTTGCTGCAGAGATATCCTGCCCGTTAATGGTCACGCTTCCGGCGCTGGGTTTTTCCAGGCCGTTCAGCAGACGAATCAGCGTGCTTTTCCCGGCGCCGCTGTAGCCAATAATTCCGTAAATCTGTCCCTGCTCTATCGTCAAATTGACGTTATCAACGGCAGTCAGCGCGACCTTTCCGTTGTCAAAAACCTTCGAAATATTCCTGAGTACGATCATTCTTATTCTTTATCCGTTTCGCGCATGGCTGTTTAGCAGTATGGATGTCCAAACGATAGTAAACAGGCGCGATCAGCTTTCAAATGAACAAAAAAGAATTTGTTATAACTTTGGGAAATAAACAGCGGATTTACAGGGTGGGAAGCATTTAGACCAATTTCAGCAATGATTATCTGCCGGATGCATATCTGCTGATAAATGCCCGCTAAAAACGGTCGTTTTTTCAGCATTTCATGCCGATATAGCCATCCTCACATCCAGACAACTTTACGTCTTGCTGTCCTGACATCCAAATATGGCATTTATATTCTTTTCTGTTCTAAAGAGCAGTGAATGGTTCTTTATTGCGAAAATTTCGCCGCTCTATCATCCCGTCATGACATCCAGAAAGGAAAACATCATGACGATTTACCACTCCGTCACCGAACTGATTGGCCGTACCCCGCTTATCCAGCTGCACAAGCTTGATACCGGCCCCTGCTCGCTGTTCCTCAAGCTGGAAAACCAGAATCCGGGCGGCTCTATTAAGGATCGCGTTGCGCTGTCGATGATTAACGAAGCGGAGCGTACCGGCCAGCTGAAGCCGGGCGGCACGATTATTGAGGCGACGGCGGGAAATACCGGTCTCGGCCTGGCCCTGATTGCCGCCCAGAAAGGCTACTCGCTGATCCTGGTGGTGCCGGACAAAATGAGCCGCGAGAAGATTTTCCACCTGCGCGCGCTGGGTGCCCAGGTGGTGCTGACCCGCTCCGACGTTAACAAGGGCCACCCTGCCTACTACCAGGATTACGCCCAGCGCCTGGCCAACGAGCTGCCCGGCGCGTTTTACATCGACCAGTTCAATAACGAAGCCAACCCGCTGGCCCACCGCACCACCACGGCACCGGAACTGTACGAGCAGCTTGACGGCCAGATCGACGCCATCGTGGTGGGCGTCGGCTCAGGCGGTACCCTGGGCGGCCTGCAGGCGTGGTTCGCCGAGCACTCTCCGCACACGGAGTTTGTCCTGGCAGACCCGGCCGGATCGGTTCTCGCCGACCAGGTTGAAACCGGACGCTACCACGACGCGGGCTCCTGGCTGGTTGAGGGTATTGGCGAAGACTTTATTCCGCCGCTGGCCCACATCGAAGGGGTGAATCGCGCCTGGCGCATTACCGACCGCGAGGCCTTCACCACCGCGCGCGAGCTGCTGAAAACGGAAGGCATTCTGGCGGGCTCCTCCAGCGGCACGCTGCTGGCGGCCGCGCTGAAATATTGCCAGGCGCAGACCGCGCCGAAGCGCGTGGTGACCTTCGCCTGCGACAGCGGCAATAAGTACCTCTCGAAGATGTTCAACGATGACTGGATGCGTCAGCAAGGGCTCATCACGCGACCTCAGGCCGGCGATCTCTCCGACTACATCGCCCTGCGCCACGATGAAGGCGCCACCGTTACCGCCGCCCCGGACGACACGCTCTCCACCGTACTGGCACGCATGCGCCTGTATGACATCTCCCAGCTGCCGGTGCTGGAGAACGGCAAGGTGGTGGGCATTATCGACGAGTGGGATCTCCTGCGGCACATCGGCGGCGACGGCGACCGCTTCGCGCTTCCGGTGACGGCAGCCATGACGCGTCAGGTGGAGTTTCTTGATAAACACGCCCCGGAAAGCGCCCTGAACGCCATCTTCGACCGCGGTCTGGTGGCCGTGATTAATGACAACGACCGTTTTCTCGGTCTGATTACGCGCAGCGACGTTCTGACCGCCTGGCGCAACCGTCTTCAGCAATAAAGGAATAGATGATGAAAAACCTGGCTACCCTGAGCGTACACAGCGGCGAGTTCAACGACCAGCACGGCGCCGTCATGCCGCCGATTTACGCCACCTCAACGTTTGCGCAACCGTCACCCGGCGAGCATACCGGCTATGAGTATTCCCGCAGCGGCAACCCTACCCGCCACGCGCTGGAAACCGCCATCGCCGAACTGGAAGGCGGCACGCGCGGCTACGCTTTCGCCTCCGGTCTGGCGGCCATCTCCACGGTGCTCGAACTGCTGGACAAAGACAGCCATATCGTCGCCATTGATGACGTTTACGGCGGGACGTACCGCCTGATTGAAAACGTGCGCAAGCGCAGCACCGGCCTGCAGGTCAGCTGGGTTAAACCGGACGACCTGGCCGGGCTTGAGGCCGCCATTCGCCCGGATACCCGCATGGTGTGGGTCGAAACGCCAACCAACCCGCTGCTGAAGCTGGCGGATCTGGCGGCCATTGCGGCGATCGCCCGTCGTCATAACGTCATCAGCGTGGCGGATAACACCTTCGCGTCGCCGGTGATCCACCGTCCGCTGGAGTCGGGTTTCGATATCGTGGTGCACTCCGCCACCAAATACCTGAACGGCCATTCTGACGTGGTGGCCGGGCTGGCGATTGTCGGGGACAACAGGGAACTGGCGGATAAGCTGGGCTATCTGCAAAACGCGGTGGGCGGCGTCCTGGATCCGTTCAGCAGCTTCCTGACGCTGCGCGGTATTCGCACGCTTGCGTTGAGGGTAGAAAAGCACAGCACCAACGCGCTGGCGATTGCGCAATGGCTGGATCAGCATCCTCTGGTCGAAAAGGTGTTCTATCCCGGCCTGGAATCGCATCCACAGTATCAGCTTGCCCGCACGCAGATGGCCCTGCCCGGTGGGATGATTTCCGTCGTGGTAAAAGGCGATGCGCAACGCGCCACCGATGTGATTCGCAACCTGAAGCTGTTCACCCTCGCGGAAAGCCTCGGCGGCGTGGAAAGTCTGGTGAGCCAGCCTTACAGCATGACGCACGCCTCGATTCCGCTGGAGCAACGCCTGGCAAACGGCATTATGCCGCAGCTGATCCGTCTGTCAGTCGGGATTGAAGATCCCAAAGACCTGATTGCCGACCTCAGCCAGGCGCTGCAAAAATAAGCAAAACGCGGCAGGTCAATCACCTGCCGCCATAAGTTGTCATCATGGCTTAACGCCTTGATAACAATATTATGTGAAACTGCACAGAATATTTCTGAAACACCGTTTCCATTTTCCTTTTATCTTAAAATCAGCGTATAATGCGCGCCTAATCCCTGGTGAATGGTTTCAGCGCTTGGAATACAAAAAACAACGTACAACTTCTCCTCTCCTTCGTTGGGCTGTCACTCAGGCACACTTTCTTCTGCACGCTCATTTGATGTCTCCTATCCTTAGTGCGTGTCATATACTCTTTTGCAACACAGGTTTGACTCCGCGGCGGTGCGCCCCCGGAGCGAGATTTCCATATCCTTCCCAACTTAAAGACTAAGACTGTCATGAAAAAGACGAAAATTGTTTGTACTATCGGCCCGAAAACCGAATCTGAAGAGATGCTGACCAAAATGCTGGACGCCGGCATGAACGTGATGCGTCTGAACTTCTCCCACGGTGATTACGCAGAACACGGTCAGCGTATCCAGAACTTGCGCAACGTAATGAGCAAGACCGGTAAAAAAGCGGCCATCCTGCTGGACACCAAAGGTCCAGAAATCCGTACCATCAAACTGGAAGGCGGTAACGACGTCTCTCTGAAAGCGGGCCAGACCTTCACCTTCACCACCGACAAATCCGTTGTCGGCAACAGCGAAATCGTTGCAGTGACCTATGAAGGCTTCACCAACGACCTGTCAGTCGGTAACACCGTGCTGGTAGACGATGGTCTGATCGGTATGGAAGTCACTGCGATCGAAGGCAACAAGGTTATCTGTAAAGTGCTGAACAACGGCGACCTTGGCGAAAACAAAGGCGTTAACCTGCCGGGCGTCTCTATCGCACTGCCAGCACTGGCTGAAAAAGACAAACAGGACCTGATCTTCGGCTGTGAACAAGGCGTTGACTTTGTTGCGGCATCCTTCATCCGTAAGCGTTCTGACGTGGTTGAAATTCGTGAGCACCTGAAAGCGCACGGCGGCGAGAAGATCCAGATCATCTCCAAAATTGAAAACCAGGAAGGCCTGAACAACTTCGACGAAATCCTCGAAGCGTCTGACGGCATCATGGTTGCACGTGGCGACCTGGGCGTAGAAATCCCGGTTGAAGAAGTGATCTTCGCGCAGAAGATGATGATCGAGAAATGTGTTCGCGCGCGCAAAGTGGTTATCACCGCAACGCAGATGCTGGACTCCATGATCAAAAACCCACGCCCAACCCGCGCAGAAGCAGGCGACGTGGCTAACGCCATCCTCGACGGTACTGATGCCGTTATGCTGTCCGGCGAATCCGCAAAAGGTAAATATCCGCTGGAAGCGGTGTCCATCATGGCCACCATCTGCGAACGTACCGACCGCGTAATGAAAAGCCGTCTGGACTACAACAACGACAGCCGCAAGCTGCGCATCACCGAAGCGGTTTGCCGCGGTGCAGTAGAAACGGCTGAGAAGCTGGAAGCACCGCTGATCGTGGTTGCCACCCAGGGCGGTAAATCTGCTCGCGCGGTGCGTAAATACTTCCCGGATGCGACTATCCTGGCGCTGACCACCAACGAAACCACGGCTCGTCAGCTGGTGCTGAGCAAAGGCGTGATCCCTCACCTGGTGAAAGAGATCGCCTCTACGGATGATTTCTACCGTCTGGGTAAAGAAGTGGCGCTGGAGCTGGTTGATCGTGGTCTGGCACAGAAAGGTGACGTTGTGGTCATGGTTTCTGGCGCGCTGGTACCAAGCGGAACTACCAATACCGCATCTGTTCACGTGCTGTAATAATTCCCGAACGAATTAATTTTGATAAAAAGCGCCCTCAGGGCGCTTTTTTTATTCCTGGCATTAGCCAAAGTCATTCAAATTGCAAATCGGGTTTCTCTATTTAATTGCGAATTATCTAAGATGAATCCGATGATAAATGCCTTTTTTTACATAGATTTTTGCTCAAAAAGGGCCGATTCGATGCTTCTTTGAGCGAACGATCAAAAATAGGTGTATTCCCATCAAAAAAATATTCTCAACCCAAAAAACTTTGTGTAATACTTGTAACGCTACATGGAGATTAACTCAATCTAGAGGGTATTAATAATGAATCGTACTAAACTGGTACTGGGCGCGGTAATCCTGGGTTCTACTCTGCTGGCTGGTTGCTCCAGCAACGCTAAAATCGATCAGCTGTCTTCTGACGTTCAGACTCTGAACGCTAAAGTTGACCAGCTGAGCAACGACGTGAACGCAATGCGTTCCGACGTTCAGGCTGCTAAAGACGACGCAGCTCGCGCTAACCAGCGTCTGGACAACCAGGCTACTAAATACCGTAAGTAATAGTACCTGTTAATAAAATGGCGCACATTGTGCGCCATTTTTTTTTTGCCTGCGTTAAACGGCTACTGCGTCACCTTCTCCCCTTCATCTTCCGCTACCACTGCGGACACCCGACTGTTCTGCACCGACAACACGCTATTGCTGGCTGACGGACCGCTACCTGACGACACGATAACCGGGATCCCGGCGCGGCGTGACAGGGCTTTCTCAATCAGCGCCTTATCGCTTCCCGACTGAGAAACAAAGGTCGCAAAGTCTGTGGAATGGGTAATGGGCGAGACCTGCGGGTTTTCTCCCTCAGCCTGCGCCAGCGGGCGGTGGACTTCAATATAGCGTTTACCATCCGGCTCCACGGAGAACTTCACGGGTTCATTGATAATCTGTACCCGCGTGCCAACCCGCACCTGTTCGAACAGGGCTTTAATGTCCGGGGCGTTCATCCGCATACAGCCTGAACTGACCCGCAGGCCTACGCTGTCAGGCGCGCTGGTGCCGTGGATGAGGTATTCCCCGTTGCCTATCCCTAAACGCAGTGCGAAGCGTCCCAGTGGGTTATTTGGCCCGGCAGGCACCACCGGAGGTAATTTAATTCCCTGCTCCAGAGAGCGTGCTCTGATGCCCGGCGTGGGTGTCCAGGTGGGATTCGGGATTTTCTGGCTTACGCGCGTGGTCGTGACCGGCGTTTCCAGCCCCAGCTGTCCGATGCCGAGCGGGAAGACCTGAACGATGTTTTCTCCCGGCGGGAAGTAATAGAGCCGAAGCTCTGCGAGGTTTACCACAATGCCCTCGCGCGGCGTGTCCGGCAGCAGCATCTGCGACGGAATGGTAATGACGGTTCCCGGCGCAGGGTTTACCGGCGCAATGGTATTGTTCGTTTCCAGGATCACCTGCGCAGCGGTATTAAACCGGCGGGCGATGGTCTGCAGCTTATTATCCCCTTCCTGTATCGTGTAGGTTTGATTTTGCCCAATCAGGCGACTGCCTGCGGGCGGCAACGGATAGTCCATCGCGCGGGCCGAATTAAGTGCGCCGAGCGAACTGAGGAGTAATAGAGTTATTAGAGACGCGCGCTTCATGCTGAGATTCCTTATTCACTGACAGGACGCCAGAAAGCTGAAAAACCAGCGAGGCGGGAACCACCTCGCGAAACAGAATGAATGCTGTTCTGTAAGTCTAGCTAAGGATTGCAGCTTTGGCGCGAATAGCGCGAATCATCGCTTCCAGACCCTGGGAACGAGACGGAGTGAGGTGTTGGGTCAGGGCCATTTTTTCAAACCACGGGCGGACATCAAACGCGACAATATCCTGCGCCGACATCCGGTGGTAAAGAATAAAGACGACCGCAATGAGACCTTTTACAATGGCCGCATCGCTGTCGCCGTGCAGTGCTATCGTGCCGTCGTCAGACTGTTCCATCACAATCCACACCTGGCTCTGACAGCCCTGAATAATATTTTCCGGGTTGTTCGCCTCTTCAGCGAGCGGCGGCAGACGCTGCCCCAGCTCGATGATATACAGGTACTTCTCTTCCCAGTTTGCGCAACGCGAGAAGTTGCGCAGCAATTTGTCTCTGTCCGGCAGTTCTGCCATCTTTTGCCTCTCCGTTAGCCCAGCAGCTGGTGAATACGCTTAAGCCCCGACACCAGCCTGTCGACCTCTTCCGTTGTGTTGTACATCACCAGCGACGCGCGGCACATTGCCGGCACCTGGTAAAACGCCATCAGCGGCATGGCGCAGTGGTGCCCGGTACGGACCGCCACGCCGTAGTTATCGAGGAAACTGCCCACGTCATAGGCGTGATGTTTCCCGAGATTGAACGCGATCACCCCTTGCCGGTCGGCAGGCCCGTAGAGGGTCAGATCCGGCACGCTGGCAAGCTCGGCAAGCGCATAGTGCATCAGCAGCTGTTCGTACTCCTGAATGCTATCAAGGCCGATTGCCGAGACATAAGAAACCGCCGCACCCAAACCGATAATCCCGCCGGTGTTGGGCGTACCCGCCTCAAAACGCCACGGCGCGCGCGCGTAGGTGGTGCCTTCCGTCAGGCTTACGGTGGCGATCATCGATCCGCCCCCTTCCCACGGCGGCATCGCCTGCAGGATGTCTTCCTTCACGTAGAGCGCGCCAATCCCGGTCGGCCCATAGAGCTTGTGGCCTGAGAAGACGTAGAAATCGCAGTCCAGCGCCTGAACGTCAACCGCGTGGTGCATTACCGCCTGGGCGCCGTCAATCAGCACCTTCGCGCCGGCCTGATGGGCTTTTTCGACAATCTCTGCCACCGGGTTTTCCGTCCCCAGCACGTTAGAGACCTGGGTGACCGCCACCAGCCGCGTGCGGTCATCAAGCAATGCGTCGAGCTGCTCGAGCTGCAGCGTCCCGTCAACGTTGAGCGGAATGACCCGCAATTGCGCACCAACGCGCTCGCAGAGCATCTGCCACGGCACGATATTGGCGTGGTGCTCCATCTGGGTGATGATAATGTTATCCCCCGCGTGGACCTGCGCGTTGCCCCAGCTGTTAGCCACAAGGTTGATCCCTTCGGTGGTTCCGCGCACGAAGACCAGCTCCTCAGGCGATTTTGCATTGAGGAAGGCGGCAATTTGCGTGCGCACGTTTTCCATACGCTGGGTCGCCTCGGCGCTCAGGGTATGAATACCGCGATGCACGGCGGCGTAGCCGTGGCGATAGAACTCGGCTTCCGCATCCACGACCGGGTTCGGCTTCTGCGCGCTGGCCGCGCTGTCCAGATAGGCCAGAGGAAGACCGTTCACTTCACGGGTCAGAACCAGAAAATCTGCCCGTACTTTCTCGACGGGAAAACTCATGCTTCGCCTCCAGGCAGACGCTGGCCGATACGCGCCAGCACCTGCTGTTTTAACTGACCATCGTTCAGCGCTTCCGTCAGCTCGGCGGCAAACGCATAGATAATCATTTTCTGCGCCGCCTGCTGGTCGATACCGCGGGAACGCAGGTAGAACATCTGCTCGTCGTCGATCCGCCCGACCGTCGCACCGTGGCTGCACTTCACGTCGTCGGCGTAGATCTCCAGCTGCGGTTTGGTGTCCACCTCCGCGAGGCGCCCTAACAACAGATTGTTGTTGGTCATCTGCCCGTCGGTTTTGATGGCGTGCTGCGCCACGTTAATCAGTCCGTTAAACACCGCGCGACCTCTGTCGCTGACGATGGTTTTATGCAGCTGGCGGCTGTTGCAGTAGCCCTTGTTGTGCTCCAGCCAGGTGCGCGTGTCGCACACCTCTGATTTAACCGGCATCGCCAGGCTGTTGATGCGCAGCGTGGTGTTTTCACCGTTAAGCTGCGTGCTGGTGTTGTGGCGCAGCACCGACCCGCCGAGCAGGAAGCTGTGGCTGTAGGCTGCGGCATCTTGCCCAAGTAAAATGTCGTTATGGCCAAAGTGGTGGCTCTGCGGGTTCTCAAACGCCAGCTTGACGTGGTGAAGCTGTGCATTGGCGGCTACGTTCATCGTCAAACGCGAGCCGGTAAAGTGGCGCGTCTCGTTGAGGCTGACGTAATGTTCGATCACCGTGGCCTCCGCCCCCTCCGCCAGCTCAAGATGATGGCGATAGTGCGCGGTGTTGATTTCGTCGCCGTCCAGCCCCTGGGTGATGTGCATCAGCAGCAGCGGTTTTGCCGGACGCAGGTTACGCTTCACGCGGATGTGCGTTACGCTGCGGGCCAGGCTCTCGGTCAGGTGCAGGAACACCTCAGGCTGAACCGGGGCGCTAAGGGGCTGGCGATCGTCGTTTATCTCAATCTCAAATCCGCTCCCCTGAAGGGCGTCGCTCAGCTCCGGACGGAACTCACCGTCGACAAACACCAGGCGCACGGCATCCATGTTTACGGCCAGCGCGTCACGCTGCGCCGGGGTGAGATCCGCCAGGCGGGTCACAAACTCGGCGTTCAGTAGGCCATCAAGCGGGGTGTATTTCCAGTTCTCATGCTTACGCGTCGGCAGGCCGAGACGCAGCATCTGCTGCAGATGCTGCTGCGCCTGCTCAGAGCGCGTGCCGCCCTGGGCTTCAAACAGCCTGTGCCACTGCTGGAGCGCATTACTGCTGTTCGGTAAGCCAGCCATAGCCCTGCTCCTCCAGTTGTTTAACCAGCGTGAAATCACCGGATTTCACAATACGCCCCTGGTAAAGCACGTGGACGTAATCCGGCTTGATGTAGTCCAGAATGCGCTGGTAGTGGGTGACGATAATGAACGAACGCTTGCCGTCGCGCAGAGAGTTCACCCCGTCAGCGACAATCTTCAGGGCGTCGATATCCAGACCGGAGTCGGTCTCATCCAGAATGCACAGCTCGGGCTCCAGCACCGCCATCTGCAGAATGTCGTTACGCTTTTTCTCGCCGCCGGAAAAGCCAACGTTCACCGAACGGGTCAGCAGATCTTCCGGCATTTTCAGCAGCTTGATCTTCTCTTCCATCAGGTCCTGGAAGTCAAAGCGGTCCAGCGCCTCCAGGCCGCGATACTTGCGCACCGCATTCAGCGCCGTCTGCAGGAAAAACTGGTTGCTGACGCCCGGAATTTCGACCGGGTACTGGAAGGCCATGAAGATGCCCTCTCCCGCGCGGTCTTCCGGCGACATCTCCAGCAGATCCTTGCCGTTAAACTCGACCGAGCCGTGGGTTACCTCATAATCTTCGCGCCCCGCCAGCGTCGCAGAAAGCGTACTTTTCCCGGAGCCGTTCGGCCCCATGATGGCGTGAACTTCACCCGGCTTAACGTCAAAATTGAGGCCACGCAGGATGGCTTTGTCTTCTACGCTAACCTGTAAATCTTTAATGCTTAACATGTGCTTTCCTTAACCGACGCTGTGTTCAAGACTAATGGCGAGGAGTTTCTGGGCTTCAACGGCAAATTCCAGCGGCAGTTCAGAGAACACGTCCTTACAGAAGCCATTGACGATCATTGAGATGGCGTCTTCTTCGCTGATCCCGCGCTGCAGGCAGTAGAAGAGCTGATCTTCCCCAATCCGCGACGTCGTCGCCTCATGCTCAAGCTGGGCCGTGTTGTTACGGCACTCGACGTACGGGAAGGTATGCGCCCCGCAGTCTGCGCCAATCAGCATCGAGTCACACTGGGTAAAGTTACGCGCGTTGGTGGCCGTCGGCATGATTTTCACCAGCCCGCGATAGCTGTTCTGGCTATGCCCGGCAGAGATCCCTTTCGAGATGATGGTCGATTTGGTGTTTTTACCAATGTGGATCATCTTGGTGCCGGTATCGGCCTGCTGATGGCCGCTGGTCAGCGCCACCGAGTAAAACTCGCCGATAGAGTTATCCCCGCGCAGGATGCAGCTCGGGTATTTCCAGGTGATGGCCGAGCCGGTTTCGGACTGTGTCCACGACATCTTGCTGTTTTCGCCTTCGCACAGCGCGCGCTTGGTGACGAAGTTCAGGATACCGCCGGTATTGCCGTCACCCGGGAACCAGTTTTGCACCGTGGAGTATTTCACCTCGGCATCCTTGTGGATGATGACCTCCACTACCGCCGCGTGCAGCTGATAGCTGTCGCGGACCGGGGCGGAACACCCTTCGATGTAGCTGACGTAGCTGCCTTCATCCGCGACCAGAATCGTGCGTTCGAACTGGCCTGTTTTTTCGGCATTGATGCGGAAATAGGTGGAAAGCTCCATCGGACAGCGCACGCCTTTTGGCACATAGATAAAGGTGCCGTCAGAGGCTACCGCCGCGTTGAGCGCCGCAAAGAAGTTGTCGTTAGAGGGCACCACGGTCCCAATGTACTTTTTCACCAGTTCCGGATGATCGTGAATCGCTTCGCCGAAGGAGCAGAAAATGATCCCCTGCTCTGCCAGCTTCTCGCGGTAGGTGGTCGCCACCGAGACGGAGTCGAAAATGGCGTCCACCGCCACCTCTCTCCCTTCACGCACGGGCACGCCAAGCTGGTTAAAGGCTTCTTCCACTTCTTTGCTGAGGAAGCTGTTCTCCGCACCGGTTTGCTGCACCGCGCCGGGCTGCGAGGCGCAGGTGTCGTCACAGCTGCCGCAGGACGGTGCAGAGTAGTAGCTGTAATCCTGATAGTTCAGCTTGTCATAATGCGCTTTCAGCCAGTGCGGCTCTTCCATCTCCAGCCAGGCGCGGAAGGCGCTCAGGCGGAACTCCAGCATCCACTCCGGCTCGTTACGTTTCGCCGAGATCGCCCGCACGACATCTTCGTTAATGCCTTTCGCCAGCTCATCGGTCTGCAGCTGGGTGAAGAACCCCTCTTTATAGTTGAGGTGCCCACCGCTCCAGGTATTTACATCACTCGTTGCTTCAGTATTACGAGACATAGTTCCGCCTATACCCCAAAGCTTTCGCCGCAGCCGCATTCGTTCTGGGCTTTCGGGTTATGAAATTTGAATAACTGGTTTAAGCCTTCGCGGACGTAGTCCACTTCGGTACCGTCAATAAACGGCATGGCCTGCAGCGCGACGTACAGTTTCGCGCCGTCCGTCTCGAACACCAGGTCATCTTTCTCGGGCTCGGTGACGGTATCGAGCACGTAGCCGAAACCCGCGCAGCCGGTCTGTTTGACGCCCAAACGTACGCCGAGGATCTCGGGCTTTTTCGCCACCAGCTCGTGAATATGTGCCGCCGCCGCTGGCGTGAGCGTTAAGCCGCGCCAGGCAAAATCGGCAGGATTAAAGGTTTCTGAATGCAGTTCCATAGGTCCACCTCATCTGATAAGCCATCAGGGCATAACACCATGTTAGTGATAACGATTATCACTTCAACCCTCTGTCAGCAGGGGCATTCGGCTAAACCGCCCTTTTTGCCTACTTTTATTAAGCATAGACCCTGTGAGAGGATGCAGTCAGGATGGATGTATTTGTTCAATGCATTGATTAATAATGCATTTCATCGCGGCATTTATGACGGGGAAGAGAAAAGTAAAATATGCATCGGAAATGCCTATTTTTGAGATAGCTTTTGCTCAGAAAATGACTAAAACAAAAAAAGGCCCTCTGGGCCTCTGACGATCAGTGATGAAATGAGACAGCAAACCCCTGTTCACGCCAGTGATCGAGCTGTTCCTGTTGGCGAGGCGTTGGGGATTTCCCCGTCCATACGAAGATTTTTTGCCCAGGAAACAGTTCAGGGCGCGGCGAATCAATGGGTTCCGCAAGGACGTCAATGTGCCAGCCCTTCTGCGATAAGCGCGCGGCTTCCAGCCACAGGTGGGTGCGGTCATCGCATTCCCAGCCTATCAGCAGCGCGTCTTTACCGATTTTTTTGCGGGATTCCGCCAGGCTTGCAATGGCGAATTCGATCAGTACGCCGTCAAACAGGCTCGCCATGTGGCGCACGGTGTTTTGGTCCTGGTTCATGCGCTGACGAACGGGAGAGATAATATTGTCAATCAGCGCGTCTATCGCGTGATCGCGGCGGAGTTCGCCCATTTTGGCGCGCAGCTTTGCCGGGCTGGCGTAACGCAGAACGGTCATCATCTCTTCCTGGAACGAAACCCAGTTGCCCTGAGTCAACACTTCTTTGTTTTCCAGCAAAGCTTTGACTTTTCCGACCGAGACGCCGCTTTTCATCAGGCGCTTGATCTCTTCAATGCGCAGGATATCTTCATCGTCAAACTGACGATGACCCCCTTCGCTGCGCTGCGGCTTCAACAATCCATAGCGGCGCTGCCAGGCACGCAGCGTAACGGGGTTGATACCGCATCGTTCGGCCACTTCGCCGATACTGTAATAGGCCATTAACTCCCTCACGCTCAGAACTTCCATACCTAACTGCACCAACCTTATCAGATTGTACACACCATTTGTATAACTAAGACCGCATTTTGAATGGGTGAACGGGGTTCTTTCCCATCCACCTGTTAATACATTGTTGTATAAAATTTACCATTCGTACAGTTAACTCTGCCGGAATGTGTACAGCTTTATCAGAAGTCGAACTTTTTCTCCGGCCACGCAATCGCGGGAATACCGCCGTGTCGCGGGCTGGCAAAAAGATGTCCCTGGAACTGGGAAATCCCCGCGGACTCCAGCCACATCCACTCTTCAGCCTTCTCTACCCCTACCGCGCAGAACTGGATCTCAAGCGAGGAACAGCATTTGATAATCGCCTGAATAATGGCCTGCCGGGGGCCACTTTTATGCACGTTCGCGACCAGATCGCGATTAATCTTAATTCTGTCCGGCTGGAACTGCGCCAGCAGCTGCAGACCGGCAAAACCGGCGCCAAAGTGATCGATCGTCACGCTGATACCCGCGCTTTTTAACTGCCTGACCGAATCCGTGAATTCATCAAAACGGGAAATGGCTTCGCTCTCGGTGAACTCCACCACAATTTGCTCGGGGACAAACCCATTGGCTTCAATCGCGGTGAGCAGGAAATCCACGGCGTTGGGAATGTTGACCAGCGTCATGGGCCGCAGGTTGAGGGATAACGTCTGGTCCTGGAGCCCCAGCGCGCTGGCCATGGACAGCGCCACCTGCTTGCTGTGTAGATCAGAGGCGTACACCTCGTCACGCGGCAAATTGGCAAAGTAATCTCCCGGAGCGCCGCCGTCAGGCGTGCGGAGAAGCGCCTCCCAGGAGACGACCTGCTGCATAAACGGATCGACTATCGGCTGGAACGCAAAGCTGCAATCCGCCCCTTTTGCGACCACCTCGGGCTGCGCGGACAGGCGCGTTTCTTCGCGAACGAACTCCCAGGAATCCGCAGGCGGCAGTTCAAAATAGTTCGCTTTTTCCGTGGCCTCGACAAAGGTGCGGAAAAACTGCAGCGGGCGGTCGTTATACGTCAGCTGATAGCGTGTCGTCCCCCTGTTGAGCACCTGCTGCAGCACTTCGTCCCTGTCGAAGTGGCGCAAATCAAAAAGCTCCATGCCCACGTTGCCAAAACGCCGGACAGGTCCGTGATCGCGCATCAGCTCCACCACGTTATGGTGGCGCGGGTCGTTGCAGATCTGCTCATAGATAGCAGAGACGTGTTCCACTGGCCCTTCAAGCAGCTGAAAAAAATGTGTGCCGTTAAACAGCAGGATCCCCGTGACGTTGGATTGCCGGTTTTTACTATTTGCTGCAGCGACCATGGCTTCCAGCGCTTTCACTGGAACGTCCTCGCAGATATGGCTGCGGTAAATGATGGTTGTGAGCATGCGATTCCTGGGGTTTGGGTTTTGGCCACAAAAAAGGTGGATAAGTAACATTTATAGCACATTCATTGCCTGACAAATAATTTACATCTCAATCATTTACGGCAGTTAATGAAACATTTTTCTGCGCTGTACAACTTACCAGTGTCAGACCTTTTTGTACAATATATCCTGTAACATTACCGGTTCATGACAACCAAACAACATATTGAAAATAAAGCATTTTATAAAATATATCATAAAAATATTAAAAATCTGTACATTTTATATGTACAGATTTAGGAATTGTGTATACCTTAATTGTAACGTTAGTGATTACAAAATTTTACAGGAGCGAAACATGCAGCAGAAAGGTTACGCCACAGATTCCGCAGCAGCGATCGCACAGTACTTCGAAAAGGCTGCGCTTCCCACCCAGCAGGAGACGCTGGGCCAGGTGGTTGTCGAAATCCTAAGCGACGGGCGAAACCTGAATCGCAAATCGCTCTGTACCAAACTGCTCAGCCGCCTCGAAAGGGCGGATGGTCCGGAAGAGGAAGAGCATTACCACATGCTGCTTGGTCTGCTCTTCGAACGGTAACGTGATGAATAGCAGTGACGCAGACCGACTGATCGACACGCTTATCGGTGAAGCCGTTCTCTCTCTTCTGAAAGAGCGGGGGCCAGTGACAACCGAAGGATTGCTGCAGCGTCTGCGGGTCATGAAAGAACATGAAAAGGATCCCCGGCGGCGGGAGACACTTGCGGTGGTGATTGCCGAGATCGGCTCAAACAGCATCGCCTTTAAACGTCGCAGAACCGCGCAAGGACGAACGAACAGAGAGGGACCTCTCAACGATAACAGAGACAATGTAGTGCCTTTATTTGGAAGTGGAAAACCGTCCGACCCCAAAAAAATACATTGACTGCAATTTAACAGCTACGGTGAGAACAAATGAGACAAAATATTCAGCTTCAACCCGAATACCACTCTGCTTTTTTAGACAGTGCGCTGTCGGAATATTTCCGTCACGCAGGCGATCGTTTTGCTGAAGAGTCCGCTGTTTTTTCTACTGCAGTACGCTGTGTTCTGGCCTCCGAAGGCCATCTGTCCAACAAAGCGATAATCCTCTGGCTCATTCAGACGCTGGAAGCGACCCACGATGTTGTCCAGGCGGATGTGATTCGCAAGACGCTGGAAATTGTCGTGGGCTACACCATGGACGACCTGTAATTTCACGGCCACTCATCCTGCTTTCGTGTCATCGTCAAAAATGACGAACAGCCTGACGATGACACGCGCCTTCCCCGCTTGACACCCTGTTAAACCAGCAAAGCCAACCTGGCACGGTTCCTGCTTACCTCTGCTTACGGGACTGGGTTTTCCAGTCAACTTTGCTTCATTTCTTAACAGGTCTGTTATTGATGAAAAAGATCGCCAGCGTCTGCCCCTACTGCGGTGCAGGCTGTAAATTAAACCTTGTCGTTGAAAATAACCGTATCATCCGTGCCGAAGCCGCAGAAGGCGTCACAAACCAGGGCACCCTGTGTCTGAAAGGCTTTTACGGCTGGGACTTCCTCAACGATACCCGTCTGCTCACCCCGCGCCTGACCCAGCCGATGATCCGCTACCGCAAAGGCGAGGCATTCACTCCCGTTACCTGGGAAGAGGCTATCCGCTACACCGCCCACAGGCTCAGCAGCATTAAAGCGCAGCACGGGCCGCGGTCGATCATGACCACCGGTTCCTCTCGCGGAACCGGCAATGAAACAAACTATGTGATGCAAAAATTTGCCCGCGCGGTGCTGAACACCAACAACGTGGACTGCTGCGCGCGCGTCTGTCACGGCCCTTCCGTAGCCGGTTTACAGGAAACGCTCGGCAACGGCGCGATGAGCAACTCAATCAACGATATTGAAAACTCAAAATGCCTGCTGGTGTTTGGCTATAACTGCGCGGACTCCCACCCTATCGTCGCCCGGCGCGTGCTGAAAGCGCGGGAAAACGGCGCAAAAATCATCGTCTGCGATCCGCGGCGCATTGAAACGGCGCGCATCGCCGATCAGCATCTGCAGCTGAAAAACGGCAGCAACATGGCGCTGGTGAACGCCTTTGGCTACGTGCTGCTGGAAGAGGAGCTCTACGACAAAAGCTACGTGGCGCGCTTTACCGAGGGTCTTGAGGCCTATCGCCAGACGGTGAAAGACTATGCGCCGGAGAAGGTTGAGCATCTTACCGGCATTCCCGCCCGCGACGTTCGCCAGGCAATGCGTACCTTCGCGGCGGCCCCTTCCGCCACCGTGATGTGGGGGATGGGCGTGACCCAGTTTGGTCAGGCCGTGGATGTAGTCAAAGGGCTTTCCAGCCTGGCGCTGCTGACCGGCAACCTCGGCCGCCCTGCCGTCGGCGTCGGTCCCGTGCGCGGGCAAAACAACGTTCAGGGCGCCTGCGATATGGGCGTTCTGCCGAATATGTTCCCGGGCTATCAGGATGTGACCGACCCGGCGGTCAGGCAGAAGTTTGCCGATGCATGGGGAATTGACGTCAATAAAATGGACGATCGGGTCGGGACGCGCATTACCGAGGTGCCCCATCTGGCGCTGGAAGGCAAGGTCAAGGCCTACTACATCATGGGGGAAGATCCGCTTCAGACCGAAGCCGATCTCGGTCTCGTTCGCAGCGGTTTTGAGGCGCTCGACTTTGTCGTGGTTCAGGACATCTTTATGACCAAAACGGCAGAAGTGGCGGACGTCCTGCTTCCTGCCACCTCCTGGGGTGAACACGGCGGCGTCTTTACCTGTGCCGATCGCGGGTTCCAGCGTTTCGGCAAAGCCATTGAGGCCAGCGGCAACGTGAAGCGCGACTGGGAAATCATCAGCCTGCTCGCCACCGAGATGGGCTACCCGATGCATTATGACTCTAACCAGCAGATCTGGGATGAGATGCGCGAGCTGTGCCCTCTCTTCTACGGCGTGACGTATGAAAAAATGGGCGAGATGGGCCACGTGCAGTGGCCGTGCCCGACGCTGGATCATCCGGGAACGCCGTACCTGTACAAAGACAATCAGTTCGACACCCCAACCGGTAAAGGCCAGCTCTTTGCCGCACCGTGGCGCGCACCGGCGGAAACTCCGGACGCAGATTTCCCGCTGGTGCTGTGTACGGTACGTGAAGTGGGGCACTACTCCTGCCGCTCGATGACCGGGAACTGCGCCGCGCTGCAAAGCCTGGCCGATGAGCCGGGCCGGGTGCAAATGAACCCTGCCGATGCGGAAAATCTGGGCATCAGGGAAGGTCAGCTGGTCTGGGTGCGCTCGCGTCGCGGCAAAGTGATTACCCGCGCCAGCATCAGCGAGCGTATCAACGCCGGGGCCGTCTATATGACCTATCAATGGTGGATTGGCGCCTGCAACGAGCTGACCCAAGATAATCTCGATCCCATCTCCAAAACGCCGGAAACGAAGTACTGCGCGGTGCAGCTGGAGGCGATTGAGGACCAGCGCTGGGCGGAGGATTTTGCGGCGTCGGCGTATCAGTCCATGAAGTCGCGGCTGATCAACGCCGTCAATGTTTGAGGACAATGCCGGGTGGCGTCACCGCCGCCCGATACTGAATTTCAGACACAAAAAAGGCCGCACTCGCGGCCCTTTTATTCTCATGTACTCAATGGACGTGAACGCCCAACCGCCAGGCAAAGTAGATCTCTTCTTTCAGTTCATTCGAAGAGAGCGCCAGCAAATCTGTAAATTCCAGCTCAAGCTGTTTCAGCTTTTTCAGGTACTGCGCCGGAGACAGGTTGCTCTTATCGCGACGTAAATATTCAATTGCCAGCTGTGTTGGGGTTATTTCAGTATCCATGATGTCCTCGCTTATGTACAAAACCTGACCAGTATATCACAACGCGCAGGCTAGTTTTTGACCAAAGGCAAAACATCTGAAAACTTTACACAACCGCCGTGGTCAGCCGCGACGAGCAGCATAGGCGATCCTGCTCATCGAGAATATCTATTTGCCACACCTGATGGCGGCTTCCGGCGTGCAGCGCGCGGCAAACACCGCGCACGCGCCCGCTGCGCACCGAGCGAATGTGGTTAGCGTTCACCTCGAGCCCGACAACCTTCTGCTCCCCTTCGGTACAGAGATACCCCGCCACCGAGCCCAGCGTTTCGGCCAGCACGACGGAGGCACCGCCGTGCAATAAACCAAACGGCTGGTGGGTGCGACTGTCGACGGGCATGGTGGCCTCAATCTCATCGTCGCCAATTCGGATGAACTGGATATCCAGCAGCCCCACCATATTCCCCTCGCCCATGGCGTTTAGCGCCTGCAGCGTCACGACACGTTTCCAGATCATCCAATTATCTCCAGTAAAGCCTGCAATGGGTGACGTACGCCGTTACCCTCTACCCGTTTTACCTGGCTGCGGCAGGAGTAACCCGTCGCCAGGCAGCGGTTTCGCGGCAAACGCTGCATCGCCTGATGCCAGGACAGCTCATAGATGCCGAGCGAGTTGGCGTGGTTTTTCACTTCGTGTCCGTAGGTTCCGGCCATCCCGCAGCAGCCTACGTTGACGCTCTCCAGCTTCGCACCAAAGCGGGCAAAAACGGACGCCCACTGCGCGGGGGCACCCGGCAGCGCGGTCACTTCCGTGCAGTGACCGAACAGATACCAGGGTTCACCGCTGACATCCTGAACAGCCTTATCTTCCAGCACTATCGGCAGCCACTCGTGCACCAGCATCACGTTGAAATCGCCGCGCTTATCGCCCAGCGTCTGCTTGTATTCATCGCGATAGCAAAGCACCAGCGCCGGATCGACGCCGACCATCGGTATCCCGAGCTGCGCCACGCGATTCAGGAAGTCAGACGTTTTCTGCGCGGTCTTCGCAAAGCGGTTCAGGAAACCCTTAATGTGCTGCGCCTTGCCGTTGGGAGAGAACGGCAGAACCACCGGCTGGTAGCCCACTTTCTCCGCCAGACGCACGAAATCGGCCACGACCTGCGCATCGTAGTAGCTGGTGAACGGATCCTGCACCACCAGCACTACATTCGCTTTTTGCTCCGGAGCGAGCGCCTCCAGCTGTTCCAGGGTCATGTTTGCCGAACGGTGGCCAACAAGCTGGCGCTGCAGAGACGGGACCGACAGCAGCGGCAGATCGACCATGCCGATGTGTTTTTCGGAGAGCCTGCGCACGAGCGGCTGGTTGATAAAGAAGTTGAAGGTCTTTGGCGCTCGCGCCATCAGCGGCGCGTAGCTTTCCACCGTCGCCACCAGATGGTCGCGCACCGGGCGGAGGTATCGGGTGTGATAAAGCTGCAGGAAACGCGAGCGGAATTCCGGCACGTCGATTTTAATCGGGCACTGGGTGGAGCAGGCTTTACAGGCCAGACAGCCGGACATCGCCTCTTTCACCTCATGGGAGAAATCATACTCGCCCTTGTTGGCATGCCAGCTGTTGCGGGTGCGCTCAATCAGCGAGCGCAGGCTGGCCCGTTTTTCCGGCAGCTCCTGCTCCAGCTTGAGCGGATCCACCCCGCGGTCGGCCAGCAGACGCAGCCACTCGCGCACCAGCGTCGCCCGCCCTTTTGGCGAGTGGATACGGTTGCTGGTGATTTTCATCGACGGGCACATCGGGCTTTTCACATCAAAGTTAAAGCACAGGCCGTTGCCGTTGCACTCCATCGCGCCGCGCCAGGACGAGCGCACCGCAATCGGGATCTGCCTGTCGTACGTGCCGCGCTTGACGGCATCCACCTGCAGCATCGGGGCATCAACACCCTCAGGCGGGCAGATTTTACCCGGGTTGAGGCGGTTATGCGGGTCGAAAGCCGCTTTCACCTTACGCAACTCCGCGTAAAGCTGTTCGCCGAAGAATGCCGGGCTGTACTCCGCGCGGAACCCTTTCCCGTGCTCTCCCCACAGCAGACCGCCGTATTTGGCGGTTAAGGCCACCACGTCGTCGGAGATCTGCTTCATCAGGATCTCCTGCTGCGGGTCGCACATGTCCAGCGCCGGACGCACGTGGAGTACCCCGGCATCGACGTGGCCGAACATGCCGTAGCTCAGGCCGTGGCTGTCCAGCAGGGCGCGGAACTCAACGATATAATCCGCCAGATGCTCGGGCGGCACGCAGGTATCTTCGGCAAAGGGAATGGGCTTCGCCGCCCCTTTCGCATTGCCGAGCAGGCCCACGGCTTTTTTACGCATCCCATAGATACGCTCAATCCCGGCCAGATCGTTACAGAGCTGCCAGCCGATCACGCCGCCTTCCCCCTGCGCAATCAGCTCATCCAGACGCTGGCAGAGCGTGGTAACCTGGCGCTCAATCAGCTCCGCATCATCGCCGGCAAATTCCACGATGTTGAGACCGAGCATCTCTTTGTCCGGCACGTCGGTAATGAGGTCACTCACGGAGTGCCAGACAATATCTTCCCGGGCCAGATTGAGCACCTTAGAGTCGACGGTCTCCACCGACAGCGCCTGCGCTTGCACCATAAACGGCGCATTGCGCAGCGCGGAGTCGAAGGAGTCATATTTGACGTTCACCAGACGGCGCACTTTCGGCAACCGGGTGATATCCAGCCGCGCTTCGGTAATAAACGCCAGCGTTCCCTCGGAGCCGGTCAGCACGCGGGTTAAATCAAACTGGGTCAGGTCATCGTTAAAGACGTGACGCAGATCGTACCCGGTCAGGAAGCGGTTCAGCTTGGGGAATTTATCGAGAATGAGCTGGCGGTTGTCGCGGCAGCGTTCCAGCACGGTGCGATAGATGCGCCCGCTGGCAGTGTTGTCTTTGCCCAGCGTTTCCGCCAGTTCGACCGGCATCGGCTGGGTGTCGAGGATATCGCCGCCCAGCAGCACCGCACGCACGCCCAGCACGTGATCGGAGGTTTTACCGTAGACCAGCGAGCCCTGCCCGGAGGCATCCGTGTTAATCATCCCGCCAAGGGTCGCGCGGTTGCTGGTGGAGAGCTCAGGGGCAAAAAAGTAGCCGTACGGCTTGAGATACTGATTAAGCTGATCTTTGATGACGCCCGCTTCGACCCGCACCCATCCCTCTTCCGGGTTGATCTCAATGATGCGGTTCATATAGCGTGACATATCAACAATGATGCCCTGGTTCAGCGCCTGACCGTTGGTCCCGGTGCCGCCGCCGCGCGGCGTAAAGACCAGCGAGGCAAACCGCTCCTGCGTGGCCAGCCGGGCGATAAGCGCGACGTCGGCCGTTGAACGGGGGAAAACCACGGCATCGGGAAGAAGCTGGTAGATACTGTTATCGGTCGCCATCGTCAGCCTGTCGGCATAGTTCGTGGCGGTATCACCTGTAAAACCCTGTTGCTCCAGTGCTTGCAAAAAATTAAGCACCAGCTGAACGACGCCAGGTGCCTGAGAAATCTGTGGGATCATAACCGTCGACCCTAATTAGAGTTGTATGAAATCGTTTGCGTGTATCTTAAAAGTTTTATCACATTTTTTTCTTATAATCTCTGCTGAATTACAGGCAGAATTCGCCTGTTAAAAACCGCTGAGATCATTAATGATTAAAGAGACGCGGTTTTCCGTTCCCGCCAGTGGTACTGGCGTTCTTTTAAGGAAAGTTTCATTTATGGTCAATCTTCGCCAGCCCAGGGATGTTGCGCAAATTTTGCTGTCGGTGCTGTTTCTGGCCCTCATGATTATTGCGTGTCTGTGGATTGTTCAACCCTTTATTCTCGGCTTTGCGTGGGCTGCGACCGTTGTCGTCGCCACGTGGCCTTTGCTGCTGCGCCTGCAGAAGCTGCTGTTTGGCCGTCGCGGGCTCGCCGTGCTGGTCATGACGCTCCTGCTGTTCCTGCTGTTTATTATTCCTATTGCCCTGCTGGTGAATAGCCTGGTGGATTCCAGTGGTCCGGTTATTCGCGCCATTAGCAGCGGCGACCTGACGCTGCCGGATCTCGCCTGGCTGAACAGCATTCCGCTGGTGGGCTCAAAACTCTACAGCGGCTGGCATAGCCTGCTGGAGATGGGCGGCAGCGCGCTGATGGCAAAAGTCCGCCCGTACATTGGCACCACCACCACCTGGTTTGTCGGTCAGGCGGCGCATATCGGCCGCTTTATGATGCATTGTACCCTGATGCTGCTCTTCAGCGCCCTGCTCTACTGGCGCGGCGAGCAGGTGGCTTTAGGCGTTCGTCACTTTGCCACCCGCCTGGCGGGCAAACGCGGTGACGCGGCGGTACTGCTGGCTGCGCAGGCCGTACGCGCGGTTGCGCTGGGCGTGGTGGTCACCGCGCTGGTGCAGGCGGTGCTGGGCGGGATCGGTCTTGCGATTTCCGGCGTACCGTACGCCACCGTGTTCACCGTTGTCATGCTGATGACCTGTCTTGCGCAACTGGGACCGCTGCTGGTGCTGGTCCCCTGCATCATCTGGCTCTACTGGACGGGCGATACCACGTGGGGAACGGTGCTGCTGGTCTGGAGCTGCGTGGTCGGCACCATGGATAACGTCATTCGTCCGATCCTCATCCGCATGGGCGCAGACCTGCCGCTGATCCTGATCCTCTCCGGGGTCATTGGCGGATTGATTGCCTTTGGCATGATTGGCCTGTTTATTGGCCCGGTGCTGCTCGCCGTCACCTGGCGTCTGTTCTCTGCCTGGGTGCATGAAATTCCGCCGCCGGGAACTGACCCGGACGTCATTTTGAGCGAACTGGAAGAGCTGGAAGAGAAGAACACGCATTAAGTTTTTTTGCCGGGTGGCGCTAACGCTTACCCGGCCTACATTTCTCCTCACGATACTTTAATGCCGCTAAAGTATTTATTCGTCAATCACTGGTCAGACCCGCCCATTCAGCAGTAAGTCTGCTATTACCCTCAAGAAATCTTTACGTCTCTTAAACTATTGAGACGAATCCGATCGACGCTAAATAACACAATGCCTACTATTAGCACACGGTTATAAATCAACACCTTGATTTATAAGCATGGAAATCCCCTGAGTGAAACAACGAATTGCTGTGTGTAGTCTTTGCCCATCTCCCACGATGGGCTTTTTTTTATCCTGACTACGCGCGCCTGACCTCACAGGTACTGAGCATCCGCCACTCAGCAGGCAGCACCCGCGTTTCCCCTGTCGCATTGACCGTCACCGCCTCGCGAATATCCGCCGACGATGCGCCAACCTGCAGCTCAAACTCGCCCGGCTCAACGATGCGTTTTCCGTCGCGACGGGTGAAGTTGAACATCTCAACCGGCAGCGTAAAGGCGAGCGTGGCGGTTTCACCCGGCGAGAGGGTGACACGCTGGAAGGCCTTCAGCTCCTGAAGCGGCCGCACCTGAGTGGCGACCTTATCCCTGACGTAAACCTGCACCACCTCGCTGCCGCTGCGCTCTCCGGTATTGGTGATATCCACGTTCAGCGTCACCTCACCGTCGACCGGTACGCTGCTTTCGGCGACGCGGACAGCGCCCCAGCTAAACGTCGTCCAGCCGAGGCCGAAGCCAAACGGGTAACGCGAACCGAAATGGAACGCAAACGGCGTACCGCCGCTTTTGAGCTTGTGATTGTAGTAATACGGCATCGCCCCGGCGCTTTTCGGCACGCTCACCACCAGACGCCCCTGCGGCTCTGCCCGCCCCGTCAGCACGTCCGCAATCGCCCAGCCCCCTTCCTGTCCCGGCGCCCAGGCCATCATCAGCGCCGCGACCTTGTCTTCCAGACCCTGCAGGTTGTATGGACGCCCCCCGGTCATGACCACAATCACCGGTTTACCGGTGGCGACCAGCGCTTCCAGCAGCTGTTGCTGCACGCCCGGCAGGTTCAGGGAATCGGTATCGGAACCTTCCCCCACGGTACCGCTCTGGAACAGCCCGGCGAGATCGCCCACGCAGGCCACCACCACGTCACTCTCCCGCGCGGCGTTCACGGCCTCGGGGATCAGGGCGGTACTTAGTGAAACCGGCGACTGCTGCATCGGTTTGCCGCCGCTGTCGCCAGGGAAGACCGGCGCGCCCGCCATCCGTTTTTCGATGATGTGGCACCCTTTGGCATAGCGGACGTTCGATGCACCGAGATACTGCTCCAGCGCCGCGCGCGGGGTCGTGACCTGCGAGGTCTCTTCCACCATATCGCTGATGATCAAATGCACCGGGAAGCTGTAGCCGCTCAGTAACGCCAGCGGATCGTCTGCCGTCGGCCCCACTACCGCCACCCGAGGTTTGCCGCCGAGCGGTAAAATTCCGTTGTTTTCCAGCAGCGTGAGCGATTTCGTCGCCACCTCCCGCGCGGCCTGGCGGGTCATATCGTTTTGCAGATCGATACCGTTTTCATCCGCGTACGGGTTTTCAAACAGGCCAAGGCGGAATTTTTCAGTCAGCGTACGCGCCACGATCTCATCGACCTTCGCCATAGAGATCAGCCCGCGCTCTACCGCTTCCGCCAGATGCCGCGCGCAGTCATCTTTCGGCAGCTCAACGTCCAGCCCGGCGTTGAACGCCAGCGCGGCAGATTCGGCCGCGTCGTGGGAAATCCCGTGGTGCTGGTGCAGCAGGCTGACGCCGCCGTAATCCGCCACAATAATCCCGTCGAACCCCCACTGCTCGCGCAGGACGGTGGTCAGCAGGAAGCTGTCGCTGTGCCCCGGCTGGTTATCAATATCGTGGTACGCGGGCATAACCGAACCGGCGTTTGCCAGCTTGACCGCCATTTCAAACGGCAGCAGGAAGGTGTCGTTCAGCTCGCTGAACCCCAGGTGTACCGGCGCGTGGTTGCGCGCCCCCTCGCTGAACGAGTGCCCCACGTAATGTTTCAGGGTTGCCAGCAGGTCGCGCTTATCGCCCTGTAAGCCCTTCACGTAGGCGGTCGCCATTACGCCCACCAGCCAGGGATCTTCCCCGAAGGTCTCTTCGGTACGCCCCCAGCGCACGTCGCGGGATACGTCCAGCACCGGCGCAAGCCCCTGCTGGCAGCCGACGGAGCGCGCCTCTTTGCCAATCTGCTCTGCCGCCCGCTGCACAAGCTCCGGATCCCAGGTCGAACCGTAGTTCAATGACGACGGGAACAAGGTGGCGTCTTTGCACAGCAGCCCCACCAGACACTCCTCGTGGAACAGCGCCGGAATGCCGAGACGCGTCTCTTCCATCATCATGCGCTGCAGGCGGTTCGCGGCGCGCACGCCGGTTTTCGCGTCAACGATGTGGGTGCCCAGCGGCCGCGTGATCTGCCCGACGCCCAGCTTGAGCCGTTCGCTGAGCGCAGCCTGCTCGCTCACGCCGGCGAATTCGTCGCTGAGGTCGCTGCGCTCGCGGTGGTTACCGTTTTCATCGAGGATCAGCCAGTACGCGTGCATCTGGGCGAACTTCTCTTCCGGGGTCATGCGCGCCAGTAAATCGGCGACGCGCTCGTGCACGGGACGTCCCGCGTCCTTATAGATAGTCGTCATGTTTTACTCCTGTAGTGCGGAAGGGGTTGCCGGGCTGAGCTGCCCCGCTTCGGGTCTGACTTCACGCTTGCTGGCCAGCTCCCGGGCGATGGAATCCACCAGCCGGCTGTTTAGCCTGTAGATGGCAAGCAGCGCGACCATGCAGAGGAACAGCGCGCACGGGATAAGGGTGAACAGCGCGTTGATGGTCGAGAGAACGCCTGGCGCCTGGGTTGCCTGGCCCGGGGCGTAATCCACCATGCCAAGCACCCAGCCGACGACCGCCCCGCCCAGCGCCAGGCCAAACTTGATGGCAAACAGCGCGGTGGAGAAAACCAGCCCGTCCAGACGACGGCCGCTGCGGTGCTCTTCGTAGTCGACCACATCGGAGAACATGGTCCACTGCAGCGGCGTGGTGAGGTTTTGAATAAAGCTAAAGACGATGTTAAGGCCAAAGATGAGCCACACCTGTGAAGGAGGCAGGAAGAAAATCAGCGCGCCGAAGATAACGAAGGAGATAATCGTCCACTGGTAGGCGCGAACGCGGTCAAATTTCCCCAGCAGCCGTTCAGATAATAATGCGCCGCTTAAGGAGGCCACCATGCCGGAAACAATAAAGGCAAAAACCAGATCCGGACGCAGCAGCACATAGTTTACGTAATACATGGTGGCGGAACCGCGCGTCACCACCGCCGTTAACAGCAAAATATTAAACAGGAACACAATACGCCACTGGCTGTTCCCGGCCAGCAGTTTTAAATCGGTGAGCATGGAGCCGGAGGTATCATTGCGCGGAGAATAACGCTCGCGGGTCATCAGGAAACAGCAGAAGAACAGCACAATGCCCAGCAACCCCATCAGGCTCATGGCATAGAAATAGCCTTTCTGCACGTTGCCCTGGCCTAACAGTGAGACCAGCGGCAGGGCAATAACCGTCACGATCAGCCCGCCGATAAACGACAGGCCAAAGCGCCACGACTGCAGAGAATGACGCTCGCGCGGATCCAGCGTCAGCGCGCCGGGCATGGCGCAGTAAGGCACGTTAATCGCGGAGTAAATCAGGCTTAAAATCGCGTAGGTCACGCAGGCGTACACGATTTTCGCCGTCGGCCCAACGTCCGGCACATAGAAGGTAATGAGGCAGCTCACGCCAAACGGGATGGCAAACCACAGCAGCCAGGGACGGAAACGTCCGTGACGCGTCCGGGTGCGGTCAACCAGTGCGCCAATGCACGGATCGACAAACGCATCAACCACGCGCACCACTAAAAACATGGTGCCCATAATCGCGGCGGGTAGCCCAAAAACATCTGTATAAAAATAAGCGAGAAATAACGTTGCCGTTTGCCAGACCAGCGCGCTGGCCATATCGCCTAAGCCATAACCTATTTTATCTTTGGTACGCAATACAGAGGAAAGTGTCATTGTTATTTGCCTTTTTATCAGGTTAAAACGTATTTCAACCAGTTGCGCATCTTCTTAAGGGAAATGCGCAGTAAGGCTCAAGTATTAGCAACGGTTTGCGCGCTAACAATTGTCTAAATTGACAGACAAATTATGATATTTGGTTTTTTACTTTATTTGTGATGGGGAGCAAATAAGAAATGAAATAAAAAAGGCGAGGAATATTATCCTCGCCTTTTCGGGTCAGCGTGGCGTTACTTGTTCAGTTCTGCCAGGCTCAGCCAGGTTTGCACCACGGTGTCCGGGTTAAGGGACAGGCTATCGATCCCCTCTTCCATCAGCCATGCGGCAAAGTCTTCATGGTCGGATGGACCCTGACCGCAGATCCCGACGTATTTACCCTGCTTCTTCGCCGCGCGGATGGACATGGAGAGCAGCGCTTTCACCGCCTCGTTGCGCTCGTCAAACAGCTCGGAGACCACGCCGGAGTCGCGGTCCAGACCCAGCGTTAGCTGCGTCATGTCGTTCGAGCCGATAGAGAAGCCGTCGAAGTGCTCGAGGAACTGCTCGGCCAGCAGGGCGTTGGACGGGATTTCGCACATCATGATGATCTTCAGCCCGTTCTCGCCGCGCTTCAGACCCTGTCGCGCCAGCTCGTCCACCACCGCTTTCGCCTGATCCACGGTACGCACGAACGGGATCATGATTTCAACGTTGGTCAGCCCCATCTCGTTGCGCACGCGTTTCACCGCCTCACACTCCAGCGCGAAGCAGTCGCGGAAGCTGTCGGACACGTAGCGTCCGGCCCCGCGGAAGCCCAGCATCGGGTTCTCTTCTTCCGGCTCGTAGCGCTCGCCGCCGACCAGGTTGGCGTATTCGTTAGACTTAAAGTCAGACAGACGCACGATCACGCGTTTCGGATAGAAGGCGGCGCCCAGCGTCGCGATCCCTTCGGTCAGACGGCCGACGTAGAACTCTTTCGGCGAGTCGTAGCCTTTCATCATCTCGCGGATTTCGTTCTGCAGCTTCGGATCCTGGTCGTCAAACTCCAGCAGCGCGCGCGGATGAACGCCGATCATACGGTTGATGATAAATTCCAGACGCGCCAGGCCAACGCCTTCGTTCGGCAGGCAGGCGAAGTCAAACGCGCGGTCCGGGTTGCCGACGTTCATCATGATCTTCAGCGGCAGGTCCGGCATGGTATCCACGCTTGAGCTCTTCACGCTGAAGTCGAGGATATCGGCGTAGACGTAGCCGGTATCGCCTTCGGCACAGGAGACGGTCACGTTCTGCCCGTCCTTCATGCGCTCGGTGGCGTCACCGCAGCCGACAACCGCAGGAATGCCCAGCTCGCGGGCAATGATCGCCGCGTGGCAGGTACGACCGCCGCGGTTGGTGACGATAGCCGCCGCTTTCTTCATGATCGGTTCCCAGTCCGGGTCGGTCATGTCGGTTACCAGCACGTCGCCTGGCTCAATACGGTTCATCTCGCTGATGTCGTGGATCACTTTGACCGGACCGGCACCGATGCGGTGACCGATGGCGCGGCCTTCCGCCACGATTTTACCCTGCGCGTGCAGCGTATAACGCTCCATCACCTGACCGCGAGAGCGGACGGTTTCCGGACGCGCCTGCACGATAAACAGCTTGCCGGTGTTCCCGTCTTTCGCCCATTCGATGTCCATCGGACGGCCGTAGTGTTTTTCGATCTGCACCGCCTGCTTCGCCAGCTCCTGCACTTCGGCGTCGGTCAGGGAGAAGCGGTCGCGCTGCTCCTGCGGTACATCTTCAATTTTAACCTGCTTGCCATGCTCCTGGGTCGGGGCATAAATCATGCGGATTTTTTTCGAGCCCATGGTGCGGCGCACCACCGCCGGACGGCCAGCGGCCAGCGTAGGCTTGTGGACGTAGAATTCGTCAGGGTTTACCGCGCCCTGCACAACCATCTCACCCAGACCCCACGCGGAGGTGATAAACACCACCTGGTCGAAGCCGGATTCGGTATCAATGGAGAACATCACGCCGGATGAACCCACGTCCGAGCGCACCATGCGCTGCACGCCAGCGGAGAGTGCCACGCCGCGATGGTCGTAGCCCTGGTGCACGCGATAGGAGATGGCACGGTCGTTGAACAGGGAAGCAAACACATGCTTCACCGCCACCAGCACCGCATCGTAACCCTGGACGTTCAGGAAGGTTTCCTGCTGCCCGGCGAACGAGGCGTCCGGCATATCTTCTGCGGTTGCAGAGGAACGCACGGCAAAGGAGGCCTGCGCATCGTCAGCAGAGAGCTGGTTGTACGCGTCGTGAATGGCTTTTTCCAGTTCCGGCTGGAAAGGTGTGTCGATGATCCACTGGCGGATCTGCGCCCCGGCTTTGGCAAGCTCGGTAACGTCATCAATATCCGTTTTATCCAGCAGGTCGTAAATGCGCTGGTTAACACCGCTCTGGTCTAAAAACAGGTTAAAGGCATCGGCGGTGGTGGCAAACCCGTTCGGTACGGAGACACCCATACCCGACAGATTTGTAATCATTTCACCCAGGGAGGCATTTTTGCCCCCAACTCTGTCTACATCATTCATGCCGAGTTGGTTATACCAAAGCACCAGCGGTGACGAGCCATTGTTGGACATCGAAACAATCCTTTTGTGATATTTGATCGGAGTAAGTAACACCTGACTACGTATTTATACTGGCATATTTATTTCCGCTAAAAAAACGGTGAATCGTGTAAGCAATTTAAATTTTCAACTTTTCGGATACTTTCCCATCAACGATTAACCCGATGATTCCTCTATATTCAGCCAGAAACCCCAAAAATAAAGTCGCTATTTGAAAAATGAAATCCACTTTTCAGGAAAATCAAAAACACCGTTTCATTTATAATTAAGATAAGTTCTTTGCTGTGTAATTTACTTTTTTAATTTATGCTTTCAGACAATTAGGTCTGATATTCAGGGTGAGTAAAATGGATAGTGCTGTCGATCGCCACGTTTTTTATATTTCTGATGGTACGGCGATCACCGCCGAGGTGCTGGGCCACGCGGTGATGTCGCAGTTTCCCGTTTCGATTAACAGCATCACGCTGCCGTTTGTCGAAAACGAAAGCCGCGCCAAAGCGGTGAAGGACCAGATTGACGCCATCTACCAGCAGACCGGCATCCGCCCGCTGGTGTTCTACTCTATCGTGATCCCCGAGATTCGCGCCATCATTCTGCAAAGTGAAGGCTTCTGCCAGGATATTGTGCAGGCGCTGGTGGCTCCGCTGCAGAGCGAGCTTAAGCTCGACCCGACGCCTATCGCCCACCGTACCCACGGGCTTAACCCCGGCAACCTGATTAAGTACGACGCGCGTATCGCCGCCATTGACTACACCCTCGCACACGACGACGGTATCTCTCTGCGTAATCTCGACCAGGCGCAGGTGATCCTGCTTGGCGTGTCGCGCTGCGGCAAAACCCCGACCAGCCTCTATCTGGCGATGCAGTTTGGCATTCGCGCTGCAAACTACCCGTTTATCGCTGATGACATGGATAATCTGGTCCTGCCCGCCGCCCTTAAGCCGCTGCAGCACAAGCTGTTCGGCCTGACGATCAACCCGGAACGCCTTGCCGCCATCCGCGAGGAGCGACGCGAGAACAGCCGCTACGCCTCCATGCGCCAGTGCCGGATGGAGGTTTCCGAAGTGGAAGCGCTGTACCGCAAAAACCAGATCCCGTGGCTGAACAGCACCAACTATTCGGTTGAAGAAATTGCCACCAAAATTCTCGACATCATGGGGCTTAATCGCCGCATGTACTAATATGCTAGTACATTAGCTCAGATTCAGGTATCATCATCGGCAACCACGGGGCGGTGTCGCCCCGAACTTGAAATCAGCAGGGATTGGTTTAAGGTGATGCCCATCACTTCCCGGTAGTCTGCCGATGAAGCAAAAATTTTCTGAGACATTCCATGAATAAAACCGATGAACTCCGCACTGCGCGCATTGACAGCCTGGTCACGCCGGCTGAACTGGCACAGCGGCATCCCGTTTCCGCCGCCGTCGCGGAACATGTGACGGCCTCCCGCCGCCGCATTGAAAAAATCCTGAACGGTGAAGACAAACGTCTTCTGGTGGTGATTGGGCCTTGCTCCATCCACGATCTGGATGCCGCGATGGATTATGCGAAACGACTCCAGGGACTGCGGGATAAGTACCAGCATCGCCTTGAGATCGTGATGCGCACCTACTTTGAAAAACCGCGGACCGTGGTGGGCTGGAAAGGCCTGATTTCCGATCCTGACCTCAACGGCAGCTATCGCGTTAACCACGGTATCGAGCTGGCGAGGAAGCTGCTTTTACAGGTCAACGAGCTGGGCGTGCCGACGGCGACCGAGTTTCTCGATATGGTGACCGGGCAGTTTATCGCCGATCTGATCAGCTGGGGCGCGATTGGCGCGCGCACTACCGAAAGCCAGATCCACCGTGAGATGGCCTCTGCCCTCTCCTGCCCGGTCGGCTTTAAAAACGGGACCGACGGCAACACCCGTATTGCGGTTGATGCCATCCGCGCTGCCCGTGCCAGCCACATGTTCCTGTCGCCGGATAAGAGCGGTCATATGACCATCTACCAGACCAGCGGTAACCCTTACGGGCATATCATTATGCGCGGCGGGAAGAAACCCAATTACCATGCACAAGATATTGCGGCGGCCTGTGAAACGCTGGCCGAGTTCGACCTGCCGGAACATCTGGTGGTGGATTTCAGCCACGGCAACTGCCAGAAGCAGCATCGCCGCCAGCTGGACGTCTGCGATGAGATCTGTCAGCAGATCCGCAGCGGCTCGACCGCCGTTGCAGGGATTATGGCTGAGAGCTTTATCAAAGAAGGCACGCAGAAAATAGTTGCCGGGCAGCAGATGGTTTACGGCCAGTCGATCACCGACCCGTGCCTGAGCTGGGAAGACAGCGAACTGCTGCTGGAAAAATTGGCCTCTGCGGTAGATACCCGCTTCTGAAGCAATCGGGTCGGCCGGGTCACTCCGCCTGACCCGGCTGGTAAAAATCCTTCAGCGTTTCCAGCAGGGCATGCGCCGCTTTAGAGAGCTGCGTATGCCCTGGATGGATCGCCCCGATGCACTTTTCAATGGGCGGGTTATCCAGCGGGATACAGACCGCGCCCAGCGCCGTCATCTGCGCCTCGCAGAGCGCCGGAACGGCACTGCCGCCCAGCCCGCTCGCGACCATTCGCCCGACCGTCACCAGCTGATGACTCTCCAGCGCCACGTCCAGCTTTCTGCCGCTTCGCGCCAGCTCCTCCTCCATCATCAGACGTACCGCCGACGGGCGCTGCAGGGTGATGAAATCCAGCGTCAGCAGATCATCCCATGACAGGCGCTTCTTGCCTGCCAGCGAGGAATCTTTCGGCACAATGGCAACAAACCTGTCGAGGCCCAGCGGAGTAAACAGCAGGTTGTGCGTTGGCGCGGGCTCAAAGGCGATGCCCATCTCGACCCGCCCTTCCCGCACCATCTCTATCACCTGCTCGTTAATGACATCGTGCACGGTGACGTTGATCCCGGCATGACGATCGCGAAACGCTTTTAGCACCTCGGGCAGGACATTCGCGGCAAACGACGGCATGGCCGCAACCGAAATTTTACCGCGCTGCAGGGTAAAGCACTGGTGCATCGCCTCTTCGACGTTATCCCAGTCGGCAAGCAGCTGACGCGCCATCGGCAAAAACGTCTCTCCCTCCTGCGTCAGCGCGACTTTGCGCGTGCTCCGCTGCAGCAGCGGTCCGCCGAGCGCATCCTCCAGCGCTTTAATCGTCAGGCTCAGGGCCGGCTGGGAAAGATTCAGCCGTTCGCTGGCGTGCGCGAAATTGAGAGTGTGAGCTACCGCTAAAAACGCGCGTAACTGTTTGACACTCATTCTCATTTTTCATCCCGTTAACTAATTGAAAAAATTTAGTTAACAGGAAATTAATAAAAAAACCAAATGAGTGGGTCACAAATTCAAAATTAACAAATGAGTCGCAGCCCCTAATGATACCGGCACGGATAACGGGAGGGATGACTATGGCGGGACTGGATAAGCGCGTCGGCAGCTATGCGCAGGCGCTGGATGGGCTGACGGACGGAATGACCTTGCTGGCGGGTGGCTTCGGCCTGTGCGGGATTCCGGAGAACCTGATTGCAGAGGTCAGACGCCGTCAGGTGAAAGATCTGACGGTGGTATCAAACAACTGCGGCGTGGACGGTTTCGGTCTCGGGATACTGCTCGAAACGCGGCAGGTTCGCAAAGTGGTGGCCTCTTACGTCGGCGAGAACGCCCTGTTCGAGCAGCAGGTGCTGAGCGGCGAACTGGAGATTGAACTCACGCCTCAGGGCACGCTGGCGGAAAAGGTGCGCGCGGGCGGCGCGGGCATTCCGGCTTTTTACACGGCCACCGGCTACGGCACGCCCGTGGCTGCCGGCAAAGACGTGCGCCAGTTTGCGGGGAAGCACTACATCCTTGAAGAGGCCATTACCGGCGATTTCGCGCTCATTAAGGGCTGGAAAGCGGACTGGTACGGCAACGTTGTCTATCGGCATACCGCGCAAAATTTTAATCCGCTGATGGCAACGGCGGGGCGGATAACGGTCGTCGAGGTGGAAGAGATAGTTCCCCCGGGTGAGCTGCCCCCGTCAGCCATTCATACCCCGGGAATTTACGTCGACAGGCTGATTGTCGGCCAGTTTGAAAAACGCATTGAACAGCGCACCCTGCGCGCGGAAGGAGTCTGACAATGTTGACCCGTGAACAGATGGCCATGCGCGTCGCCCGCGAGCTGCGCGACGGGTATTACGTCAACCTGGGGATCGGTATCCCCACCCTGGTGGCGAACTACATTCCGGACGGGATGGACGTGATGCTTCAGTCCGAAAACGGGCTGCTGGGGATGGGGGCTTTTCCTGACGAGCGGAGCCTTGACGCCGACATGATCAACGCCGGTAAACAGACCGTGACCGCGCGCACCGGCGCGGCCATTTTCGACTCGGCCCAGTCGTTTGCCATGATCCGCGGCGGTCATGTGGATCTGACCGTGCTGGGCGCGTTTGAAGTGGACGTCGAGGGCAATATCGCCTCGTGGATGATCCCCGGAAAGATGGTGAAGGGCATGGGCGGCGCGATGGATCTCGTGGCCGGGGCGCAGAACATCATTGTGGTGATGACCCACGCGTCGAAAAACGGTGAGTCAAAGCTGCTGCCGCGCTGCACGCTGCCGCTCACGGGCGCGGGCTGTATCCGTCGGGTCTTAACCGACCTCGCACTGCTGGAGATCGAGGACGGCGCGTTCATCCTGCGGGAATACGCCCCCGGCGTCAGCATCGACGAAATTGCGGCTAAGACAGCCGGGAAAATGATTGTGGCGGACGACGTTCGCGAGATGCGCTTCAACTGAGGACTCACGATGAAAGAAGTCATGATTGTCGGGGCAACGCGAACCCCCATTGGCAGTTTTCGCGGCTCGCTATCGTCCCTTTCGGCGGTTGAGCTGGGGGCCGTAGCGGTGCGGCACCTGCTGGAGAACAGCGGTCTTCGCGAAGAACAGGTAGATGAACTGATTTTCGGGCAGGTGCTGACGGCGGGATGCGGGCAAAACCCGGCGCGTCAGACGGCCATCGCCGCCGGATTACCCGTCAGCACGCCGGCGACAACGGTCAACCTGGTGTGCGGCGCGGGCCTAAAAGCGGTGCAGCTCGCCGCGCAGGCGATCCGCTGCGGCGACGCGGACGTGGCCATCGCTGGCGGTCAGGAGAGCATGAGCAACGCCCCCTATCTGCTGGACGGCGCGCGTTCAGGGCTGCGTTTTGGCCATACGGGACTGCAGGACAGCATGATTACCGACGGGCTGTGGGACGCGTTCAACGATTATCACATGGGGATCACCGCTGAAAACGTCGCCCGGGAGAATGCCATATCCCGCGTGCAGCAGGACGCCTTTGCCGCCCGGTCGCAGCACAAAGCGGCCTCCGCCATCGAAGCGGGTCGCTTTGACGACGAGATAGCGCCGGTGACGGTAAAACAGGGCAAAAAACCGCCGCTTATCGTCAGCCGTGACGAACAGCCCCGGCCAGGCACTACCGCTGAGCAGCTGGCGCAGCTGCGCCCCGCCTTTCTGCAGGTGGAAGGCACGGTCACTGCCGGAAATGCGTCAACGCTCAACGACGGTGCCGCTGCGGTGCTGCTGATGAGCGGCGAAAAGGCGCGGGAAAGTGGTTTGCCGATCCTCGGTCGCATCGTGAGCTACGCCGTGACGGGCGTTGACCCGTCGGTGATGGGCATCGGACCGGTCAGCGCCTGCCGGACGGCGCTGGCGCGGGCGGGCTGGACGCTCGATGACGTGGACCTCATTGAAGCCAATGAAGCCTTTGCCGCCCAGGCGCTGGCGGTGGGCAAGCAGCTCGGCTGGGATGAGCGCAGGGTGAACGTTAACGGCGGCGCTATCGCCCTGGGTCATCCGATTGGCGCCTCCGGCTGCCGCATCCTCGTGACGCTGCTGTACGAAATGCAGCGCCGTGACGTCAAAAAAGGGCTCGTCACCCTGTGCGTGGGCGGCGGACAAGGCATTGCTCTGACCGTCGAACGTTAAGCATCTCGTTGATACCCGAATAATAATTAAAGTGAGGAGTCGTAATGAGTGTGTTAATTGCCCTGGCGGCGCTGGCGCTGCTGATGCTGGCGGCCTATCGCGGATACAGCGTTATTTTGTTTGCGCCGATTGCGGCGCTCGGCGCCGTGCTGCTGACCGATCCGGGTGCCGTCGGCCCGACGTTTACCGGTCTGTTTATGGAAAAGATGGTGGGCTTCGTCAAGCTCTACTTCCCGGTGTTCCTGCTGGGGGCCGTTTTCGGCAAGCTGATTGAGCTTTCCGGTTTCTCACGCTCGATCGTCGCCGCCGCGATTCAGATCCTCGGTCGTCGCCACGCTATTCCGGTGATCGTCCTGGTGTGCGCGCTGTTAACCTACGGCGGCGTGTCGCTGTTCGTGGTGGCGTTTGCGGTTTACCCTTTCGCCGCGGAGCTGTTCCGCCAGAGCGGCATCCCCAAGCGGCTGATCCCGGCCACCGTGGCGCTGGGGGCATTCTCGTTTACCATGGACGCCCTGCCCGGCACGCCGCAGATCCAGAATATCATCCCCACCAGCTTCTTTGGTACGAACGCCTGGGCCGCGCCGTGGCTGGGGCTTATTGGCTCTCTGTTTATTATCGCCTTTGGCCTGCTCTGGCTGGAGCGTCAGCGTCGTAAGGCGTTCAATAACAACGAAGGTTACGGCACGGATCTGAAAAATGAGCCCGAAACGCCGGATAACATTAACCTTCCGCACCCGCTGATTGCTATCTCCCCGCTGCTGGTGGTGGGCATACTTAACCTGCTGTTTACCCGCTGGATCCCCGGCTGGTACGGCACGACCCACGAGCTGACTCTGCCAGGACTGGCGAAACCCATTGTGACCGAGGTGGGCAAGATCACCGCCATCTGGGCCGTGGAAGCGGCGCTGATCTCCGGTATCGTGCTGGTGCTGATTTTTGGCTTTCACAATATCCGGGGTCGTCTGGCAGAAGGCAGCCGGACCGCGGTGAGCGGTGCCATTCTGGCGGCGATGAATACCGCCTCTGAGTACGGTTTCGGCGCGGTGATCGCCGCCCTGCCCGGGTTCCTGGTGTTATCCAAAGCGCTTGCGGCTATCCCGAATCCGCTGCTGAATGAAGCCATCAGCGTGACGGTGCTTGCGGGGATCACCGGCTCTGCGTCCGGCGGGATGAGTATTGCGCTCGCCGCCATGTCCGACTCGTTTGTCGCCGCCGCCCACGCCGCAAATATCCCGCTTGAGGTGCTACACCGCGTGGCCTCGATGGCGAGCGGCGGGATGGATACGCTGCCCCATAACGGCGCGGTGATTACCCTGCTGGCGATTACCGGCCTGAGCCATCGTCAGGCCTACGGCGGCATTTTCGCTATCACCATCATTAAAAGTCTGGCAGTGCTTTTTGTCATTGCCGTGTTCTATCTGACCGGCATTGTGTAAGGAGAGAAAGATGAATCTGAACGGTAAGACCGCGCTGGTGACGGGCTCGACCAGCGGCATTGGACTTGGGATCGCCCGCGTACTGGCGAAGGCCGGGGCGCAGCTGATCCTCAACGGTTTCGGCGACAGCGAATTAGCAAGAGAAGAGATTGCGCAACTGGGCAAAAAGCCGGGCTATCACGATGCGGACCTGCGTGACGTGCTGCAAATTGAAGCCATGATGCGCTACGCCGAATCGCAGTTTGGCGGCGTGGACATTCTTGTCAACAACGCCGGGATACAGCATGTCGCCCCGGTTGATGCGTTTCCGGTGGAGAAATGGAACGACATTATCGCCATTAATCTCTCCTCGGTATTTCACACCAGCCGGCTGGCGCTGCCCGCCATGCGTGAGAAAAACTGGGGGCGCATCATCAATATCGCCTCCGTTCACGGGCTGGTCGCGTCAAAAGAGAAGTCTGCCTACGTGGCCGCCAAGCATGGCGTAGTGGGCTTTACGAAATCGCTGGCGCTGGAAACCGCCCGCACCGGTATTACCGCCAATACCATCTGCCCGGGCTGGGTGCTGACGCCGCTGGTGCAACAGCAAATCGACAAGCGCATCGCTGAAGGCGTCCCGCCGGAGCAGGCTCGCGATCGGCTTCTCGCGGAGAAACAACCTTCGGGCGAGTTTGTCACCCCGGAGCAGCTGGGTGAACTGGCGCTGTTTTTGTGCAGCGAGGGCGCCGTGAACGTTCGCGGCGCCGCGTGGAATATGGATGGCGGCTGGGTTGCGCAGTAATTTTTGCCGGGTAAGGCGACGCCGCCACCCGGCAAAATTTCTAACTTGAGCAGCTGACCTCCAGCCGCTTGCCCCAGTCGGGCGGGCGGCTGACGTAGTCATCATCCCGGTCGGCAAACGGCGTGCGCAGAGCCAGGTTCAGGCGGTGTAGCTCGTCATACTCCCCCTGCTCTGCCTGCTCAATCGCCCGCTGCGCCAGCCAGTTGCGCAACACCATCGCTGGATTCTTCGCGTTCATTTGCGTCTGGCGAGTGGCGTCGTCCACCTGCTCCTGCTGCAGCCGCGCGCGGTAAGTGGCAAACCAGTCGTCAAACGCCTGTCTGTCAATAAACTCGTCGCGCAGCGGCGAGGCCGCACTATGCTGCTCCGTCTGGCTCAGCATCCGGAAGGTACGGGTATAATCGCTGCCCTCGCGCGCCATCAGGGCAAACAGGCCGTTGAGGATGTCGTTATCGCCCCTCTCCTGCGTCATCAGCCCCAGCTTGTTGCGCATCAGCATGCCATATTCTCGCAGCAATATGTCCTGATAGCTGTCGAGCGCATCGTTGAGGGCATCTACGTCGATGAACGGCGACAGGGTTTGCGCAAGCCGCTGCAGGTTCCACAGGCCAACCGCTGGCTGATTATCAAAGCTGTAACGTCCCTGATAGTCGGAGTGGTTGCAGATATAGCCAGGCTGATAATCGTCCAGGAAACCAAACGGACCGTAATCAAAGGTCAGCCCGAGGATCGACATGTTGTCCGTATTCATGACGCCATGCGCAAAGCCCACCGTTTGCCAGCGGGCAATCAGGCTTGCGGTACGGGCAACCACATCCCTGAACCAGAGAACGTATTTATCCGCCTCGTCCTGCAAATGCGCCCAGTGGTGACGAATGGCAAAGTCAGCCAGCTGGCGAACCTTGTCCGGCTCGCGGCGATAGTAAAAGTGCTCGAAATGACCAAAGCGCAAATGGCTTTGCGCAATACGCATCAGCATTGCCCCTTTTTCCACCGTTTCGCGCGCTACCGGCGTATCGCTGGAGACAATCGACAGCGCGCGCGTAGTGGGAATCCCCAGGGCGTGCATCGCTTCGGACGCCAGGCACTCGCGAATCGTTGAACGCAGCACCGCGCGCCCGTCGCCCATTCTCGACCAGGGAGTCAGACCCGCGCCTTTCAGGTGCCAGTCGACTGTCTCCCCGTTGGGAAGCCGTTGTTCGCCGAGCAGGATCCCCCTGCCGTCGCCAAGCTGTCCCGCCCAGACGCCAAACTGATGTCCGCTATAGACCTGAGCCAGAGGTTGCATACCGGCGAGAAGCGTTTCCCCGCCCCAGACGCCTGCGCCTTCTGAAGGCTGAAACAGCTCAGGCGGAATGGCCAGTTCTTCTGCCAGCAAATCGTTATGCCAGATAAGGCGTGAATTTTGTAAGGGTGTTGGTTTGAGTGCGGTGTAAAAGCCAGGCAACTCATCATGCCAGTGAGCAGTAAAAGACAGGGTCATAAGTCCTCCTGCTTTTAGTGTAGAGGGTTTACCCGGACTTAAACACGGGCGAAAGCAAGGGTTATCGCTGCTGAACCAGCGATGTAACGTGCTCCGCAGAGACGGCTGGCCAGAGTGCGCCCTGCATGGCGCCAAAATTGAAGGACAAAACGCGTTGCAACAGGCCGTGGTCGTCAATGCCCGAGACGATCACTGACTGGCAGTGCGGTGTGATTTGCCAGAGGATGGCGCGCATAAAAGGCTCAAAAGAGAGCTCCGGGGCACGCTGCTGAATGAAGCCTTTGTCGAGAATAACCCGTTTAAATAATCCATCATAGACCGCTTTGAGCGATGCGGCGCCTGCGCCAAAGTTTGCCAGGACCAACGGGAAATGGATTGCCATTCTCGCCAGCTGCAGATCGTCCTTTCCGTTATTTAAACCTGGATAATTCTCATTAACAGTAAACTCAAGAAACGGGTAACGCTCAAGGATTGAAACAGCGTTTCCATTACTTAATAAAAATTCAACTATTGCAGGTGTAATATTGATCCATGCAATTAACTGATGCTGAATAAAAAACAGTTTACAGGTATCAAGCAATTGCAATTTTTCGTTAAACAGCACTAACTCTTCAGCTGCTGAAAGCCGAGGGATAACAAGTTCAGTGGGGATCCGCACATCGCTGCCGACGCCAGTAAAGTTAACCAGAACCTCTAAACCTTTAAGCTCCCCTGCGCTATTACGGGCAGGCAGAAGCAGCAGTTCAGACTGGTAAGCATTATCTAGCGTAATAATCATTGCACTCGCTCCACATTAAAGATGAGAGAGGACATCCTGGAGCAATTGCCGACACAATTCCACTGTCTTGATTTTAATAAGATTAATTTCATTAGTTCCGTATTTATTTTCAGATTTATCCCTGAATCTAAATTAATTTTATCCTGGTTGTCGAATAATAGCCAGTTTTAGATAAAACAGACACATGCAGGATTCGCTAATTTTAGATAAATTTAACTTTAAGCATCTTATTTGAGAAAAAACGGCATGATTTATTAGATACCATGCCGTCATAAGAGAAGTGTCTGACAATGACTATATACGTCGAGCCTGCCAGAAATTTTTACGCCAGTAAACATTATCAAGAGAAGAGCGCATCACGCCGCGGCTTGTCGAGGCGTGAATGAACTGATTGTCTGTATCATATATCCCCACATGAAGACCGCTTTCACCCGATCCGGTTTTGAAGAAAACCAGGTCTCCGGGCAGAAGATCGTCTTTATCAATTTCAGTGCCTATTTCTGCCTGTTTGCGCGTTTCGCGCGGAAGCTGTAAATCAAACTTATCGCGGAACGTCATCAGAACGAAACCGGAGCAATCCACGCCGCCGCGGCTCATTCCGCCGTAGCGATAAGGCGTGCCGCGCCAGTTGCTCAGCTGATCGTTAAGGCTGGCAATGACGGTGATCGAATCTGAAAGCCGTGGGTTAGGCGGCGGCGCACGATGGCTACTGCATCCCGCAAGAAAAAGTGTGGCCATCAGGAGAAACCAGAATCGCATTTTCAGACGAATCCTCTGCTTTTTTTGTTCTTTTCGTAATTTAGCGTGCAATTGTGCTAAGAGGCAAGAAACGGTTACGTCTGCCCGGTAGAAATCAGCATCTTATGTCCCTCTATATCCAGCCTGCGGAACGACATGTTGTACGCGCGGGCAAGATGGGGCGGCGTAAGAACCCGATCCCGCGCGCCGCTGGCGATCATCTTTCCCTGCGACAGCAGCCACACCCGGTGGGCATGACGCAGGGTGTGGTTGAGGTCATGACTGCTCATCACCACGGCGATACCTTTTCGGCTCAGGGTGCTTAACAGCGTATCCAGTGCCGCCTGCTGCGCCACGTCCAGACCGCTCATAGGTTCATCGAGAAGCAGCATTCGCCCGTGAGGATTACCTGCCGGGTGGATCTGAAGAATGACGGCCGCCAGACGCACCCGCTGCCACTCTCCGCCGGAAAGCTGGCTGGCATGCCGGGACAGTTTATCTTCCAGCCCCAGGGCCGCGGCAACGTCCGTCAGCAGTGACGTTTGTTGTTTGTCGTGCAAATGCAGCATCAGATAGTGCCAGACCGGCATCGCAAAAGGCGGCACCTGCTGCTGCACAAGGTAACTGCGCCGGTGCGCCAGCGAGACCGGTGACCAGTCGGCGAGCGTATGCTCCAGCAGCGTTATCTGCCCTTCTCCGTCGGTCATGCCCGCCATCCGTGCCAGCAGCGTGCTCTTCCCTGCACCGTTTGGCCCGACAAGATGCAGGATTTCTCCCGCATTGATGGTACCGGTTATCGGCTCCAGACGTCCCCTCTCGGCGACGTCCGTGAGCTGCATCAGCAACGACATTATTTCGCCAGCGCCAGCTTGATCGATTCCATGACGATCGGATCCTCAGGGGTCATATCCGGCGAAAAACGCTGAACGACCTGGCCGTCGCGGCCAATCAGGAATTTTTCAAAATTCCACAGGATATCGTCCGGGTAAAGCGGCGCGCGGCCTTTGCTGGCCATGCGTTCATAAAAACCGCTTCCTTCAGGCGCAACGGCCTTCGGCGCGGCAGCGATCAGTTTCGCATACAGAGGATGGCGGTCTTCGCCGTTGACATCGATTTTGCTGAACATCGGGAACGTCACGCCATAGGTGGTGCTGCAGAAGGTTTTAATCTCCTCTTCGCTGCCCGGCTCCTGGCCCAGGAACTGATTGCACGGGAAGCCCAGCACGGTGAAACCGTCTTTCTCCCAGGCCTTCTGAATGTTTTCCAGCTGCTCGTACTGCGGCGTCAGGCCACATTTCGATGCTACGTTGACGATAAGCAGCACGTTGCCTTTGTAGCCTTCCAGCGTGGTGTTATCGCCGTCAATGGTGGTCACTTCAGTATTCAGGATATCTGACTGCATAGCATTCCCTCAGGTTGTTTTACGGCTTATTGATTTAACGTCCAGCTTTTAATAGTAGCCAGATAAATACCGGCGCGCCCAGCGTGGCGGTCACCACGCCAATCGGCAGCTCTGCGGCCGTCAGGGCAAGCCGGGCGATGATATCAGCCACCAGCAGCGTGACGGCCCCGGCAACCGCCGAGGCCGGAAGCAGGGTCCGATGGTCCGTGAGGCCACACAGGCGCAGCATGTGCGGAATAACCAGCCCGATGAAGCCGATCGCGCCCGCCAGAGCCACGCTGACGCCGACCAGCCAGCCAATAGCTATTACCAGCACATTACGCCAGAACCCAATCGGCATGCCGAGCTGGCGGGCAGAGGTTTCACCCAGCGCGAGCATATTAAGCGGCTGCGCCTGCAGGGCAGCCCAGACGATGACCGGCACCAGCAGCGCCATCAGCCAGCCCTGGTGCCAGTCAACGCCTCCAAAGCCGCCCATCATCCAGTACATCAGCTGACGCAGGTCAAAGGATGTTGAGAAGTAGACCGCCCAAGTCATCAGCGCGCTACAGATGATCCCCAGCGCCACGCCGGCAAGCAGCAGGCGGCTGGTCGATAAGTGCCGTCTGGCAAAACGAAGAAGGATCGCGGTGATTAGCAGCGCGCCGAGGATAGCGCTCAGGCTAATACTCCATCCGGAGAGTTCTCCTCCGCCGAGCATTACCGCCGCAATCAGGCCTACGCCTGCGCCGTTTGACACGCCGAGCAGCCCGGGCTCCGCCAGAGGGTTTTCAAACAACGCCTGCATTATGGTGCCGCACAGCGCCAGCGCGGCGCCGACCAGAAGCACCGCGACGGTGCGCGGCAGGCGAATTTGCCAGACGAAGAGCTGCCCGTCCGGCCCCAACCAGCTTTCAGGCCCGATCCATCTGTCGCCCGCGCAGAGGCTTACGCCTGCGGCGACAATGAGCAACAGCACCAGCAAAAACAGGCGACGCTTATCGGAACGGTGCTGGCGATGAGCATAATCAAGCATGTGTACGGTTTTAGTAGCGTGAGATGTAATTGATTTTACGGCGGGTTTGCCGGAGAGCGCAAAGAAAAAAGGCCGCGTGGGCGGCCTTTTTAGTTAGTTCATATTACTCTGCTTTGGGCGTTGCGTTTTCGACACGGCTTTTCAACTTCTGGCCGGGTCTGAAGGTCACCACGCGGCGGGCTGTAATGGGAATATCTTCCCCCGTCTTCGGGTTGCGGCCCGGACGTTGGTTTTTGTCTCGCAAATCAAAATTGCCAAAACCGGAGAGTTTTACCTGCTCACCATTTTCCAGAGCACGACGGATCTCTTCGAAAAACAGCTCTACCAGCTCTTTGGCATCCCGTTTGCTAAGCCCAAGCTTATCAAACAGATATTCTGACATTTCAGCTTTTGTAAGCGCCATAGGTTCAATCCCTCAATGATGCCTGGAATCGCTCTTTTAATGCCTCTACACATTTGGCGACGGTAGCGGCAATCTCCTCTTCTTCGAGTGTACGGCTGGTATCCTGAAGGATAAGGCTAATAGCGAGGCTCTTGAAACCTTCTGCTACGCCCTTGCCGCGGTACACGTCAAATAAGTTTACGCCAACTACCTGATTTACGCCAACTTTCTTACATTCGGCCAAAATATCTGCTGCGGGCACATTTTCCGCGACCACAACCGCGATATCACGGCGGTTTGCCGGGAAGCGGGAGACGTCCTGAGCCTGAGGAATAACGCGGTCAGCCACCAGGTTCCATTCCAGCTCGAACACGATGGTACGGCCGTTCAGGTCCAGCTTGCGCTCCAGCTCAGGGTGAACAACCCCAATAAAACCAACGCGTTTGCCGTCTAAATAGATGGCTGCGCTCTGGCCCGGATGCAGGGCCGGAATGGCTTCTGCGCGGAATTCAATTTCAGATAATTTACCGGTCAGATCCAGAATCGCTTCCAGATCGCCCTTCATATCGTAGAAATCAACCGTGCCTTTTGCCAGGTCCCAGTGCTCTTCATAGCGGTTGCCGCTGATGGCGCCAGCCAGCATGAGATCCTGACGGATGCCTAAATTTGCCTGATTATCCGGTACAAAGCGCAAACCGCTTTCGAAAATTCGCACGCGGTTTTGCTGGCGATTCTGGTTATAAACGACAGTGCCCAGCAGGCCCGTCCACAGAGACAGACGCATCGCGGACATTTCGCTGGAGATTGGGCTTGGCAGGATCAGCGCCTCCTGACCCGGGTGGATCAGCTGCTGCAGCTTTGGATCAACGAAGCTGTAGGTGATCACCTCCTGGTAGCCTTTGTCGTTCAGCATGGTTTTCACACGCTTCAGGGACAGGTCGGCTTCACGGTGGGTGCCCATCACCAGACCCGCCTGGACAGGCTCGTCAGGAATGTTGTTGTAGCCGTAAACGCGGGCCACTTCTTCCACCAGATCTTCTTCAATTTCCATGTCGAAACGCCATGATGGCGCAACTGCTTTCCACTCGTCCTGGCCTTCGGTTACTTCACAGCCCAGACGTTTCAGGATGTCAGTTACCTGCGTATCGGCAACGTGGTGGCCAATCAGGCGATCCAGCTTGCTGCGGCGCAGGGTGATGGTCGCTCGCTTCGGCAGGGTCGCTTCGTTGGTGACGTCGATAACCGGGCCCGCTTCGCCGCCGCAGATGTCGATCAGCAGGCGGGTCGCACGTTCCATCGCTTTGTACTGCAGCGCCGGGTCAACGCCGCGCTCGTAGCGATGAGAGGCATCGGTATGCAGGCCGTGACGGCGTGCGCGACCGGTGATGGAGAGTGGGCTGAAGAACGCGCATTCCAGCAGGACGTTTTGCGTCTCGTCGTTGACACCCGAATGCTCGCCACCGAAGATACCGCCCATTGCCAGCGCTTTGCTGTGGTCAGCAATTACCAGGGTATCGGCGTTCAGTTTCGCTTCGCTGCCGTCCAGCAGAACCAGGGTTTCGCCCTCTTTCGCCATGCGCACAACGATGCCGCCGTCGATACGATCTTTATCGAACGCGTGCATTGGCTGGCCCAGCTCCAGCAGAACGTAGTTGGTCACGTCGACCACGGCGTCGATAGAGCGAATACCGCAGCGGCGCAGCTTCTCTTTCATCCACAGCGGGGTTGGCGCTTTCACGTTGATGCCTTTCACCACGCGACCGAGGTAGCGCGGACAAGCATCCGCAGCGTCAACCTGAATAGGCAGCACGTCACCGATGGTCGCTTCAACCGGCGCGATTTCCGGCGCATTCAGTTCAGTCTGGTTCAGCACGGCCACGTCGCGCGCCACGCCGATGATGCCTAAGCAGTCGGCACGGTTTGGCGTGACGCTGATTTCAATGGTGTTGTCATCAAGCTTCAGGTATTCACGGATATCGGTGCCGACTGGCGCATCCAGCGGCAGCTCAATGATGCCGTTGTGGTCGTCGGAAATACCCAGCTCGGAGAAGGAGCACAGCATGCCTTCAGACGGCTCGCCGCGCAGCTTAGCCGCTTTAATTTTGAAATCACCTGGCAGCACCGCACCGACGGTCGCCACGGCCACCTTCAGGCCCTGACGGCAGTTTGGCGCACCGCAGACGATATCCAGCAGACGGTCACCGCCCACGTTTACTTTTGTTACGCGCAGTTTGTCAGCGTTAGGGTGCTGACCGCACTCGACTACTTCGCCGACGACCACGCCGTTGAAGGCTCCGGAAACCGGCTCAACACCGTCCACTTCCAGACCCGCCATGGTGATCTGGTTAGAAAGCGCGTCGCTGTCCAGCGTGGTGTTCACCCACTCGCGTAACCACAGTTCACTGAATTTCATTGTTCTGTCCTGCCCTTATTTAAACTGTTTGAGGAAACGCAGATCGTTTTCGAAGAATGCACGTAAGTCGGTCACGCCGTAACGCAGCATGGTCAGACGCTCCATGCCCATGCCGAAGGCAAAGCCGGAGTAAACTTCCGGATCGATACCCACGTTGCGCAGTACGTTTGGATGCACCATGCCGCAGCCCAGCACTTCCAGCCATTTGCCGTTTTTACCCATCACGTCAACTTCCGCAGACGGTTCGGTGAACGGGAAGTAGGACGGGCGGAAACGAACCTGCAGATCTTCCTCAAAGAAGTTGTTCAGAAAATCGTGCAGCGTGCCCTTCAGGTTGGTGAAGCTGATGTTTTTATCAACAATCAGACCTTCCATCTGGTGGAACATTGGGGTGTGGGTCTGATCGTAGTCGTTACGATAGACGCGGCCCGGCGCGATAATACGAATTGGCGGCGCCTGATCCTTCATGGTACGGATCTGAACGCCGGAGGTCTGAGTACGCAGCAGACGCGTAGCGTCGAACCAGAAAGTGTCGTGGTCAGCGCGTGCCGGATGATGGCCAGGAATGTTCAGGGCGTCGAAGTTGTGGTAATCATCTTCGATTTCCGGGCCAGTCGCCACGGTAAAGCCGAGCTCACCGAAGAAACTTTCAATACGATCGATGGTGCGGGTAACCGGATGCAGACCACCGTTTTCGATACGGCGACCCGGCAGAGAAACGTCGATCGTCTCTGCGGCCAGACGCGCATTCAGCACCGCGCTTTCCAGCTCGGCTTTGCGCGCGTTCAGCGCCTGCTGTACCTGCTCTTTAGCTTCGTTAATCACCGCACCCGCTGCCGGGCGTTCTTCTGCCGGCAGCTCACGCAGGGTTGTCATCTGAAGGGTCAGGTGCCCTTTCTTCCCAAGATATTCGACGCGGACATTGTCTAACGCGGCAACATCTGAGGCCTGATTAATGGCGGCTGTTGCACTGGCAACCAGCTCTGCGAGATGTGACATGATTTTCCTCATTATGTCGGTGCAGACACCGATTTGGTGGAGTTATTCTCTCAAATTCAGGCACAAAAAAAGCCTCCATCGGGAGGCTTATCTGGCGCTGTTTTTCGTTTCATCTTTCACGCGCTAGCCTCCTGAAATCAGGTGCTAAAGTAAAAGAAGAAGCGGAAAATAGCAGCATTCATGCTTGCGTTACCTTGTCTGGTAAAACCGTTAAGACCTTATTGAAAAGCCTGGACGGATAAATGTCAATCTTCTGATGGTGTTAAATGAAAAGAGGGAGCAAAGCCCCCTCTTTCAACTGGCTTATGCCAGTGCTGCTTTCGCTTTTTCGACCAGAGCGGTGAACGCTACTTTGTCGAATACTGCGATGTCAGCCAGGATCTTACGGTCGATTTCAACAGAGGCTTTTTTCAGGCCGTTGATGAATTTGCTGTAAGAAATACCGTTCTGACGTGCTGCTGCGTTGATACGCGCAATCCACAGTTGACGGAACTGACGCTTACGCTGACGACGGTCACGGTAAGCGTACTGACCTGCTTTGATAACAGCCTGGAAGGCAACGCGGTAAACGCGTGAACGCGCACCGTAGTAGCCTTTAGCTTGTTTCAAAATTTTCTTGTGACGTGCACGTGCAATTACACCACGTTTTACGCGAGCCATATGTGCTCTCCTGTATCTATATTCTTAGTAAAAAAATTAAACGTTAACGGCTTATGCGTACGGCAGGCACGCGATAACCAGACCCAGATCGCCTTTAGAAACGAGGCCTTTTGGACGCAGGTGACGTTTACGCTTAGTAGATTTTTTGGTCAGAATATGACGCAGGTTTGCGTGCTTACGCTTAAATCCACCACCACCGGTTTTTTTGAAGCGCTTAGCAGCACCGCGTACGGTCTTAATTTTTGGCATCTTAATAACTTCCACTTCGCATTGTTAAATAAACGAAACATAGGCGAACAAAACCTATGAAACCCGAAGGCTCCACAGATTTTGCTGCTTGAAGGCCTTACTGTTTCTTCTTAGGAGCGAGCACCATGATCATCTGGCGGCCTTCGATCTTCGTAGGGAAGGATTCGACTACTGCCAGTTCACTCAGATCGTCACGGACGCGGTTAAGCACTTCCATACCAATCTGTTGGTGGGCCATCTCACGACCGCGGAAACGCAGTGTGATCTTGGCCTTATCGCCATCTTCCAGAAAGCGAATCAGGCTGCGGAGTTTTACCTGATAATCGCCATCGTCGGTACCAGGACGGAATTTGATTTCCTTAACCTGGATAACTTTTTGCTTCTTCTTCTGTTCCTTAGAAGACTTACTCTTTTCATAAAGGAACTTGCCGTAGTCCATGATACGACAAACTGGCGGTTCGGCGTTAGGGCTGATTTCAACTAAATCTACTCCAGCTTCTTCAGCTTTTTCGATCGCTTCTCTCAGACTCACAATCCCCAGTGGTTCACCTTCAAGATCTGTTAAGCGAACTTCCTGGGCGCGAATCTCGCCATTGATACGATTCGGACGTGCCGTTTGAACTCGTTTTCCGCCTTTAATACCTTATTCCTCCAGTTGTTGAAGACTGCGGCTGCGAATCTCTTGTTGCAGCTTCTCAATCACTTCACTTACGTCCAGGCTGCCCAGGTCTTTACCACGGCGGGTGCGAACGGCAACTTTGCCTGCTTCCACCTCTTTATCACCACAGACCAACATATACGGGACACGACGTAAAGTGTGCTCGCGGATTTTAAAGCCAATCTTCTCATTTCTCAAGTCTGCTTTTACGCGAATGCCCGCATTTTGCAGTTTCTGCGTCAATTCTTTAACGTAATCTGCCTGAGAATCGGTAATGTTCATCACCACGACCTGCACTGGCGCAAGCCAGGTTGGGAAGAAGCCAGCGAACTCTTCGGTCAGGATGCCGATGAAGCGCTCCAGAGAACCGAGAATTGCACGGTGAATCATTACCGGTACCTGACGCTCGTTGTCTTCGCCAACATAAGAGGCGCTTAAACGCTGCGGCAGGGAGAAGTCCAGCTGTACAGTACCGCACTGCCATGCGCGATCGAGGCAGTCATACAGGGTAAATTCAATTTTCGGACCGTAGAATGCGCCCTCGCCCAGCTGGTATTCGAACGGAATGCCGTTCTCTTCCAGCGCCACGGCGAGATCCGCTTCTGCGCGATCCCAGGTCTCATCGCTACCGATACGTTTTTCCGGACGCGTTGAGAGTTTGACGACGATCTTCTCGAAGCCAAAGGTGCTGTACATATCGTAGACCATACGAATACAGGCGTTAACTTCGTCACGGACCTGATCTTCAGTACAGAAGATATGCGCATCATCCTGAGTAAAGCCACGAACGCGCATCAGACCGTGCAGCGCACCTGATGGTTCGTTACGGTGGCAGCTACCGAACTCCGCCATACGCAGCGGCAGGTCGCGGTAGGACTTCAGACCCTGGTTGAAGATCTGAACGTGGCCCGGGCAGTTCATTGGCTTGATGCAGTATTCACGGTTCTCAGACGAGGTGGTGAACATCGCATCTTTGTAGTTGTCCCAGTGGCCGGTTTTTTCCCACAGCACACGGTCCATCATGAACGGGCCTTTCACTTCCTGATACTGGTACTCTTTCAGCTTGGAGCGTACGAAAGTTTCCAGTTCACGGAAGATAGTCCAGCCGTCGTTATGCCAGAACACCATACCCGGCGCTTCTTCCTGCATGTGGTACAGGTCAAGCTGCTTACCGATTTTACGGTGGTCACGCTTCGCCGCCTCTTCCAGGCGCAGCAGGTACGCGTTCAGGGCTTTTTTATCGGCCCACGCGGTACCATAGATACGCTGCAACATCTTGTTGTTGCTGTCGCCACGCCAGTAGGCGCCCGCGATCTTCATCAGCTTAAAGTGATGACAGAAGCGCATGTTCGGCACGTGCGGTCCACGGCACATGTCGACGTATTCTTCGTGATGGTACAAGCCAGGCTTGTCATCATGCGAAATGTTTTCGTCAAGAATAGAGACTTTATAGCTCTCGCCGCGCTTCACGAAGGTTTCACGCGCTTCGTGCCAGCTGACTTTCTTCTTGATGACGTCATAGTTCGTTTCGGCGAGCTCGTGCATGCGTTTTTCGAGCGCGTCGATATCTTCCTGAGTCAGGGTGTGGTCAAGGTCAACGTCATAGTAGAAACCGTTGTCGATAACCGGACCGATCGCCATTTTGGTGTTTGGCCACAGCTGTTTGATGGCATGGCCTAACAGGTGCGCGCAGGAGTGACGAATGATCTCCAGACCTTCTTCGTCTTTCGCAGTGATGATTGCAAGCGTCGCATCGTTTTCGATCAGATCGGAAGCATCCACCAGCTCACCGTTAACGCGGCCAGCGATAGTCGCTTTCGCGAGACCAGGACCAATGTCCAGGGCAACATCCATTGGGCTAACAGCACGGTCGAAATGGCGTTGGCTGCCATCAGGAAGAGTAATTACAGGCATTTTATATCCTTATTTGCAGTGATGCCCCACACATAAGAGCATATACAAAGAAAATAATCGTGATTTGACAATAGATTACGACACCATCTGACCAACAATCGTCAAATTGGTTCGTCATCATTCACCTGCCGAATTCAGATTAATGCGGATTTACGGCAAGCGACGTAATGTTAACACTAACGGAAAGGAGATTGCACCCTCTGCGGCCAGATTGATGGGCTGGCACTTTCGTACGAATCTGCAGGTTGCTTCTCCCCTGCGCTCGCATTTCGAAGATGCTGGGCTACTCTTGAACAGGTCTTTAAACCCAAAGGTGCATACCATGAACGTATCCAGCAGAACGGTTGTGATATTGAATGTCCTTTCCGCCACAGGTTTATTGTTGATACTCGCCGAACGATTCCACTGGTTCTGAGCCGAACCCTGCGCTGGCATAACCTAATCGATCCCGAGAAGGGGCATATTTCGGCCCTGTTTGGTAGACTGTGGGTATCAACCAACAAGGATTAGGTTATGCCAACTAAACGATTTGCCGTAAAACACTGGAAAATGGTGCTGGTGCTGATTGCCATCTGCGGCGCAATGCTGCTACTCCGTTGGGCGGCAATGATTTGGGGCTAGGGGCGAAGACAAGTCATCAGAAGGGACGTCAAAAGACCGCAGACAATAAACGGGCCGACCTTATCATCGGCCCGCTTTTATTACATTCTATAACCCAGTGAAACCGTGGTTCTGCGGTCGGTATGATCCGGCGCAGATTCTGGTGGTGAAGAGTTCCAGGTCACGTTGTAGGCGACTTTCAGGCCAAAGTGTTCGTTGATAGCCACGTTCAGCGCCGTCTCAGAGTTCAGCGTCGTGTCGTCGGCACCAAATACAGAAACACCCTGGGTGAATTTGGTGTTGTCAGTCATCTGCCAGGCATAGGTACCGGAAGCGTAACCGAGCGGTTGGGTTTTGGTATCGCCATTGGTGTACTCGTCATAACGCACACCAGGACCGAATTCAAAACGGAGGCTGTGTACCGGACCGTTCAGGAACTGGCGACCATAACCGGCGGTGAACACATCGCGCTGGCGATAACCGTTGTAACGGTCAGTTAACCAGCTTGCCTGTCCAAACAGGTAGTCATAGTCGGTCATGTTGTAACGGCTACGTCCGCCTACCGCATATTTCTCGGAAGAACGTTCGTCATTAGCGGAAGTGTTGCTGGCATTACCCCACAGAGACCAGGCGGTGGTGTTGCCGTACCAGGTGAGCGTACTGTCCGCCGTCAGAGAAGAGCTTTTCGTGTTACCGGATTGTGCCAGGTACCCGGCGTTCAGGTTACCTTCAAACGGTTTTTTCGCGGTGGAAGGATCGTCCATGACAGTAAAAACGGTATCATCAGCGGTCGCGTTCATAGCCGCAAACACGCCACCCGCTAGCATCAGTGCAGCGGGCACTGTCTTTAAAAGCTTCATTTTATTAAGGAGTCCGTACAACAAAAAAAGAGACCACACGGTCCCGGAATCTTTCTTGAGGATCAATGACAAGGCGTCCAGAGAAAGGTAACAAATTATAAAAAGCCGCAAATAACATAGCAATGTTTTCTTATTTCATTTTTTGAATAAGAACGATCTCAAAAAGCGTTTTATTTTATATATCCCCCGCCTCACTTTTTGTCAGTATTCATATTTAAAATCATACTGTTATTTACATTGCCTTCCTGACAAATGGTGCCAGGCTAATAAGAACCCATGCTAAAAGGAGGTAATGATGGTTTCTATTTATACTCTGACGCTCTCCCCTTCCCTGGATTCCGCCACCCTGACGCCGCAGATTTACCCGGAAGGTAAATTGCGCTGTAGCGCCCCGGTCTTTGAGCCCGGCGGCGGCGGGATCAACGTGGCGCGCGCCATTACACATCTCGGCGGCAAAGCCACGGCAATTTTCCCCGCAGGCGGTGCCACCGGTGAACATCTGATCTCTCTACTGGCCGATGAACAGGTGGCTGTTGAAACCGTTGAGGCCAAAGACTGGACGCGGCAAAACCTGCACGTCCACGTGGGATCCAGCGGCGAGCAGTACCGTTTTGTCATGCCGGGCGCGAAACTCAGCGATGACGAGTTTCGTCAGCTTGAAGAGAAAGTGCTGACGATAGAAAGCGGCGCGCTGCTGGTGATAAGCGGCAGCTTGCCGCCCGGCGTAAGCACGGAAAAATTAACGGCGCTGATTCAGGCTGCGCAACAGCGCGGCATCCGCTGCATTGTCGACAGCAGCGGCGAGGCCCTGCAGGCGGCCCTGGTGCCGGGCAATCTGGAGCTGGTCAAACCCAACCAGAAAGAGCTAAGCGCGCTGGTCAACCGCGAACTGACGCAGCCTGATGATGTGCGCACCGCCGCGCAGGAGCTGGTGCGCAGCGGAAAAGCGCGGCGCGTAGTTGTCTCCCTTGGCCCTCAGGGGGCGCTGGCAGTCGATGAGTCTTCGTCCGTTCAGGTTGTCCCACCGCCGATGAAGAGTCAGAGCACGGTTGGCGCGGGCGATAGCATGGTGGGTGCGATGACGCTAAAACTGGCGCAGGGCGCGTCTCTGCTCGAAATGACACGCTACGGCGTGGCGGCGGGCAGCGCCGCCACCATCAACCAGGGCACGCGTCTCTGTTCGCTTGCCGATACGCAAAAAATCGTCGATTACCTGTCCCGAAATTAACCCCTTTTCCCCTTCGTCTTTACGGAGGGGAATGTCCTCTCTGAGTCGCCAAACGCAAACTATCGACTATGCTAAGAAAACTTCCATGATAACAATGAGGTGAATTATGAGCAGTGGTGACATCACACGCTACGTCGTGACCATCAACCTTCATGAAGCATCGCTGACCGAGCTGAATGAGCTCAACAATGCTTTCACCCGGGCTAATTTTCTCCTTACGCTGACGGATGACGAGGGCAATATTCATGATTTAGGCACCCTGGCATTTGGTCTGATCGGCGCCCTGAGCCAGGAAGAGGTTCATGCGCTGGCCGCCAGTCTGGTGGAGAGCGTGACCGACAAGCCTGCCGAAATCGACGTGGATACATGGGAAAGCTGGCGGAAAAAAGAACAATAAGTGCGCTGTATGAATTTAAACCGCTCAGGTGTGCGTTAGTTCGTATTTTTTTACCGCAGTTATGCGCTAACTTTATGATCTGGCAGACAACATGGGAGAGACAACATGTGGCAGGCTATCAGTCATCTTTTACGTGAGCAGCTGGGTGAAGGTGAAATTGAACTGCGTAACGAACTGCCAGGCGGTGAGATCCACGCCGCGTGGCATTTACGCTACGCAGGACGCGATCTTTTCGTTAAGTGCGATGAGCGAGAGCTGCTTCCAATATTTACCGCCGAAGCCGACCAGCTGGAGCTGTTGTCGCGCAGTAAAACGGTCACGGTCCCGCAGGTTCTGGCCGTGGGGAGCGACCGCGACTACAGCTTCCTGGTAATGGAATATCTCCCCGCCCGCCCGCTGGATGCCCATAATGCGTTCATCCTTGGCCAACAGTTAGCGCGCCTGCATCAATGGAGCGACCAGCCGCAGTTTGGTCTCGATTTTGACAACGATCTCTCCACCACGCCACAGCCCAATGCCTGGCAGCGTCGCTGGTCGACATTTTTTGCTGAGCAGCGCATTGGCTGGCAGCTTGAGCTGGCCGCCGAAAAAGGACTGGAATTTGGCAATATCGACGCCATCGTTGAGCACGTTCAACAGCGTCTGGCATCCCACCAGCCTCAGGCGTCGCTGCTTCACGGCGATTTGTGGTCCAATAACTGCGCGCTGGGTCCCAACGGCCCGTACATCTTTGACCCGGCCTGCTACTGGGGTGACAGAGAGTGCGATCTTGCCATGCTGCCGCTTCACCCTGAACAGCCGCCGCAAATATACGACGGATACCAGTCTGTTTCCCCCCTGCCGCCCGGTTTCCTCGACCGCCAGCCGGTGTATCAGCTATATACGCTGATGAACCGTGCCATTCTTTTTGGCGGAGAACACCTTGTTAACGCGCAGCGGGCACTCGAGCGTATGCTTGCCGCCTGAGAAGAGACGGGTGGCCTTGCCGCCACCCCTATCGCTTACAGAAAACCGAGCAGTGAGAAGAAGAAGTATCCCGCCACAATGATGATTACGGGAAGAATATAGAGCGGGAAAATTTGCAGGAAAATGGTGTGACGCGGCACAACGATGCGGGATTCAATCTGATCCCGACTCATTCCTTCCGGGCCTTTGGCCTGCTCCAGAATCAACTGATCCTCAACACCTTCGCGTAAAAAGCGCGTCTGGCGACTCATTCTCGCGCCAGAGGCCTGCAGCGCCAGCGCGACAAAGATCAGGGCATATATCACCCAAAAGCCGATATTCAGCTGTTGATGAAAATCCGGGGTGGGTGAGTTAAACCAGAAGACATTCAAAAATGGCGTATTAAAACGCATCATCTCAATCATGACATGAGCGAAATCAAGCATTACCGCATTGATACCCGGCTGTTTTTCGCTGTGATCGTACATAAATTTGAGTACAGAAATCAGCGTAGAAATGACGGCAGGAATAAAAATCACCCAGCCAGCAATACGTTTTAAGACCGCAATGCGTCCAGCTTGTTGATACGTCATCAGTTCCTCTTCATAAAGACGCGTTATTTGTGCCTAAGTCTACCTGCTGGTCATCAATTTCGCCCGCTCTTTAAAAGCAATATGCTAAATTGCAGATTGTGCTTAGCACGTATCGTCTGTCGAACACCCTGGATAAGGAGACGTTGTGATGTCGACACCGCGCCAAATTCTTGCCGCAATTTTTGACATGGATGGATTGCTGATCGATTCCGAACCGCTGTGGGATCGCGCCGAACTGGACGTTATGGCCAGCCTGGGCGTGGATATTAGCCGCCGTAATGAACTTCCCGATACGCTGGGCCTGCGCATCGATATGGTGGTTGACCTGTGGTTTGCCCAACAGCCGTGGGTAGGGCCCAATCGCGATGAGGTGACCGCACGGATTATCAGCCGCGCCATTTCGCTGGTGGAAGAGAACAGGCCGTTGCTGCCCGGCGTACGTGAGGCCGTTGCGCTGTGTAAAGCCCAGGGGCTGAAGGTTGGCCTGGCCTCGGCTTCGCCGCTGCATATGCTGGAAAAAGTGCTCACGATGTTTGAACTGCGCGACAGTTTCGACGCGCTGGCGTCCGCTGAAAAATTGCCTTACAGCAAGCCGCACCCGCAGGTCTATCTGGACTGCGCCGCAAAGCTGGGCCTGGATCCCCTCAACTGCGTTGCGCTGGAAGATTCCGTTAACGGTATGGTGGCGTCGAAGGCTGCGCGGATGCGCTCCATTGTGGTGCCCGCTGAAGAAGGCCGTCACGATCCCCGGTTTGCTCTTGCCGATGTGAAGCTTAATTCACTGGCAGAACTCACGGCGCATCATCTGCACGGAGGTTAACGCCCTCCTCCGGTTTGTGACAAACAGTTACACCGTCACCTCTTCCGCCTACTGTATAAAAACCCTATACTGTATGAATTGACAGTTTTGTGGGTTTTATCATGACGGCGGAAGGCCACCTGCTTTTTTCTATTGCGTGCGCAGTATTTGCCAAAAACGCTGAACTCACCCCCGTGCTGGCACAGGGGGACTGGTGGCATATTGTCCCTTCCGCCGTATTGACCTGTCTGCTGCCCGACATTGACCATCCTAAATCTTTCCTCGGACAACGCCTGAAGTGGGTGTCGAAACCCATCGCCCGCGCGTTCGGCCACCGGGGGTTTACGCACAGCCTGCTGGCCGTGTTTGGCCTGCTGACGCTTTTCTATTTAAAAGTGCCCGAAAGCTGGATAGTCCCCGCCGATGCCATCCAGGGGATGGTGCTGGGCTATTTAAGCCATATTCTCGCCGATATGCTGACGCCTGCGGGCGTGCCGCTGCTTTGGCCCTGCCGATGGCGTTTCCGTTTTCCCATCCTCGCACCGCAGAAAGGCAACCAGCTTGAGCGCGTATTGTGCATGGCGCTGTTTGCTTACGCCGTCTGGATGCCGCAAACATTGCCCGAAAACAGTGCAGTCCGCTGGTCATCCCAGATGATTAATTCGCTGCAATTTCAGTTCAATCGCTTTATTCATCACCAGATTGAACAGTAAACCGACAAAATTATCCCATTTGTCATAACCCATTCCATTTGGATATAAGCGCTACATCACACTTCTGCTAACCTTCCGCCAACAGGATCGGTAAAAACCGACCCAATAATAAATCAGGAGAACGGGGATGAATTTTCCACTCATCGCGAACGTCGTTGTGTTCGTTGTATTGCTATTGCTTCTCGCGCAGGCGCGCCACAAACAGTGGAGCCTGGCGAAAAAAGTGCTGGTTGGTCTGGCCATGGGTGTCGTATTTGGTCTGGCATTACAGGCAATTTATGGCTCCGATAATCCAGTTCTGAAAGACTCTATTCAGTGGTTCAACATCGTCGGTAACGGCTATGTCCAGCTGCTGCAGATGATCGTTATGCCGCTGGTATTCGCCTCTATTCTGAGCGCCGTGGCCCGCCTGCATAACGCCACGCAGCTGGGAAAAATCAGCTTCCTGACCATTGGTACACTGCTGTTCACCACGCTGATTGCCGCGCTGGTGGGTGTGCTGGTCACCAACCTGTTTGGCCTGACCGCAGAAGGCCTGGTTCAGGGTACCGCTGAAACGGCGCGTCTGACCGCGATTCAAACCAACTACGTTGGTAAAGTGGCTGATCTGACCGTGCCGCAGATGGTGCTCTCCTTCATTCCGAAGAACCCGTTTGCTGACCTGACCGGTGCGAGCCCAACCTCGATCATCAGCGTGGTTATTTTCGCCGCGTTCCTGGGCGTAGCGGCGCTGAAGCTGCTGAAAGACGACGCGCCTAAAGGCGAACGCGTGCTGACCGCGATTGATACCCTGCAAAGCTGGGTGATGAAGCTGGTTCGTCTGGTCATGCAGCTCACTCCTTACGGCGTGCTGGCGCTGATGACCAAAGTGGTTGCCGGCTCTAACCTGCAGGACATCATTAAGCTGGGCAGCTTCGTTGTCGCCTCTTATCTGGGCCTGGGCATTATGTTCGTGGTGCACGGCATCCTGCTGGGCGTGAACGGCGTCAGCCCGCTGAAATACTTCCGTAAAGTCTGGCCGGTACTGACCTTTGCCTTCACCAGCCGTTCCAGCGCCGCGTCTATTCCGCTGAACGTTGAAGCGCAAACCCGTCGTCTGGGCGTGCCTGAATCTATCGCAAGCTTCTCTGCCTCCTTTGGTGCCACCATTGGTCAGAACGGCTGTGCGGGTCTGTACCCGGCGATGCTGGCCGTGATGGTCGCCCCGACGGTGGGCATCAACCCGCTGGATCCGGTTTGGATTGCCACGCTGGTCGGGATTGTTACCATCAGCTCCGCAGGCGTTGCGGGCGTTGGCGGTGGCGCAACCTTCGCCGCGCTGATTGTGCTGCCTGCGCTGGGCCTGCCCGTGACGCTGGTCGCGCTGCTGATCTCCGTTGAGCCGCTGATCGACATGGGCCGTACCGCGCTGAACGTGAGCGGCTCCATGACCGCCGGTACGCTGACCAGCCAGTGGCTGAAGCAGACCGACAAAGCGATTCTGGAAAGTGAAGACGACGCCGAGCTGGCGCACCGTTAATCACGGTAGAAATAAAAAAACCGCCTGATGGCGGTTTTTTTATGGCTGTTATTCTTCAACCTCTTCATCCTGGCGGATCTGCATCGCCCACCGCTGCGCCGATTCCGGCACCGTAAACGTGGGTGAACGACGGAAGTGTTCGCCGATCAGCACGAAGGCCACGTATTTTCCCCGCAGCTGCCAGACATCGCGAAAACCCTCCACTTTCAGGGCATGGTCAGGCGGCGCGGGCTCAACGCGGGGCACATAGCTAATAACCTGGCGGTTTTGTTGACGAAGAGGTTTCATAAGCGACTGGTTCACTAAAGCAAATTCTTGAAGCAGGAAAATTCTATGATAGCCGATCCTGCTGCCTTCCGTCGCGCTCCGAGTGGGCGGGATGGCTCCTTTCGTCAATGACGGCATGTGAAAACTCTTAGTTCGCGAGCCATCTCGCGACATTGTTCTATCCTTAATAGGGTTTTTAGCAATGGATAAAGGAGAAGCGTGCAATGTCGAACAAAGATAAAACTCATCAATCACCGATTCATGGCACTGAGGAATCTCAACCGGGCATGGACTCTCTCGCCCCTGCTGACGGCTCTCACCGCCCCTCCCCTGGCCCTTCCGCACCGGGCGAACAACCTACCGCACCGGGAAGCATGAAATCACCGGACGCGGAAAACGAGAAGCTGAAATCGCTTGAGCCGCACCGCAAAGGCGGCGAAGGTTTTGCGCTCACCACCAATCAGGGCGTGCGCATTGCTGACGATCAGAACTCCCTTCGCGCAGGCGCGCGCGGGCCTACCCTGCTGGAAGACTTCATCCTGCGGGAAAAAATCACCCATTTCGACCATGAGCGAATTCCTGAACGCATCGTCCACGCGCGCGGTTCCGCTGCGCACGGCTACTTCCAGCCCTACAAGAGCCTGAAAGCGATCACCAAAGCGGACTTCCTCTCCGACCCGGACAAAATCACCCCGGTATTTGTTCGCTTCTCCACCGTACAGGGCGGCGCGGGTTCGGCAGATACGGTTCGGGATATTCGCGGCTTTGCCACCAAGTTTTATACCGAAGAGGGTATTTTCGATCTGGTGGGCAATAACACCCCGGTGTTCTTCATTCAGGATGCGCATAAATTTCCTGACTTTGTCCATGCGGTAAAACCGGAGCCCCACTGGGCCATACCGCAGGGACAAAGCGCGCACGACACCTTCTGGGACTACGTCTCCCTGCAGCCTGAAACCTTACACAACGTCATGTGGGCGATGTCAGACCGCGGCATTCCGCGCAGCTATCGCACCATGGAGGGGTTTGGCATCCACACCTTCCGTCTGATCAACGCCGAGGGTAAGGCCACGTTTGTCCGCTTCCACTGGAAGCCGGTGGCGGGTAAAGCCTCGCTGGTATGGGACGAGGCGCAGAAGCTGACCGGGCGCGATCCGGACTTCCATCGCCGTGAGCTGTGGGAATCCATTGAAGCGGGCGACTTCCCGGAATACGAACTGGGCCTGCAGCTCATACCGGAAGAGGACGAATTTAAGTTCGATTTCGACCTGCTTGACCCGACGAAGCTGATCCCGGAAGAGCTGGTGCCGGTTCAGCTAGTGGGTAAAATGGTGCTCAACCGCAACCCGGATAACTTCTTTGCCGAAAACGAGCAGGTTGCGTTCCACCCGGGGCATATCGTGCCGGGGCTGGATTTCACCAACGATCCGCTCCTGCAGGGACGTTTGTTCTCGTACACCGATACGCAGATCAGCCGTCTTGGCGGGCCGAACTTCCACGAAATTCCGATTAACCGCCCAACCTGCCCGTACCACAATTTCCAGCGCGACGGGATGCACCGTCAGGATATCGATACCAACCCGGCTAACTATGAGCCGAACTCGATTAACGATAACTGGCCGCGCGAAACGCCCCCGGCGCCGAAACGCGGTGGATTCGAATCGTACCAGGAGCGTGTCGACGGCAATAAAATTCGCGAGCGCAGCCCGTCGTTCGGCGAGTATTACGCCCACCCTCGCCTGTTCTGGAACAGCCAGACGCCGATTGAGCAGCAGCACATTATCGGCGGCTTCAGCTTTGAGCTGAGCAAAGTGGTGCGTACCTACATCCGCGAGCGGGTCGTCGATCAGCTGGCGCGCATTGATATTCAGCTCGCCCAGAGCGTTGCGGATAACCTGGGCATTACGCTGACCGATGAGCAGCGCAACCTTGCCCCGCCGAAAGACGTTAACGGCGTGAAGAAAGATCCGTCGCTGAGCCTGTATGCTGTGCCGGGTGGCTCGATTAAAGGCCGCGTGGTCGCCATCCTGCTGAACGACAAAACCCGCGCCAGCGACGTGCTGGGGATTATGCAGGCGCTGAAAACCCAGGGCGTGCATGCGAAACTGCTTTATTCCCGCATGGGGGAAGTGACCGCCGATGACGGCTCCGTGCTGCCGGTGGCGGCGACCTTTGCCGGGGCGCCATCGCTGACCGTTGATGCGGTGATTGTGCCGTGCGGGGATATAGACAGCCTGCTGACCAACGGTGACGCCGTGTATTATCTGCTGGAAGCCTACAAGCACCTGAAACCGATCGCGCTGTCCGGCGACGCGCGACGGTTTAAGGCGCAGCTGAAGGTGGCCGATCAGGGTGAGGACGGCATTGTCGAGGGCGACAACGTTGACGATGCGTTCATGACGAAGCTGTTTGATTTGCTCGCCGCGCACAGGGTGTGGTCGCGCAGCAGCAAGATTGATCAGATCCCGGCGTAAAAAATACTCTCACCCCGGTCCTCTCCCTGAAAGGGAGAGGGTTAGGGTGAGGGGGAATTTCTCACAAATCCCCGAACGTCCCCAACCGATACCCACGCTCGGCAATCGCATACTTCAGCGACGCCGACGTCAGCACGTCCAGCTCCGCCAGGCGCGGCCAGCAGTAGGCGCTTTTCCGCACGGTATTATCGACAAAAGCAGGATGCGCCATGACCTCCAGCGACTTTTCCCCCCGCGCTGCGGAATCATCCAGCACCTTCAGGAACAGCGCTTCGTCGATCTCGTCGCCGTAAAATGCGCTGCTGAACCCCTCCGTGGTGGTCACGGCGCAGTCGGGCACGCCGCGCGCCTCCCTGTCCACGCGCATCGCCACGCCTTTGCGCTGCGCAAACTCCGCGACAATCGGGAAAATCGCCGGGATCATATGCACGTGGTGATGGCTGTCGATGTGCGTCGGCGCCTTACCAAACGCGTCAATAAAGCGGTTGAACTGACGCTCCAGCTCGCCGGCAATCTCTTCGAGCGGCAGAGCATCCTGCTCTGCCAGTTCCCAAATCCATTTGCCCAGCTGGCCGTCGCGCGTCAGGCCCGGCATTGGCGAAAGCGGCATCCCGAGCGTCAGCACAAAATGCATGCCGACGCCCAGCTCAGGCACCTCGCGGCTCAGCTGCGCCGCGTGTTCAACCGCCTCGCCATTCACCAGTGCCGTGGTAGAGGTCACAACTCCCCGGCGACAGGCTTCAATAATGCCGTAGTTCTGGCCTTTCGAGAGGCCAAAATCATCAGCATTAACGATCAGCAGGTTTTCCATTGTGCGTCCTCTTAGTGGTGTTTGAACTTCAGCTTCTCGATCGTGGCGGCAAAGTTCGGCAACCATTTTTCATGCGCCAGGATCATCTCGCTGGCCAGCTGCTCCGCATCGCGGTCGGAATGCACCAGCGGGCTGAGGTTCAGCGCCAGAAGCACGTCATTGAGCTCGCCGCTCAGCGCCGCATTGCTTGCCGCAACTTCAAAGCCTTTGATGGTGTGGATCAGGCCCATGACCTTATCATCGAAGTGGGTGATGCGTGGATGCGGTTTAGCGCCATCGCGTCCCAGGATACAGGTCATCTCAACCGCCCAGTCCGCCGGGATGTTGTCGATATGGCCGTGGTGCGGCACGTTGACATAGTGCTCCGCCTGCTTGTCGTTGTAGATGGCGTTAATCACCTCGCACGCCGCATCGGAGTAGTAGGCCCCGCCGCGCTGCTCCAGCTCTTTCGGTTTGACGTTCAGGTTCGGATCTTTATACAAATCGAACAGCTGCTTCTCGACTTTCTGAACGATCTGCGCGCGCGCGCCGCCCTTATAGTACTCGCCCATTTCGATGGCCAGCATCTCTTTCTGCTTGAAGTAGTAAAGCAGGTACGAGCACGGCAGCAGGTTGAGCGAGCGGATCAGCCCTTCGCTGAACGGCAGGTCAAAGATGTTTTTCACCGATGCCGCCGTCAGGCGACCGGAAGCCACGCCGTCGAGCAGTTCGGCAAAGCGCGATTTACCGTTCACGATAACGTCTTTAATGAACACCATGTGGTTCAGGCCGAACAGGTCGATGGAAAGATCGTCGCTGTCGGTCAGCGCCAGCACGTCGCGGATAAACATCTTCATACCGATCGGAATATTACAGACGCCGATAAAGCGCTTGAAACCGGTATGACGATAGACCGCCTCGGTCACCATCCCGGCCGGGTTGGTGAAGTTAATCACCCACGCGTTCGGGCAGATCTCCTGCACGTCTTTGACGATGTCGAAAATCACCGGGATAGTACGCAAGCCTTTGAACAGGCCGCCCGCGCCGTTAGTTTCCTGCCCGAGATAGCCGTGGCTCAGCGGAATACGCTCGTCCAGCTCGCGCGCCTTCAGCTGGCCGACGCGCAGCTGGGTGGTGACGAAATCCGCATCTTTCAGCGCCAGACGACGGTCCAGAGTTTTATGCACGGTCAGAGGCACGCCCGCTTTCTCCACCATGCGCTTGCACAGGTCGAAAATAATATTCAGCTTTTCCTGACCTTCCTCAACGTCCACCAGCCATAATTCGCTGACCGGTAATTCATGGTAACGTTTCAGAAAACCTTCAAGTAATTCCGGGGTATAGCTGCTGCCGCCACCAATGGTTACGACTTTTAATTTCTTCTGCATAATATCTCCCTTAGCGTATCAGGTTAATCGCCTGCAAGGTATAGCGTACTCTTCCCGCTATTTGGGCAAGCCATTAAAGCAATATTTGTGGCGGGTAATCCGCCGAAAGTTAATTAATTACCGTCAAATTCTTCCGGTAACTGTTCGGTGTGAATGAAGTCAATTTTTTAAAGGTCTTAATAAACAGGCTGGGACTGCTGTATCCTGACTCGTATGCAATATCGGTGACAGAGTAGTTGGTAATTTCCAGCTGTTTCTTCGCAAAATTAATGCGGATTTCATTAATAATTTGCACGGGTGTTTTACGATAATAGCGCTGCGTCGCGCGGGTGAGATATTCCTGGGATTTCCCCGACAGTGACACCATATTTTCCAGCGCATTTTCGCTGAACTGGCCTTTATCGTGCATCAGCTCAACGGTGCTGCGCAGCCACTGTGGAATATCATCCGTCACCTGTTGCTCCTCACGATGATGGCGCAGCCGGTTCATCACGTAGAAGGTCACCGTTTCAATAAACTCATCAAATTCATTGTCGCGGAAGTTAAGCGAGGCGATAACCGTTTCAATCCAGGTCATGAACTCGTTTTTGACCCGATAGACCTGGGAGGCCACAAAGCAGAACGGCACCAGCGGCAGATAGTGCTTCTCAAAGAAGCGTCTGCTGACGCCCACATTCAGAATACGGGTGGCACCAAATTCGTAAAAGCTCTGGTGATAAGACCCCATCGGCAGGAAGACAAAATCCCCTCGCTCAAGCAGGACGCGCTTACCGTTGATCTCCTGGTAGTAGCGGCCGGTCAGAACAATCGTGAATTCGTAGTAGTCATGCTGGTGCAGACCGCTGGCGCTCTCCGTCTTGTTGTAGATAACCACGTGAAAATTTTTGCCGTTAAACAGCTGCTGTTCAAGTGCGGTTTTAATTTCCATCGTGCTGACCTCCTGCTGCGAAATCCGACTCAGTGCATTTTCTCGTGAAGCTCGATGAGCTCCGCCACCAGCTCACGCGCCAGCATCGAGGTCATCAGGTGATCCTGCGCGTGGACCAGCACCAGGCTGACCTTCATCTTCCCTTCGCCCTGATCGCCTTCAATCAGCTTTGTCTGCACCAGGTGCGCTTCGTTCAGCGCCGTGCGGGACTGGTCCATCATGGTTTTCGCCGCGGCGAAATCCCCCTGCTTAGCCTGCTTCAGTGCGGCATAGGCCAGGCTGCGAGCCTGTCCGGAGTTGATGATAAGCCCCATCACCACTTCTTCGAGATCGTTCTCGACGGCTTCGTCTGCGACAATACTATCCAAATCTAACATTTTTAAGCTCCTTGTGGCTGGCGCGGGCTTCCCCGCGCCGGTCAATCTTAGAATTTCAGTGAGAGGGCAATATCCTCTTCGCTCTCTTCTTCATCAATAATGGTGGCGGCTTTGTTGGCAATCGCCACGAACGGCATGTACAGCAGGGTGGCAATCCCGAGGTTGAATATCGCCAGCAGGAAGGCCGCGACGCTACCATTGGTGTTGAAGAAGGCGCCCAGGCCCGCCGGCATGGTCCACGGTGCAATGTTGGTGACCGGTGGAATGATGCCCATGTAATACGCCGTCAGGGTGATCGCGGCCAGCAGCGGCTGAATCAGTATGAACGGAATGAACATTACCGGGTTCATGATGATTGGCAGACCGAACAGAATCGGTTCGTTAATCTGGAAGATGCCTGATGGCAGCGCCAGCTTCGCGACCTGACGGTAGTCAGCACGACGAGAGACAATAAAGACCGCGATGATCAGACCCAAGGTCGCCCCGGTACCGCCCAGGAAGATATAGGAGTCAAGCATCGGCTTCGCCCACACATGGAAGGTTTTACCCGCTGCAAGCGCCGCGTCAACGGAGCCGTACTGCTGGTAAAGCGCAACGTTTTCCAGTGCCCAGGGGGTCATAATCCCGCTGTCCAGCGCGGCCAGTGCCAGTGAACCATGCACGCCAAAGAACCACAGCAGAGAGGTGAAAATCACATACGCCCAACCGACCACGCCACCCATCGACGCCAGCGGCGTAGAGATAGAGTCCATGATGATCTGGTGGAAGTTTGTGCCCCAGTGGGAGAGCGCCCAGGCGATAATCCCCATGATGGAGAGAATAATGAAGCCTGGAATCAACGCGGAAAATGAACGAGAAACGGAAGCCGGTACGCTATCCGGCAGGCGGATAACCCAGTTGCGACGGATAATAAAGGTGAACATTTCTGCCACCACCAGGCCGATAACAATACCGGAGATGATGTTGGCCCCGCCCAGCCAGTTGGCGCCAACGGCGTAGGCTTCACCCACGCTGTAAGGCGTTACGGTCATAAAGGCGGCGACGGATAATAACCCGGCAGCCAGCGGATCCACTTTACGCTCTTCTGCCAGTGCCATCCCAATAAAGAAAGGCGCCATCAGCGACATAATCCCTAACGTACCGTTATAGACGTTGCCGCCAATGGCTTTAAAACCATTAAGGGTTTCAATAGTGGAAGCGTCTAACCGAATTCCTAATGAATAAAAGAAGGAACCTTCACCAAAGCTCAGAAAAACGTTGTTAATTAAAACGAACATGGCCCCGGCCAACGTCAACGGCATTAATTTAATAAAGCCGTTTTTGATGGCATTAACGTGAGGCTGCTTTCCTATTTTAACAGCAAAAGGAAGGAGTACCTTTTCAAGTGAAGCGATGACTTTACTCATAGGAAAATACCCTTAAATGCCGTAACGCATGTTACGGCGTATTGTGTGTGAAATAACTCTTTGACGGGAAAAATAAAAATTAATTAGCAGCTTTTTTAATGGCTGCCACAGCAGCTTTAAGAACACCTAAACCATCAATCTTGCCGTACAGCCCCGAGTCGATCACTTCGACCGGTTTATTGGGTAACAGTCGTTGAATTTCGGGCAACATATAGGCAATTTGCGGCCCCAGTAAAACAACATCGGCTGTCTGGCCTTTTTCGCCCGCCAGCGTCTCTGGAAACGCTTCAATCACCACAGGGACTTCATACTTTTCAGCCTGCGCACGCATCTTTGACACCAGAAGCGACGTTGACATGCCCGCTGAGCAGAACAGGTAGATATGTTTCTTTTCCATCGTGATTTCCCTCTTGTATGACTACCTGCCATCGCGCTATCACTCGACTCGCTGTCCCGGCAGACAGGTAGCTTGCGTACTGTTGTTTATCGTTGGAGTGAGTATACGCAATGGTACAGACAGGGGATAATTCTGGATAGACTCAAATTGTCTCTCATTGACCTGGCTTGTTGACTCCCTTCACATTTCGGGCAAATAATTCGCGCAAAGAAATAAGATTTTCTGATGCATAAAAAAACCGGCCCATGGGCCGGTTTGTTAACATCCTCAGGCAAGCAGGGTTACTGCGCCTTAGGTGCCTGCGGATCGGTGTCGTATTCAGCACAGGTCTGATAGCCGGAGTTGATCACATGACCGGTATCATCCAGGGCGACGAAGTAGGTTTCTGCCTTACCATCACGTTGACCCAGGATATAGGTCTGGCAGGTCCCTTTCGCATGAATCATGGTCACTTCAGAAGAAGGTTTACCGGCAATCGCAGCAACCTGCGAACGGGTCATGCCTTTTTTAACGTCTTTTACTACGGGCTGCGTAAACTGATCCTTAGTGCGATCGTAAGCCGTACACCCTGCCAGCATAGTCAGTACCGCCGCTGCGCTAAGAATTCCTGCTACGTTCTTGTTCATATTCCGTCCTCTTGTTTATCAGCGTGTTATCTAAGCATGGGATAAAAAGTACTATTGTTCAACTTTGTGGATTACACCAGACGAATTTCGGAAAATTCTAATAAAACAACGATAACCTGCTAAATCGGCGCAAATTAGCGCACTCGAAACTGTGATCCTTGTCGTTTCTCGCCCAAAGGGTTAGTTTTAACAGCTAACACATTCTGTTTATGTACTGCATATGGAGGGCGTGATGGCTCTGCAACAAGAGATTATTCAGGCACTGGGCGCGAAGCCTACGGTAGATGCACATGAAGAGATCCGCCGCAGCGTGGATTTTTTAAAATCGTACTTAAAAAAGAACGCGTTCCTGAAATCCCTGGTGCTGGGCATCAGCGGCGGCCAGGACTCTACCCTGACCGGTAAACTCTGCCAGATGGCGATTTCAGAGCTTCGCGAAGAGACGGGCGATGAGAAACTGCAGTTTATCGCGGTGCGTCTTCCTTATGGCGTACAGGCGGACGAGCAGGATTGCCAGGATGCGATTACCTTTATCCAGCCTGACCGCGTGCTGACCGTGAATATTAAGGGCTCGGTGCTGGCAAGCGAGCAGGCGCTTCGCGAAGCGGGCATTGAGCTGAGCGATTTTGTTCGCGGCAACGAGAAAGCCCGCGAGCGCATGAAAGCGCAGTACAGCATCGCCGGGATGACCAAAGGCGTTGTCGTCGGCACCGACCATGCGGCAGAAGCGATCACCGGTTTCTTCACCAAATACGGCGACGGCGGCACCGACATTAACCCTATCTTCCGTCTTAACAAGCGTCAGGGTAAGCAGCTGCTGGCCGCGCTGGGCTGTCCTGAGCATCTGTATAAGAAAGCGCCAACAGCGGACCTGGAAGACGATCGCCCTTCCCTGCCGGATGAAGCGGCCCTTGGCGTCACCTATGACAACATTGATGATTATCTGGAAGGCAAAAAGCTGGATGAAGGTACCGCGAAAATCATCGAAGGCTGGTATCTGAAAACCGAGCACAAGCGCCACACGCCAATTACGGTGTTTGACGACTTCTGGAAAAAATAAAGCAAAACGGTAACCAGGTTACCGTTTTTAGTGTTTGCGCCCTCTCCCGTGGGAGAGGGTTGGGGTGAGGGCATCAGGCCGCACGTCCTGGCCGGGTAAGGCGTAGCCCCCACCCGGCTCTTTTTTAACCACCGCACTCCTGCTACACTGTATGTCTGAACAGTATATGGAGCAGTATGTGAGCAGGCGTCAATCCGCCCCGCGTCTTGAGTTTGAACCGGCGGCTATCTACGAATATCCCGAGCACCTTCGCCCCTGGCTTGAGGCGCTGCCTAAACAGCCGGGCGTGTACATCTTTCACGGTGAAAGCGACACCCTGCCGCTCTATATCGGCAAGAGCGTTAACATTCGCAGCCGGGTGTTATCCCATCTGCGTACGCCGGACGAGGCCGCCATGCTGCGCCAGTCGCGACGCATTACCTGGTTCCAGACGGCGGGAGAAATGGGCGCGCTGCTGCTGGAGGCGCGGTTGATAAAAGAACAACAGCCGCTGTTCAATAAGCGCCTGCGCCGCAACCGTCAGCTCTGCTCCCTGCAGATCAACGATGGCAAGCCGCAGGTCGTCTACGCGCGCGACGTCGATTTTTCTCATGCCCCGAATCTCTATGGGCTTTTCGCCAATAAGCGCGCCGCGCTCCAGGCGCTGCAGACGCTGGCGGACGATTTACAGCTTTGCTACAGCCTTTTAGGTCTGGAGGCAACCACCCGCGGACGCGCCTGTTTTCGATCCGCGCTGAAGCGCTGCGCCGGTGCGTGCTGCGGGAAAGAGAGCGTTGAGGCGCATCACGCCCGGCTTCTCACCGGTCTGGCGGCCATCAGCGTGAACTGCTGGCCCTGGGAAAGCGCCGTTGCGCTAAAAGAGGTGGGCGAGGCAATGACCCAGTATCACATCGTCAACAACTGGCTCTGGCTGGGCGCTGTCGACGACATCAACGACGCGGCAACCCTGCTGCGCACGCCCGCCGGATTTGACCACGATGGCTATAAAATTCTCTGTAAACCGGTCCTGGCCGGAAAGTTTGAGATCATTGTGCTCAATGACCCGGCAGCCACGTGATTTCGCTGAACAATAAGGTGCCCTGAGCCTCCAGCAGACGCAGCGTATGGGTACCCTCCTCCCAGCTGGCCCCCTGCTCGGCCGTCAGCAGTTTATCGCCCAGCTGCCACGCCCCGCTTAGCACGAACACCACCCCCCCGCGTGAGCCAAAGGTGGTAAAGGTTCGGTCAGCAACGCGCACCTTCGCCCGGCAGCAGTCGCGCCGGGTCATGATGTTAAAGTCCATCGCCATCCGCCCATCACAAAGCAGCGCTTTCACCGGCAAATCGCCGGCAAAACTGTAGGGCTGATGATGCTTGAGAGTATGGGAGAACGCCTGTCCCGCATCCAGCGTCACCTCTCCCCCTTCCAGCAAGGTAATCACCCGGTCAACACCGGGAAACGAGGAGAATTCGCCGTTGCTGGCAATCGTCGCGATACTGGCACGCCAGTGAAAATCGCGCGTCGCGGGAGGGAAGCAGCAAATCTCACGCGTTTCGCCAGCACCATTGCGCCAGAGGCTGACCGGCATCTTACGGATATCAAAGAACTCCATCACCACTCCTGAATGGCACAACCCGTGCCAGGGCAAGGATATCGCTATCGTTGCTGTCTTGTTTGTTATCGTTGGGTATTCACAGAAACAGTATCGGCAGCAGAGCGGGCAGGCCTTAGCGGAACGTTAATAAAAATTCTAACGCCATGACTGTGCAAACATTCTCTGAAGCGACTACAGGAGGATACCGCGCTGGCGGCGGCAGGCAAGAGGGCAGGAAAGAAAAACCGCCGGTCCTGTCCACAGCGGTTGCGCTTTTGTGGACAGGATCCCGGCGGTCTTAAGAGTGTGAACCGATTATTCGGTTGGTGCTGGCATTTTACCTTCCATCGCCGGACGTTCTGTCAGACGCTTCTCAAAATTCGCATTAAATTGTTTTTTCTGTTCCGGGGTCAGAATGTTGTAGATCTTGTTCTGGGTTTCCATGTGAGCCAGCATGCGGGCTTTGTGCTGCTCGGCCATTTTGTCGATCTGCGCTTCGGCTTTCGCCTTATCGAAGCTGTCGCTGGCGATGATGTCATGCATCGCACGGCGCTCTTCAAGCGGAGGACGTTTCATCTGGTCGCGTTCGCCTTTTCTGATGTCGCGGATCTGCTGCTTCTGCGCATCCGTCAGGTTGAGATCCTTAAACATCATCATCTCGTTGTGCATACCCGGACCTTTATGATGCATCATCATTTTGCCTTCAGCAGGCGCGGCAGTCGTAGTGGTCGCAGTATCTGCGGCGAACGCCATGCTGGTAGCGCCCAGAGCCAGGGTAGAAGCAACAAACAGTGCAGTAAACTTACGCATAATTTATTTCCTTTCTTTCAGTTATTCTTCGGCGCTATGCCGTGTTGACGAGATTAACTTTACGGGGTTTATCGTCAATTAGTCAGAGCAACGGTAAAACAATGAAAGTGTAAAAAACAAATTTCCGTCAAATGTGGAGGAAATAAGGATAAAGCGTGGAGAGTTGCAACAAGAAATATTCAATGCGATGATTTTAAAGAAATTTAGCAGAAGTATAGCGAAGTGCAGATCAATAATAAAGCAATTCACCAGGAATATTCTGCAAAACAAGCGCAAGCGCTTTAATCGTTAAGAAAAGTTTTTTGCTTCCCCCTCCCTGATGATGAGAGGGGAAAGGTTCAGGATATTTTTTCCAGCATCAACCCGGCCCGCAGGCCAAACGCGACGGTGGGGTTAGGGAATAAAACATACTCGGTGTTTTTCTGCACCTCGTAACGTTCCTCGCCATCCTCAGCCAGCAGCGCCCCTTTGCGGAACGGGGTGAAGTTCAGGGTGTGCGCGGCCATATGGAGCAGGAAGGCATCGCTGCGGCGCGTGATCTGCTGTACGACCCGATACCGCTCAACGGGCTGATGCGCGTGCTCGGGAGCCGTTCCTCCCAGCAGCGCCCGAAGGGCGAGATGCGTAGGCGCAAAGCGGGTCAGATCGTTCTGGCCGAACGGCAGCGCTTTTCCCAGCTCCAGCGTGCAGGCCAGCGCAGCGAAACGTTCACAGGTGAAATGGGTAAACGTTCCGCCCGGCGACTGATGAAATACCAGCGCCTCCAGACCGGCATCACCCAGCCAGCTCAGGAACGCTTCATCCCACGGCTGACTGCGCTGCGGCAGAACGCCGAAGCGAACGTGGTAGGACGCGCGGATTGCCGTATGCAGATCCAGATGCCAGCGCGCCGGTCCCGCGGCGGCAAAAAACGCGGTCACGACGCTCTCCAGCCACTCTGCCCGCGCCGTTTCATCGCTCTGAGGAAACTGCGACCAGCGGCCGCCGAACATGCGGTTAATGTCGCTCACCAGATAGCGTTTGTTTTGCGCCAGCGCAGGTGGATTGCCGAGCACCACCAGCACGCGGCACTTCAGGGCGATCTCATTGCGATACAGCGCACGCAGCAGCAGATCAACAATCTCAACGGGTGCGGTTTCATTCCCGTGGATACCCGTGGAAAGCAGCAGCGAGAGATCGCTTTTGACGGTCGGCATCAGCTCAAGCACCCCGCGCCCCAGCCACCGCCAGCGAAACGAGGGGCCGTCCCCCTCTTTCTGTTCCGGCGTCTCATCGGCCAGGGTCAGCGCCAGTAAATTTTCCATATCCACTCCTTTAGCGCTGGAACGGGTAAACCGATCCCAGCTGCAGGATTGTCGATAACGCGTCCAGCGCCTCGCGCCCTTCACGCAGAAGCTGCGGGTCAACCAGATCCGCCTGCGTCAGACGATCGCGATAGTAGCGATCGACCCAGTCATTCAGCCGCGTAAAAAGCGTATCGTTCATCATGACCGCGGGGTTCACCGCCTGCATTTCGTCCTGGGTCAGGACCACGCGCAGACGTAAACAGGCTGGACCGCCGCCGTTAGCCATGCTTTCGCGCAGATCAAACACGCGCAGTTCGTCAATCGGGTTATCGGCCTTGACCAGCTCCGTCAGGTAGCGCCACACGCCTTGATGATCCCGGGACTCCTGCGGCAGGACCAGCATCATTCTGCCATCGTCACGGCTGAGCAGCTGGCTATTGAACAGATACGTTTCTACCGCGTCCTGCACGCTCACCGCCTCCGTGGGCACCTGGACTGGCGTGAAGCCGCGCACGCGCTCATGCAGCGTGGCGAGCAGCTTCTCCTGATGAGCAAACGCCTGCTCGTGGCAGAACAGCACCTGGCGGTTAGAAACGGCAATCACATCGTTATGGAACACGCCCTGGTCAATCACATGCGGGTTTTGCTGGGCAAAAACCACCTGGGAAGGATTGACCTGGTTCAGGCGAGCAACCGCCTGGCTGGCCGCCAGCGTCTGACGAGCAGGATAACGGGTTGGCGCGGCGTGCCCCCCCTCTTCTCGCCCGTAGATAAACAGCTGCAGGCCCGGATCGCCATAGTCGCCCCCCAGGCGGTTATGGTTGGCCGCGCCTTCGTCGCCAAACATCGCTACCTGCGGCAGAGCCTGATGCACCTCAAAATGGGCGTCATGGTTGAAAATGGCGCGCAGCACGCGCTCGGTGGTTTCCGCTTCTGTAGCGCGGTGGAATTTGTTGTTCAGGTTCGCCACCGTCAGATGGACTTTGCCATCCAGCGTGTCGGCTGACGGCGCGACGGTCGCGGCGTTTGCCACCCACATCGAGGAGGCGGAGCTTGCCGCGGAGAGCAGGTGCGGAGTCTGCGTACCCGCTTTTTCAACCACCTGCTCATCGGTACCGCTAAAGCCGAGCTGACGAAGGACTGCCACGTTCGGGCGTTCCTGCGGCGGGATCACCGCCTGCGGGAAACCGGCATCCGCCAGCGCTTTCATCTTCAGCAGCCCCTGCTTCGCCGCCAGCTTCGGGTTGGAGACCTGAAAACGGTGCTTCGTCGAGGCTTCATTACCAAAAGAGAGACCGGCATAGTGGTGCGTCAGCCCCACCAGCCCGTCAAAGTTAACCTCACGCGCTTTCATGACGATCCCCTCCGGTAAAATCCAGCCCCGGATTAAGCGTCTCCGGCAGCGTCAGCGCCGGAGTTTCCAGGCTTGCCATCGGCCACGCGCAGTAATCGGCGGCATACCACGCGCTGGCGCGATGGTTGCCCGACGCGCCCACGCCGCCGAACGGCGCGGTGCTCGCGGCCCCGGTCAGCGGTTTATTCCAGTTCACAATCCCGGCGCGCGCTTCCAGCAGCAGTTGGTCAAACTTCTCGCGATGCGGCGAAATCAGCCCGCTCGACAGGCCGTAGCGGGTGTTATTCGCCATCGCAATAGCCGCATCGAAATCGTCGTAACGCCAGACGCAGAGCAGCGGGCCAAAGACCTCTTCGTCCGGCACGTTGCTCGCGCTGCTCATCTCTACAATGCCCGGCGTCAGCAGCGAGCTACCCGGCTGAACCTGCTTCGGCTCCAGCAGGGTTTTCGCGCCGCGCGCGACGTGGTCCTGCCAGGCCTTCAGCACGTTCAGCGCGGCCTGTTCGGAAATCAGCCCGCCGATAAACGGCTGCGGATCGGCATCCCACGCGGCAGGCACCAGACGCGCGCTCACTTCAACCAAACGTTTCAGGAAGGCATCCCCCTGTGCGCCCCGCTTCACCAGCAGACGGCGGGAACAGGTGCAGCGCTGTCCGGCGGTAATAAAGGCGGACTGAATCGTCAGGTGCACCGCGGCGTCGATATCGTCAGGGTCTTCCACAATCAGCGGGTTGTTGCCGCCCATCTCCAGCGCCAGGATTTTCTCCGGCTGCCCTGCCAGCTGGCGGTGCAGCTGATAGCCCGTACCGGCGCTGCCGGTAAACAGCAGGCCGTCGATATCGCTCAGCGCGCTCAGCGCCTGACCGGTTTCCCGCCCGCCCTGCACCAGGTTCAGCACGCCCGGCGGCAGGCCGGCCTGTTCCCACAGCTTAACCACCGCTTCGCCGGTGAATGGCGTGAGCTCGCTCGGTTTGAAGATGACGGTATTGCCCGCCAGCAGCGCAGGCACAATGTGGCCATTCGGCAGGTGTCCCGGGAAGTTATACGGGCCAAATACCGCCAGCACGCCGTGCGGACGATGGCGCAGCGTGGCCGCGCCGTCCGGCATGTCGGTGTGCTGTTCGCCGGTACGGGTGTGGTACGCCTTGACCGAAATGGCGATTTTGTTGATCATCGCCGTCACTTCGGTTGTCGCTTCCCAGCGCGGTTTACTGGTTTCAGACGCGATGATGCGCGTCAGTTCGGCCTTATTTGCCTCCAGCAGCCCGGCAAACTTTTCAACAATTTCCTGGCGCACGGCGAAAGGCTGTTTTGCCCACGCCGGAAACGCGCGGCGCGCGGCGCGGCAGGCTTGTTCCACCTGCGCGGCGCTGGCGTCATGCCCCTTCCAGAGCACCTCTTTTCCGACCGGATTGGTCTTTACGCGCTCTTCGCCTTCGCCCGTGACCCAGTCACCGTTAATCCATAATGTCATGCTGTTTTCTCCTCAGGGCAGAGACGCACCAGGCGAATCGTATCGCCGGCGTTACATTTCAGGGCATCCAGTTCTGCAGCCGTCAGCACCAGACGTTCACATTTCGGGTTGGTACGCACCAGCATGGCGCGGAAGTTGGCGTAATTTTCGTTCGACACCAGACAGGCGGGCCAGTCACCCGGCGCGGGCTGACCTTCAGAGACCTCAACCAGACGGCTTTTACGGATCGCGCGCACGCGGTCGATATCGCACTCAAGCGTTGGGCCGCCGTCAAAGATGTCGACATAGTTCCGGTAGCGGAACCCCTCTTTTTCCAGCACCGCGCGGGCGGGCGCGGTCTGCGGATGGACTTCGCCAATCACCGCCTGCGCTTCCGGGCTGAGGAAATGGGTATAGATAGGATGCTTCGGCATCAGCTCGGCAATAAAGGCTTTCTGGCCGGTGCCGCAGAGATAGTCCGCCCGGCTGAACTCCATCGAGAAGAAGCGCTCGCCCAGGCTCTCCCAGAACGGCGAGTAGCCGGTGTCGTCGATCACGCCGCGCATCTCAGCGACCACTTTTTCGTTAAAGCGATCGCGGAAGGCGGCCATAAACATAAAGCGCGATTTGGAGAGCAGATAGCCGTTGCCCTCTTTGCGCCACGCCGGGTCGAGGAACAGCGTGCAGAGCTCGCTGGCGCCCGTGTGGTCATTGCAGAGAAACAGCGTGGGCAGCGCGTTGTAGACGTTCAGCTCTTTCGAGGCGTGAACCATGGTGCCGACGCGGTAGTTGTACCACGGGTCGTTAAGCCCGACGGCCACTTCAATGGCGCAGATCCCGGCTACGGTCCCCGTGTCGGTGTCTTCCAGCACGAACACATACCCCTGTTCGCTTTTTGGCAACGTCCCCTGCCAGGTTTGCAGGGCGCGCTCAATGCGCGCCGACAGCGTTTTTTCATCGGCGGGAAGCGAGGTCAGCCCGCCCCCCGTCTTACCGGCAAGCTGCATGAGCCCGGCGAGATCGCCGCGCTCAACGGGACGGATGACCATCATGATGACACCCCGGATTTCACTTTTTCACACGCCAGCGCAAAACGGTCCAGACCGGTTTGCACCTCTTCCTCGCTGACGATCAGCGCCGGCGCGAAACGCACCACGTTGGCACCGGCAATCAGCACCATCACGCCCACTTTTGCCGCTTCCTGTGAAATAAGTTTAGCTTTCCCGGCAAACTCAGCGGTGAGCTCGCAGCCGATTAACAGCCCCAGACCGCGAATTTCTTTAAACAGCCCCGTTTTGCCGTTGATGGCATTCAGGCGCTCGACAAACCAGTCATGACGCTGCTTAACGCCTTTCAGCACCTCAGGCGTGTTGATGATGTCCAGAACCTGCCCGGCGACGGCGGTGGCCAGCGGGTTGCCGCCGTAGGTGGTGCCATGGGTACCCACGGTCATCACGCTGGCGAATTTATCGGTGGTCAGCGTCGCCCCAATCGGGAAGCCGCCGCCCAGCGCTTTGGCGGTCGACAGCACGTCCGGCGTCACGCCGTAGTGCATATAGGCATACAGCTCGCCGGTGCGGCCCACGCCGGTCTGCACTTCGTCGAAAATAAGGACCGCGTTGTGGCGATCGCACAGCTCGCGCAGCCCCTGCAGGAAGGCTTTTTGCGCCGGAAGCACGCCGCCCTCGCCCTGCATCGGCTCGACGATCACCGCACAGGTGGTGTCGTTAATCAGCTCGCTGGCGGACTGCAGATCGTTATAAATGCCGTGACGGATATCCGGCGGCAGCGGGGCGAAATCCTGCGAGTAGGAAGGCTGGCCGCCCGCGCTGACGGTAAAGAGCGTGCGCCCGTGGAAGGCATTTTTAAACGCCACGATGCCGCTCTTGTGGGTACCAAATTTATCGTGCGCATATTTGCGCGCCAGCTTCAGCGCCGCTTCGTTGGCTTCCGCCCCCGAGTTACAGAAAAAGACTTTTTCAGCAAACGTCGCGTCGATCAGTTTTTTGGCCAGGCGCAGCGCAGGCTCGTTGGTAAAGCCGTTGCCGGTATGCCAGAACTTCGCCGCCTGGTCATTCAGGGCCTGACGCAGCGCAGGGTGCGCATGACCCAGCGCGTTGACCGCAATCCCACCTGCAAAGTCGATATACTCTTTACCCTGCTGATCCCACAGGCGCGAGCCTTCCCCACGAACCGGAATAAAAGCCGCCGGAGCGTAAACCGGCATCATCCATTCATCGAAATTTTCACGCGTAATTGACAGAGACATAGCGACCTCATCCGGTAAATAAAAAGTTATTTGAATGTTAAATAATTGAGTGTTTGCACTGTGAATGTAGATTGCAGCCTTCGTGCCAGCCAGCGATAAAAATGCATAAACGGGTTGGGGTAACAGAATATCAATAAGTTACGATATGGAGTTATTCACTGTTAGTGCATAATAAGTGAATATTTTTACGACAAGCGGCGCTTTGCCGCATGAAAATCAGAAAGAGTATGCACAGGCCAAATATAATTCTGGAATTGTGATCGCTCGCGAAATTTATCGGTCATTTACGCCCTGTTTGAGGGCGAGGCGCGTCAGAATGGTGCAAATATTGCACCACCGACATTATCTGTCGCAGTTATTGGTCGAACCCGGTAACAGTTGACGCAAATTCTGCTACCATCCATGCACTATTCACCTTGCACTGGCAGCGACTATGAAATTTGTCTCTTTTAATATCAACGGCCTGCGCGCCCGCCCCCATCAGCTTGAAGCTATCGTTGAACAACATCAGCCAGATGTGATCGGCCTGCAGGAGACCAAGGTTCACGACGATATGTTCCCCCTCGAAGAGGTGGCGAAGCTCGGCTACAACGTCTTCTATCATGGGCAGAAAGGCCATTACGGCGTTGCGCTGTTGACCAAAGAGACGCCAGTTTCAGTCCGCCGCGGGTTTCCCGGCGATGACGAAGAAGCACAGCGCCGCATCATCATGGCGGAGCTGCCTTCCCCGCTGGGTAACATCACAGTGATTAATGGTTACTTTCCCCAGGGCGAAAGCCGCGACCATCCGACCAAATTCCCGGTCAAAGCCAAGTTTTATCAGGATCTGCAGAACTACCTGACAACCGAACTCAACAAAGACAATCCGGTGCTGATCATGGGTGATGTGAATATCAGCCCGACCGATCTGGATATTGGCATCGGTGAAGACAGCCGCAAACGCTGGCTGCGTACCGGCAAATGCTCCTTCCTGCCGGAAGAGCGCGAGTGGATGCAGCGCCTGCTGGACTGGGGGCTGGTGGATACCTTCCGTACCGCCAACCCGGACACGCAGGATCGCTTCTCGTGGTTTGACTACCGCTCAAAAGGCTTTGACGACAACCGCGGCCTGCGTATCGACCTGCTGCTCGCCAGTTCGCCGCTGGCAGAGCGCTGCATCGAAACCGGGATCGACTATGAGATCCGCAGCATGGAAAAACCGTCTGACCACGCGCCGGTGTGGGCTAAATTCAAGCTGTAATGACGCGTGAACATTCGAAAACTCGCTTTACTGTGCGCCCTTCTGGGCGCATTTATTCTGACGTTTGTCATGCTTCCCCCAGGCACGCTCTCCCTGGAAGGGATTAAAACCCACCAGCAGGCACTCCTCTCCCATGTTGACCACGCGCCGCTGCGAAGCGCGCTGATCTTTTTTGCGCTCTATGTGGTGGTCTCCGCTCTGTCGATCCCCGGCGCGGCGATCCTCACCCTGCTGGGCGGGGCGTTATTTCCCCTGTGGGAAGGCACCGTGCTGGTCTCGTTTGCCTCCACGCTCGGAGCCACGCTTGCGATGCTCGCCAGCCGTTATCTGCTTCGCGAATGGGTCCAGCGTCGGTTTGCTCAGCAGATGAAAACGGTGAACGCCGGTATGGCGCATGACGGCGCGGGCTATCTTTTTGCCCTGCGCCTGATGCCGCTGTTCCCGTTTTTCCTGGTGAATTTGCTGATGGGGCTGACCCGCATTGGCGTATATCACTACTGGTGGGTCAGCCAGGTCGCCATGCTGCCCGCGACGATTGTCTTTCTGAATGCCGGGCGCGAGCTGGGGAAAGTGGCGTCGCTGCGCGATATTTTGTCGCCGGGCATGCTAATCGCCTTTACACTACTGGGGTTATTGCCGCTGGCCACGCGCCGGCTGTTTTCCCGTTATCTCCCGTCTGCTAAAAAGTGAGGCATTATGCGCCGTGTGCGTTTTTGCGCGTTCCTGACCGGTCTGCTGCTGGCAGCCCCCCTCTGTGCCGCCGAAAGCTGGCACGCTATCCAACAGCAGGCCAAAGGCCAGACCGTCTGGTTTAACGCCTGGGGCGGCGATCCGGCGGTCAACCGTTACCTTGAGTGGGTCAGCGGTGAGATGCAAACGCACTACGCCATTACCCTAAAAATCGTCCCGCTGGCGGATGCCGCCGATGCGGTAAAACGGATCCAGACCGAAGCCGCCGCGGGGCGTAAGACCAACGGCTCGGTCGACCTGCTGTGGGTCAACGGCGAAAACTTCCGCACGTTAAAAGAGGCGAACCTGCTGCAAACAGGATGGGCGCAGACGTTGCCAAACTGGCGCTATGTCGATACCCGTAAACCCGTCACGGAAGATTTTGCTATTCCCACCGACGGGGCGGAATCGCCGTGGGGCGGCGCGCAGCTGACCTTTATCGCCCGCAAAGCCAGCATGCCGACGCCGCCGGTGGATCCGCAGGCGCTGCTGGCCTACGCGCAGCAGCACCCGGGCAAGGTCAGCTATCCTCGCCCGCCCGATTTTACCGGCACGGCATTTCTTGAGCAGCTGCTTCTGACGCTCACCGATCGCCCTGAGGCTTTACAAAAAGCGCCAGATGCAACGTTTGCTCAGGTTACGGCGCCGCTGTGGACCTACCTCGATAAGCTGCATCCGCTGCTGTGGCGCGAAGGAAAAGATTTCCCTCCCTCGCCTGCGCGGATGGATGCCCTGCTTGCCAGCGGCAGTCTGAACCTGTCGCTGACCTTTAACCCGGCCCATGCGCAGCAGAAAGTGGCGAGCGGCGAACTGCCTGCCGACAGCTACAGCTTTGGTTTCCATAGCGGGATGCTCGGCAACGTCCATTTTGTGGCTATCCCGGCCAATGCCGGCGCGAGCGCGGGTGCAAAAGTGGTCGCTAATTTCCTGCTGTCGCCGCAGGCGCAGATCCGCAAGGCCGACCCGGCCGTCTGGGGAGACCCGAGCGTACTGGATGCGAAAACGCTGCCCGAAGGTGACGCGAAACAGCTGCGGGCCCATACGCCTCAGGGGCTGCCGCAGGTGCTTGCAGAGCCGCAGTCCGCCTGGGTGAACGCGCTGGAGCAGGAATGGCTGCGTCGTTACGGCACCCGCTGAGCGGGTTCGTCTGGCTGGCGATGGCGGTGATTTATCTGCCGATCCTGCCCGCTGGCGTGATGCTGTTCGCACCGGCGCTTTCTGCGACAAACTGGCAGCGGCTGCTGAACGATCCGCAGCTGCCTCAGGCGACCGTCGCCACGCTGGTCTCAACGCTCATCGCCACGCTGGGGGCGTTGCTGATTGCCCTTTTCTTCGTCTGCCTTTTGTGGCCCGGTCAACGCTGGCGGCGCCTCACGACCCGACTGCCTTGGCTACTGGCGATCCCCCATGTGGCGTTCGCCACCAGCGCGTTGCTGCAGTTTGCCGAGGGCGGTCTGTTTTATCAGCTCTGTACCGTCTGTACGGCTCCGTTTGACCGCTACGGCGTCGGGCTGGGCCTGACGCTCGCGGTCAAAGAGAGCGCGTTCGTGCTGTGGGCCATTTACGCCGTACTGCCGGAACAACGGCTCGCGCAGCAGAAGATCGTCCTGCAAACCTTTGGCTACGGGCGTTATCAGACGCTCAGCTGGCTGATCCTCCCGGCGATCGCCCCTGTCCTCGGCGCGGTGATGCTGGCGGTGCTGGCATGGTCGCTCTCGGTCGTGGACGTGGCGATCGTTCTCGGGCCCGGTAACCCGCCCACCCTGGCCGTGCTGGCCTGGCAATGGCTAAGCCAGGGCGACGCGCAGCAGCAGGCAAAAGGAATGCTGCTGTGCCTGCTTCTCCTTATGCTGCTGGCCGCGCTTGCCGCCCTCGGGTACGGCCTCTGGAAAGCATGGCGTCGCACGATCCCGAACCTCGCGGGGACGCGCCCCCGTTCTCCACTCGTCCTGCCTGAGCGGGCATTAGGCGGGTTACTGCCCGCGTGCGGCATCCTGTGCGCCGCGGTACTGCTGATGCTGGCACAAGGGGGCGACGTGGGTCCCGTGGGGACCAGCCTTTCCTTCGGCCTGCTGTCGAGCCTGATCGCCCTCATCGTCATTTTTCTCTGGCTGGAATGGGGACCGCAGCGCGGCGCAGCGTGGGTGTGGTCACCGCTCGCCCTTCCGGCGCTGCCGCTCGTCACCGGTCAATATTTTATTGCATTGCGTTTGGGGCTCGACGGGCACTATGCCGCCGTGCTCTGGAGCCATCTGCTGTGGGTGTTGCCGTGGATGCTGCTGGTTCTGCAGCCCGCCTGGCGGCGGATCGATCCCCGGCTTATCCTTACCGCCAGAACGCTCGGCTGGCGACGGGCGAAAATATTCTTACTGCTGAAATGCCCCCTGCTGGTGCGCCCTGCGCTGCTGGCCTTTGCCACCGGCTTTTCCGTCAGCATGGCGCAATACATGCCGACGCTCTGGCTTGGCGCGGGACGTTTCGCCACGCTGACCACCGAAACCGTCGCGCTCAGCAGCGGGGGCAGCATCCCCGTTCTCGCCAGCAGGGCGCTGGGATTACTGCTGGTGACGGGCACGGTGTTCGGTCTTGCCGCCCTGATATCCCGGCTCGCGGGCCGCTACCGTCAAGGATTACGATAATGCTGAAGGTAAACCATCTCACCATCGAACCACTTTTCCGCGAGGTCAGTTTTTGCGTTCCAGACGGGGAGATCGTTACCCTGATGGGGCCGTCCGGCAGCGGCAAATCGACCCTTTTTGCGTGGATGGTCGGCGCGCTGTCAGACGATTTTCAGGCGCAAGGCGAACTGTGGCTCGACGCACGTCGCTGCGACGGTCTTCCCGTTGAATCCCGCGGGCTGGGCATACTCTTTCAGGACGCGCTGCTATTTGAACAGTTCAGCGTCGGGCAAAATTTGCTGCTGGCGCTGCCTGAGCGGATCGTCGGGAGAGCGCGTCGGGAAGCGGTCGAGCAGGCGCTGGATTCCGCCGGGCTGAGCGGTCATTACGCCAGCGATCCGGCCACCCTCTCCGGCGGGGAGCGTGCACGGGTCAGCCTGCTGCGCGCCCTGCTCGCAGAGCCGCAGGCGCTGCTGCTGGACGAACCGTTCAGCCGCCTCGATAAAACGTTGCGCACGACGTTTCGGACATGGGTATTTGACGCCGTCCGCGCGCGCAATATCCCGGCGGTGCTGGTCACGCATGACGAAGATGATATTCCGCCCGGCGGCGAGCTGATTGAGATCTCTCGCTGGCAATAATGTGCTAACGCAATGTTTTCCGTTTCCGGAGAGACGACAATGCCCCCCTCTTTTACTGACGTCAGGTTATTCGATGAAACGTGTTTCTCAACTGACCGCGCTGGCCCTGCTCTGCGGCCTCGCTTCCTTTTCCTCTCTGGCGGCTGATATGCCCAACGTGATGATGCTGTCTCAGCTTCAGGCGCAGCACGGCACGCCTGTCGACACCCGTCCCAGCGCGTTTTACAACGGCTGGCCGCAGACCCTCAGCGGCCCCTCCGGGCATGAACCCGCCGCACTCAACCTGGCTGCCGCCTGGCTGGGCGCAATGAGCGACGAGCAGATTGCGAGCTGGGCAAAACAGCATCAGCTTACGCCTGCAACCGCCATCGCCCTGTACGGCGACGAGAACGATAACCTGGCGGTGAAGTCCCGCCTGGAGAAAGCCGGATACCGCCACGTCTCGCTGCTCAGCGACGCGCTGCAGACGCCCGACCGCCTTCAGCGCCTGCCTCACTTTGAACAGCTGGTTTACCCGCAGTGGATCCACCGCCTCCAGCAGGGTAAACCCGTGACCGCCGCGCCTGCTGGTGACTGGAAAGTGATTGAAGCCGCCTGGGGCGCACCGAAGTTTTACCTGCTGAACCACATTCCCGGCGCGGGCTACATCGACACCAACGAGGTGGAAAGCGAGCCGCTGTGGAATAAAGTCTCCGACGACAAGCTGAAAGCGATGCTGGCGAAGCACGGGATCCGTCACGACACCACCGTTATTTTGTATGGCCGTGACGTTTACGCCGCCGCGCGCGTGGCGCAGATCATGCTGTATGCGGGCGTGAAGGATGTGCGCATTCTCGACGGTGGCTGGAAGGCGTGGTCGGATGCAGGCCTCCCGGTTGAACGCGGCACGCCCGGCAAAGTGACGCCAGCACCCGATTTCGGCGCGCCGATCCCCGGCCAGCCGCAGCTGATGGTTGATATGGAACAGGCGCGCGGGATGCTGCACCGTCAGGATGCCTCCCTGGTCAGCATTCGTTCGTGGCCGGAGTTCATCGGCGAAACCAGCGGCTACAGCTACATCAAGCCAAAAGGTGAAATAGCCGGTACCCGCTGGGGTCATGCGGGCAGCGACGCGACCCATATGGAAGACTTCCATAACCCGGATGGCACCATGCGCAGCGCGGACGATATCGCCGCCCAGTGGAAGCGCTGGAATATTCTGCCGGAGCAGCACGTCGCGTTTTACTGCGGCACCGGGTGGCGGGCGTCAGAAACCTTTATGTACGCCCGGGCGATGGGCTGGAAGAATGTCGCCGTCTATGACGGCGGCTGGTACGAATGGAGCAGTCACCCGCAGAACCCGGTCACCACCGGCGCGCGCGGGCCAGAAAGCGCTCTCTAAGGGTTGAGTGACTTCAGCGTCACATAGCCGCTCCAGACGCGCGTTGTGGTGGTCAGCCAGCACAGCGCGCCGAATACCCACGCGAATAGCGTAAAGTGCGCCGGAAACAGGCAGCACAGCACGAACAGCGCGATGGTCTCCGTCCCTTCCGTTAACCCACCGATGTAATAAAACGACTTGTGCGCATAGCCGGGATTGTCGATGTCGTGCTTCGCGGCCAGCGCCGCAAACGCCAGAAAGCTGCTGCCGGTACCGATAAACGCAAACAGCAGCCAGGCGGCCGCCAGCGCATTTTCTGCGGGAGCCGCGAGCGCAAAGCCAAACGGCACCAGGGCGTAGAACAGAAAATCGAGCGCGATGTCGAGAAATCCCCCCGCATCGGTCAGCCCTCTCCTCCGCGCCAGCGCGCCGTCCAGACCGTCCAGCAGGCGGTTAAGCACGATGGCAGCCAGCGCAGCCGGATACCAGCCGAGGGCCAGAAACGGCAGCGCCAGCACGCCGATGGCAAACCCGGTCAGGGTCAATCCGTCGGGCGTGATGCCCGGCTTATTCATCACGGAAACCAGACGATTCAGAGCGGGCTTAACCCGCGGGTGCAGGTGACGGTCAAGCATGGGGAGTCTCGTTAAACGTGGCGCACAGCCCCTGCGCCGGAATATCCAGCGCGGCATTAAAGCGGGCGGAGAGATTCTGAAACGCAATCAGCGCCGTCATCTCGGTAATGGCATCGTCCGTGAAGTGGCGTTTCAGCGCTATTCTGACTGCCTCATCCGCCCGGGGCGGCGTGGCGGTCAACGCCTCGGCGTAGGCCAGCGCCGCGCGCTCCTGCTCGGTGAACAAGACGGAATCATGCCAGTCGCTCACGGCCTGAACCTTATCCAGCGCGCCGCAGCGCTCGGCCAGACGCAGGCTGTTGGCATCAATACAGAAAGCGCAGTGACAGAGCTGGGATACCCGCGTCATGAGCAGCGAGCGCAGCGCGGGCGTCAGGCGCGCGCGACGGCGTTCCAGAAAGCCGACAAACAGCGCCACCAGCCAGAACAGACGCGGCATTCGCCCCCACCAGCGGGTGGGATTCAGCACCGCGCCAAAATGCTTTTTCTGCATGGCGGCTATCGGTTTTAGGCTGGCGGGAAGGGATTCGAGGGGGGCAACCCAGGCGGTGGACTCTTTCACCTGATTCTCCTGTTTACTGGACTCTGAGAAAGGGCACGATAATATGTCTTTTTTCGCTATTAATTATTGACGACCATGCTGAAAACACTCGATGTCGTTGCCGCCATCATCGAAAAAGACGGCAACATTTTACTGGCGCAGCGCCCTGCCCACGCCGATCAGCCGGGAATGTGGGAATTTGCAGGCGGTAAAGTCGAGGCCGGAGAAACCCAGCCAGAAGCGCTTATCCGCGAGCTGCGTGAAGAGTTGGGCATTGACGCCCTGCCGGGGCAATACGTGGCAAGCCACCAGCGGGAAGTGTCGCAGCGGTTGATCAACCTGCATGCCTGGCACGTCCCTGCTTTTCGCGGCGAGCTCACGGCGCACTACCACAGCGCGCTCGCGTGGTGTACGCCGGAAGAGGCGTTTGGCTACGCCTTAGCCCCGGCGGATATTCCGTTGCTGGAAGCGTTTATTGTTTTACGCGACGCCAGACCAGCGGGTTCGTGCTGATGGCGCGCTCGTCGCGCTGGCACTGCAGCAGAATGCCGTCCGCTTTCACAACGGCCCCTTCCGAGTAGTTCTGATTCTGATAGATACAGCACTGATTACAGGGCTGCACCGTTTGATTCTGGCCGCTGGAGCTAAACACTTCCGGCGGCACATTCACCTCCACGTCCGGGAGAATGGGGTTGGCCTGCACGCCTGCGGTAAAGATCAGACATAACGCGGTGAGTAGATAACGTTTCATAGACACATCTTCCAGTAGTTCCTTGATAATGACTATAACGGTAAACCAGAGCGGAACCTTTAATTTATCTCTTCATCGCTTTTCGTTATGACGCCCGCCCTCTCATTAATTTCCCTTTCGGCATAAATTTCTGCTTGCCTCACAAAGCGGTACGGGTGGTATAGTCAAAAAAACAACACAAATCGCATAAGTAATACACATAAAATACGATAAGAGGTTCTTATATCTATGGATCAGACACGCTCTCTGGAAAGTTTCCTTGCCCATGTTCAGCAGCGCGACCCGCACCAAAGCGAGTTCGCGCAGGCCGTGCGTGAAGTTATGACCACCCTGTGGCCCTTCCTTGAACAAAACCCGCGTTATCGCCAGATGTCGCTGCTTGAACGCCTTGTCGAGCCAGAGCGCGTGATCCAGTTCCGCGTGACGTGGGTTGACGATCGCAATCAGGTACAGGTTAACCGCGCGTGGCGCGTACAGTTTAACTCGGCGATTGGCCCGTTTAAGGGCGGCATGCGTTTTCATCCGTCCGTGAACCTGTCGATTCTGAAATTCCTCGGCTTCGAGCAGACCTTTAAAAACGCCCTCACCACGCTACCGATGGGCGGCGGGAAAGGCGGCAGCGATTTCGATCCGAAAGGCAAAAGCGAAGGGGAAGTGATGCGCTTCTGCCAGGCGCTGATGACCGAACTCTACCGTCACCTCGGCCCGGATACCGACGTTCCTGCAGGTGATATCGGCGTGGGCGGACGTGAAGTGGGCTTTATGGCCGGGATGATGAAAAAGCTCTCCAACAACAGCGCCTGCGTCTTTACCGGCAAGGGTCTGTCGTTTGGCGGCAGCCTGATCCGCCCGGAAGCGACAGGATACGGCCTGGTTTACTTCACCGAGGCGATGCTCAAGCGTCACGGTTTAGGCTTTGAAGGCATGCGCGTCGCGGTGTCCGGCTCCGGTAACGTGGCGCAGTACGCTATTGAGAAAGCGATGCAGCTTGGCGCTCGCGTGGTGACCGCCTCTGACTCCAGCGGCGCGGTGGTGGATGAAGCGGGCTTCACGGCAGAGAAGCTGGCGCGCCTGTGTGAGATCAAAGCCAGCCGCGACGGCCGCGTGGCGGATTATGCCCGGGAGTTTGGCCTGACCTACCTGGAAGGGAAACAGCCGTGGGGCGTGCCGGTGGATATCGCCCTGCCGTGCGCCACGCAGAACGAGCTGGATGCGGACGCCGCGCGTACCCTGATTAGCAACGGCGTAAAAGCGGTGGCCGAAGGGGCGAATATGCCGACCACCATCGACGCGACGGACCTGTTCCTGGAAGCGGGCGTGCTGTTTGCGCCGGGCAAGGCCGCTAACGCGGGCGGCGTGGCGACCTCCGGCCTCGAGATGGCGCAAAACGCCGCGCGTCTCGGCTGGAAGGCGGAGAAAGTGGATGCGCGCCTGCACCACATCATGCTGGATATTCACCATGCCTGCGTGGAGTACGGCGGCGAGGCATCGCAAACCAACTACGTGCGCGGGGCGAATATCGCCGGGTTCGTGAAGGTGGCGGATGCGATGATTGGGCAAGGCGTGATTTAAGGTTTACAGCGTGCGGCCGGGTGCCCTCACCCCGGCCCTCTCCCACAGGGAGAGGGAGAAAACCGGGCGTATCAGGCCGCGCTCTTTTTCTTCTTGAACGGTTTCTTCGCGCCGCTACCGGGCGCAACCATCCCTCTGAACGTTTTCACCGGCGTGCTGCGCGCCTGATCGATCAGCTGGTAAAGCGTCCCGACCAGCGGCTGCATAAAGTCCTGATAGCGGCACTGCTTCTCGCTTATCTGCGTCAGCACCGATTCCCAGTGCGCGGTCATGTCCGGCCTCGCGGCCAGCTCCGGCAGAGAGTGGATTAGCGCCCGGCCCGGCTCCGTTGAGTGGATATAGCGTCCCTTTTTCTCCAGGAAGCCGCGCTTAAAGAGCAGCTCGATGATCCCCGCGCGGGTTGCTTCCGTCCCCAGACCGTCGGTGGCGCGCAGGATCTTCTTCAGATCTTTATCCTGTACAAACCGGGCGATCCCGGTCATCGCCGACAGCAGCGTCGCATCGGTGAAATGGCGCGGAGGCTGGGTCTGACGTTCAACCACTTCGCCCTTCTCGCACAGCAGTTCGTCATCTTTAGCGACCACCGGCAGCGGCGTGCCGTCGTTCTCTTCGTCGCGCTCTTTGTTACCGAGCAGCGTGCGCCAGCCCGCTTCTGCGAGGAAACGCGCTTTGGCGATAAACTTACCTTTGGCAATCTCAAGCTCAATCACGCACTTACGGAATACCGCGTCCGGGCAGAACTGCATCAGGTACTGACGGGCGATCAGGTTATAGACCTTCGCTTCGTTGTCGGTCAGGTTGACGCTGCTGGCGCGGGCCGTCGGGATAATCGCGTGGTGGGCATCCACCTTTTTATCATCCCAGCAGCGGTTATGGGTGTCCGGGTTTACCGCCGGTTGCGGGAGCAGATCCGGCGCGTGCACGCCGATGGCGTTCATCACCGAGTGGCGTCCGGCAAAGTGCTCTTCCGGCAGATAGCGGCTGTCCGAACGCGGATAGGTGATGAGCTTATGGGTTTCGTAGAGCTTCTGGCAGATATCCAGAACGTTCTGCGCGCTCAGGCCAAACTTTTTTGCCGCCTCAATCTGAAGTGCAGAAAGCGAAAACGGCAGCGGCGCGGGTTCTGATTCCCGTTTATCGTTATAGCTGGTAACAATAGCCGGCTGGCCGGTAATGCGGTTAACCACATGATCCGCCAGCGGACGGTGCAGCAAGCGCCCCTCTTCATCCTGGTACGATTCGCAGGCATCGCTCGGCTGCCAGACGGCGGTAAAGCGCTCGTCTTTAGGCGTGACGATATGCGCTTTCACTTCGAAAAAATCTTTGGCGACGAAGTTCTCAATCTCTTCATCACGACGCACCACCAGCCCCAGCACAGGCGTCTGCACGCGCCCCACGGAAAGCACTCCCTGATAGCCCGCGTTGCGCCCAAGAATGGTGTAGGCGCGGGTCATGTTGATGCCGTACAGCCAGTCGGCGCGGGCGCGGGCTAAAGCCGAGACGCACAGCGGAATAAACTCGCTGTTGGCGCGCAGGCGCGAAATCGCCCGCTCGACGGCCTGCGGGTTGAGGTCGTTGATCAGGCAGCGCTGCACCTGCTGGCGCTTTTCCGGCGCCAGCTCCAGGTAGTCCAGCACCTCATCCACCAGCAGCTGTCCTTCCCTGTCCGGGTCACCCGCGTGAACGATTTCAGCGGCTTCATGCAGGAAGCGCTTGATCACGTTGAGCTGTTTGGTGACCGAAGGTCGGGGCTGCAGGCGCCATTTTTCCGGCACGATGGGCAGATCGTTTAAATTCCAGCGGGCGTAGCGGCTGTCGTAGACGTCCGGCTGCGCCTGCTCAAGCAGGTGACCAATACACCAGGTGACCACCTGCCCGTTACCGCATTCGATAAAGCCGTCACCTTTGCGATGCGGTTTAGGCAGCACGTCGGCGATGGCGCGGGCCAGGCTCGGCTTTTCGGCAATAAACAACCGCATCGAATTAACGGATCTCGATCATCGGACGACCGCCGCGCGCGGTCACCAGCTCGCCGATCGCCGTCAGGGTGATGCCGAACTCGGCGGCAGTCGCCTGTACTTCGGCTTCGGATTCCGGCGTGACCGCCAGCAGCAGGCCGCCGGAGGTTTGCGGATCGCACAGCAGGTTGCGCCACTCCTCAGGCATTTCGCCCATCAGGTGACCATAGCTGGCGAAGTTGCGCTGGGTACCGCCCGGAACCGCGCCCTGAGCAATATACTCCTCCACGCCCGGCAGCTTCGGCACGTCCTGATACCAGACCTGCGCCTGCACGCCCGCGCCCTGACACACTTCAGAGAGGTGTCCCAGCAGGCCAAAACCGGTGACGTCGGTCATCGCCTTCACGCCGTCGATATTGGCAAACGCCGCACCGGCGAGGTTCATCTGGCACATGACTTCGGTTGCCAGGCCTTTGTGCTCCGGTTTCAGCAGGGATTTTTTCTCGGCGGTTGTCAGCACGCCAATGCCCAGAGGTTTGGTGAGGAAGAGTTTGCAGCCCGCCTGGGCGGTGCTGTTGCGCTTCACGCGTTCGGTCGGCACCACGCCGGTAACGGCCAGGCCGAAGATCGGTTCGGGCGCATCAATAGAGTGACCGCCGGCCAGGGCAATCCCCGCCTGCTGGCAGGCAAAGCGTCCGCCATCGATCACTTCACGGGCCACTTCCGGCGGGATGGTGTTGATCGGCCAGCCCAGAATGGCAATCGCCATGATCGGCTTACCGCCCATCGCGAAGATATCGCTGATGGCGTTGGTGGCCGCAATGCGCCCGAAATCGAACGGGTTGTCGACAATCGGCATAAAGAAGTCGGTAGTACTGATAATGCTGGTGCCGTTACCTAAGTCATAAACTGCAGCATCGTCACGCGTTTCGTTGCCGACAAGCAGGTTCGGGTCGACAAACTTCGCCTGTTCACTGTGCAGGATGGTCTCCAGCACTTTCGGGGAAATTTTACAACCGCAACCGGCTCCGTGGCTGTACTGCGTTAAACGAATGGTTTGCTCGCTCATGGACGTCTCCTGTCATCTCAATCGCGCTATGGTAGCGCTCATTCCATAAAGAGGTAAGTATGACTGTCTGAATTCTGCAGCAGATGCTCAGAATCCAGACAGTTTAGCGTGCGTGATCAGAAACGGCTGACGAAAGGCGTGGTGTCCGGCACGCTGATGGTGCTGGAGGCTTTAAGCTGTGGGGTGCCGAGATAGAGGAAGCCGACAATTTTGTCATGCTCGCCGCAGCCAAAACCGTCACGGACCGCCGGGCTTTCGGTCAGCGCACCGGTACGCCAGATACCGTTAAAGCCCTGCGCGACGGCGGCCATTTGCATCGCCATGACCGCACAGCCTGCGGACATTTCCTGTTCCCAGACCGGCACCTTATGGTCAGCCTGGCATTTCGCCACGACGGCGATAATCATCGGGGCGCGGAACGGGGCATTGCGCGCCTTGTCGATACCTTTCTCATCCTGCCCGGCGGCAACCGCGCCCTGCTCCAGCAGCTGGCTGAAACGATCGCGGCCTTCGCCTTCAATCACAAAGAAGTGCCACGGCTGCAGCGTGCCGTGATCGGGGGCACGCATGCCGGCACGCAGAATGTTCTCCAGCTGCTCGCCTGCCGGAGCAGGTTCGGCCAGACGGGAAGCGCTACGGCGGTTAACAAGCAGTTCGAGTGCGTCCATTGGTTAACTCCTTTCTTGAAATTTACTCACAAAATTAACACGACGGCAGATTTTGTTACAGCCTGGCAGGCGATTCCTGCTGACAAGTGGCGGTTGGGTCATTACGATAACCCAACATTACCGTCCAGTGGCGACGGAAACAGTCATTTTCTGGTTAGGGAGAATACATGCGAACCCTTTGGCGAATCATTGCCGGTTTCTTTAAATGGACGTGGAGACTGCTCAACTTCGTCCGCAACCTGGTGATGAACATCTTCTTCATCTTCCTGGTTCTGGTTTGCGCGGGCATCTGGATGCATATCAGCAACGCGAATCAGGCGCAGCATTCAACGCGCGGGGCCCTGTTACTCGATATCACCGGCGTTATCGTTGATAAGCCGTCCACCAGCAGTCGCCTGAGCGTGATTGGTCGCCAGCTGTTTGGCGCAACCTCAGATCGTCTGCAGGAAAACTCCCTGTTCGATATCGTCGATACCATCCGCCAGGCCAAAGACGACCGGAACATCACCGGGATCGTGCTGGATCTGAAAGATTTTGCCGGAGGCGATCAGCCTTCAATGCAGTACATCGGTAAAGCGCTGCGCGAATTCCGCGACAGCGGCAAGCCGGTGATTGCCGTGGGCGACAGCTACAGCCAGGGACAATATTATCTGGCGAGCTTCGCCAATAAAATCTGGCTCTCCCCGCAGGGGACGGTGGATCTGCACGGCTTTGCCACCAACGGCCTGTACTACAAATCCCTGCTCGACAAGCTGAAGGTCACCACCCACGTCTTCCGCGTCGGCACGTATAAATCAGCCGTCGAGCCGTTTATCCGCGACGATATGTCTCCTGCCGCCCGTGAAGCGGACAGCCGCTGGATTGGCGAGCTGTGGCAGAACTATCTGGGCACCGTTGCCGCTAACCGCCAGATTACGCCTGAGCAGGCGTTCCCCGGCGCGCAGGGCGTGCTGGATGGCCTGCGTAAGGTTGACGGTGATACCGCGAAATATGCGCTGGATAACAAACTGGTTGATGCCCTGGGCACCAGCGCCGAGATTGAAAAATCCCTGAGCAAGCAGTTTGGCTGGAGCAAAGAGGATAAAAATTACAGCGCCATCAGCATGTATGATTACTCGACGAAAAAGCCGGATGACAGCGGTGACAGCGTCGCGGTGGTGTTTGCCAACGGCGCCATCATGGACGGCCAGGAGACTCCGGGGAACGTGGGCGGCGATACTACCGCGTCACAAATCCGCGATGCTCGCCTGGATCCAAAAGTGAAAGCGATCGTCCTGCGGGTGAACAGCCCTGGCGGCAGCGTCAGCGCCTCCGAGGTGATCCGCGCTGAACTGGCCGCGGCGCGTGCCGCCGGCAAGCCGGTCGTCGTATCCATGGGCGGAATGGCCGCCTCCGGGGGGTACTGGATCTCAACGCCAGCCAACTACATCGTGGCCAATCCAAGCACGCTGACCGGTTCGATTGGCATCTTCGGGGTGATCAACACCGTGGAGAACAGCCTGGATTCTCTGGGCGTGCATACCGATGGCGTGGCCACCTCTCCGCTGGCGGATGTGTCGGTGACCAAATCCTTGCCGCCGGAAGTCTCTGAGATGATGCAGCTCAGCATTGAGAACGGCTATAAACGCTTTATCACCCTGGTCGCAGACTCGCGTAAAAAGACGCCTGAGCAGATCGACCAGATCGCACAGGGCCACGTCTGGACCGGCCAGGATGCGAAGAGCAACGGTCTGGTGGACAGCCTGGGCGACTTCGATGACGCGGTGAAGAAAGCCGCCGAGCTGGCGAAGCTCAAGCAATGGCATATCGAGTATTACCAGGACGAGCCGTCGTTCTTCGATATGGTCATGGACAGCATGTCCGGCTCGGTACGCGCCATGCTGCCGGAGGCGATGCAGGCTTACCTGCCTGCGCCGGTCGCCACGGCAGCGAAAGCGATGAAGGCGGAAAGCGACAAGCTCGCGGCCTTTAACGATCCACAGAGTCGTTACGCGTTTTGCCTGACCTGCGCTAACGTCCGTTAAAAACCGTCCCCTCTTCCCGCGAAGAGGGGATTTTTTTCTTTTGAAGAACAAGAACTCACTACCATGCAGAAGAAATCGATTTATGTAGCCTACACTGGCGGTACCATCGGTATGCAGCGCTCTGAAAACGGCTATATCCCTGTCTCCGGCCACCTTCAGCGTCAGCTTGCGCTGATGCCAGAATTCCACCGTCCGGAAATGCCTGACTTTACCATCCATGAATACGAGCCGCTGATGGACTCCTCCGACATGACGCCGGAAGACTGGCAGCACATCGCGGATGACATTAAAGCCCATTACGACCAGTACGACGGCTTCGTGATCCTGCACGGCACGGACACCATGGCGTTTACCGCCTCAGCGCTCTCCTTCATGCTGGAGAACCTGAGCAAGCCGGTTATCGTCACCGGGTCGCAAATCCCGCTGGCGGAGCTGCGCTCGGACGGGCAGATCAACCTGCTGAACTCCCTGTACGTAGCGGCGAATTACCCGATCAACGAAGTGTCGCTGTTCTTTAATAACCGTCTGTATCGCGGCAACCGCACCACCAAAGCCCATGCCGACGGTTTTGACGCCTTCGCCTCCCCTAACCTGCAGCCGCTGCTGGAGGCCGGGATTCATATCCGTCGTCTGGGCACGTCGCCTGCGCCGAACACCGCCGGCGAGCTGATCGTGCATCCGATCACTCCGCAACCGATTGGCGTGGTCACTATCTACCCGGGTATCTCTGCTGATGTGGTGCGTAACTTCCTTCGCCAGCCGGTGAAAGCGCTGATTCTGCGCTCCTATGGCGTAGGTAATGCCCCGCAGAACGGCGAGTTCCTGAAAGAGCTCCAGGAAGCCAGCGAGCGCGGAATTGTGGTCGTGAACCTGACCCAGTGCATGTCCGGAAAGGTCAACATGGGCGGCTATGCCACCGGCAACGCGCTGGCGCATGCGGGAGTCATCAGCGGCTTCGATATGACCGTTGAGGCAACGCTGACTAAACTTCACTATTTACTGAGTCAGGATCTGGACATTCAGTCCATCCGCAGCGCGATGATGCAAAACCTGCGCGGCGAGCTGACCCCGGACGAATAAGGAGTACTCATGAAGCAACGCGCCCTGCTACTGGTCGATTTGCAAAATGATTTCTGCGCGGGCGGTGCGCTGGCCGTCGCCGAAGGTGACAGCACCGTTGACGTGGCAAACACGCTGATTGACTGGTGTAAAGCCCGCGGCGAAGCCGTTGTCGCAAGCCAGGACTGGCACCCGGCGAATCACGGCAGCTTTGCCAGCCAGCACAACGTTGAGCCGTTCACTCAGGGGGAACTCGACGGGCTGGCGCAAACCTTCTGGCCGGATCACTGCGTACAGCAGACGGAAGGCGCGGAACTGCATCCGCTTCTGAATCAGAAAGCCATCGACGCGGTGTTCCATAAAGGTGAAAACCCGGCTATCGACAGCTATAGCGCGTTTTTTGATAACGGGCATCGCCAGAAAACGGCGCTGGACGCGTGGTTACGTCATCACGAAATCACGGAGCTGATCGTGCTGGGCCTGGCGACGGACTACTGCGTTAAGTTTACCGTGCTGGACGCGCTCCAGTTAGGTTATACCGTCAGCGTCATCACCGACGGCTGCCGCGGGGTGAACATTAACCCGCAGGACAGCGCTCAGGCGTTTATGGATATGGCTGCGGAAGGCGCAACGCTGTATACGCTCGAAGACTGGCTGGAAACGCAGGCGTAAGCCTTTTAAGCCGGGTGGAGCAGACGCTTACCCGGCATTTCTACCCCAATCCCCACAAAGTGAACTCCCTCGCATCCTCAGCGCAGCGGCAATGCTATTCTCGTCAGGCTGTTTTTTCGCCACGCCTTTTCTGTGGCGTGGTCGTTTTGTTAAGTCAAAGAGGAACTTGTATGAAACGTTTGCCCTTGCTGGCAGCATTACCCCTGCTTTGCGCGTCAGTTGCCTCCGCCAGTACCCTGATGTCCGTGGGCTACTTTAACGGGGGTGGCGATGTCACCGCCGGACCGGGTGGCGATATCAATAAACTGGACGTTCGCCAGATCACCCACCTGAACTACTCGTTTGGTCTGGTCTATAACGACGAAAAAGACGAAACCAACGCTGCGCTAAAAGATCCGGCGAAGCTGCATCAGATCTGGCTATCGCCAAAAGTGGCGTCCGATCTGGCCTTAATCCCCACACTGCGTAAGCAAAACCCGAACCTCAAAGTGCTGCTTTCCGTCGGCGGCTGGGGCGCGCGTGGCTTCTCTGGCGCAGCGGCAACCAAAGAGACGCGCGCGGTGTTTATCCGCTCCGCGCAGGAGATTGTCGACAAATACGGTCTGGACGGGATCGATCTCGACTGGGAGTATCCGGTAAACGGCGCATGGGGGCTGGTCGCAAGCCAGCCCGCCGACCGGGATAACTTCACCGCCCTGCTGAAAGAGATGCGTACGGCGTTCGGGCATAAAAAGCTGGTGACCATTGCTGTAGGCGCGAACGCGGAAAGTCCGAAAAGCTGGGTGGATGTTAAAGCCATCGCGCCCCTGCTCGACTACATCAACCTGATGACCTACGACATGGCGTACGGTACGCAGTACTTCAACGCCAACCTGTATGACTCCAGCGCCTGGCCGACGGTGGCTGCCGCAGACAAATACAGCGTGGATTTTGTGGTGAACAACTATCTGGACGCCGGGCTGAAGCCGCAGCAGATGAACCTCGGGATTGGTTTCTATGGCCGCGTACCGAAACGCGCCGTAGAGCCGGGGATCGACTGGACGAAACCGGATGCGCAAAAAAATCCGGTTACCCAGCCCTACTTCGGACATCAGGAGATCGGGTTGTTCAAGTCACTCGGCTATGACCTGACCAAAGATACCTACGTGAAGTACAACGATATCGTGAAGAAGCTATTGAACGATCCGCAGAAGCGCTTTACCGAGCACTGGGACGACCAGGCGAAAGTGCCGTGGCTCTCGGTGAAGGGTGCCGATGGCAACGCGCTGTTTGCGATTTCGTATGAGAACCCACGTTCCGTTGCGATCAAAGCGGGCTACATCAAAGAGAAAGGTCTCGCCGGAGCCATGTTCTGGGAGTACGGGGCTGATGACAACAATCAGTTAGCGAAACAGCTGGCGGAGTCGCTTGGGATCCCGCATAAGTAGTAAGACAATCAAGCCCTCTCCCCGTGGGAGAGGGTTGGGAGAGGGTATCAACTCGCACCGTTATTGCATTTTCATCGTCGCAATCGGCTTCGGCGTAATGCCGAAGTCTTCTTTCAGCTCGCGCTTGCTTTTCATCACCATCTGGCCCTGGGTGTCGATAGTCATGTGCTGCGCGTCGGTGTTATTGCGCGCCTGCCACAGCATCACCAGCTGCAGGCTGTTCTCTTTTTGCTCCGGCGTCAGCGCGACGCCGTCGGGCCATTTTCCCAGTTCTACGGCGGTCACCAGACGCTGATAAATTTCCGGCGTCATGCCGCTAATCATGTCATCAATATTCACACTCGCGCCCTTTCAAAGGAATAATTTGCTGAATCGTTTTTTCAACCCTTCACCTGGTCGCCGTTTTCGTCGTCAGTGAAGCTCATTGAGGCTGAGTTTACGCAGAAACGCTCGCCCGTAGGCTGTGGGCCATCCGGAAAAACGTGCCCAAGGTGCGCATCGCAGTTGCCGCAGCGAATTTCCGTGCGCACCATGCCGTGCGACGAGTCTGTCAGGTAGCGGATGGCCTCATCGCTCACCGGCTCGTAGAAGCTCGGCCAGCCGCAGCCAGAATCAAATTTCGTTTGTGAATTGAACAGCGGGGCATCACAGACCAGACAGTGGTAGACGCCGTCTCGCTTATTGTGCAGTAAACGCCCGGTGAACGGCGGTTCCGTCCCGTGATTCTGCGTCACGTAAAACTGCATTTCTGTGAGGTTTTTTTTCAAATCGTCAGGGTTACGTTGGTTCGACATATGCTTACATCTCGCTGTAGAAACAGACATCTTTCAACCCGGATTCTAACAAAACATTAACACCCTTGCGTGCACTTTTGATCTAAACTTATGTGTCGCGAATAAGCGGTCAGGCAATTGTGATCATGTTCACATTTTTATCCTGCGAGGACTTTAAAATCCCGGCTCAGCCCCCATATGGGTGCAAGCTCAAAGGGAAAGTGAGGCGAGTCAGTCGCACAAACGTTAGTCACAGGATTGATTTGTCGCAATGATTGACACGATTCCGCTTGACGCTGCGTAAGGTTTTTGTAATTTTACAGGCAACCTTTTATTCACTAACAAATAGCTGGTGGAATATATGACTATCAAAGTAGGTATCAACGGTTTTGGCCGTATCGGCCGTATTGTTTTCCGTGCTGCTCAGAAACGTTCTGACATCGAAATCGTTGGTATCAACGATCTCCTGGACGCTGAATACATGGCGTACATGCTGAAGTACGACTCAACTCACGGTCGTTTCGACGGCACCGTTGAAGTGAAAGACGGCCACCTGGTTGTTAATGGCAAAACCATCCGCGTTACTGCTGAAAAAGACCCAGCTAACCTGAAATGGAACGAAATCGGTGTTGACGTTGTTGCTGAAGCAACCGGTATCTTCCTGACCGATGAAACTGCACGTAAACACATCACTGCGGGTGCGAAGAAAGTTGTTCTGACTGGTCCTTCCAAAGACAACACCCCAATGTTTGTTCGTGGTGCAAACTTCGAAACTTACGCTGGCCAGGATATCGTGTCTAACGCATCCTGCACCACCAACTGCCTGGCACCGCTGGCTAAAGTTATCAACGACAACTTCGGCATCATCGAAGGTCTGATGACTACCGTTCACGCAACCACCGCTACTCAGAAAACCGTTGATGGCCCGTCTCACAAAGACTGGCGCGGCGGCCGTGGCGCGGCTCAGAACATCATCCCATCCTCTACCGGTGCTGCTAAAGCTGTAGGTAAAGTACTGCCAGAACTGAATGGCAAACTGACTGGTATGGCGTTCCGCGTTCCAACTCCTAACGTATCCGTTGTTGACCTGACCGTTCGTCTGGAAAAAGCTGCTTCTTATGAAGAAATTAAGAAAGCAATCAAAGCTGCTTCCGAAGGCGCAATGAAAGGCGTTCTGGGCTACACCGAAGACGACGTTGTATCTACCGATTTCAACGGCGAAATCTGCACTTCCGTGTTCGATGCTAAAGCAGGTATCGCACTGAACGACAACTTCGTGAAACTGGTTTCCTGGTACGACAACGAAACTGGCTACTCTAACAAAGTACTGGACCTGATCGCTCACATCTCTAAATAAGTTGAGATGAGTGCTTGATCCAAAAAGGCGACTTCGGTCGCCTTTTTTTATTTATAAGACAGAGGATTGCTTAATGATTAATAAAATTTTTGCACTTCCGGTAGTCGAACAACTTACCCCTGTGCTCTCACGCCGTCAGATTGACGGTGCCGACGTTATCGTCGTTGACCATCCGCGCGTCAAAGCGTCCGTGGCGCTGAACGGCGCTCACCTGCTCTCCTGGAAACCGGAAGGCGAAGCTGAAGGCTTATGGCTGAGCGATGCGACCTCCTTCAAAAAAGGGGCCGCAATCCGCGGTGGCGTACCGATCTGCTGGCCGTGGTTCGGCCCGTCCGCACAGTCGGGTTTGCCGTCTCACGGTTTTGCCCGCAACCAGCAGTGGACGCTGAAAGCGCATAACGAAGATGACAACGGCGCAGTGCTGACCTTTGAGCTGCAGGCTAATGATGAAACCCGCGCCCTCTGGCCGCACGATTTCACCCTGTATGCCCGCTTCAAGCTGGGTAAAACCTGTGAAATCGAACTGGAAGCTCACGGCGAGTTCGAAACCACCTCTGCCCTGCACACCTATTTCAACGTGGGTGATATCAGCGCAGTGAAGGTGAGCGGCCTGGGCGATACCTATATCGACAAAGTGGATAACGCGAAAGAAGGCAAACTGAGCGACGGCGTTCAGGCATTCCCTGACCGTACCGATCGCGTTTACCTGCACCCGGAAGCGTGCAGCGTGATCCACGACGGCGCCCTGAACCGCGGCATTGAAGTGGTCCATCATCATCACAGCGACGTGGTGGGCTGGAACCCGGGGCCTGCGCTGTCCGTCAGCATGGCCGACATGACGGATGATGGATATAAAACGTTTGTCTGCGTGGAAACGGCTCGCGTGACCAACCCGCAGAAAGCGAGTGAAGAAAAACCGTCTCGTTTAGGGCAGACGATTCGGATTGTTAAGCGATAATTTCCCTGCACCACACTAATGCAAACGGGGCGCAAGCGCCCCGTTTTGATGCATAGATTGCACTGAATTAATGCACAATCAGAACTTGTAGCTCACACCCACAGAGAAGATGCCTGCCCAGGACTTATCGACCATCGGGCTATCCTTCACTTCGTCGCTCAGACGCTCATAGCGGCCGGTACCGTACACGCTCCAGTCACCGAGGAAGTTGTAGCTCGCGGTCAGCTCCAGGTAAGGATCCCAGCCGTCATCTGCACTGTAGCTTTTCAGACCACTGCGGCGGGACTCGCTTTTAGAGACGCCGTAGTAATAGTCGTTGTAGTTCTCGCTGTTGTACTGCACACCGATACCCGGCGTCAGGGTGAGCCCGCCGTTGGTGTAGCGGTACAACCACGCCAGATCCCAGATAAAGCCGTTGCTGTTGTCCAGCGTGTCACCCGCCAGGGCCGTGCGCAGGAAGCCATACTCGGTGTTATGTACATACGAGAGCCCGGCCATCATGGTGCTTTTACGCTTGTCGAGCTGGCGAAGCGCATGGCTGTCGCTGTCACCCGGCTTGAAGTGCGTTGGATCGTAGTAGGCCATGATGGAGAGCTTATCGGCCTTATCGTTCCAGAGATAGTAGCCGCCACCGAGCCCGCGGAACCAGACGTTGTCGCCTTCATAGGTGATAACGGGAACAGGATAAACATCACGGTCATACTGTTTATACGGGCTGTTAATGACGCCAACACCCGCGCCAACCGTCCACTGACTTTCCGCCTGTGCGGTGTTCACTGCGGTCGCGGCAAAGATGCCTAATGCCAGAAGTTTGAGTTTGGTCACAATCCATTCTTTCCTGTAGTCAAATAATCAGCGGATGAAGTGTAACCGCCATTCCCGTACATCCCAAAATTTTTTGCCTGCTAATCAGTCTGATTAACCCGTTATTTTTAACTTTTCAGATGACAGCCCGCTTTCATTTATATGACCACTGAATGAAAAACGTGCATTTGTCTTATAACGACAGTGGAAATTTTTGGATGAGTTATTGATATGTCATTGAAAGTAGATTTTCTGGGCATGCAAGTTTTGCAAATGCCATCTACGCTTTAATTTAAGAAGAGTTTTCCTGAACACCCTGCGGTTCTTAGCGTCTGACCTGGCACACAGGTTGCTGCTCTGGCAGTGAGGTGCGAGAGATTCTCTTCCGGGAGCCTCCACTACTCATACGAACGGCTCTTATCCTGTGCTAAAAAACGAAAGGACGGCATGCCATGAATATATTCGATCACTATCGCCAGCGCTATGAAGCTGCCAAGGACGAAGAGTTCACACTGCAGGAGTTTCTTACCATCTGTCGGCAAGATCGCAGTGCTTATGCCAATGCGGCAGAACGGCTATTGATGGCTATTGGTGAGCCAAACATGGTTGACACTGCCCTGGAGCCTCGGCTTTCCCGTCTCTTTTCGAATCGGGTGGTCGCCCGATACCCGGCGTTTGAAGAGTTCTATGGTATGGAAGATGCCATCGAACAGATTGTCTCCTATCTGAAGCATGCCGCTCAGGGTCTGGAAGAGAAGAAACAGATCCTCTATTTACTCGGCCCGGTGGGTGGCGGTAAATCCTCGCTGGCTGAACGCCTGAAGTCGCTGATGCAGCGCGTGCCTATCTATGTTCTGAGCGCCAACGGTGAACGCAGCCCGGTGAACGACCATCCGCTGTGCCTGTTCAATCCGCAGGAAGACGCGCAGATTCTGGATAAAGAGTATGGCATCCCGCGTCGCTACCTCGGCACCATCATGTCGCCGTGGGTGGCAAAACGCCTGCACGAGTTTGGTGGCGACATCACCAAATTCCGCGTGGTGAAGGTCTGGCCGTCTATCCTTGAGCAGATCGCCATCGCCAAAACAGAACCCGGTGATGAGAACAACCAGGACATCTCGGCGCTGGTGGGTAAAGTCGATATCCGTAAGCTGGAAAACTTCGCGCAAAACGATCCGGATGCCTATGGTTACTCAGGCGCGCTGTGCCGCGCGAACCAGGGGATTATGGAATTCGTCGAGATGTTTAAAGCACCGATTAAAGTGCTGCATCCTCTGCTGACGGCTACCCAGGAAGGCAACTACAACGGGACGGAAGGTATCTCCGCCCTGCCGTTTAACGGGATTATTCTCGCCCACTCGAACGAATCTGAATGGGTGACCTTCCGTAATAACAAAAACAATGAGGCCTTCCTTGACCGCGTGTACATCGTCAAGGTGCCTTATTGCCTGCGGATCTCCGAAGAGATCAAAATTTACGAGAAACTGCTTAACCACAGCGAGCTGGTGCACGCCCCTTGCGCGCCCGGCACGCTGGAAACGCTGTCGCGCTTCTCCATTCTTTCGCGTCTGAAAGAGCCAGAAAACTCCAGCATCTACTCGAAAATGCGCGTCTATGACGGTGAGAGCCTGAAGGACACCGACCCGAAAGCGAAATCGTATCAGGAGTACCGCGATTACGCTGGCGTCGACGAGGGAATGAACGGTCTGTCCACGCGTTTCGCGTTTAAGATCCTTTCCCGCGTCTTTAACTTCGACCATGCGGAAGTGGCGGCCAACCCGGTTCATCTGTTCTACGTGCTGGAGCAGCAAATCGAACGCGAGCAGTTCCCGCAGGAGCAGGCTGAACGCTACCTTGAGTTCCTCAAAGGTTACCTGATCCCGAAATACGCCGAGTTCATTGGCAAAGAGATCCAGACGGCCTACCTGGAATCCTATTCAGAATACGGGCAGAACATTTTCGACCGTTATGTCACCTATGCTGACTTCTGGATCCAGGATCAGGAGTACCGCGACCCGGATACCGGCCAGCTGTTTGACCGTGAATCCCTGAACGCGGAGCTGGAAAAAATCGAGAAGCCTGCCGGGATCAGCAACCCGAAAGACTTCCGTAACGAGATTGTGAACTTCGTCCTGCGTGCCAGAGCGCATAACAACGGGCGCAATCCGAACTGGACCAGCTACGAGAAGCTGCGCACGGTCATTGAGAAGAAAATGTTCTCCAATACCGAAGAGCTGCTGCCGGTGATCTCGTTTAACGCCAAAACCTCAACCGATGAGCAGAAAAAGCACGACGATTTTGTCGACCGTATGATGGAAAAAGGCTACACCCGTAAGCAGGTCCGCCTGCTCTGCGAATGGTATCTGCGCGTGCGTAAATCGTCTTAAAAACAAGTGCCCGGTGGCGGTTAGCGCATACCGGGCCTACAAAATGCAAGTTGGCAAATGCAGTACGGGGGGTTTATGACCTGGTTTATTGACCGGCGTCTTAACGGCAAAAACAAGAGCACGGTGAACCGCCAGCGCTTCTTGCGTCGTTATAAAGCGCAAATTAAACAGTCTATCTCCGAGGCCATCAATAAACGCTCGGTGACCGACGTCGACAGCGGCGAATCTGTCTCCATCCCCACCGATGACATCAGCGAACCGATGTTTCATCAGGGGCGAGGCGGCCTGCGCCATCGCGTACACCCAGGTAATGACCACTTCGTTCAGAACGACAGAATTGAGCGTCCTCAGGGCGGCGGCGGTGGTTCAGGAAGCGGTCAGGGACAGGCCAGCCAGGACGGTGAAGGTCAGGACGAATTTGTCTTCCAGATTTCGAAAGACGAATATCTCGACCTGCTGTTTGAAGATCTGGCGCTGCCGAATCTGAAAAAGAATCAGCATCGTCAGCTTAATGAATATAAAACCCATCGCGCGGGCTACACCGCCAACGGCGTGCCCGCCAATATCAGCGTCGTGCGTTCGTTGCAGAATTCACTGGCGCGACGAACGGCCATGACGGCGGGCAAACGGCGCGAACTGCGCGAGCTGGAGAGCAGCCTGAAGGTCGTGGAAAACACGGAACCGGCGCAACTGCTGGAAGAGGAGCGCCTGCGTAAAGAGATTGCGGAACTTAGAGCGAAGATCGAACGGGTACCGTTTATCGACACCTTTGACCTGCGCTACAAGAACTACGAAAAACGGCCTGAACCCTCCAGCCAGGCGGTGATGTTCTGTCTGATGGACGTGTCCGGCTCGATGGACCAGGCCACCAAGGATATGGCAAAGCGTTTTTATATTCTGCTCTACCTGTTCCTGAGCAGAACCTATAAGAACGTGGAGGTAGTTTATATCCGCCACCATACTCAGGCGAAAGAGGTGGATGAGCATGAGTTCTTCTACTCGCAGGAGACCGGCGGGACCATCGTATCAAGCGCCCTGAAGCTGATGGATGAAGTGGTCAAAGAGCGTTACGACCCGTCGCAGTGGAACATTTATGCCGCGCAGGCGTCCGATGGCGACAACTGGGCCGACGACTCACCGCTGTGTCACGAGATTCTGGCGAAGAAAATTCTGCCGGTGGTGCGTTACTACAGCTATATCGAAATTACCCGTCGCGCGCACCAGACCCTGTGGCGGGAGTATGAACATCTGCAAGCAATGTTCGATAATTTTGCCATGCAGCATATCCGTGACCAGGATGATATTTATCCGGTGTTCAGGGAGCTGTTCCACAAGCAATCTGCTACCAGCAACGCATAATCCAACAGCCAGCGAACGCGCTGGCTGTTTTCTTTCGACCCCGCCCATCCCGTGCTAATGTAGAACCCTGCATACAGGATTATCACCGGGAAATCGTTATGACTGACGACGTTATTGGGGCAGGAACCCACCAGCAGCTGATTACCTTACTCACCGAGCAGGGCGCGCGGTTTCGCGTCATGGAGCACGAGGCGGTCGGGAAATGTGAAGCGGTAAGTGAAATTCGCGGGACCGATCTGCGGCAAGGCGCAAAGGCCCTGGTCTGCAAGGTGAAGGGAAACGGCGTAAAAAAACACGTTCTGGCGATCCTCGCCGCCGACCTGCAGGCTGACCTGAGCCAGCTTGCCAGCCATTTTGGCGGGCTGAAGGCCTCGCTCGCCAGCCCGGCGGAGGTCGATACCCTGACCGCCTGCGTTTTCGGCGCTATCCCGCCCTTTAGCTTCCATCCTGATTTGGCACTGGTTGCCGACCCGCTGCTGTTCGAGCGTTTTGACGAAATCGCGTTTAACGCCGGCCTGCTGGAGAAATCCGTGATTATGGATACCCAGGATTACCTGCGCATCGCCCGTCCTGAGCTTGTGAACTTCCATAAAGCGTAACCGCTATGGCTGGCGACCCTGTCAGCCTTTTCTTTCCAGGAACAGCACGGAGGCGACGAGAATAACGGCAATAGCGAAAAACGATGAGGAGATAATCAGCGTTTCAACAAACATGTGATCGTTCATGATGGCGACCCCTTTTGCGATATCTGCCTCCGTTTTAATCCGCGTAAATGACAAGGTTATGACAACAATAAAATCTTTTTAAAACTGTCCTGCGTCGCGTTTGCGCGTACTGTAAGCAGGTTAATTATTTTGGCAAGGATTCCCTATGTTTGACCCTACTCTGCTCATTCTTCTGGCACTCGCCGCGCTCGGCTTTGTCAGCCATAACACCACCGTCGCCATCTCGATTCTGGTGCTGATTATTATTCGCGTGACCCCGTTAAATACCTTTTTCCCGTGGATAGAAAAACAAGGCCTCACCATTGGGATCATCATTTTAACCATCGGGGTAATGGCGCCCATCGCCAGCGGCACGCTTCCCGCCTCAACCCTGCTGCACTCGTTTGTAAACTGGAAATCACTGGTGGCGATCGCGGTGGGGATTTTTGTTTCGTGGCTGGGCGGGCGCGGCGTTACGCTGATGAGCAGCCAGCCCTCGCTGGTGGCGGGTCTGCTGGTGGGCACCGTGCTGGGGGTGGCGCTCTTTCGCGGCGTTCCGGTGGGGCCGCTGATTGCGGCGGGCCTTGTCTCTCTGTTTATTGGGAAGTCGTAGTCAGGCTGGCCATATAACGCGCCGGCGTCTGGCCCAGCCCCTTCCTGAACATGGTGATAAACGCGGTGGTAGAGTCATAGCCGAGTGACTGTGCCACCTGCTGTACCGATTTCCCACCGATCAAATGCTGTAACGCCACGATCAGCTGCAGCTGGTGGCGCCAGCGGCGAAAGCTTAAGCCGGTCTCTTTCACCACCAGTCGCGCCAGGCTGCGTTCGCTCATGGCAAAGTGGCTCGCCCACTGCGTCAGCGTCTGCCATGCGGCAGGCTCTTCCGCCATTTTCTCGCTCATCAGCCGAATTTTAGGATGGGGGGAGACGGGCAGCTGCAGATGCTCCTGACGCTGGAGCGGCAGCTCGTCAAACAGAACGTGCACCAGGCGCGATGTGGGCGTAAGAGAGAGCTGTTCACGCGATTTTTCCGCCAGGGATAAAATCAGCTCCCGCACCATAGGGGAGATTTTTAGGGTGCAGCAGCGGTCGGGCAAGCTTGCCGCACCCGGTTCAATGAACAAAAAGCAGAGCTGCGCGCCCGGCGTGGCCCTGTTGCTGTGCGGCATTTGGCCAGGGATCCAGACGGCGTACTGGGGTGGAACCATCAGCATGGCATTTTCCACTTCGCAGGTGATCGCGCCGCCGAGGGCGAGAATGAGCTGCCCCTTACGGTGATGATGTCGGGGAATATACTGTTCCTCCGCCACCACGCGGATGCGAAATGCGACGGCCGCATCGTGCTGGCTATCGGGATCATAGCCGTCCAGTCCCAGACCAATCATCAGTTTGTCCGATTTTAGCGATAAACTGTCATTTTAGCCTGATTTCAACCGCTGGGAAAATCGGTATTGTGTGCGCTCGCTTGAACGTATGAGAACATAATGACTACTGCTATTCGCACCTCAGGAAAACACGGCGCGCTGTTGATTGCAGGCATCCTGATGATTGCCACTACGCTTCGCGTCACCTTTACCGGCGCAGCTCCGCTGCTCGACACTATTCGTCTTGATTATGGCTTAAGCACGGCGCAAACCGGTCTGCTGACCACCCTGCCCCTGCTGGCTTTCGCCCTTGTCTCACCCCTCGCCGCAGGCGTTGCCCGACGTATCGGCATGGAGCGCAGCCTGTTTGTCGCCCTGCTGCTGATTTGCGCCGGGATTGCACTTCGCTCTCTACCTTCCGCCGCGCTGCTTTTCATCGGAACGGCGGTCATCGGCTGCGGGATTGCGCTCGGGAACGTGCTGTTACCCGGATTAATTAAACGTGACTTCCCGGGCCAGGTAGCCCGACTCACCGGGGCCTATTCTCTGACGATGGGCGTCTCGGCGGCGTTTGGCTCAGCGATGATTGTTCCCCTGGCGCAGGGTAGCGCGGGCTGGCATGGCGCGCTGCTGATGCTGATGGCGTTTCCGCTGGTCGCGCTGCTGCTCTGGCTGCCGCAGTGGCGTCAGAAACACGTTGCGACGGTAACGGGCGCTGGCGCGCTGCATAATCGCGCCATCTGGCGCTCGGCTCTCGCCTGGCAGGTGACGCTCTTTTTGGGGATTAACTCGCTGATTTACTACGTCATCATCGGCTGGCTGCCGGCGATATTGCTCAGCCACGGCTACAGCGAAGCGCAGGCCGGCTCGGTGCACGGGCTGCTGCAGCTGGCCACGGCCGTGCCGGGGCTTGCCGTTCCGCTGGTTCTCCACCGTCTGAAAGATCAGCGGGGGATCGCAGGTGCGGTGGCACTGATGTGCGCGGTAAGCGCGGCGGGGCTATGGTTTATGCCTGACATGGCGGTGATGTGGACGCTGGTGTTTGGCTTTGGCACAGGGGCAACGATGATCCTCGGCCTGACGTTCATCGGTCTGCGCGCCAGCTCCGCGCACCAGGCTGCGGCGCTCTCCGGCATGGCGCAGTCGATTGGCTATCTGCTCGCCGCCTGCGGCCCTCCGCTGATGGGGAAAATTCACGATAGCGCGGGAGACTGGCGGATTCCGCTCCTGGGCTGCGCCCTGGCCGCCGTGATAATGGCACTCTGCGGCGTGCTTGCCGGGCGAGACCGGGAGATCGCGCCCCGTTAAATGGTGTGGCAGACCATTGGGCCTGCCTTTTCTTACCCGCGCGCCGCGCGCAGCATCGCCTGCACCAGCACGACCGGGCGGCCTTCCAGCGCAGCACGCTCATGCTGGAATAAGGTGATCACGAAGAACGGATGCGTAACCAGCTCTGCGGCGCGAATTTCCCCCTGTTCGTCCCAGCCCGTAACGTGCATGTCACCGCTTTCCAGCGCCTGGGAAAACGCCGGCGACACGCCATAGTTACAGTGATAACCCTCTTCAATTTCCGGCTTGCCGTACGCTTTCGCGATCAGCGTATTTTTGCGAAGCTCAATGGCATCGGTTTTTTCCACCAGCGAGCAGGCCAGCGGCTCAATCACCATGGTGCCTTCTGTATCCGTCTCGGCATGTGCCGCATCGGCCCAGCCCAACACATTGCGGGCATACTCAATCAGCGCATGCTGGAATCCGCCGCAGGTGCCAAGGAATGGAATGCCGTTTTCACGGGCGTAGCGCGCGGCGATAAAGGCCGCCTCGGTGTTTTTATAGGGGCTGGCAGGCACCAGCCAGATGGCATCGTAGCCCACCAGATCCTCTGGGCTTGTCAGCTCAGTGGTGGCAAGCCAGTCGTAATCGGCGGTGAGGTCAAGGACTGCGGCGGCGTCATCAATGGCTAGCGGGATCGCCTGATGCGCAATAACACTGGGATTGTAATCGCCAACCAGCGCAATGCGCAGCGTCGTTTTAACCGGGAGGTGTTCCATGAAAGGTTCCTTATGCCAGAGTATTATCAGATAACATAAGGAACCTCAGACTACCGATCTTCTGCAATTATCACAATACCTTAAATTGGGAGGGTGGAATTATGATTCAATGCAAACGCGTATACGAGCAGGCTGGCCCGGACGACGGCTATCGGGTGCTGGTGGACAAGCTGTGGCCGCGCGGGATTAAAAAAACGGACCTTGCCTATGATGAATGGTGTAAAGCACTCACGCCCTCGAATGAATTACGTAAGGCCTTTCATAGCGAAACCATTGATTTCGCCGCCTTCAGTAAGGCCTATAGGGAAGAGCTGGCGCAGCATGCTGACGAGGGAATGCGTCTTGCGACGCTGGCGAACAGGCAGACCGTCACCCTGCTCTACGCTGCAAAAGACACAAAGCAGAATCACGCCCTGGTATTAGCCGACTGGCTGCGCCATCTCTGATCAGCCGATCGCCAGCTCGTCAAGCATTTGCGGCGCTTCATCGGGGGTGAGCGGCATCAGATGTTCGGCGCGGACAAAGGCAAAGCCGTGCTGATTGTCAAAGGCGTAAACATCGCCAGTCACCAGCCAAAGCGCGCGATCGGCGGTAGCGGGTAATTGCGTCATTACGCCGTTGACCGGGTTAACGAAACGCAGGCCGGGCTGACACAGGCCAAACAGCTCAACAGATTTACCAATATTGCGACGGCCTGACGCCGTGCGGGCACCGATGATCATCGCCATGCTGCCCGGTTTAAGCTGAAACATACTTCTCTCACGGTAACGGTAGCCAGGGGCTGGCTAAGAATAATCCTAAAGAGAAGTGTATCGCAGGCAATATACGTCTGTCACCTGGTGGGTTGCGGATGATCGCGACGGTAGAGCGTCCATTCATCAATCACTTCGCCCCCCGGTAGTTTGCACTCCGTGCGTACGCCCTGCGGGCTTTGAACCGGGATCTGTTCCCCGCCTTTCTCCAGACAGTACACGGAGGCCGGGTTCGCCATACCGATAGCGTGCGGCGGTTTCGGCGCATCGGGTGGGGTTGTTTTCGCGGTGCAGGCTGCCAGGGGAAGCGCCAGCGCCAGAAGAAGAAATCTCATCTCATTGATCCTTGTGACATCATGACAGTCTAAGGGTAACGGGTCATCGCCGCTTTCTCCATGATTTCTCCATTTTAACTGCACTTTTCAACACTATAGTGTTGCATGTTCTCGATATGACCAGAGAACATCATTCCGTAATCAAGATGTCTTTGCCCCGGTCTCAACAACGGGGCCTTTTTTTCTCTCCTGCTGCCCTCTCCCTGCATATATTAAATTTTCTATATTCATGTTTTACTATGCCTGAAGTCTAAAAACTCAGCATAACATGCAGATGCAGACGTCTTCTGCCTGGGAGTCATTCTACGTCATGTCGGATATTATCCTTGCCCGTGTTTCAGAAACCCTCGCCACTGAACATTCCCTTGAAGGTCTCGTTCGTCAGCTGCTGGAGATGCTGGAGATTGTGACTGACATGGAGTCGACTTACCTCACCAAGGTAGATATCGAAGCCCGACTGCAGCATATCCTCTACGCCCGCAACAGCAAGCAGATGACAATCCCTGAGGGGCTGAGCGTCCCGTGGGATGAAACACTGTGTAAGCGCGCGCTGGATAGCGACACCGTATTCAGCAACGACGTTCCCGAACGCTGGCCGGAGTGCGAGGCGGCGAAAGCGCTCGGCATTACGACCTACATGAGTATTCCTGTCCATCTTGCGGATGGTTCACTCTACGGAACGCTCTGTGCCACCAGCACGGCCAGAAAGCCGCTTAGCGAGCGCGGTGAACAGGTTCTGAAGTTATTCGCCGGGCTGATTGCCCAGTCCATTCAGAAAGAGTCGCTGGTAACCCAGCTTCGCGAAGCCAATGCGGCCCTCATCGCCCACTCTTACACGGATGCCCTTACCGGTTTACCCAACCGTCGCGCCATTTTTGAAGATCTGACCACGCTGTTTTCCCTGGCGCGGCACCTTAAACGTAACACCGTCATCGCGTTCATCGATCTGGATGATTTCAAGCTGATTAACGATCGCTACGGACACGAGGCTGGCGACCAGTTCCTGATTGAAGTGGGCAAGCGTCTGACGGAAGAAAAACAGCAGGACGATATCATTGGCCGACTGGGCGGCGATGAGTTTCTGGTCGCGTCATTGAGCACATCCCACAGCGAAGGAGATAACGCGCAGGTCACTCTGGTCAAAACGCGCCTCAGCGCCTGTATTGCCGGTGAATACTGGCTGGGTAGCGTCAACCTCATTTACCCCGGGGCCAGCGTCGGCGTTATCGAAGTGGACCCTCGGGTAACCGATCCGGACAGCGCATTACGCGACGCGGATGTCGCGATGTATCAGGATAAGAAAGGAAAAAGCAAAACACGCTTTCTCACTATGGATTAACCCCGTACACTCTACGGCGTTACAAGAACCGAAACAGGTGATGATATGAGAATAGGGATCCTCTTCCCGGTCGTTATTTTTATAACGGCGGTGATTTTTTTAGCATGGTTTTTTGTCGGTGGTTACGCGGCGCCTGGGGCATAAATGAGAAAAACGACCCTCATTATGCTGATCGTTGCCATCGCGGCGTTTGCCGGCGCGCAGCTTGGCTGGTGGTAAACCTACCACGTAAAAAAGGCCGCCATCTGGCAGCCTTTTTTAACGCTTTTAAGCCTTAGCTTTTGATTTTTCTGTAGATAAACAGAACAACCAGCGCACCGATGACCGCGACGGCAAAGCTGCCGAAGTTAAAACCATCGACCTTGCCAAAACCGAACAGCGTACTGATCCAGCCGCCGACTACCGCGCCGATAATACCCAGTATTACGGTGACGATAAAACCACCGCCATCTTTGCCCGGCATAATCCACTTCGCCAGAATACCCGCAATAAGCCCAAAGATAATCCAGGATAAAATTCCCATAACTTTCCTCTCTGTATGGTTTTTGTCATTAAATCAACGACACAAAAAAGAATAGCACAGGATTTCAGAAAGGAAATTTGTGATAGGCATCACAATGAGAGAGTGCGCAATTATTCACCAACAAAAAGAGCCTGCCGCATAAACTGTGGGGTTGCATCTTTTGTTGAGAAAGATTATCTTTCTCAACACTGAATAGTTGAGCGTAACACTCAGGTATTCAGTACGACATTGCTCACATTGCTTCCAGTATTTTTTGCCCACTCCTGAGTGGGCTTTTTTTCTGTTCATACCCCAACAAACGCGTACCGGTTACGTCCTGCGCGTTTTGCCTGGTAGAGCGCCTGGTCAGCGGCAATAATGATATTCTGCTGGCTGCCCGCGATGTCGACCGCACGCGCGGTGGAAATCCCGACGCTTACCGTCACCCGTCCGAAGGGGCTAAAAGCATGCGCGATTTGCAGGGAAAACACGTTGCGAATAATCGTCTGCGCCAGTCGAAGCGCCTCCTGGATATCCGTATCAGGTAATATCAGCGCAAACTCCTCTCCGCCGTAGCGCGCCACAATCTGATTATCACAGGTAAGGCTCTCCCGGAGACTGTTTCCCAGCAGCGCCAGACACCGGTCCCCTTCCGGATGGCCGTAGTTATCGTTGTATTTTTTGAAGTAGTCCACGTCCACAATCAGTATCGAAATCGCTGCGTCATGTGCGGCACAAGTCGCGATTTCCGAGAGGATTTTTTCATCAAAGATGCGACGGTTGTACAGCCCGGTCAACGCATCCTCGGAAGCGATAATCTTCAGCGCCTTATTATCTCTGGTTTTTCTGGATAAGTCGGAATACAGGAAGTATGACGCGACGATAAGTATCGCAGTGAAAACGAAAATGAGTAGCGCCAGCTGAATAGCCTGCTTGCGCCACGGTGCGAGCGCTTCATCAATGCTGACGGCCACGGTGGTCACCAGCCCGTAGCGTCGGTTTTTCTCATAGGCGTAAATGCGTTCGATTTTATCAAACCGCGAAACGGAACTGGCTATCCCGGTATTTTGTACCTTCAGGTATTTCCTGAAGAGGGGTGAATCAGAAAAAATCGTGCCGACGTAGGTATTTTTAAAGGGGTGACGGACCAGCAGCACGCCGGATTGTGTCGTTAAGCCAATGACGCCCAGGTGACCAATATTAATCTGCCCGTAAAGCGCGAGAAAATTCTCGATACCCAGCGTCACCACTACGACACCGTTAAATGCCCCGGAGTGGGTTTCAAGGCGACGACTAATGGTAATGACCCATTTTCCATTGGTTCTGCTTACCACGGGCTCACCAATAAAAATCTGCTGATTTTTATTTTCCTTGTGATAGATAAAAAATGACCTGTCCGATCCTTTGCGTGGGCCTGTAAACGTTTCGTGCAACGCGGTAAAGATATCGCCCTGAGCGTCGTAAACAACCACATTATTAATCTGGGTAAGAAGATTATCCTGATTATTTATCATCCACTGAATATTGGTCGCCTGTTGCGGCGTCATGCCATAAATTTCGATTATGTCGGAAACGGTAGTAATTAACATTTCGCTTTGGCGCATGATCCCCTCGGTGTAGACATCAAGGGTATGGCTCAGGTTAGCAACGCTGGTATTAATTTGCTTAATTGACTGCTGTCTGGACGTGGCAATTTGGACGGCAAGCGACAGCGAGATGATCAATGAGACAATGATGACGGTAATGGTTGTTGTGTAAAAAGTATTTTTCACATGCACGAGCTTTTCCACCTTATCACGCCTGACATCCCTGGCTGACAACTCTTGTCACTGTAACAAAGCTCGGGATAAGAGGAAAATGAATTGCACTTAAGCATACAACAGAAGCTCGTCTTTATTTCGTTTTACAAACTAACGGTCTCCCTGGGTTTAGATAAAATGACTTTAATAAAATCGATATAGGAGACGGGCTTACCAAAATAATATCCCTGTAACAGGGTTATCTCATTACGGTTGAGATACTCCAGTTGCTCTTTTGTTTCTACGCCTTCAGCTACAATGCGCAAAGAGAGTTTTTTCGCCAGGTCAATGACGCAGTCCAGCAGGATCGTTGAGTCCTTTTCCTCTGAAACCCGGTTCACAAAGCTTTTATCAATTTTAATATAATCAATGGCCAGCGCATTAAGGCATGACAGCCCGGAATAACCCGTACCAAAATCATCCAGGGCAATAACAAAGCCGGCGTTATGGAGCATGTTAAGGTTTTCCACGAGGTGAGGATTATCGATCAGCGGTTCACGCTCGGTCACTTCGAGAACCAGTTTGACCTCTTTACCCTGAAACCCCTTCCCGAAGACGCGGCAGTCACCGATAAATGAAGGCGCATTAATATGTCTGGCGCTGATGTTTACCCCGATATGAAACCCGTCCGGTAGCTTAGGCAAAAGCGGCTTAAGCTGGGTCACCACTTTTGCCATCAACCCTTTGGTCAGCGGTATAATCAACCCGCTACGTTCGGCAATCGGAATAAAGACATCCGGCGGGATAAAGCCTGACTTTGGATGCTTCCATCTTGCCAGGACCTCAACGCCGTATAACCCGCCGGTATCGCCGTTCACGATCGGCTGGTAATAAGGCACGATCTCCCCCTGCAAAATGGCCTTACGTAAGTCATCTTCAAATGAGGTACTTTTCCCCTTGTATCGGCGGATCAAAATGCCCACCGCCACCGATAGCGCAAGAATAAGCAGTATCAGGCTCCATCCCTGTTGCAAAAGCCGCGTCAGGCTGAAAAAGGCAGGAGGTTGCCAGGCGATGCTAAAGGGAAATTGCGTTGATGCCGTAAGCGCCCCCTTCCAGGAGGCCGCTTTCCAACCCCTCACGGCACCGTTGCGAACAAGCATGCTTTCGCCGACAACCAGCCCCAGATCCATGCTGTTCGATGCGCTTGCAATGACGTCCTGCAAATGCGCGTCACTGATGCTGACGATGACGCGCCCTCCCGCGATGGGCATCTGAAAGACAAGCACCGGAATGCCGTTCACCAGTCGACTGCCGGGTAACAGCATCAATTTTTCGGCAGGTAACGTCTCAGGATGAATAATCAACACGCCATTCCCGGGAAGGGAAGTACAGATGATTTTACCCTGCTGCTCGATCATGATGGCGCGCAGATGCGGTTTTAGCGCTGCCTCTGTCCCCAGCGCCAGCTGTCCGCTACTGGTACACCCTTCGGCCGCAACGCGCTTTGCCGTGCTGGCCGCACTGACTGCTTCAGCCAGAATGTTTTCTATTTTTTGGGTGCTGGCCGTGGCGGTATGACTATTACTCAGCTTCGCCATCTGCCATAGCTGCCAGTTAATAATCAAAATGCCGCTCAGAAAAAGAAACAGAGCGCTAAGAATAGGGATCATCACGTTGCGCACGATGTTTTCCTTAATAGAAAAATCAAGCATGGATGTTCTGGTTGAAGAGCCTGTGCTAACCCGGTATTGCTTATAACAATGAAAATAGCTTAGCTGAGAATTGTCTTAAAAAACTGATACTTTCGTATGAGTTCATCTGCCGACATTTACTCACATGACGTGACTATCAGGCTTGTTCCTTGCCCTGGCTGTGTTAAGATTTGTGAAATCAGGGAGCGGACTGGATATCTGGAAAATGAAAAAGCTCATTGCCGTTGCTATTGTTTCAACGCTTCTGGTCTTCCTGTCTCTTTATGCGGTCAATGCTGTAATCATCGGTCAGCAGAAGAGCAAACAGCTTGAAATATCCCGTACCCTTTTACATTATTCAGAAGACGTGTCCCAAAGCGTGGCGCTGGGTCTCAAAAGCATCACGGCGCAGGGATGTGACAAAACCAACCTCGATCGCTACAGACAAATTAAGCTTAATAATCTTTATTTTGCCGATATCGGCTTTATTGATAAGGGAAAAATTGTCTGTACCGCTTTTTGGGGAAAACTCGCGACGCCCGTTGCACTTCCTGCAGAACTGCATAAAACGCCGAGGGGCTTTCTCCTGGCCCAGTTCTCGAGAAAAGACTTTTTCACGGGCAATGCGGCAATTTATAATAATATTATTATCTTCACCTCCCGCTATGCTTACGATAAATTCACCCCGGTTACCGCAAGCTATTCGCTCAGTGCTACCACCAAAGACTTCGGCAGAGTCTTTTTTTCGGCCGCCACGGAGCTAAATCAGCAGAGCTGGCTGCATTCGACGTTGTTTACCCTGACTCTGACACAGTGCAGCACCTTCTGGGACCTGTGCGTCATCGTGAAGCATCACGACGCCGGGCTGGCCTCGCTACCTCCGTTTATCTTTGCGCTTCTCGCGGTCATTCTCTGTTTTATCTGGATTGCGATAACGTTATTTATCTTCCGTATCTATGAAGACCGTTTTTCTCTGGAACGTACGCTGATAAAAGCCGTCATCACGAATACCATCAGCGTTAACTATCAGCCCATTATTCGCATTCACGATCAAAAAATCGTGGGCGTCGAAGTTCTGTCGAGATGGCGCGATCAAAAGCACGGGGACGTCTCTCCGGAGCTGTTTATCCCATTAATTAAGAAGATCGGTCTGTATAAAAAATATTACAGTAATATTATCGAAAAATCCCTTTCCGAAATTGCCCCTCTGGCGATAAAACACCAGCTGATAGTCTCAATAAACGTTGGGCACAAGGAAATTGAAGATGGACAGTTCATTACTATTTTGCGTCGTGCGTGTTTTGCCAATCACCTTCCCCTTTCCCTGATGAAGGTCGAACTCTCTGAGAAAGCCGTTTCCACGGCAGATATTCTCGAGGGATTCTGTCAGGAGCTGAAATCGCTCGGCGTTAAAATATCAATAGATGATTTTGGCGTGCAAAACTCGAATCTCGCCCGCCTGTCGCTGCTTGAATATGATGAAATCAAAATCGATAAGTCGCTGGTGGACGGCATCAGCGAGCATTATAAGCAAAACATCTTTGTAATCTTCAGCGATGCCCTTGCAAGATTGAATAAAACGCTTGTTTTCGAGGGCGTGGAAAATGAAATTCAATATCGCTTTATTGCAAGCAGATATCCCGATGCGCTGATTCAGGGATGGTATTTTTCAAAAGCACTCACCCGAAGCGAGCTGGCGAAGCGACTCACCGGGGTTGCACCGTAACCCGTAGCCTTGCGCGTCCGTTTTTTTCCAGTCGGGCATTTCTATTTTTTACGCAAAAACATATAGTCGTCACATTCAGACGGTAGATTACCCTGAAGCACACTCATATTTTGGTTAAAAACGTGAAATTATCCTTACTATTACCAGTGGTACTCTTTTGTCTGACCGTTATTTTCGCGCTGTTTATCGACGCCCCCGCGTCACATATTCTGCGGAAAAAATGCATGTGGTCCGATAGCGTGATGCTGAGCTGTATCGCAAAGCATCAGCATAACGGTTTTTGAAGCAGACTATTCATTTCCCCACTGATTGAGGAAGTTCGCAATATCATCGATGCGACCCGCACGGATCCCGGCCTCAGTGGCCATCTCCTGCTGGGCTTCCTCGCTAATCTCCTCATTATTCGATAAACGGGTGAGCAGCAGCTGGAAATAATGTGCCAGCGCGTCGCGCTCTGACTCAGCGACCGGCTCAGCGGCTTCCGTCGCGTACTCATCGGCAATGTCATAATATTTCAGTGGGATATCGTTGTTCATAACTGTCTCGTCGCTAATCTTTACGGGTAAAGCCATCAGTATATCGGACGCCTTATCTCAACCAAAGCATTGCTTCAGATGAGTAACGCAAGCAGCGCTGCGAGAGCGGGCGCGGCCTGTACATACAAAATTTTTCGGCTGGCGGTGGCTGCGCCAAAGAGCCCTGCGATCAATACGCAGGTCAGGAAGAAGATGGCCACCTGAATCCCCTTTTCGCCAAGCCAGAGGCTCCAGAGCAGACCAGCCGCCAGAAAACCGTTATACAACCCCTGGTTTGCGGCCAGCACGCGGGTGTCGCGCGCAAAATCAGGACGCAGATTAAAGGCCTTGTGGCCCGTTTTCGTATCCCACAGGAACATTTCCAGCACAAGAATGTAGAGATGGATGAATGCAACGACAGCGATAAGGACAGTGGCTAACATCGTGTTGTCTCCCACAGGCAGAGGCAAAAAAAACGGGAACCATCAGGCCCCCGCTCTTGTTTAACCCAGAATCTGGATTACATGTTCGCGATAATCGCGTCGCCAAACTCTGAGCATTTCAGCAGTTTAGCGCCTTCCATCAGACGTTCGAAATCGTAAGTTACGGTTTTCGCGTTGATCGCGCCTTCCATACCTTTAACGATCAGGTCTGCGGCTTCGAACCATTCCATGTGGCGCAGCATCATCTCTGCGGACAGGATGATAGAGCCTGGGTTCACTTTGTCCTGACCCGCGTATTTTGGTGCAGTACCGTGGGTCGCTTCGAACAGGGCGCACTCGTCACCGATGTTCGCGCCAGGGGCGATACCGATACCGCCAACCTGTGCTGCCAGGGCGTCAGAGATGTAGTCACCGTTCAGGTTCATACAGGCAATCACGTCGTATTCTGCAGGACGCAGCAGGATCTGCTGCAGGAACGCATCGGCGATCACATCTTTAATGATGATCTCTTTGCCGGTGTTCGGGTTCTTGATCTTCTGCCATGGGCCACCGTCGATCAGCTCACCGCCGAACTCTTCTTTCGCCAACTGGTAGCCCCAGTCTTTGAACGCGCCTTCGGTGAACTTCATGATGTTGCCTTTGTGAACCAGGGTCACAGAGTCACGGTCGTTGGTGATCGCGTATTCGATGGCCGCACGCACCAGACGTTTAGTACCGTCTTCAGAGCACGGCTTGATACCGATACCGCAATGCTCAGGGAAGCGAATTTTCTTCACGCCCATCTCTTCGCGCAGGAATTTAATCACTTTTTCTGCGTCAGCAGAGTCCGCTTTCCATTCGATACCCGCGTAGATGTCTTCTGAGTTTTCGCGGAAGATAACCATATCGGTCAGTTCAGGATGCTTAACCGGGCTTGGGGTGCCCTGATAGTAACGAACCGGACGCAGACACACGTACAGGTCCAGCTCCTGACGCAGTGCCACGTTCAGGGAACGGATACCGCCGCCAACTGGCGTCGTCAGTGGGCCTTTAATAGCAACGCGGTAGTCGCGGATCAGGTCCAGCGTTTCTGCTGGCAGCCAGACGTCCTGGCCATAAACTTGAGTAGATTTCTCACCGGTGTAAATTTCCATCCAGGAAATTTTACGCTCGCCTTTGTAGGCTTTCTCAACAGCGGCATCAACCACTTTCAGCATCGCCGGGGTAACGTCTACACCGATACCGTCACCTTCAATGAACGGGATAATCGGATTGTGAGGAACGTTAATCTTGCCGTTTTGCAGGGTGATCTTTTTACCTTCCGCCGGAACAACTACTTTGCTTTCCATTAACCTCTCCTTCGAGCGCTTCTGGTTGTTACTGATCTTATGTTAATAAATTGTAATGAGCCCTTCGATAGTACCTGATTGTCCTGCGCCATGAAAGGTCTTCGTTATTAGGCTATAATGCGGCAATTGATAACGCCTGAAAATACCATGAAGAAAACTTCTTTTACAAAACACCGGGTTGAGCGATTCAGCTCGCGACAAGCCGCCAGAAGACCGCAGGAAACCCAGCCGAAGCGGGTTATTTTGTTCAATAAACCCTACGATGTTTTGCCGCAGTTTACCGATGAAGCCGGGCGCAGCACGCTGAAGGACTATATTCCCGTGCAGGGAGTCTACGCGGCCGGGCGCCTGGACCGCGACAGCGAAGGCCTTCTGGTCTTAACCAACGACGGCGCGTTGCAGGCGAAGCTCACGCAGCCGGGCAAACGCACCGGGAAAATTTACTTCGTCCAGGTGGAAGGCGAGCCGGATGACGCGACGCTTGCAGCGTTACGCAGCGGCGTGACGTTGAACGACGGCCCAACCCTGCCGGCGGGTATTGAACGCGTGAATGAACCGGAGTGGCTTTGGCCGCGCAACCCGCCGATTCGCGAACGCAAATCCATCCCAACAAGCTGGCTCAAAATAACCCTTTATGAAGGCCGCAACCGCCAGGTTCGCCGCATGACCGCGCACGTCGGCTTCCCTACCCTGCGTCTGATTCGCTACGCCATGGGCAGCTACACCCTGGAAACGCTGGCAAACGGCGAATGGCGCGACGTCACCCCTTAAGGAGTCACTATGTTTAAACCTCATGTCACGGTTGCCTGCGTGGTCCACGCCAGGGGTAAATTCCTTGTTGTCGAAGAGAGCATTAACGGCAAAGCGCTGTGGAACCAGCCTGCCGGACACCTTGAAGCTAATGAAACCCTGCTGCAGGCAGCAAAACGCGAGCTGTGGGAAGAGACCGGGATACACGCTGAGCCCCAGCACTTCATCCGTATGCACCAGTGGATCGCGCCGGATCACACCCCGTTCCTGCGCTTTTTATTTTCCGTTGAGCTTAGCGAAACGTGCGCCACAGAGCCGCAGGATGACGATATCGACCGCTGTCTGTGGGTCACTGCCGACGAGATCCTGAACGCGCCAAACCTGCGCTCGCCGCTGGTTGCGGAAAGCATTCGCTGCTGGCAGTCAGGCGCACGTCTGCCGCTGGATGTCATCGGCGCATTTAACTGGCCGTTTACAGAGGGTGTCAACGGTGGGGGGGCGTGATAGAATACGCCGCCTTGAAGTTCAATGTCGTGAGTATTCCATGTCAGATAACAGCCAGAAAAAAGTGATCGTCGGCATGTCCGGCGGTGTCGATTCCTCCGTTTCCGCCTACCTGTTACAGCAACAGGGCTATAAGGTGGAGGGCCTGTTCATGAAGAACTGGGAGGAAGATGATGGCGAGGAATACTGCACCGCCGCAGCGGATCTCGCCGACGCGCAGGCCGTATGCGATAAGCTCGGCATTGAACTGCACACCGTTAACTTTGCCGCAGAATACTGGGATAACGTTTTTGAACTCTTCCTGGAAGAGTACAAAGCGGGCCGCACGCCGAACCCGGATATTCTGTGCAACAAAGAGATCAAATTTAAGGCCTTCCTGGAATTCGCCGCGGAAGATTTGGGCGCAGACTATATTGCGACCGGTCACTACGTGCGTCGCGCAGATGTGAATGGCAAAAGCCAGCTGCTGCGCGGTCTGGACGGCAACAAAGATCAAAGCTACTTCCTCTATACGCTGAGCCACGAGCAAATCGCCCAGAGCCTGTTCCCGGTCGGCGAGCTGGAAAAGCCGCAGGTGCGTAAAATCGCCGAAGAGCTGGACCTGATCACCGCGAAGAAAAAAGACTCTACCGGCATCTGCTTCATCGGCGAGCGCAAATTCCGCGATTTCCTGGGGCGTTACCTGCCTGCTCAGCCGGGTAAAATTGTCACCGTCGACGGGGAAGAGATTGGCCAGCATCAGGGGCTGATGTACCACACGCTCGGCCAGCGTAAAGGCCTGGGTATTGGCGGGACCAAAGAAGGTAGCGAAGATCCATGGTATGTTGTCGACAAAGATGTCGAAAACAATATTCTGGTTGTTGCCCAAGGTCACGATCATCCGCGTCTGATGTCCGTTGGTCTTATTGCACAGCAGCTGCACTGGGTCGATCGTGAGCCGCTGAAAGGCACGCTGCGCTGCACGGTAAAAACACGCTACCGTCAGACCGATATTCCTTGCACCATTACCGCGCTCGATGACGATCGCATTGACGTGCGTTTCGACGAGCCGGTCGCCGCCGTCACCCCGGGTCAGTCTGCTGTCTTCTACAGCGGCGAAATCTGTCTGGGCGGCGGGATCATTGAACAGCGCCTGCCGCTGCCTGCTGTTTAATACGATTCACACATAAAGGAGACCGTGTGGCGAAGAACTACTATGACATCACCCTGGCGCTGGCGGGAATTTGCCAGTCAGCCCGTCTGGTGCAACAGCTGGCGCATCAGGGTCACTGCGACGCAGATGCCCTGCACGTTTCGCTGAACAGCGTTATCGATCTCAACCCCGGCTCGACACTGGGCGTGTTCGGCGGCAGTGAAACCAATCTTCGTCTCGGTCTTGAAACCCTGCTCGGCGTGCTTAACGCCAGCAGCCGTCAGGGATTAAACGCGGAGCTGACCCGCTACACGTTAAGCCTGATGGTGCTGGAACGTAAGCTGAACGCCGCAAAAGGCGCAATGAATACGCTGGGCGATCGCATTGCCGGGCTGCAGCGTCAGCTCGATCATTTTGACCTGCAGTCGGAAACGCTGCTGAGCGCAATGGCGGGGATTTATGTCGACGTCATCAGCCCGCTGGGCCCGCGTATTCAGGTCACCGGATCCCCTGCCGTGCTGCAAAGTCCGCAGGTACAGGCAAAAGTGCGCGCGTCCCTGCTGGCAGGGATCCGCGCCGCCGTGCTGTGGCACCAGGTTGGCGGTGGCCGCCTGCAGTTAATGTTTTCTCGTAATCGCCTGACCACTCAGGCAAAACAAATTCTTGCTCATTGTTAACCTCCCGGAGTTGCGAATTATGGAATTATCCTCACTGACCGCCGTATCCCCTGTCGATGGACGCTACGGCGATAAAGTCAGCGCGCTGCGCGGGATCTTCAGCGAATATGGTTTGCTGAAGTTCCGTGTTCAGGTTGAAGTACGCTGGCTGCAAAAGCTGGCCGCCCAGGCAGCAATCAAGGAAGTTCCTGCTTTTGACGAAAAGGCAAACGATTACCTTGATAAAATCGTTGCTGAGTTTAGCGAACAAGACGCCGCGCGCATTAAAACCATTGAACGCACCACCAACCACGACGTGAAAGCGGTTGAGTACTTCCTGAAAGAGAAAGTGGAAAGCGTCCCTGCGCTGCATGCCGTGTCTGAGTTCATTCACTTCGCCTGTACCTCTGAAGACATCAATAACCTGTCTCATGCGCTGATGCTCTCCACCGCGCGCAAAGAGGTCGTGCTGCCATACTGGCGTAAAATCATCGACGCGGTAAAAGCGCTGTCCGTGGAATACCGCGACATTCCGCTGCTCTCCCGTACCCACGGTCAGCCAGCCACCCCATCCACGATGGGTAAAGAGATGGCGAACGTCGCGTACCGTATGGAGCGCCAGTACCGTCAGCTGGAGCAGGTTGAGATCCTCGGCAAAATTAACGGCGCGGTCGGTAACTATAACGCCCACATCGCCGCTTATCCGGAAGTTGACTGGCACCAGTTCAGCGAAGAGTTCGTGACCTCTCTGGGCATTCAGTGGAACCCGTACACCACCCAGATTGAGCCGCACGACTATATCGCCGAACTGTTTGACTGCATCGCGCGCTTCAACACCATCCTGATCGACTTCGATCGTGACGTGTGGGGCTACATCGCCCTGAACCACTTCAAGCAGAAAACCATTGCCGGTGAAATCGGCTCTTCCACCATGCCGCACAAGGTAAACCCAATCGACTTCGAAAACTCCGAAGGCAACCTGGGCCTGGCGAACGCCGTGCTGCAGCATATGGCGAGCAAACTGCCGGTATCCCGCTGGCAGCGCGACCTGACCGACTCCACCGTACTGCGTAACCTGGGCGTGGGCATTGGCTACGCGCTGATCGCGTATCAGTCCACCCTGAAAGGCGTGAGCAAACTGGAAGTGAACCGTGACCGTCTGCTGGACGAGCTGGACCACAACTGGGAAGTGCTGGCGGAGCCAATCCAGACCGTGATGCGCCGTTACGGTATCGAAAAACCGTACGAGAAGCTGAAAGAGCTGACCCGCGGCAAACGCGTTGACGCCGAAGGCATGAAGCAGTTTATCGACGGTCTGGCGCTGCCGGAAGAAGAGAAAACGCGCCTGAAGGCGATGACCCCGGCGAACTACATTGGTCGCGCCATCACCATGGTCGACGAGCTGAAGTAACGCCCCTCTCCCCCTTTTCGCCCGAAAAGGGGGATGCTTTTCCCCGGTTTACTCAATGTTTATCCCCACAACAACATAATCAGCGTTAAACTATTCATACCAATTATTTAGGGAGAAGAGATGATGCGCGTACTGGTTGTTGAGGATAACGCATTGCTACGCCATCACCTGAAGGTTCAGCTTCAGGAGATGGGACATCAGGTGGACGATGCTGAAGATGCAAAAGAAGCCGATTATTATCTCAATGAACACCTGCCGGATATCGCCATTGTCGATTTAGGGTTGCCTGACGAAGACGGTCTGTCGTTAATTCGCCGCTGGCGCAGCCACGATGTCTCCCTGCCGGTTCTGGTTCTGACCGCCCGTGAAGGCTGGCAGGATAAGGTCGAAGTGCTCAGCGCGGGTGCAGACGATTACGTCACCAAGCCGTTTCATATTGAAGAGGTGGCGGCGCGCATGCAGGCGCTGTTACGCCGCAACAGCGGGCTGGCGTCACAGGTTATCTCCATCCCGCCATTCCAGGTCGATCTCTCCCGCCGGGAATTAGCGATCAATGATGAAGTGATTAAGCTCACCGCCTTCGAATACACCATTATGGAAACGCTGATCCGTAACAATGGCAAAGTGGTAAGCAAAGATTCCTTGATGCTCCAGCTTTACCCTGATGCTGAACTGCGCGAGAGCCATACCATTGACGTGCTGATGGGACGTTTACGTAAGAAAATTCAGGCGCAGTATCCGCAGGATGTGATTACCACCGTCCGTGGCCAGGGCTACCTGTTCGAATTACGCTAAATGAGACGGATTTTGCGCCACATTCTGCCCCTCTCGCTGCGGGTTCGTTTCTTACTGGCAACAGCCGCCGTCGTGCTGGTGCTGTCGCTCTCCTACGGCATGGTGGCCCTGGTAGGCTACAGCGTCAGCTTTGATAAAACCACCTTTCGACTGTTGCGCGGCGAAAGCAATCTGTTTTATACCCTGGCGAAGTGGGAAAACAACCGAATCACCGTCGAAATGCCGGAAAACCTCAACCAGCAGAGTCCAACGCTGGCACTGATTTATAATGAAAAAGGGAAATTACTGTGGGCGCAGCGTGATATCCCCTGGCTGGTTAAAAGCATTCGTCCGGACTGGCTCAAAACCAACGGGTTTCATGAAATTGAAGCCGATCTCAACACCACCAGCTCGCTGATCCGTGAAGATCGCTCCCTGCAGCAAAAGCTGAACGAGATCCGCGCCGACAACGCCGAAACGGAGATGACGCACTCCGTCGCGATTAACCTCTATCCGGCGACGCTGAACATGCCGCAGCTGACCATTGTGGTGATCGACACCATTCCGGTCGAGCTGAAGCGTTCTTATATGGTCTGGAGCTGGTTCATCTACGTTCTGGCTGCGAATCTCCTGCTGGTGATCCCGCTGCTGTGGGTAGCGGCGTGGTGGAGCTTGCGCCCCATTGAGTCACTGGCGAAAGAGGTTCGTGAGCTGGAAGAACATCATCGCGAGAAGCTGAACCCGGAAACCACCCGTGAGCTCACCAGCCTGGTGCGTAACCTCAACCGCCTGCTGAAAAGTGAACGCGAACGCTACGATAAATACCGTACCACCCTTACCGATCTGACCCACAGCCTGAAAACACCGCTGGCCGTCATGCAAAGTACCCTGCGTTCAATGCGCAGTTCGAAGCTGAGCGTCGATGATGCCGAGCCGGTGATGCTGGAACAGATCAGCCGTATTTCCCAGCAAATTGGCTATTACCTGCACCGCGCCAGCATGCGTTCGGGAAGCGCGCTTCTGAGCCGCGAGCTGCACCCGGTAGCCCCGCTTCTGGATAACCTCACGTCCGCCCTCAACAAGGTGTATCAGCGTAAAGGGGTAAACATCAGCCTCGACATCTCGCCAGAGATAAGCTTTGTGGGTGAAAAAAATGATTTCATGGAAGTAATGGGTAACCTGCTGGATAACGCCTGCAAATACTGTCTGGAGTTCGTGGAAGTGTCAGCGCGCCAGACGGAAACAGAACTGCATATTATCGTTGAGGATGATGGCCCGGGTATCCCGCGCAATAAGCGTGACGTGGTGTTCGATCGCGGTCAGCGCGCCGATACGCTACGTCCTGGCCAGGGCGTTGGATTGGCCGTCGCCCGTGAGATTGTTGACCAGTACGACGGGAAAATAGAAACCAGTGAAAGCCTGCTGGGCGGCGCCAGAATGGAGGTTATTTTTGGTCGCCAGCAGCCCACATTGAACGATAGTTAACCCGTTATGTGAAAAATGCGAGGATCTCGCAGCCGGGGGGCTGAGCTTCCGTTATAATCCGAGTCAGTAAGAGCCTGCGGAATAAAAAAATTATGGATTATCACTTAACGCTTAACTGGCCCGAGTTTATTGAACGCTACTGGCAAAAACGCCCGGTGGTTCTGAAACGCGGATTCAGCAATTTTGTCGACCCTATCTCGCCTGACGAGCTGGCCGGTTTGGCCATGGAAAACGAAGTCGACAGCCGTCTGGTCAGCCACCAGGACGGGAAATGGCAGGTTAGCCACGGTCCTTTCGAAAGCTACGATCACCTCGGTGAAAACAACTGGTCGCTGCTGGTGCAGGCGGTCAACCACTGGCATGAGCCCACTGCCGCATTAATGCGCCCGTTCCGCGCCCTGCCCGACTGGCGCATGGACGATCTGATGATCTCTTTCTCCGTGCCGGGCGGCGGCGTAGGCCCACATCTTGACCAGTACGACGTGTTTATCATTCAGGGTACAGGCCGCCGCCGCTGGCGCGTGGGTGAAAAAGTGCCAATGAAGCAGCACTGCCCGCATCCTGACCTGCTCCAGGTTGACCCGTTTGAAGGGATTATCGACGAAGAGCTGGAGCCGGGTGATATTCTCTACATTCCGCCGGGATTCCCTCACGAAGGTTACTCCCTGGAAAACTCACTCAACTACTCTGTGGGGTTCCGGGCGCCGAGCGGCCGCGAGATGATCAGCGGATTTGCCGACTATGTTCTGCAGCGCGAACTGGGCAGCTATCGTTACAGCGATCCTGATGTGCCTGCGCGCGAGCATCCGGCGGATATTGTGCCAGAAGAACTCGATAAGCTGCGCGGCATGATGCTGGATTTGATCAACGAGCCGGAGCATTTCAAACAGTGGTTTGGTGAGTTTATCAGCCAGTCTCGTCATGAGCTGGACGTTGCGCCACCGGAGCCGCCGTATCAGGCGGACGAGATTTATGATGCGCTTCAGCAGGGCGACAAGCTGACGCGTCTGGGCGGGTTGCGCGTGCTGCGCATTGGTGAAGAGGTGTTCGTCAACGGCGAGAAGCTGGACTCTCCGCACCGTCCGGCGCTGGAAGCCATTGCCAGCCATCTGGTGCTCACTGCCGACACCTTTGGCGATGCGCTGGAAGATCCTTCCTTCCTCGCGATGCTGGCCGCGCTGGTCAACAGCGGGTACTGGTTCTTTGAGGACTGAGTCGCCTTAATGCCCGGTGGCGCTTCGCTTACCGGGCCTACAATCCGAACGTAGGCCGGGTAAGGCGCAGCCGCCACCCGGCTTAAAGCAGCTACCGCTTTGCGGTCAACTCCGCTATCCGCACTATCACCTTCACCGCTTTTTCCATCCCTTCCAGCGTCACAAACTCATGCTTACCATGGTAGTTGTAGCCACCGGTAAACAGGTTCGGGCACGGCAGCCCCATAAACGACAGCTGAGAACCGTCGGTGCCGCCGCGAATCGGCTTCAGCTGCGGTTCGATATCGCAGTCGCGCATCGCCTGCTGGGCGATATCGAGAATATGCGGATGCGCCATCACCTTCTCGCGCATGTTGTAATAGCTGTCTTCAATGATCAGCTCAATATAGCAATCAGGGTGTAACCCTTTACCGACCTTCTTGGCGATCTCCATCATCTTACGCTTGCGCGCCTCAAAGGCTTTGCGGTCGAAATCGCGGATGATGTAGTGCATCTGCGCGCTGTCCACGATGCCTTTGATGCTGGTCAGGTGATAGAAACCTTCATATCCTTCGGTCTGTTCAGGGCTCTCTTCCGCCGGGACTTCCGCATGGATTCGTGACGCCAGCGACAGCGCGTTCACCATAACGCCTTTCGCCGAGCCGGGGTGAACGTTGTTGCCGACAATTTTGATGGTGACGGACGCGGCATTGAAGTTTTCATACTCCAGTTCACCGACGCCGCCGCCGTCGACGGTATAGGCCCACTGCGCATTGAAGGCCTCTACGTCGAAATGTTTTGCGCCCTTGCCCACCTCTTCATCCGGCGTAAAGGCCACGCGGATATCCCCGTGCGGGATGTTTTTGCCCTTCAGCACCGCCAGCGCCGTCATGATCTCCGCAATGCCCGCCTTGTCATCCGCCCCCAGCAGCGTTTTGCCGTCGGTGGTGATCAGCGTCTGGCCCAGCAGCTGGTGCAGCACCGGGAACATCACGGGCGAGAGCACTTCGTCGCCAATACCCAGCGCAATGTCGCCGCCGCGGTAGTTTTCCACAATCTGCGGGTTCACATGTTTACCGCTAAAATCCGGAGAGGTGTCGACATGGGAGATAAAGCCAATCGCCGGAATATCGCCCTGCACATTTGCCGGCAGCGTTCCCATCACAGTGCCTTTCTCGCTTAAGGTGACGTTGACCAGCCCCATGGCGTCAAGCTGCTCTTTTAGCAGGTTTAACAACTTCCACTGGCCTTCGGTGCTCGGCACCTGGCGAACACCCGGCTTAGATTGGGTATCCAGCGAAACGTACTGTAAAAAACGCTCAAGTAATTTATCCATGCAGTCACCCTCACTTTTTGTGACAACATTATCAATAAGCATCAAAACGCAAATATTGCGTCAGGTCACTTTTATCCCGCAAACGAGAATATTTTCCGTTTATATCGTTATGCGTTAATAAATGTAGCTTATGAATCAGTGACAAGGATTGGCGATCGCAGGGGATTGCCGTAGAATGTTCGCCCTCATTACGAGTCACCAAGGTGGTTACACACAAACCCCGCTTCAGTCTGCTGCCTGAGGCGTCTATATGGGACAGCGCAAAAATTGAATACACAATCCCGTTCACGTTCACCGCTGGTGCAACTGGAACGAATTCGTAAAAGCTTTGATGGCAAAGATGTCATTTCCGACCTCACGCTCACCATCAATGACGGTGAGTTTCTGACGCTGCTTGGCCCCTCTGGCTGCGGCAAAACAACCGTACTGCGCCTTATCGCCGGGCTGGAAAGCGTCGATAACGGCCATATCCATCTTGAGAACCAGGACATCACGCAGGTTCCCGCCGAAGATCGCCACGTCAATACCGTCTTTCAGAGCTATGCCCTGTTCCCGCACATGACCGTGTTTGAAAACGTGGCGTTTGGCCTGCGGATGCAAAAAACTCCGGCGAGGGAGATCGAACCGCGCGTCACCGACGCCCTGCGCATGGTGCAGCTTGAGACGTTTGCCCAGCGTAAACCCCATCAGCTTTCCGGCGGCCAGCAGCAGCGTGTGGCCATCGCCCGCGCCGTGGTCAACAAGCCGCGTCTGCTCCTGCTGGATGAATCCCTCTCCGCGCTGGATTACAAGCTGCGCAAGCAGATGCAGAACGAGCTCAAAGCCCTGCAGCGCAAGCTTGGCATTACCTTTGTCTTCGTCACCCACGATCAGGAAGAGGCCCTGACCATGTCCGACCGCATCGTGGTGATGCGCGACGGCAAAATCGAGCAGGACGGCACGCCACGCGAAATCTACGAAGAGCCGAAGAATCTGTTTGTCGCCAGCTTCATTGGCGAGATCAATATCTTCGACGCCACGGTGATTGAGCGTCTGGACGACCAGCGCGTGCGCGCCAGCGTCGAAGGACGCGAGTGCAATATCACGGTGACTTTCCCCGTCGAAAAGGGACAAAAGCTCAACGTTCTGCTACGCCCGGAAGATCTGCGCGTTGATGAAATTCACGGCAATACCGAGGCCGAAGGGTTAATCGGCTATATCCGCGAGCGCAACTACAAAGGGATGACGCTGGAGTCCGTTGTCGAGCTTGAGAACGGCAAGATGGTAATGGTCAGCGAATTCTTTAACGAAGACGACCCTGACTTCGACCACTCTCTCGACCAGAAAATGGTTATCAACTGGGTAGAAAGCTGGGAGGTTGTGCTGGCTGATGAAGAACACAAGTAAATTCCAGAATGTGGTGATTGCCACGATCGTCGGTTGGCTTGTGCTGTTTGTCTTTTTGCCCAACCTGATGATCGTTGCCACCAGCTTTCTGACCCGCGACGACGCTAGCTTCGTTTCGCTGGTCTTTACGCTGGACAACTATGCGCGCCTGCTCGATCCGCTCTATTTTGACGTGCTGCTGCACTCGCTCAATATGGCGCTGATTGCTACCCTCGCCTGTCTGGTGCTGGGTTATCCCTTCGCATGGTTCCTCGCGGGCCTGCCGCAAAAGGTGCGGCCCCTGCTGCTGTTTTTACTGATTGTTCCCTTCTGGACCAACTCGTTAATCCGCATCTACGGGCTGAAGATCTTCCTCAGCACTAAAGGCTATCTCAACGAGTTTCTGCTGTGGCTGGGAGTGATTGATACGCCGATCCGCATCATGTTTACCCCGAGCGCGGTGATTGTCGGCCTGGTCTATATCCTGCTGCCGTTTATGGTGATGCCGCTCTACTCCAGCATCGAGAAGCTGGATAAACCGCTGCTGGAGGCGGCGAAAGATCTGGGCGCTAACAAGCTGCAGACCTTCATCCGCATTATTATCCCGCTGACCATGCCCGGCATTATTGCGGGCTGTCTGCTGGTTATGCTCCCGGCGATGGGTTTGTTCTACGTGTCGGATCTGATGGGCGGCGCGAAAAACCTGCTGATCGGTAACGTCATCAAGAGCCAGTTCCTCAACATCCGCGACTGGCCGTTCGGATCCGCGACCAGCATTACGCTGACGGTGGTCATGGGCCTGATGCTGCTGGTCTACTGGCGCGCCTCACGCTTGCTGAATAAGAAGGTGGAACTCGAATGATCGGTCGACTGCTTCGCGGCGGTTTTATGACCGCCATTTATGCCTATCTCTATATCCCGATCGTTATTTTGATCGTGAACTCGTTTAACAGTTCACGCTTCGGGATTAACTGGCAGGGCTTTACCACCAGCTGGTACAGCCTGCTGATGAACAACGACAGCCTGCTGCAGGCCGCTCAGCACTCGCTGACGATGGCGATCTTCTCCGCCACCTTCGCAACGCTAATTGGCTCGCTCACCGCCGTGGCGCTGTACCGCTATCGCTTTCGCGGCAAACCGTTTGTCAGCGGCATGCTGTTTGTGGTGATGATGTCGCCGGACATCGTAATGGCCATTTCGCTGCTGGTGCTGTTTATGCTGCTGGGCGTACAGCTTGGCTTCTGGTCGCTGCTGTTCTCGCACATCACCTTCTGCCTGCCGTTTGTGGTGGTGACCGTCTTCGCGCGCCTGAAAGGGTTCGACGTGCGCATGCTGGAGGCGGCGAAAGATCTGGGTGCCAGCGAGATGATCATCCTGCGCAAAATCATCCTGCCGCTGGCGATGCCTGCAGTGGCGGCCGGATGGCTGCTTAGCTTCACCCTGTCGATGGATGACGTGGTCGTGTCCTCCTTCGTCACCGGTCCGAGCTATGAAATTCTGCCGTTGAAGATCTATTCAATGGTGAAAGTCGGCGTCTCACCGGAGGTGAACGCGCTGGCGACCATTCTGCTGGTGTTTTCGCTGGTTCTGGTGATCGCCAGCCAGGTTATTGCTCGTGATAAAACAAAATCTCAGGGGACAATGAAATGAAAAAAATGCTCGCCGCTGCGGCGCTGGTGCTTGGCATGGGTGCCGCGCACGCTGATGACAGCAAAACGCTCTACTTCTACAACTGGACCGAATACGTGCCGCCGGGCCTGCTGGAACAGTTCACAAAGGAGACGGGCATCAAGGTTATCTACTCGACCTACGAGTCGAATGAAACCATGTACGCCAAGCTGAAAACCTACAAAGACGGCGCGTACGATCTGGTCGTTCCTTCCACCTACTTTGTCGACAAAATGCGCAAAGAGGGCATGATCCAGAAGATCGACAAAACGAAGCTAACCCATTTTTCAAACCTCGATCCTGAGATGCTCAACAAGCCGTTCGACCCAAATAACGACTACTCCATTCCATATATCTGGGGAGCAACCGCGATTGGCGTGAACAGCGAGGCCGTCGATCCGAAAACGGTGACAAGCTGGGCCGATCTCTGGAAACCGGAATACAAAGGGAGCCTGCTGTTAACCGACGACGCGCGTGAAGTGTTCCAGGTCGCGCTGCGCAAGCTGGGCTACTCGGGCAACACGACGGATCCCAAAGAGATCGAAGCGGCATATGCCGAGCTGAAAAAGCTGATGCCTAACGTGGCGGCGTTCAACTCTGATAACCCGGCAAACCCGTATATGGAAGGCGAAGTGAATCTGGGGATGGTGTGGAACGGCTCCGCGTATGTCGCCCGTCAGGCCGGGACGCCGCTTGAGGTGGTCTGGCCGAAAGAAGGCGGGATCTTCTGGATGGACAGCCTTGCGATCCCCGCCAACGCGAAAAACGTTGAAGGGGCGCACAAGCTGATTAACTTCCTGCTGCGCCCGGACGTGGCGAAACAGGTTGCCGAGACGATTGGCTACCCGACGCCAAACCTCGCAGCACGCAAGCTGCTGAAGCCTGAGGTAGCTAACGATAAATCGCTCTATCCGGATGCCGAAACCATCAGCAAAGGTGAATGGCAGAACGATGTCGGTGACGCCAGCCGTCTCTACGAAGAGTATTATCAGAAATTAAAAGCGGGCCGGTAACGGTATCGCGTTCTTCCTCACGCCGCCCGTACGGCGTGAGGAAGGATTAACTGACCGCATTCTCCCCTGCCCAGATTGTCGCCTTTCTCATCGCCTCAACCACCTCCTCATCCGACAGACCCAGCGCCTTACGAACCCGGGTAGCCTCGTCCCACTGCTGCTGTTCATAGTAACGGCACAGGCTCACCATATCGGCTAACCGTCCCTCCTGATGGCACAGCGCATTGCTCACGCTCTGCGGGACCGCAATTTGCTTCATCAACTCGGCCATCGGCTGTTCTAGGAGGGTATCGAGCAGAGAAAACAGGCCGCACATGAAGGCATTTTCAGCCAGCGTCGGTTCGTTCATCGTCTCGGCTATCAGTTCGCAGAACTTGCCGCGCATCATGCTCAGCGGGTAAAGCTCGCTGACGGTGTCATTGCCCGCACTGGCGAGGACCACGACGGCAACAAACCGCCTCAGCTGGTTTTCCCCCAGGTATCTCAGCACTTCGCTCAGGGTTAACTTACTGAAATTACAGGCACCGATATGTTTAAATGCGGTGTGTTTCATGTAGCGCATAATCTTATAGGACAGGGTGAGATCGGTTTTAATCAACGACTCGACGATCCGAAAATCGGGTTTATTGCGTCCGACCTCCATTTGCAGCCGAAAAATCGCCAGCTGATTTTGCGATAGCCGTTTATATTTAATGACCTCCGGACGGCAGAAAAAATAGCCCTGAAACAGCGAGAATCCCTCTTCCCGGTATTGGCTGAATTCCTCTTTAGTCTCAATTTTTTCAGCGAGATATTTAATATGCCCGGTTAAATGTTTACGCTCTTTCAGATACTGTTTAATTTGCGCTAAGGTATAATTTCTGACGTCAAATTTCAGTATTGAAATATAGGGTAAAAAAACATCCCATTCTGGCGCAAGCGTGAAATCATCAAGCGCAAACTGATAACCATGCGCGTTCATCTCCCTGACGGCCTGCAGCAGCTCCGCTCCCGGCACAGCATCTTCCAGGATCTCAATGACCACGCTTTCTTTATCCAGCGCTTCTCCACTGCGGTCTATGACCATTCGCGACGGGAAATTAATAAACGACGTATGTGCCCCGGCGATGCGCTGGGACGGCACGCATAAAAACTGATCTGAGATCATCCTGGAGGTGGCATATTCCGCCGACACATCCGGAAAACGGTTTGTCATCCCATCTCTGAAGAGCAGCTCGTAGGCCACCGTCTTCATCTCAGGGTTAAAAATGGGTTGTCGCGCAATAAATCCGTACATATCCCATCCTCCTCTACAACTTTATATTTATTAGCATCCTCTTTCTACACGACGATAACGAGCTTTATCGAGCACTATTTTGATTGAATGCACAAAATAAAAGCATCCACACTAATTAACTGGATTTACGAATCAAAATTTAAATTAAATATTCCTGACGCTCTACAGAAAGAGGAGAAAATATCCGATAAGGAATATGTGCCTGCCCGACATGCACGATATTACGGGAGATGAGAATGAAAGACGCCATGGTCCGAAGAAAAAAAATAAGAGTCAAGACGTTGATGCTATTGTCCATTTTCCTCACCGTAACGGTGGGCTTTACGGCAACGATCGGTTTTATGATGTGGCAGTGGATGGCGCAGCAGGAGGTTCTGGCCAAAAAACATATCCGCCAGATTGCCGAGGTGCAATCGTTGCAGGTCAGTAAACAGCTGGATTCTGCCCTGACTGCCGCCCGGGATATGGGCAACAGCGCCCTGGCGCTGCGCGAGGCGGGCGTATCCGAACGCCAGAGCCTGAACCAGCTGCTCATCCACTACCTTTCGGCTCACCCGCAGTTTCTCTCCATGTCGATGGCCTTTGAGCCTAACGCGTTCGACGATAAAGATGCCGTCTGGGCCGGTCAAAGCGGTGAAGATCCTGCCGGGCGTTACGCCCGCTACGTCGACCGGGACGCCACCGGCAAACCGGCATTACACCTGCTGACGGACATCGAAACGCCCGGCAGCGGTGATTATTATCTGCTGCCGAAACAACGGCATAAAGATGTGATCATCGAGCCCTATATTTATCCCTACAACGGCGTGGACGTGATGCTCACCTCGATTGCCGCCCCCATCATGCGTGACGGTCAGTTTCTGGGTTCGGTCACCTCGGACTTCTCCCTCGCCACGCTGCAATCGACGATCGGCGCGATTAAACCCTGGAACGGCACAGGCTACGCCCTGCTCCTCTCAGCGGGTAATAACGTGGTGTCCAGCCCGGACAAGCGCGCGGCAGGCAAGCCTTACGCCGGTCAGATTACCGGTCATGACGTCATCCGGGTAAGCGATCCGCTGCTGAAGGAGGACGTGTTTATCACCTGGCAGGACATCGCCGTCGGTAATAGCCAGACGCCGTGGAAACTCGCCATTATCACGCCGGTCAGCGAAGTGATGGCCGAAGCGCGCGCATTTTTACTGAAAGCCATCATCATGATGGTGTTAAGCATCGTGGCGGTTAGCCTGGTCATGGCGCAGATCTTTACCCGCAAAGTTGACCGTCCGGTTGGGGGTGAACCTTCGGAAGCCGCCGGGATCGCCCTGGCCGTTGCCCGGGGGGATCTGAACAACACCATCCCGGTGCGTTCCGGAGATACCCACAGCATTTTTTACGCCCTGCACACCATGCAGATGCAGCTCAAGCGCATCGTCGACAATATCAGCGAAGCCAGCCACTCCGTACACGGCGGCACCAGCGAAATTTCGGCGGGCAACCTTGACCTCGCCTCGCGAACCGAGGAACAGGCGGCTGCGATTGTTGAAACGGCAGCCAGCATGGAAGAGATTTCGGTCACGGTGAAAAATAATGCCGACAACGCCCACAAGGCGACCACGCTGACCGATCGCGCCGCAAGCCTCGCCGGGCATGGCGAAACGCTGGTAAACGACGTGGTCGTGGTGATCGGGGAGATTGACGAAAGCGCGCGTAAGATCGGCGAGATTAACAGCATTGTCGACGGCATCGCCTTCCAGACCAATATCCTGGCGCTGAATGCTGCCGTTGAAGCGGCACGGGCAGGCGAACAGGGGCGCGGCTTCGCGGTCGTCGCTGGGGAAGTGCGCAATCTTGCCCAGCGAAGCGCCAACGCGGCAAAAGAGATCTCTCAGCTGATTGCCGAGTCCTCGGGCCGCGTAAGCAAAGGCGTTGAGCTGGTCAATGAAACCGGGGTGATGATGAAACAGGTGATTGAAGCGGTGTCGCATGTGCATCTGGTCATCAACGATATCGTTCAGGCGCTGGACGAGCAGAATCGGGGGATTAGCCAGGTGAGCACCGCCGTTAACCAGATGGACAGTACGACCCAGCAGAACGCCTCGCTGGTTCAGCAGATCTCAGCGGCGGCGCTCTCGCTGGATGAGCAGGCTAAATCGCTCGAGAAGACGCTGGCGTTCTTCCATTCATAAATAAAAAGGTACCCGCTGGACGGGTGCCTTTTCAGGCGATTGCCGCTACAGCCCTTTCAGCAGCTTGTCGACAAACTCCGGTACGACCGTACTTGCCAGACCGTAGTGTTTCTCTTCAAACTCGCTGCCCACCTGGCTTGGCTCAAGGTTGAGTTCAACCGTATGCGCACCGTGCAGTCGCGCTTCGTGGACAAACCCCGCCGCCGGGTAAACATGACCGGATGTGCCGATGGCAATAAACACGTCGGCCATCGCCAGCGCGCTGTAGATCTCATCCATGCCCAGCGGCATTTCGCCGAACCAGACCACGTGCGGACGCAGGCGCGACGGGAACTGGCAGCAGTGGCACTTATCCTCAGGCAGCACGTCCTCTTGCCAGTCCAGCACCTGACCGCTCCAGGCGCAGCGAACCTTGAGCAGCTCGCCGTGCATGTGGATGATGTTCTTGTTACCGGCCCGCTCGTGCAGGTTGTCGATATTCTGCGTCACCAGCAGAAAACGATCGCCGAGCGCCTCTTCCAGCTTCGCCAGCGCCAGATGGGCCGCATTCGGCGCGACTTCAGGCTGCTGAAGCTGACGGCGGCGGGCGTTGTAAAACGCCTGCACGAGATCAGGGTCGCGGGCAAAGCCTTCCGGCGTAGCCACATCCTCCACGCGGTGCTCTTCCCACAGCCCATCCGCCGCGCGGAAGGTTCGAATTCCTGACTCGGCGGAGATCCCCGCTCCGGTCAGCACCACCACTCTGGGTTTATCCATCGCTTCTGGCATCATTCTGTCTCTGAAAAAGATCCGCTGGCGCAAGCGCTCACGCAAGCGGCGTTTGTTTTTGCGAAAACGGCTGAGTCGACCCTGGCGACGCGACAGCATAGAAACCTCGTAAACTAATCGGTGAGATGAAGGAATGCGGCTCCGCGCATGCCTCCTGCGTCCCCGTGTCGCGCGCGTTCAATACGCGGCACGCGGGCAACCGGCAATAAATGTCGGGGCAAACGCCCGGACAACCGTTCCGTAATCGCGGTAAAGTTTGACAGCCCTCCCCCGATCACCAGCAGATCCGGGTCGACGATGGTGAGAATATTTCCCAGACACACCGCCAGCAGATCCAGATAACGCTCGACGTGCTCGCACGCCTGCGCATCCCCTTGCTCCCACAAGGTAATGATTTGAGGGGCCTCAAGTTTCTGATGATAGAAGTGTTCGTAAAGCCATGCAAACCCGCGGCCGGAGAGGTAGTTCTCAATACAGCCGTGCTGGCCGCAGCCGCAGCGGGTCAGCGGGAAATCGCGCCCCACGACTTCCAGGGCATCCACCGGCAGACGGATATGACCAAATTCGCCGGTGATGTAGCTTCGCCCGGTGATTGGCTTCCCGTTGATCACAATCCCCCCGCCGACGCCGGTCCCGAGGATCAGCCCCATCACCAGCGGATATTGGCGGAATTCATCATCCCAGGCTTCGGAGAGCGCAAAGCAGTTAGCATCATTGTCTAAACGCACGTCGCGTTCAAGAAGGGCAGAGAGATCGGCGCGGAGCGGTTTACCGCTGGCGGCAGGCACGTTGGCGGCATACAGCGTGCCGTCGTCGGTTTCGGGCATACCCGGAATGCCGATGCCGACGCTGCCTTTCACGCCAAAGCGTTCATCGGCCTGCGCCACCAGCGCGGCAATCGCGGTTAAAAATTCGTCGTAGCTTTCGCGCGGCGTGGGTACGCGGGTTTCCCACTGTAGCCTGAGATCTTTATCAAACACGCCGAGCGCAATCTTGGTGCCGCCAATATCAAATCCGTAATACATAACGCATTCCTCTTTTAACCTGGCGGCCCGAAAGTCGCTAGATCATGACGTAATTACTGGCCACTTAATACCCTCGCCGGATCAATTCGGCTTGCGCGACGCGCCGGATACCAGCTTGCCAGCAGACTCAGTAAAAGTGCTGTAACCAGCACATAAAAAACGTCCAGCCAGTGCAGTTCAGACGGCAGGAAGTCAATAAAGTAGATATCACCCGACAGGAACTGGTGACCAATAAGCTTTTCGATCCCGTTGATAATTGGCGTCAGCTGCAGGGAAACCACCACGCCAATCACCACGCCGCACAGGCTGCCGAACAGCCCCGCCAGCAAACCGTACCAGACGAAGATGGCGCGAATAAGACCGTCTTTCGCCCCCAGCGTACGCAGCACGGCGATGTCGCCGCTCTTGTCCTTGACCGCCATCACCAGCGTGGAGACGATATTAAAGCACGCCACACCAATCACCAGCACCATCGCCAGATACATAATGGCGCGGATCATCTGGATATCACGGTACATATAGCCGTAAGTGCCGATCCAGCTCTTGATGTAGACATAGTTATTGGTCACGCTGCCCGCGTCGCGTACCAGCTTGTTGGCGTTAAACACGTCGTTCACCTTGATGGCAATGCCCGTCACGCTGTCGGCCATATCGAGATACTGGCGCGCATCCTCCATCGGCACCATCGCAAAGCTGTGATCGAGCTGACCGCTCAGCTGAAGAATACCGGTGACGTGCAGGCGCACGCGCTTAGGCTGCTGCAGCTTGTGGTCGGCGCTGGCGTTCGGGATCATGATTGATACCCAGTCGCCCTGCTTCACCTTCAGGGCATCGGCCACGCCTTTACCCATGATGATCTGCTGCTCGCCGGCCTTAAAGTTGGCCCACGCGCCGTTCTGCACATAGTCTGGCAGCGCGCTGAGACGCGCTTCCTGGGCGGGATTGACCCCTTTCACCTGAATGGCGCGCAGGTTTACCCCGCTCTCCACCAGCCCGGTAAAGTTAATGTAGGGCGCGGCCGCGGCAATGCCCGGCACTTTTTCGACTTTGGTGAGCGCATCGCTCCAGTTAGTCCACGGCTGGTTAACCGGCTCGATCTCCCCGTGCGGCACTACCGCCAGAATGCGGTTATTCAGCTCGCGCTCAAAGCCGTTCATGGCGCTTAAGCCCACAATCAGCACAGCCACGCCCAGCGCAATACCGATGGTCGAGATGACGGAGATCAGCGACACCATGCCGCCGCGACGGCGGCCGCGGCTAAAACGTAAACCGATGAGTAAGGATAACGGTGACGCCATTACTCTGCTCCCATCAGGGTCAGTTCCGCGTTCAGATGGCCGTCGCGCATCTCAAGCTGACGCCCCATGCGTTTTGCCAGCTGCAGATCGTGGGTTACGACCAGAAACGCGGTGCCCTGCGAGGCGTTCAGCTCGCCCAGAAGCTGGAAAATACTGTCCGCATTGCGGGCATCCAGGTTACCGGTAGGCTCATCCGCCAGCACCAAACGCGGGTTGTTGACCAGCGCACGGGCAATCGCCACGCGCTGGCGCTCGCCGCCCGAAAGCTCAGAGGGACGATGGTTACCGCGATGGCCCAGCCCTACCGCTTTCAGCATGTCGCTGGCGCGAGCGTTAATTTCTGCCGGTTTCTTTTTACCAATCAGCAGCGGCATCGCCACGTTTTCCAGCGCCGTGAAATCCGGCAGCAGATGGTGGAACTGGTAGATAAAGCCCAGCTCGCGGTTGCGCAGCTCGGCCTTCGCCGCGGAGGACATTTTGCTCATCGGCTGGCCGGAGAAAATCACGTCGCCTTCGGTTGGCGTATCCAGCCCGCCCAGCAGATGCAGCAGCGTACTTTTGCCCGAGCCGGAGCTGCCGACAATCGCCATCATCTCGCCTTCACCCACGCTAAAGCTCACATTGTGCAGCACGTCGGTTTGCACAGTGCCTTCCTGATAGCGTTTGGACAGGTTGTCGCATTGCAACAGGATCTTATTCATAACGTAAAGCCTCAGCGGGTTGAGTGGCGGCAGCGCGCCAGGAAGGATAAAGCGTAGAAAGCAGCGCAATGACCATCGCGGCCAGCGCAATACCGACCACCTGCAGCGGCTCGATAGCCACCGGCAGCGCCGCGCCGTCGAGCAGCGCGCCGATGATCGGCATTAAGTTATTAAGCTGGCTGGCAAGCAAGGCCCCCAGCACGGCGCCGAGCAGCGCGCCGATGATGCCTGCGCTGGCCCCCTGCACCATAAACACCGCCATGATCTGGCGCGGCGTGAGCCCCTGGGTTTGCAGAATGGCGACTTCGCCCTGCTTCTCCATCACCATCAGGCCCAGCGAGGTAATGATGTTAAATGCGGCCACGGCCACGATCAGGCTCAGCAGCAGCCCCATCATATTTTTTTCCATCCGCACGGCCTGGAACAGTTCGCCTTTACGCTCGCGCCAGTCCTGCCATTTGGTGCCGTCCGGCAGTTTTTGCTGGCTGAGGGTATCGACCTTCAGCGGCGCGTCGAGCCACAGGCGCCAGCCGGTGATGTTCCCTGCCGGGTAGCGCATCAGGCGTGAAGCGTCCTGGATGTTAACCAGCATCTGGTAGCCATCGACTTCGCTGTTGGCGGCAAAGGTACCAATCACGTTGAACAGACGCTGGCTTGGCAGGCGCCCCATCGGCGTAAACTGGCTGGCAGAAGGCACCATCACGCGCAGCTGATCGCCGCGGTTGACGCCAAGCTGGCCGGCAAGCTGTTCACCCAGAATCACGTTGTATTTTCCGGCTTCCAGATCGGACTGCTTCACGTTAACCAGATACGGCGTCAGCGGATCGTTTTGCGCCGGGTCGATACCCAGCATCACGCCGACCGCCACGCTGCGGGCGCTTTGCAGCACCACGTCGCCGGTCGTCAACGGCGCGACGCGCGTGACGCCCTGTAACTTCGCCGCGCTTTCCGGCAGCTGTTGCGGGTTAACCGAACCGTTGGATGATGAGAGAACGGCCTGCGGCATCAGCCCCAGGATATTGTTTTGCAGCTCGCGCTCAAAGCCATTCATGACGGAAAGCACCGTCACCAGTGCCATCACGCCAAGCGTAATGCCAATAGTCGAAAGCCAGGAGACAAAACGACCGAAGCGGTCCGCGGCGCGCCCACGCATGTAACGTAAGCCTATGAAGAGTGCGACAGGTTGATACATGAAATCCGTCTGTTTGCTGATAGCAGACCCACGAGTATATAAGCGAATCCGTTAAGCGTAAATGACTGAAACAGTAAGCTTTGGTAATCATTCTTCCGAAAAATTCAGATAAATCAGGGTGCTATTGTCTGGAAACACACCTCGCAACCTCCACCTTTTCCGAAAAACCACCGGATACAGACTGTTACCCATTACATCCCGGCTTCGTTTTACAACAATTGCTCGTTCGTTTATGGCAATAAGGTAGTGGCGAACAATGAAGCAAAAAGCATTATGGATTAACCAGATAAAAGGGCTGTGTATCTGCCTGGTGGTTATCTATCATTCGGTTATCACGTTTTATCCGCATCTGATCGGGCTACAACATCCGCTCTCCGGCCTTCTCGCCAAATGCTGGGTCTATTTTAACCTCTATCTCGCACCGTTCCGTATGCCGGTCTTCTTCTTCATCTCCGGCTATCTGATCCGTCGTTATATTGACGAGGTGGACTGGCGAACCAGTCTCGACAAGCGGATCTGGAGCATTGTCTGGGTCCTGGCGCTGTGGGGCGTTCTGCAATGGCAGGCGTTGACCCACCTGAACGCCTGGCTGGCGCCCGAGCGTGAGCTTGCGACCTCGTCGAACGCGGCCTACGCCGACTCGTTCTCAGGCTTTGTGCTGGGGATGGTCACCGCCAGCACCAGCCTGTGGTATCTGTATGCTCTGGTGGTCTACTTCACGCTGTGTAAACTGCTGAGCCGCTGGAAGCTGCCGGTACTGGCTCTGCTGGCGCTGGCAAGCATCGCGATTAACTTCCTGCCGCTGCCGTGGTGGGGAATGAACAGCGTGGTACGCAACATGATCTACTACAGCCTCGGGGCGTGGTATGGCGCAGAGCTGATGGCGTGGATGAAAAACGTCAACCTGCGCCGCATCTGGCTGCCAACCGGCGCTTTCGCCGCCGTCTCCGTGGTGCTGTGGTTTGCTAACGTTCCGCTGCTGCTCTCATTGCTGTCGATTGTGCTGATCATGAAGCTATTCTACAGCCTTGAGCAGCGCTATGCCGTTCACCCGAACAATCTGCTGAACGTGATTGGCTCAAACACCATTGCGATTTATACCACCCACCGCATCCTGATTGAGGCCTTTAGCCTGTTCCTGATTGGCGAGATGAATGCCGCTTACTGGCCGGTCTGGGCAGAGCTCACCCTGGTGCTGGTCTACCCGTTTGCCAGCCTGCTTATCTGTACCCTTGCCGGACTCGGGGTGCGTAAAATCTCTACCGCGCTGTTTGGGGACGTTTTCTTTTCTCCTCCGTCTACGCTGACCCTGTCACCTTCAACGCGTTAATACACTCTCCGCCCCCGGTTCGGGGGCGTTTAGCCCTGCCGTGCGGTTACGATTTGCTTATGTAAAACGATCGAGGATAATAAAGACATTGCGTATCAGTGATATGCCCCAATACTGTTGGTATATCCATAAGAGACTCTGACATAGCCATGCCTGAACACTATCGTTATTCCTTACCTGTCAAAGCGGGCGACCAGCGCCAGCTGGGTGAACTCACGGGCGCGGCGTGCGCCACGCTGGTGGCGGAAATCGCCGAGCGTCATCCAGGCCCGGTGATTCTGGTTGCCCCGGATATGCAAAACGCCCTGCGCCTGCACGATGAAATTCGCCAGTTCACCGATAGCCTGGTGTTCAGCCTGGCCGACTGGGAGACGCTGCCGTATGACAGCTTCTCTCCGCATCAGGAGATTATCTCCTCGCGCCTGTCGACGCTCTATCAACTCCCGACCATGCAGCGCGGCGTGCTGATTGTGCCGGTGAATACCCTGATGCAGCGCGTCTGTCCGCACAGCTATCTGCACGGTCACGCGCTGGTGATGAAAAAAGGCCAGCGCCTGTCCCGTGATGCCCTGCGCGCGCAGCTTGACGGTGCCGGCTATCGCCACGTCGACCAGGTGATGGAGCACGGGGAATACGCGACCCGCGGCGCGCTGCTTGACCTTTACCCGATGGGCAGCGACCAGCCGTATCGTCTGGATTTCTTTGATGATGAAATCGACAGCCTGCGCGTATTCGACGCCGACACGCAGCGCACGCTGGAGGAAGTAGAGTCCATCAATTTACTGCCCGCGCATGAGTTCCCCACGGACAAAACCGCTATCGAGCTGTTCCGCAGCCAGTGGCGCGATAAGTTCGAGGTGAAGCGCGACGCGGAACATATTTATCAGCAGGTCAGTAAAGGCACGCTTCCTGCCGGGATCGAATACTGGCAGCCGCTGTTCTTCAACGAGCCGCTGCCTGCCCTGTTCAGCTACTTCCCGGCGAATACGCTGATTGTCAACACCGGGGATATCGACGCCAGCGCCAGCCGCTTTGAAAGCGAAACCCGCGCCCGCTTTGAAAACCGTGGCGTTGATCCGATGCGTCCGCTGCTGCCGCCGGAAGCGCTGTGGCTGCGCACCGACGAGCTCAACGCCGAGCTGAAGCGCTGGCCGCGCATGCAGCTTAAAACCGATTCGCTTGCCGATAAGGCCGCCAATACCAACCTGGCCTTCCGGACGCTGCCGGACCTGGCCGTTCAGGCGCAGCAGAAATCCCCGCTGGATAATCTGCGTAAGTTCCTGGAGTCCTTCACCGGCCCGGTGGTGTTCTCCGTTGAGAGTGAAGGCCGCCGCGAAGCGTTAGGTGAACTGCTGGGACGCATCAAGGTGGCGCCGAAGCGCATCCTGCGTTTGAGTGAAGCGACCGGAAACGGTCGTTATCTGATGATTGGCGCCGCCGAGCACGGGTTCATCGACACGCTCAACAACCTGGCGCTGATTTGCGAAAGCGACCTGCTGGGCGAGCGCGTCGCGCGCCGCCGTCAGGACAACCGTCGGACCATCAACCCGGACACGCTGATCCGTAACCTGGCCGAGCTGCACCCGGGCCAGCCGATTGTTCACCTGGAACACGGCGTTGGGCGCTATCAGGGGATGACCACGCTGGAAGCGGGCGGCATCAAAGGTGAATACCTGATGCTGACCTACGCTAACGACGCCAAACTGTATGTCCCGGTCTCCTCCCTGCATCTGATCAGCCGCTACGCGGGCGGTGCCGAAGAGAATGCGCCGCTGCACAAGCTGGGCGGCGATGCCTGGGCGCGCGCGCGCCAGAAGGCGGCGGAAAAAGTACGCGACGTGGCCGCCGAGCTGCTGGATATCTACGCCCAGCGCGCGGCTAAACAGGGCTTCGCCTTTAAGCATGATAAAGAACAGTACCAGCTGTTCTGCGACAGCTTCCCGTTTGAAACCACGCCGGATCAGGCCCAGGCCATCAACGCCGTGCTGAGCGACATGTGCCAGCCGCTGGCAATGGACCGCTTAGTCTGCGGCGACGTCGGCTTCGGAAAAACCGAAGTGGCGATGCGCGCCGCCTTCCTTGCGGTGGAAAACAATAAGCAGGTGGCGGTGCTGGTGCCGACCACCCTGCTCGCACAGCAGCACTTCGACAACTTCCGCGACCGTTTCGCCAACTGGCCGGTACGTATCGAGATGCTCTCGCGTTTTCGCAGCACCAAAGAACAGACGCAGATCCTCGAACAGGCAAGCGAAGGCAAAATCGATATTCTGATCGGCACCCACAAGCTGCTGCAAAGCGACGTGAAGTGGAAAGATCTGGGGCTGCTGATCGTCGACGAAGAGCACCGCTTCGGGGTGCGTCATAAAGAGCGCATCAAAGCGATGCGCGCCGACGTCGATATCCTGACCCTGACCGCAACGCCAATCCCGCGAACCCTCAACATGGCGATGAGCGGCATGCGCGATCTGTCGATTATCGCCACGCCGCCGGCGCGCCGTCTGGCGGTGAAAACCTTTGTCCGCGAGTACGATAATCTGGTGGTGCGGGAGGCTATTCTGCGTGAGGTGCTGCGCGGAGGTCAGGTCTACTATCTCTACAATGACGTGGAAAACATCCAGAAAGCGGCTGACAGGCTGGCGGAGCTGGTGCCAGAAGCGCGCATCGCTATCGGTCACGGGCAGATGCGCGAGCGCGAGCTGGAACGGGTAATGAACGACTTCCACCACCAGCGCTTTAACGTGCTGGTGTGTACCACCATCATTGAGACCGGGATCGACATTCCGACGGCGAACACCATCATCATTGAGCGTGCGGATCACTTTGGCCTGGCGCAGCTTCACCAGCTGCGCGGTCGCGTCGGGCGTTCGCACCATCAGGCCTACGCCTGGCTGCTGACGCCGCATCCGAAAGCGATGACCACCGACGCGCAAAAGCGTCTGGAAGCCATCGCCTCGCTGGAAGACCTCGGCGCAGGCTTTGCGCTGGCGACGCACGATCTCGAGATCCGCGGTGCCGGCGAGCTGCTGGGTGAAGACCAGAGCGGCTCCATGGAGACCATCGGCTTCTCGCTCTATATGGAGCTGCTGGAAAACGCGGTTGATGCCCTGAAGGCCGGACGCGAGCCGTCGCTGGAAGATCTCACCAGCCAGCAGACCGAGGTCGAGCTGCGTATGCCTTCCCTGCTGCCGGACGATTTTATTCCGGACGTGAATACCCGACTGTCGTTCTACAAGCGCATCGCCAGCGCGAAGAAGGAGAACGAGCTGGAAGAGATTAAGGTGGAGCTGATTGACCGCTTTGGCCTGCTGCCCGATCCGGCGAGAAATTTGCTGGATATCGCGAGACTGCGCCAGCAGGCGCAAAAGCTGGGGATCCGCAAGCTCGAAGGCAATGAAAAAGGCGGCGTGATTGAATTCGCCGAGAAGAATCACGTCAACCCGATGTGGCTGATCGGCCTGCTGCAAAAACAGCCGCAGCATTTCCGTCTGGATGGCCCAACCCGTCTGAAATTTACCCAGGAGCTGACGGAGCGCAAAACCCGTATGGACTGGGTGCGTAACTTTATGCGCCAGCTGGAAGAGAACGCGATCGCATAACCTTCCTTCCCCCTGTTAGCCCAGCGTTACAGGGGGACAATTTACAAACTCTTTGCACTTCACCCGATCTTCCCGACACACCCATTCGCCATAATTATGTTTAACGCCTTATAAAACAATAACCTTATCATTAATATGGATTATGGTAATGATGACCTCTTCGCGTTTTACTCGCTGGATGACCCTGTTTGCGCTGGCAGCTACCGTCGCGGTTGCGCTTCCCGCTCGGGCAAACACCTGGCCCCTTCCCCCTCCCGGCAGCAAGGTTGTGGGTGAAAACCGCTTTCATGTGGTTGAAAATAATGGTGGTTCACTGGAAGCGATTGCCAAAAAATATAACGTCGGTTTTCTGGCCCTGCTGCAGGCGAACCCCGGCGTCGATCCGTATGTCCCGCGCGCGGGCAGCGTACTGACCATCCCGTTACAGACCATCCTGCCGGACGCCCCGCGCGAGGGGATGGTGATAAACCTCGCCGAGCTGCGCCTGTACTATTACCCGCCGGGTAAAAACGAAGTGACGGTCTACCCTATCGGTATTGGTCAGCTGGGCGGCGACACGCTGACGCCGACGATGGTCACCACCGTCTCGGATAAACGCGCGAATCCAACCTGGACCCCGACGGCCAACATTCGTGCCCGCTATAAGGCCCAGGGGATCGATCTTCCTGCCGTGGTGCCGGCTGGTCCGGATAACCCGATGGGGCACCACGCGATCCGCCTGGCGGCATACGGCGGCGTCTACCTGCTGCACGGAACGAATGCGGACTTTGGCATCGGTATGCGCGTCAGCTCCGGCTGCATTCGTCTGCGCGATGACGATATCAAAACGCTGTTTAACGTCGTTACGCCGGGAACCAAAGTGAATATTATCAATACGCCGATTAAAGTTTCAGAAGAGCCCGGCGGCGTGCGGCTGGTTGAGATTCATCAGCCGTTATCGAAAAACATTGGCGACGATCCGCAGACGCTGCCCATTAACCTGAATGCCGCGATGGTAAGCTTCAAAACGAATGCGAATACCAACAGCGTGGTGATGGAGCGTGCGATGGAAGCCCGGTCAGGCATGCCGACCGATGTCACCCGGCATCACGATGTCGTCCAGCAGCCGATGTAAATCAGAAATAAAAAACGCCCTGCTAAGCAGGGCGTTTTTTATTGCAGTGGCATAAATGAGGGTTTATGCCCGGCTTATTTGTAGATAACCGCAGTGCCGTGCAGGGTGTTCGGACCGGTCACAGAGGTGATACGGTAAGATTTTGCACCCATCTCTTGCGCTTTCTGCGCCAGCTGATCTTCCAGGGAACCCAGGTTAGTACCGGCAGACGCAGAGATTGTCCCGACTTTATGCTGGTCAGCAGGGGTGGATTGCACCTGTACAGCAGCAAAGCTTGCGAAAGAGAGTGAACTCAGGACAGCGGCAGCGATGAGGGTTTTTACGTTTTTCATGATGTTTACCTTTAGCAGATGAATTTGGAGGTCGTTAATCATTTAGTTAACGATCGATAGGTAAATCATAAATGTGATCCAGGTCACGCGTCAACATAATTTTATAACGAGCGTTAACTTAATTTTAAAATTGTTATTTTTCATACATATATGATTAATTTATTTTTAAGCATTCTGCACTGGTGGTGGGTTGCGTTTATTTTTATAATGGTCATTCACCAAACCAACAGAGGACCAACGGCAAATGACAACCGATGTCACGAGTTGTGCGAAGAAAAGCCGTGGCCGACCAAAAGTGTTTGACAGGGATGCAGCGCTTGATAAGGCCATGACTCTCTTCTGGCAACATGGGTATGAAGCAACCTCGCTTTCCGATCTGGTAGAAGCCACCGGAGCCAAAGCGCCGACGCTGTATGCCGAATTTACCAATAAAGAGGGGCTGTTCAGGGCGGTGCTGGACAGATACATTTCGCGCTTTGCGGCGAAACACGAAGCCCAGCTGTTCTGTGAAGAGAAAAGCGTTGAACAGGCGCTTCGCGACTATTTCACCGCCGTCGCGACCTGCTTCACCAGTAAAGAGACGCCTGCGGGCTGCTTTATGATTAACACCTCTGCCACTCTTGCGGCGTCATCCAAAGAGATTGCCAATACGGTGAAATCGCGGCATGCCATGCAGGAAGAGACGCTCAGCGCCTTTCTGGCTCAGCGCCAGCAGCGCGGTGAAATCCCCGCGCAATGCAACCCTCAGCTGCTGGCACAATACCTGAGCTGTATTTTGCAGGGGATGTCGATCAGCGCCCGCGAAGGGGCCACGCTGGAAAAACTGCAGCATATTAGCGAAACCACGCTGCGGCTGTGGCCTGAGCTACTGAAAATCTGAAGCAAAAAAAAGCTCCTCAGCCTGAGCGCATGAGGAGCTAAATTCAGAGAACATCTTTTTTACACTTTGTTATTCAGAACCAGCTGGCCATTTCCATCCAGTGGAATTTGCGTGCCCGGGTCTTTATCCATGCGGATTTTGCCCTGCTGATCGCCAATTTTGTACGTCACGTCATAGCCCAGCATTTTTTCCGACTTGTCATAGACGGTTTTGCAGCGTTGCTGAGTCGTGGTGTAGGTATCATTATCCTGCATCGCGCCCTGCACCTGGTTACCGGCATAGCCGCCACCCAGCGCGCCGACCACGGTCGCTACGTCTTTACCCCGACCGCCGCCAAACTGGTGACCAATCACGCCACCCGCTACCGCACCCAGAACAGAACCGGCAATGCGGTTTTCATCCTGCACCGGACGACGGTGCGTCACGGAGACGTTACGGCACTCCTGACGAGGGGTTTTCACGGTTTCTTTAATCGGTGTAGCAGAAACCACCTGTGCATACTGCGGGCCGCGATCTAATACGTTGAGACTGGCAACGGCAGCCACACCTAACGCAGCCGCGACGCCAATCCCTATACCCGCCAACATTGATTTATTCACGGGACTTCCTCCTTTGTTGCTATTGGTAACAATTTTGCAATGGAGGCCGCGCTTCGCCAATAAGATAAAGGATCAAAAAAAGGGCGTTGAGAGGAGATATATTGTATTTAGGAGAACTCTTAAGCAGTCAAACTGTGATCTACAGCATGAAATGCTAAAAACTCCCTCCAGAGGGCCCGGAGGGAGTGAAAGATTAGTGCAGTTTCAGACGCGGACGGATCACGCGGTTGATTCTGCCCACCAGCATCATCAGCCCGGTTTTGAAATAGCCGTGCAGCGCAATCTGGTGCATGCGGTACAGGGAGATATACACGAAGCGGGCAATGCGCCCTTCTACCATCATTGAGCCGCGCATCAGGTTGCCCATCAGGCTGCCGACGGTAGAGAAGTTTGACAGCGACACCAGTGAACCGTGGTCTTTGTAGACATAGGCTTTCATTGGCTTGCCCTTGTACTGCGCCAGAATGTTGTGCAGCACCAGGCTTGCCATCTGGTGAGCGGCCTGCGCGCGCGGCGGCACAAATCCACCTTCAGGACGCGCGCAGGAGGCACAGTCACCGATGGCAAAGATTTCAGGATCGCGCGTGGTTTGCAGCGTTGGCTCGGTTACCAGCTGGTTAATGCGGTTCGTTTCCAGACCGCCGATCTCTTTCATAAAGTCAGGCGCTTTGATACCTGCCGCCCAGACCATCAGATCCGCTTTAATATACTCGCCGTCTTTGGTGTGCAGACCGCCTTCGTCGGCGCTGGTCACCATGGTTTGCGTCAGCACCCGCACGCCCAGCTTGGTGAGCTCATTGTGCGCCGCACCGGAAATTCGCGGAGGCAGCGCGGGCAGGATGCGTTCACCGGCTTCAACCAGCGTGACGTTCAGCGCTTCGTTAGTTAACCCTTTGTAGCCGTAGCTGTGCAGCTGTTTCACCGCATTGTGCAGCTCCGCAGACAGCTCAACGCCCGTCGCGCCGCCGCCGACAATAGCGATATTCACCTTACCGTTCGCACCCATATTGCTGGTGTACTTCAGGAACAGGTTCAGCATTTCCTGATGGAAACGACGCGCCTGGTGCGGGTTATCGAGGAAGATGCAGTGCTCTTTCACGCCCGGCGTGTTGAAGTCGTTGGAGGTACTGCCCAGCGCCATGACCAGCGTGTCGTACGCCAGTTTACGCTCGGGAACCAGCAGCTCCCCTTTTTCATCGCGCAGCTCTGCCAGGGTGATGGTTTTGCTTTCACGGTTGATGTCCACTACCGAGCCCAGCTGGAACTGGAAATGATGGTTGCGCGCGTGCGCCAGATAGCTGAGCGCGTCCACGCCCTCATCCAGAGAGCCGGTCGCTACTTCGTGCAGCAGCGGTTTCCACAGGTGGCTGTGGTTACGATCCACCAGCGTAATTTTGGCTTTTTTACCGCGACCCAGCTTCTTGCCCAGCTGTGTAGCCAGCTCCAGCCCGCCAGCACCACCGCCTACAATCACTATCTTTTTCAATGGCGTAGTCAACGTGACCCCCTCAAATTATTAACCAATTGTTAATTAAAAGTTATAAAAATAACCCTTAATTAACAACAGGTTACAGCACTGAAACCATTCAGGTGCATTGAGAATACCACGTCAGGCGCATTGGTCATACCAAAATTGATATGCATCAAGTTTTGATGGCTTAAAAGTAGACAATTCTGGTCAAAAAGAAAGCCCGGTACGCTTTCGCGGCCGGGCTTTGATGCATGCGGGTAATTGATTAACCCAGCGTTTTAAACGCTTTGATACGCTGCAGATGCGGGGAGATGTTTTTGAACTTGTGGGTCTGTTCTTCGTCCCAGACGATCTCATAGTAATGATGCAGGAGCTCTGCTGCCCGATGGCTGTTGAGCGCTTCATCATTACGTGAAAGGATCACCAGGCAGCGGTCGCGGTTTTTCTCACGAAAATTGCTGACGCACTTGGTCGCAATATCGACATACTCTTCCGGACGGTCAATTTTGCCTTCCATGTTCTCGTTCGGGAACAGGTTGGGATTAAACACCACCTGGCGAATGTCGCACAGGAAGCCAATCCGCTCCGCCCAGTAGCCGCCCAGCCCCACGCCGCAAATCAACGGGCGATCGTCGACGTTGAGCTGCAACATCTTGTCCACCTCTTTGAGCAGATGCTGCATATCATGCTTCGGATGGCGCGTGCTGTAGCTGATCAACCGTACATCCGGATCGATAAACTGCAGCTGCAGCACCTTCTCATGATTACCAGGACTGTTTGAGTCAAAACCGTGTAAATAGATGATCATCGTCTTCTCACCACGCTACGCCTTCCGGGAGGGTTTACAGGCTGGCTTTATGTGCCTGCCAGCGCTCATTCAGGTCTTCAAGCCGGGCGTTGACCGTCTTCCAGCGCGCCGAATCCATCAGCTCCTGACGGCTAAATGAACCTTTATGATACAATTGTGTAACACGCTCTGCATTGATCGGCGACAGGTTATCCAGCACGCTAACGGCACCTTTACGATTATTGCAGACCAGGATCATATCGCAACCCGCATCCAGCGATGCCTGACCGCGTTCAGCGTAGCTGCCCATGATCGCGGCCCCTTCCATCGACAAATCGTCAGAGAAAATCACGCCGTTGAAACCGAGTTCCTGACGCAGAACGGTTTTCAGCCAGTGCGGAGAACCGCTGGCAGGACGCGGGTCGACGTCGCTGTAAATGACGTGCGCGGGCATAATGGCATCCAGCTTGTTGTCGGTGATAAGCGACTGAAAAACCGACATATCTTTGGCGCGAATCTCCGCTTCCGGACGTGGATCGCGCGGCGTCTCTTTGTGTGAATCCGCCGTCACCGCCCCGTGACCCGGGAAGTGTTTCCCGGTGGTTTTCATGCCTGCGTCGTGCATGCCGTCGATGAACCGGGTCGCCATTGCCAGCGCAATACGCGGATCTTCATGGTATGAACGCTCTCCGATAGCAGCACTGATATGCCCTACATCCAGCACCGGGGCAAAGCTGATGTCGATATCCATGGCAATCATTTCGCTGGCCATCAGCCAGCCGGCCTCCTGCGCCAGTTTTCCACCCTCTTCCGTGCCGAGCAGCGCGGCGAATGACTGGGCTGCCGGGAGACGGGTAAAACCGTCGCGAAAACGCTGCACGCGCCCGCCTTCCTGATCGACGGCCACCACCAGATGGTTACGCGACGCGGCGCGGATCTGACGCACCAGCTCACGCAGCTGCGCCGGATCGTGATAGTTGCGGGTAAACAGGATCAGGCCACCCACCAGCGGATGCGCCAGAATTTCACGCTCCTCCGCATCCAGCTCAAACCCTTCTACATCCAACATGACTGGACCCACATCCACCTCTCTTATCCTTTAGTTTGTAACTGACGCCAGGCATCGTCTGCCAGCGCAATAAATTGTTTGTCTCTGGACTGCCGATAGCGCATTTCAAACCAGCCAGCCATTAACATGATGACCCAGGGTCGCCAGCGTCTGACCTGACGCCTCAGCGCGTCGGGGTCAATATGCGCTACCCGGGCATAGTCCCTGATGAGCATCTGCCGCGCGGCTTCACTCTCCGTCCAGACTGCCGCCAGCTCCAGCGCCACATCGCCATCTCCGGCATACTCCCAGTCGATAAGCCTGATGCCCGCTGGCGTATGAACAATATTCCCGGCATGAACATCCATGTGCAGCGGCGCGAGCCGAATCGGCTGCGGCTCGCCCGTTTTACGCAGCCGCTTGAGATTTGCCAGCCATACTGTCGTACGCCTGTCAGGCAGGGCTTGCTGCCAGTAATGTTCCAGCAGAGGGAATAACGTCGTTCGCCATCCCAGACGTGGCTGCCGGTGCAGATGATACAGCATCGACGCGAGCGCCGGCGTGTCAGGCAGCGCGCTTTTAACTTCACCGTCCAGATAGTCCACGGCCATCCAGCCCTGTCTGAAAAAACGAGGGGCAGGCACGAGATCTGACGGAAGACGTCTCAGGGCACGAAACTGACGACGGAAATGGGAGGCAGGAGCAAAGGGGTCGTGATTTTGCCGCAAGACCAGACGTCGTTCGCCCTGCTCTATAATGCAACTCGCGCCGCCAAGCCCGGAATGGGCCTGCGGCGCGATAAGGCGGTACTGAGGAAAATAGCGCGTCAGAATCTCTTCACGCGTGCTGTCATTGTTGCGTAACCGCACCTTTACCTGACCAGATAATTTCGCCTGTCTGAACCAGCATCAGCTGCATCTGCAGGGCTGGGGTATTCACGTTACCGGTGGCGTTAGAGTACAGCACATACTGTGCGCCAACGTTACGGGCAATGCCGATCGCCTTGCTGCGGGTACCGAGGCTATCCTGCGGCGACAGGCCCAGCTGCTGTTTGGCGACCGCGAGCTGCTGAGCCGAAACCAGCGTAAACTTGCCGTTGTTAGCCAGAGCATTACGCAGGGTTTCCGTCGCTTCACCCGCGTTCAGCGAACCGTTGGTACGGTTGTTGACGCTGTCGACCAGCAACACGCTGCCCGCCGTCACGCCCTGCGCCTGCAGCATTTTGCCGACCATCGGCTGCATTGCCCCGTTCCAGTCGTAATGGCGCACGCGCGGCGTGGGCTGTGACGTCTGGTCCGGATGTTCAATCGGGCCTGGCTGCGCCGGAATAGACGGTACAGACGGCACGGTTGGCTGCTGCTGCGTTGGCGGCGTCGGCTGTTCAGTACCCGGTTTAGCCTCTTCCACAGGCGCAGGCTGTTCAGTTCGGGTCACACACCCTGCAAGAAACAGAGCGAAAGCTGTCACGAGCGCATAGCGGCTCAAATTTTTAATCAAGGTTCACCCCTCAGAGATAAAGATAAAGTCTCACCTTATGCGCACCCAGATAGTTGGCGCTGCCATAGAGCGTTACCGACGACCTGGCCGGAATGGTGACGCTGCGCGGCGCCTCCAGCGGATGCATTTCAAGACCTCTTACGTCATACCAGAAAAAACGGTAGTGGACCGTCACAGGTTCATGTCTTTCATTAAAGAGCGTAGAGGAGGCAGATGAGTTGATTTCACTGATAGTCAACGCGGGCTGTTGCGCCGTGATGCCCGCGGCAAGCACAGAGGACTCCATGACCAGCGCCTGTTCATCATTCACGGGGATCGCCGGACGCGAGCTGCACCCCACAATCATCATCGCCATTACCAGCGCTGCAATACGCCCTTTCAGCATGTCAAAGACCTTTATGTGCCAGCATCGGCCCCAGAGGACGTCCACCCAGCAGATGCATGTGAATATGATAAACTTCCTGGCCACCATGGCGGTTGCAGTTCATGATCAGACGGTAACCGTCTTCTGCAATCCCTTCCTGTTCAGCGATTTTGGCTGCCACCGTCAGCATACGACCTAACGCCACTTCATGCTCGGTTTTTACGTCGTTTACAGTCGGAATCAGAATATTGGGAATGATAAGGATGTGCGTCGGAGCCTGAGGGGAAATGTCCCGGAAAGCCGTCACCAGTTCATCCTGATAGACGATATCTGACGGAATTTCGCGGCGGATAATTTTACTGAAAATCGTTTCTTCAGCCATGACCTTTTCCTTTTTAGTTTAATCTGGCGCAATGCGTCCGCTGTAAACACACTCCCGGGATCGGTGTGTGACACAATCCAAGAGTATGAGCGAGTTTCTCCTGTCCTTTCAACCTCCTCCCTCGATTTCTTTCCTGAATGTTCATCAGCTGACTGAAGAGTGACCGCTCTCGCGTCTCAGTGGCGTTTTTTAAGACACAAATAAAAAAGGCAGCCATTCGGCTGCCTTAGTCTCCCCAGGTCACAACTTAGTTGCTGCGGATGTACTCATCCATTTCGGTTTTCAGGTTATCGGATTTGGTACCGAAGATTGCCTGTACACCAGAACCTGCAACAACTACGCCCGCTGCGCCCAGTTTTTTCAGACCCGGCTGGTCTACTTTCGCTACGTCGGCAACGCTCACACGCAGACGAGTGATGCACGCGTCCAGGTTAGTGATGTTCTCTTTACCGCCGAACGCTGCGACCAGTGCCGGAGCCATTTCGCTGGTAGCGCCAGCTTTGCTGTCTTCTGTCGCATCTTCACGACCCGGAGTTTTCAGGTCCAGTGCTTTAATCAGCACGCGGAAGATGGTGTAGTAAACAACGGCATAGCACGCACCCACGATTGGGAACAGCCACAGTTTGCTGCTGTTACCGGACAGAACGATGAAGTCGATCAGACCGTGAGAGAAGGACGTACCGTCACGCATACCCAGCAGGATACAGATTGGGAACGCCAGGCCCGCCAGAATCGCGTGGATAACGTACAGAATCGGCGCAACGAACATGAAGGAGAACTCGATCGGCTCGGTGATACCGGTCAGGAACGAGGTCAGCGCTGCGGAGATCATGATACCGCCCACTTTTGCACGGTTCTCTGGCTTAGCAGAGTGCCAGATAGCAATCGCAGCGGCTGGCAGACCGTACATTTTGAACAGGAAGCCACCAGACAGTTTACCTGCAGTTGGGTCGCCCGCCATATAACGTGGGATATCGCCGTGGAATACCTGGCCTGCTGCGTTGGTGAATTCACCAATCTGCATCTGGAATGGAACGTTCCAGATGTGGTGCAGACCAAATGGCACCAGGCAACGCTCGATGAAGCCGTAGATACCAAACGCCACAACCGGGTTCTGGTAAGCAGCCCACTGAGAGAAGGTCTGGATAGCAGAGCCGATTGGTGGCCAGATGAAGGACAGGATCACGCCAGTGAAAATCGCTGCCAGACCAGAGATGATCGGAACGAAACGCTTGCCCGCGAAGAAGCCCAGATACTCAGGCAGCTTGATGCGATAGAAGCGGTTAAACATATACGCTGCAATCGCACCGGAGATGATACCGCCCAGAACACCGGTGTCCGCCAGGTGTTTCGCGGCGATCTCTTCTGCCGGTAAATGCAGAACCAGCGGCGCAACCACAGCCATGGTTTTGACCATGATGCCGTAGGCAACCACTGCAGCCAGCGCAGAAACGCCGTCGTTATTGGTGAAGCCCAGAGCCACACCGATCGCGAAGATCAGTGGCATGTTAGCAAAGACAGAACCGCCTGCTTCGGCCATCACGTGGGAAACTACGGCTGGCAGCCAGCTGAAGTTAGCAGAACCGACACCCAGCAGGATACCTGCGATAGGCAGTACGGATACTGGCAGCATCAGCGATTTACCGACCTTTTGCAGGTTAGCAAATGCATTCTTAAACATAATTGAGAGTGCTCCTGAGTATTTGTGCTTTTTTTACGCTTTCACGCATTGGCCCGGGGGGAGTACCGTGCCGTGGACAGGACATCTAAGCGCCCTTTATTTATTACACAGAGTAAAATAATTCCCTCTGAGTTTGTTTGACGGCTATCACGTTTCAGCTTAAGGCGGTCGAAAAACTTTCAGTTATTTACAAAAAGCATGTCCGGATGTGTCTAAAAACACCCTCACCGCCCCAAATGAGGCGGTGAACTTTACTCGCTTTACTTATTAATTACGAGCCTAAAAAAAACAGGTGTATCAGACAGATTGCAGGCGGGCGGGGTCGATATGGAACAGCGTGGAGAAGTTTTCCGTCGTCACGCGGGCCAGCTCATCGATGCTGACGCCCTTCAGTACGGCCATGTACTCAGCAACGTCTCTCGTCATAGCGGGCTGGTTCTCTTTACCACGATGAGGTACCGGTGCCAGGTACGGAGAATCCGTTTCAACCAGAATGCGATCGAGCGGAACATAACGTGCAGCATCACGCAGCTGCTCGGCATTACGGAACGTCACGATCCCCGAAAACGAGATATAAAACCCCAAATCAAGCAGCTTACCCGCCGTTTCTCTGTCTTCTGTGAAACAGTGTAGTACGCCACCGCAATCCGTCACGTTTTCTTCCCGGAGGATTGCCAGGGTATCCGCGCGCGCGTCGCGGGTGTGGACGATAACCGGCTTGTTCAGCTCCCGGCCAATGCGAATATGGTTGCGGAAGGACTCCTGTTGGCGCGATTTGGTTTCCGGCGTGTAAAAGTAGTCCAGCCCGGTCTCGCCCATCGCCACCACGCCCTCTTCTGCTGCCAGTCGGCGCAGATCCTCAACGTCGTACGCCTCGTCCTGATTCAACGGGTGCACGCCGCAGGAGAACACCACGTTATCGCGAACGCCCACCAGCTCACGCATGGAGCGGTAGCCCGGCAGCGTGGTTGCTACCGCAAGACAGAATTTCACATCGCGGGCAGCGGCTTTTGCCAGCACGTCATCCACGTTTTTATGCAGGGATTGATAATCCAGGCCATCAAGATGGCAGTGTGAGTCGACTAAAAACATAATGTCTCTCTCAGAGATGGGAAACAGGCGGTGTGACGCCGGGTTGCAGGTAATGTTCGATGCGCAATAACTGGTCGGTCAGTAAAAGCTCGCGATTAAGGCCCGTCACGGTTAAAAGCTGTTCACGGCTCTGGCAAATTTCATGGAGCATCGCGTGAAGAATCTTTCCCGAGAGGCGGTTCGCCAGCGTATTCACCAGCGGCCACGCGTCCGGGTTGGTCAGCAGCGTTGCCCCTTGCTGGATTTTGAGCGCATCCAGCAATAAGGAGGCCAGCCAGTGCAGACGCTCAACGGCCCGATCGCTGTTAAGCGCAGGCAGTAAACTTAGCCAGTCGTGACTGTTCAGCGACGTATCCACGGCCCGGCAGAGCGTTTCTCGCTCTGACCAGACGTCAGGCTGCAGTAGTGCCAGCGCCGCAGCAGGCGCGCCGCTGCTCAGGCGCAAGGCGGTCAGCGCGCTCTCAGGTGACGTTGTCACCTCTCGTTCAAGCCAGCTCAGCGCCCACGATTCCTGAGGTACTGCAAGGTGATGAAGACGACAACGGCTGCGCAACGTCGCCAGCAATCGTCCCGGGTCACGGCATGAGAGGAAAAACCACGTTTTAACCGGCGGCTCTTCCAGGGTTTTAAGCAGGGCGTTAGCCGCAGCCTCGGTAAGCAGCGTGGCGTCTTTAAGCCAGACCACTTTTGCACCGCCCAGTCGCGCATGTTCATACAATTTTTCACTGACTTCACGCACGGCATCAATACCGAGCGCGCTTTTTCCCTTCTCAGGCTCAAGAGTGTAGTAGTCAGGATGCGTCCCCGCCTGCATCAGCTGGCAGCCACGGCATTTACCACAGCTCTTGTGCCCTTCCGGCTGCTGACACATCAGAAAACGGGTGATGGCATAAATCAACGCATCATCACCCATTCCTGGCAATGCCTGAATCAGTAACGCATGATGCCCCCGACCCGCCTGATAGCTGCCGATCAGCTGTTCAAAGTGTGGGCGCAACCATGGATACCATTTCATGCCTGCTGCTCCTGCACCCACTGCGTAATGGTGTGCTGAATGTCGCGCGTGACGTCGTCCAGGGACTGCGTCGCATCGATGGTACAAATTGAGCTGTCCTGTGCGGCCAGCTCAAGATAGCGCGCACGGGTGCGGTTAAAGAAATCAAACGACTCTTGTTCAATGCGGTCCAGCTCGCCGCGCGCGCGGGCACGTTTGAGCCCCACTTCCGGGGTCACATCCAGATAGAGCGTCAGGTCGGGGCGAAAATCCCCCAGTACGGCATTACGCAGCGTTGCGAGCATTGTCTGGTCGATGCCGCGTCCTCCGCCCTGATACGCCTGAGTCGACAGATCGTGACGGTCGCCGATCACCCACTTACCCTCGGCCAGGGCAGGTTTGATAATCGTCTCAACCAGCTGAACGCGCGCCGCGTAGAACATCAGCACTTCGGCTTTGTCAGTGATAACTTCGTCGCCGACGGATTTGATATCCAGCACCAGACTGCGCAGCTTTTCAGCCAGCTGCGTGCCGCCCGGCTCGCGGGTAAATACCATGTCCGCCACGCCAAGCGCTTTGAGCGTATCCACCACCACGTTGCGGGCGGTGGTTTTACCCGCCCCTTCGAGTCCCTCAATGACAATGTATTTACTGCGCATTTTTTTCCTTAAGTGCCTTCAGATAGTCCTGAACAGAGCGATTGTGGCTGGCAAGGTTGGTGTTAAAGGTATGCCCCCCTTTTCCATCAGCCACAAAATAGAGATACGGTGTTTTAGCCGGATGCGCGGCGGCTTTAAGCGACGCCTCGCTCGGCGTGGCAATCGGGCCCGGCGGTAAACCGCTAATCACGTAGGTATTATACGCCGTCGGCGTCTCCAGATCTTTTCTTGAGATCTTGCCGGTATAGCTCTCACCCATGCCGTAGATTACGGTAGGGTCGGTTTGCAGACGCATGCCGATGCGCAGACGGTTGATAAATACTGACGCCACCCGATCGCGCTCGGCAGCGACGGCCGTCTCTTTCTCAACGATCGAGGCCATGGTCACAAACTGGTTCGGATCGCTGTAAGGCAATCCTTCCATCCGCCCTTCCCAGGCGGCATCTACGGCGGCAACCATTTTTTTGTGCGCCCGCTTCAGGATAGCCACATCGGTCGTGCCTGCCGTGTACATCCAGGTGTCTGGCCAGAACCAGCCTTCCACCCATTCCGGATGTTCAAGCTTCAGTGCTTCTGCCACCGTCTGATAGCTATCGTCTTTTAACGTATGTTTGATATACGGCGCGTCACGCAGCTGTTTGAGATAATCGCTCAGGCGCATCCCTTCCACAAACCGCAGGGGAAACTGGGCTTCTTTGCCGCTTTCCAGCAGCTGCAGCATCTCTCTGACGGTCATTCCCGGCGTAAAGCGATAGGTGCCGGCTTTGAAATGTGACAGCTCAGGCTCCACGCGCAACAGCCACTGGAATACCCTTGGACGATTAATAATCTTGTCGCCATAGAGCTGTTCCCCCAGCGCCTGACGGCCGGTTCCCGCTTTTAGGGTAAAGATCGTTTCGTCTTTAACCAGGATCTTGCTGTCTGCCAGCTGGCGAACTTTCCATACGCCAGCTCCGCCAGCGACGCCCAGCGCAACGATGAGGATAAGGACAAAGCGCAACATTTTTTTCATGACTATCTGGTTTGCTCACATATCGGGGCTAAAAACTGAAACAGTTCGCGCGAAGACCAGCGTTGTTGGCCATACGCACGGACGGGTACAACAGGCATCAGCGCATTGCAGATGATGACTTCATCGGCAGTCTGTAGCGCGGCTTCTCCTGCGCTAACTTCGACAACGCGAAAGCCAGAGCGTGCCAGCTGTTGCAGACAAAACTGGCGCATTAACCCATTTACGCCAGCGTGCTCCAGCGACGGAGTGAACACCTCTTCCCCCTGCCGCCAAAGTAAATTAGCCGCACAGCATTCCGTAATGAACCCTTCGCTGTCAAGAACCAGCGCCTCTTCGGCGTCCGTCTGTTCAAGATGAGTACGAATGAGCACCTGCTCGAGGCGGTTGAGATGCTTAAGCCCGGCCAGCATCGGGTTTCGTCCCAGTCGTACTGGGCTCAGCGTCAGAGTTATGCCGTCTTCTCGCCAGCGAGAATAATGTGCGGGATAAGCAGAAACGGAGAGGATACGCGTTGGGTTGAGGCACGATGCAGCGCTGTAACCCCGGCCACCACTGCCGCGGCTGATGATGACTTTGAGTACGCCGCTGTCCTTCCCGGTTGCCAGCTGGCACATTTCCTGACGCAACGTGTCCCAGTACGTAAAGGGGATCATTAGCTTTTCACAGCCATGCTGCAGGCGTCGAATGTGCGCCTCCAGCAGGCAGACATCACCGTCCAGAATGCGCGCCGTCGTAAAGCAACCATCTCCGAACTGTATCGCCCTGTCGCTGGCAGGCAGCGTGTCCTGCTCAAGGCCATTGATTAGAAACATGGTGGCTCCTTATGCGTGGGCGTTTAGTCTGGCAGGATGTCATGCAGCCGACAAGAAGATTAGGCTTAATAAAAAAGGCCCGGCAAGCGGACCTTTTTAAACGCTATCGGGACGTCAGGATCAGATCTTTTTGAAGATCAGAGAGCCGTTGGTACCGCCGAAGCCGAAGGAGTTACACAGGGTGTACTCCATACCGCTAACCTGACGCGCCTCGTGAGGAACGAAGTCCAGATCGCAACCTTCATCCGGGTTATCCAGGTTGATGGTTGGCGGAACAGCCTGATCGCGCAGCGCAAGGATGGAGTAGATTGACTCTACCGCACCCGCCGCACCCAACAGGTGACCGGTCATGGACTTGGTGGAGCTCACCATTACGCGGCTGGCAGATTCGCCGAAGATAGACTTAACCGCCTGAGCTTCAGCTTTATCGCCTGCAGGCGTAGAAGTGCCGTGCGCGTTCACGTAGCCAATTTGTGCTGGGGTAATACCCGCATCACGAATCGCGTTTTCCATCGCCAGCGCAGCACCCGCGCCGTTCTCAGGAGGAGACGTCATGTGGTAAGCATCGCTGCTCATGCCGAAACCAACGATTTCAGCATAAATTTTCGCGCCGCGTTTTTTCGCGTGCTCGTACTCTTCCAGTACGATCATGCCCGCCCCGTCGCCCAGCACGAAGCCGTCACGGTCTTTATCCCACGGACGGCTCGCCGCCTGCGGGTTATCATTACGGGTAGACAGCGCACGCGCCGCACCGAAACCGCCAACACCCAGTGGAGTGCTGGCTTTTTCAGCACCGCCCGCAACCATAGCATCTGCATCGCCGTACGCAATAATGCGCGCGGCCTGGCCGATGTTATGTACGCCAGACGTACAGGCAGTCGCGATAGAAATGCTTGGCCCACGCAGGCCGAACATGATGGTCAGGTGACCCGCCACCATGTTAACAATCGTGGACGGAACGAAGAACGGGCTGATCTTACGCGGGCCGCCATTCATCAGAGATGTATGGTTTTCCTCGATCAGGCCAAGACCGCCAATCCCGGAGCCGATAGCGGCGCCGATACGGGTTGCGTTCTCTTCCGTAATCTCAAGGCCAGAATCCTGCATGGCCTTAACGCCAGCGACAATTCCATATTGAATGAAGGCATCCATCTTGCGCTGTTCTTTGCGCGAGATGATCTCTTCACAGTTAAAATCCTTTACTAAGCCAGCAAATTTCGTTGCATAGGCGCTAGTATCGAAATGGTCGATTAGGCTGATGCCGCTCTGACCGGCAAGGAGAGCTTTCCAGGTGGACTCTACGGTATTGCCGACAGGAGACAACATGCCAAGTCCGGTCACAACTACACGACGCTTAGACACGTTTGTCCTCCAGGGAGGGATAAAAAAAGAGATTCGTGGGAATAAAAAAGATAAAACTCAGGCGGTCGAATGACCGCCTGGAGATGTTCACTTACGCCTGGTGACCGTTGATGTAATCAATGGCAGCCTGAACGGTGGTGATCTTCTCAGCTTCTTCGTCCGGAATCTCAGTATCAAACTCTTCTTCCAGAGCCATTACCAGCTCAACGGTGTCAAGAGAATCTGCGCCCAGGTCTTCAACGAAGGAAGCGGAGTTCACAACTTCTTCCTGCTTAACGCCCAGCTGTTCGCCGATAATTTTCTTAACGCGTTCTTCGATAGTGCTCATACTCTTAAATTTCCTATCAAAACTCGCTTTCGCGATGGTTTTCGTAGTGTATAAAATGTTGAAAAATTTGCAACTAAATCCCGGCAGTTCTTACCACGATTTTACGTTATTTTGAGGCCATTCGCCCTAATAACGCAAATATTTTTCATCGTGGTTAAACCATATACATCCCGCCGTTGACGTGGAGGGTCTCACCAGTGATGTAACCCGCTTCGTCAGAGGCTAAAAATGCAACCGCGCTGGCGATTTCTTTAGGGTCGCCAAGACGACCCGCCGGAACTGCCGCCAGCGTACCCGCACGCTGCTCATCAGTCAGCGCACGCGTCATGTCCGTTTCAATAAAGCCCGGAGCAACAACGTTTACCGTAATACCGCGGGACGCAACTTCACGCGCCAGCGACTTACTGAAACCAATCAGACCTGCTTTCGCCGCAGCGTAGTTAGCCTGACCAGCATTTCCCATGGTACCAACCACAGAACCGACAGTGATAATACGACCGTGACGCTTTTTCATCATAGCGCGCATTACCGCTTTTGACAGACGGAATACAGATGACAGGTTGGTTTCGATGATATCGTTCCACTCGTCGTCTTTCATTCGCATTAACAGGTTATCGCGAGTGATCCCGGCATTGTTTACCAGAATATCCACTTCGCCAAACTCTGCGCGAATATTTTCCAGAACAGATTCGATAGATGCAGGTTCAGTCACATTCAGTACCAGACCTTTACCGTTCGCACCCAGATACTCGCTGATGGCCTGAGCGCCATTCTCGCTGGTTGCTGTACCAATCACCTTCGCGCCGCGCGCAACCAGTGTTTCAGCAATTGCACGCCCGATACCGCGGCTTGCGCCAGTGACCAGGGCGATTTTTCCTTCAAAACTCATGGTATTCCTCTTTTATTGCGAGAGTGCCGCTGACATCGCTTCCGGCTCGTTAATCGCCGAGGCTGTCAGGGTGTCAACAATACGTTTTGTCAGACCGGTGAGGACTTTACCAGGGCCGACTTCATACAGATGCTCAACGCCCTCCGCTGCCATAAACTCAACGGTTTTAGTCCACTGTACCGGGCTGTAGAGCTGGCGAACCAGTGCGTCACGGATAGCTTCCGGCGTGGTTTCGCATTTCACATCGACGTTATTCACAACGGAAATCGTCGGTGCGTTAAACGTAATTTTTTCGAGCTCAATCGCCAGTTTTTCAGCAGCAGGCTTCATCAGCGCACAGTGAGACGGCACGCTGACCGGGAGCGGCAGCGCACGCTTAGCACCGGCTGCTTTACAGGCCGCACCCGCACGTTCAACCGCTTCTTTATGACCGGCAATAACCACCTGGCCCGGCGAGTTGAAGTTTACCGGAGAGACAACCTGGCCTTCAGCAGATTCTTCACACGCTTTTGCAATTGCAGCATCATCCAGACCGATGATGGCAGACATGCCGCCCGTGCCTTCCGGCACCGCTTCCTGCATGAACTTACCGCGCAGTTCAACCAGACGTACCGCGTCAGCAAACGCGATCACGCCAGCACACACCAGCGCAGAGTATTCACCCAGGCTATGACCCGCGAGCAGCGCTGGCGCTTTACCACCCTGCTGCTGCCAGACACGCCACAGCGCAACGGACGCAGTCAGCAGCGCTGGCTGGGTCTGCCAGGTTTTGTTCAGTTCTTCGGCCGGACCCTGCTGGGTCAGCGCCCATAAATCATAACCCAGTGCATCAGAAGCTTCACGGAAAGTCTCTTCAATTACCGGGTAGTTTGCTGCCATTTCAGACAACATCCCAACGGTTTGAGAGCCCTGGCCCGGGAACACAAAAGCAAATTGCGTCATTTTTTATTCCTTATACTAGAAACGAACCAGCGCGGAACCCCAGGTGAACCCGCCACCGAAGGCTTCAAGCAAGACCAGTTGGCCCCGTTTGATTCGTCCATCGCGTACCGCTTCATCAAATGCGCACGGTACCGACGCCGCAGAGGTGTTGCCGTGACGATCCAGCGTCACTACAACGTTATCCATCGACATGCCCAGCTTTTTCGCGGTGGCGCTGATGATACGCAGGTTCGCCTGATGCGGCACCAGCCAGTCGAGGGCAGAACGCTCAAGGTTATTCGCTTCCAGCGTTTCATCAACGATGTGTGCAAGCTCAGTCACCGCCACCTTGAACACCTCGTTCCCTGCCATGGTCAGGTAAATCGAGTTGTCCGGATTAACGCGATCGGCGTTAGGCAGGGTCAACAGTTCACCATAGCTGCCATCAGCATGCAGATGCGTAGAGATGATACCCGGCTCTTCGGACTGCCCCAGCAGCACCGCGCCCGCACCATCACCAAAAATAATGATCGTTCCACGATCGGTTGGATCGCAGGTGCGCGCCAGTACGTCAGCACCGATCACCAGCGCATATTTAACGGCACCGGATTTCACGTACTGGTCGGCAACGCTCAGCGCATAGGTGAAGCCTGCGCACGCGGCAGCGACGTCAAACGCCGGACAGCCTTTAATGCCGAGCATGTTTTGCACCTGGCACGCCGCGCTTGGGAAAGCATGCGTGGCAGACGTGGTGGCGACCACGATCAAACCAATCTGTTCTTTATCAATGCCGGCCATTTCGATTGCACGCTGTGCGGCTTCGTAACCCATGGTCGACACGGTTTCGTCTGGCGCGGCAATACGACGTTCACGGATACCTGTGCGCGTGACAATCCACTCGTCAGACGTATCTACCATTTTTTCCAGATCGGCGTTGGTACGCACTTGTTTTGGCAGGTAGCTGCCGGTACCTAAAATCTTCGTATACATGTACGCTCAGTCACTTTTAGCTAATACAGATTCCAGGCGAGCGGCAATCCGCTGAGGGACTTGTCGCTGCACCGCCTGCACTGCCTGTTCAATCGCGACAGCAAATGCTCGCTGATTGGCGGCGCCATGACTCTTAATCACGATGCCGCGCAATCCTAACAGACAGGCGCCATTATACTGGTCGGGGTTGAGGTGACTGAATCGCCGCGTCAGGCTCTTTTGTAACCAACGCTTCAATAAAATTAGCCACCAGGCGCTTTTTTTGCCTTCTCCCTGAGATTTCAGCAGAGAAAGAAACATGCGCACGACCCCTTCCATGGTCTTCAACGTGACGTTTCCGGTGAAGCCATCGCACACCAGAACATCCGTTTTACCCGTCAACAACTCATTGGCTTCGAGATAACCAATATAGTTGATGGAGGGAACCTGTTTGAGCAATTCAGCCGCTTCGCGAATGCTGTCCAGGCCTTTGGTCTCTTCTTCACCAATGTTCAGTAACGCAACACGGGGAGTGTTGATCCCGACGACTTCTTCTGCCAGCACCGATCCCATCACGGCAAACTGAGCCAGCATAGTACTATCACAGTCGACGTTAGCGCCCAAATCGAGCACCACCGTTTTGCCCTTCTGCTGATGCGGTAACACCGTTACCAGCGCCGGACGCTCAATACCTTCAATAGGCTTGAGCAGTAATTTCGACAGCCCCATCAGCGCGCCGGTATTCCCCGCGCTGACGCAAGCCTGAGCTCGCCCTTCTTTCACCAGCTCCAGCGCTATCCGCATAGAGCTGCCACGACTATTGCGAATGGCCTGCGAGGGTCGGGCATCACTGGCAATAACTGACTGCGCAGGAATAATCTGCAGACGCGAACGTTGTTCAAAGTCAGCTTTTGCGAGTAATGGCGTGATTGTGTCGGGATTGCCGACTAAAAGAAGTGTGAGTTGCGAATTAGAATTCAGTGCCTGCAATGCTGCAGGCACTGTCACGGAAGGGCCAAAATCTCCCCCCATGACATCTAACGCCAGGGTTAGACGTGTCAAGGTATCGTCGCAGCCTGGTTCGGTAAATTCCCCGTTTGCACGGGGAAATCCTCACTAAGCCTAATCACGCTTGCGCGTGATTACTTAGTGATAACCTTGCGGCCGCGGTAGAAACCGTCAGCGGTGATGTGGTGACGCAGGTGTTTCTCACCAGAAGTCTTGTCTACAGACAGGCTGGTAACTGCAGTCAGCGCGTCATGGGAACGACGCATGCCACGTTTGGAACGGGTTGGTTTATTCTGTTGTACGGCCATGGACCTTACTCCTCAATTACTTACGCTTTAAGCTGGCTAATACGGCAAATGGGTTTGGTTTTTGCGCTTCATCAGGCAGTTCCCCAAAGACCATGTCCGCCTCGGACACTTCACAGTGTTCAGAATCATGCACCGGAACCACTGGCAAGGTGAGGATGATTTCATCTTCAACCAGAGCCAGAAGATCGATTTCACCGAATTCGTTAACCTCAATCGGCTCATACGCTTCCGGGAGTGCTTCAGCCTGTTCGTCAGAACGAACCGGACTGAAACAATACGTTGTGTGAACATGCTGTACAAACGGTTTCCCGCAACGCTGACATTCGAGCGTTACCGTCACCTTTGCATCACCGGTTAAAACGGCGAGACGCTGGTTGTCGATAGCGAACGACATGGAGCATTCTACATCACTGTCCACACTGACTACGGATTCGGCAATACGCTCAGCCTGATCGGAAGTATAGATACCTTCGTAATCGAGGCGTTTTTGAGCCGTACGAACCGGATCAAGAGTCAGGGGTAATTTTACCTTTTGCATAGGGCGCGCATATTAACTTTGTAACGTCATAGAGTCAAAGAAAAAGGCAACCAGAGCTGCCTTTTGCCAATTATTCGCACACATTGCGGCCTGTAGTTTAAAATGGCTGGCATCGATACGCTATATCTGGTGATAAAAATATGCCAAATCTCGTCCTTGCTTCCACATCGCCCTACCGCCGAATGCTGCTGGAAAAGCTCGGGATCCCGTTTGAATGCGCCGCGCCAGAGGTCGATGAGACGCCACAGCCGGGCGAATCACCGCGTCATCTGGTGATGCGTCTCGCTAAAGAGAAAGCGCAGTCGCTGGCCGCACGTTACCCCGCACATTTGATTATAGGCTCAGACCAGGTTTGCGTGCTGGACGGCGAAATCACCGGCAAGCCCCATACGGAGGAGAACGCCTGTCAGCAGCTTCTGCGTGCGCGAGGCACTATCGTGACCTTTTACACCGGCCTGGCGCTCTATAACTCCGCCACCGGTCATCTGCAAACCGAATGCGAGCCGTTCGACGTACACTTCCGCCATCTCAGCGAGCAAGAGATCGTGGATTATGTGCGCCGGGAACGTCCGCTGAACTGTGCGGGAAGCTTTAAAAGTGAAGGATTGGGGATTGCGCTGTTCGACAAGCTGGACGGACGCGATCCCAACGCGCTGGTGGGGTTACCGCTAATTGCTTTGTGTCAGATGTTAAGACGAGAAGAGTGTAATCCACTAACCATGTGACTAAAACGTTGCGGCCTGATGCCCTCACCCCAGCCCTCTCCCACAGGGAGAGGGAGGAAAGCAAAATCACCCGCGCAGAACCTTAAGACAGCGTTTCAACTGCTCGTCCAGCGGTGCTTCAATACGGATGACTTCACCCGTATTAGGATGGGTAAACTTCAGCGCTGCCGCATGCAGGAACAGACGCGACAGTCCCGTCCCCGCCAGCTGCTTATCAAACTCGCGGTCGCCATAGCGGTCATCAAAGGCAATTGGGTGCCCTGCAAACTGAGTATGCACGCGGATCTGGTGGGTACGACCGGTCACCGGACTGCAGCGCACCAGCGTGGCAAACTCATAGCGCTCTTCAACCTTAAAGCGCGTCTCAGACGGTTTCCCTTCCTGGCTCACGCGAACAATACGTTCACCGCTTTGCAGAATGTTCTTCAGCAGCGGCGCCTGCACCACTTTTACATGGGACTGCCACTGACCGCGCACCAGCGCCAGGTAGTCTTTCTGCATCCCTTTTTCACGCAGCTGTTCATGCAGAGAACGCAGCGCAGAACGCTTTTTCGCCACCAGCAGTACGCCAGAGGTATCACGGTCAAGACGGTGCACCAGTTCAAGGAAGCGCGCTTCCGGGCGCAGGGCTCGCAGTCCTTCAATCACGCCGAAGCTCAGACCGCTACCGCCATGGACAGCCGTTCCTGACGGTTTATTGAGCACCAGAATGTGGTCATCTTCGTAAAGGATCACATCGCTCAGGGCCGCCACTTTCTGTAGCTTCGGTGAAACGGTCTCTTCTTCACGTTCCGCAACGCGCACCGGCGGAATACGCACTTCATCGCCCGCCTCGAGTTTGTACTCGGGCTTCACGCGTTTTTTGTTAACCCGCACCTCGCCCTTACGCAGGATGCGGTAAATCATGCTCTTTGGCACACCTTTCAACTGGGTGCGCAAAAAGTTATCGATACGTTGCCCCGCGTCATCTTCGGCGATGGCAACCATTTTTACGGCTGGAGTCTCTGTTTTCATGGTTGGCGATTCTAAATATCGTCAGCCATTAGCGCCACTCATTTTTCTATGCTTATATTTACTTTTATCCGGCCAGCTCCCGGTTTCGCGCAACCGATTTGGTGGTTATTAAACCAATTGCCATTCTGAAGTGAAGAAACTGTGAGTAACCGGGTGATAATTGGTAAAAGTCATCTTGCTATAACCCGGCGAGCAGTGGAATAATGAGGCTGTTTTCCGTGTTAAATCCTGGTTAAGTAAGGATGTTGACGGAATGACCAATTTTGTCTGACCGATCATCCACGCAGCAATGGCGTAAGACGTATTGATCTTTCAGGCAGTTAGCGGGCTGCGGGTTGCAGTACTTCCCGGTATAAGGATTGTTCTCTGGAGAGTTCTACCCAGGCAATTCCCCTGATAATTGCGCTGTGTTTCCGTATGAAACACAGGCAACCGACACTCTGCGCCTCTTAAGCGAGCGACAACCGTGAGGTTGGCGACGTGAACAGACACGAGGCCATCGGTTCATACCCCGGAAAGCGTCACCTTGCCCGCAGCTTTGTCGTCAATGTAAGAATAACGAGTAAGTTACGATGAAAAGAATGTTAATCAACGCAACTCAGCAAGAAGAGTTGCGTGTCGCCCTTGTGGATGGGCAGCGCCTGTACGATCTGGATATCGAAAGTCCTGGACACGAACAGAAAAAAGCGAACATTTACAAAGGTAAAATCACCCGCATTGAACCAAGCCTTGAAGCTGCATTTGTCGATTACGGTGCTGAGCGTCATGGTTTCCTCCCTCTGAAAGAAATCGCACGCGAATATTTCCCCGCAAACTACAACGCCCATGGCCGCCCAAACATCAAAGATGTTCTGCGTGAAGGTCAGGAAGTTATCGTTCAGATTGATAAAGAAGAGCGTGGCAACAAAGGTGCCGCACTGACCACCTTTATCAGCCTGGCAGGGAGCTATCTGGTTCTGATGCCTAACAACCCGCGTGCGGGTGGCATCTCTCGCCGTATCGAAGGTGATGACCGTACCGAGCTGAAAGAAGCGCTGGCAAGCCTCGAACTGCCTGATGGCATGGGGCTTATCGTGCGTACCGCAGGCGTAGGCAAATCAGCCGAAGCGCTGCAGTGGGACCTGAGCTTCCGTCTGAAGCACTGGGAAGCCATCCAGAAAGCTGCGGAAAGTCGCCCTGCTCCGTTCCTGATCCACCAGGAAAGCAACGTTATCGTACGTGCCTTCCGTGATTACCTGCGTCAGGACATCGGTGAGATTCTGATCGATAACCCGAAAGTGCTTGAGCTGGCGCGCCAGCACATCGCCGCGCTGGGTCGTCCGGATTTCACCAGCAAAATTAAACTGTACACCGGTGAAATCCCGCTGTTCAGCCACTATCAGATCGAATCCCAGATTGAGTCCGCCTTCCAGCGTGAAGTGCGTCTGCCATCCGGCGGTTCTATCGTTATCGATACCACTGAAGCGCTGACCGCTATCGACATCAACTCCGCACGTGCAACACGCGGTGGCGATATCGAAGAGACCGCCTACAACACTAACCTCGAAGCCGCTGATGAAATCGCCCGCCAGCTCCGCCTGCGCGACCTGGGTGGTCTGATTGTTATCGACTTCATCGACATGACTCCTGTTCGCCACCAGCGTGCGGTTGAAAACCGTCTGCGCGAAGCGGTGCGTCAGGACAGGGCGCGTATCCAGATTAGCCATATCTCACGCTTTGGCCTGCTGGAGATGTCCCGTCAGCGTCTGAGCCCGTCTCTCGGCGAGTCCAGCCATCACGTTTGTCCGCGCTGCTCCGGCACCGGTACCGTGCGTGATAACGAATCTCTGTCCCTCTCCATTCTGCGTCTGATTGAAGAAGAAGCGCTGAAAGAGAACACCAAAGAGGTTCACGCCATTGTGCCGGTGCCCGTTGCCTCTTACCTGCTTAACGAAAAACGTGCAGCGGTAAGTGCGATTGAAGCACGTCAGGGTGGCGTTCGCTGCATCATCGTGCCAAACGATCAGATGCAGACCCCACACTATCACGTGCTGCGCGTGCGTAAGGGCGAAGAGACGACCACCCTCAGCTACCTGCTGCCGAAGCTGCATGAAGAAGAGATGGCTCTGCCATCCGATGAAGAGCCTGCCGAGCGCAAACTGCCAGAGCAGCCTGCGTTAGCGACCTTCATCATGCCAGAAGCGCCACCGGAAGCAGCTCTGGAAAAACCTGCTGCCAAACCTGAAGCGCAGAAACCAGAAGCAGCTGCGGCGAAGGCCCAGCCGGCACAGCCGGGTCTGCTGAGCCGCTTCTTTGGCGCGCTGAAGAAGATGTTTGCTGAAGAAGAAGTTCAGCCAGAACAGCCGAAAGAAGAGCCTAAAGCGGCCAAACCAGAGCGTCAGCAGGACCGCCGTAAGCGTCAGAACAACCGCCGCGATCGTAACGACCGCAGCGACCGTAATGACCGTAATGACCGCAGCGAGCGTCGTGACAACCGTGACAACCGCTCTGAGAATGGCGAAGGCCGTGAGCAACGCGAAGACAACCGCCGCAACCGTCGCGAGAAACAACAGCCGAACGTTGAAGATCGTGAAATTCGCCAGCAGGCGGGCGATGAGTCTGAGAAGAGCAAACAGCGTGACGACCAGCAGCCGCGCCGTGAACGCAGCCGTCGCCGTAACGACGAGAAGCGTCAGGCACAGCAGGAAGTCAAAAACCTGAACCGCGAAGAGCCTGTTGAACAGCAGGACGGCGAGCAGGAAGAACGCACTCAGGTAATGCCGCGTCGTAAGCAGCGCCAGCTTTCTCAGAAAGTTCGCTTCGCCTCTGAAGCAACCGAAGAGTCAGGCGCTATCGCGGTTGAAACCAGCGAGATCGCAACCGGTACGCAGCTGGCGAAAGTTGATCTGCCAGCGGTCGTTGAAAGCAACGTTGAGCAGGATGATAACGGTGAAAATCGTGATAACGCCGGTATGCCGCGCCGTTCACGTCGTTCTCCACGTCATCTGCGCGTCAGCGGCCAGCGCCGTCGTCGCTATCGTGACGAGCGTTACCCAACCCAGTCGCCAATGCCGCTGACCATTGCCTGTGCTTCGCCAGAAATGGCCTCCGGCAAAGTCTGGATCCGCTACCCGGTTGCTCGCCCGGAGCAGGTTGTTGAAGAACAGCCTGTAACCGAAGAGGTGATTGCACCCGCAGCCGCGGTAGAAGCTGTCGCGACTGAAGCGGCAACCGTGGTTGAACCTCAGGTTGTTGAAGCTGAAGCACCTCACGCAGTGGAAGTTGAAACCACCCATCCAGAAGTGATTGCCGCGCCGGTTGATGCCGCACCGCAGCTTATCGCCGAAGAAGATGCCGTGGTGGCTGAGGAAGTGGCTGAAGAGGCTGAACCTGTAGCCGCAGTGGAAGACATCGCAGAAACCCTCGTTGAAACCACCGCTGAAGAAGTCGTTCAGGACGTTGAGATTCAGGTTGAACCGGTTGTCGAAGAAGCGAAAGCGCCTGAGGTGAAACCTGAGCCGGTTGTTTCTGCACCAGCCGCTGCCCACGTGGCGACAGCACCAATGACGCGCGCCCCGGCGCCGGATTACGTGCCTGAAGCCCCGCGTCACAGCGACTGGGTACGCCCGGCGTTCAGCTTCGACGGTAAAGGCGCTGCAGGCGGCCACAGTGCAACGCATCAGGCGACTGCACCGGCGACGCGTCCGCAGTCTGTCGAATAACGACGCTGAAAGTAAAAAGCCGACCTTAGGGTCGGCTTTTTTTATGGCTGCTGCACGGGCTTTCTCATCCCGGTCACCTCTGGCATGACCTGCCGCATCAACTCCAGAAAACGCCGCAAGCGTGCCGGATAATAGCGGGACCAGGGATAAACCAGATGCACCGGTAACGCCGCTGGCTGCCAGTCTGGAAGCAAATGCACCAGCCGCCCTTCCCGAATATCATCCTGTACCGTCCAGCTGGATACCACCGCCACGCCAAGGCCGGTGAGCGCCGTATTGCGTGCGACATACAGGCTGTCGGTGCTCAGCCGTGGCGTAATAGCAATCCGCGCGGTGGCAGGTGATGCATCGTGAAAAAGCTCCACGTGGCGCTGGTAGAATGAGCTAATCGCTATCCAGGGAAACTGCTGCAAATCCTCCGGCGTGTTGACCGTCGGAAAACGGGCCAGCAGTGCCGGTGAAGCCACTACCGAGCGCGGCACTTCGGCCAGCAGCACGGACACGGTCGCAGGATCGACTTCCACGCCCACCCGAATCGCACAGTCAAGGTTATCGCCGAGGAAGTCCGCCGACCGATCGTTAAGCATCCACTCAATGGAAAGCTGCGGATAGCGTTGCAAAAACTCGGTTACGGGTTTCAGAAGCTGGTCCTGACCAAACGCGTGCGGAGCGCGCACCCGCAGAACGCCTACAGGCTCATCTTCCGTCTGCCCCACCTCATCTTCCAGCGCCAGCCAGCTGTCAATCACCCGACGGGCGTGCTGATAGCAGCGCTCGCCGTCATCCGTAAGCCGCGTCGTGTGGGTGGTGCGCAATATCAGGCGCACGCCCAGCATGGTCTCAAGCGACTGCAACCGTCTGCTTACCGTGGCCTGGGTAGTGGCCAGCTGCCGTGCCGCCGCTGAGAGGGAACCGGCCTCCACAATACGAACAAACGTCCGCATTAACTCCACCCTGTCTATACGCTCAGCTCTTTTCATTGCATTTTCATTTATACGTTCAACGTATAAGCGTTTTACCACCGGGCCCGCTACCGTCGCAAGGCGTACTGATAAAAAATAGCCTCACACGACGAATGAGGAACATCTTATGAACACAACAACCGCCGCCCATGCGGTGAGCCGCTGGGTAATCTTAATGCTGGCGATCGGTGCAGGTTTCAGCGTGGCATCTATCTATTATGCCCAGCCTCTGCTGCCGCTGATGGGCGCAGACCTTCACCTGAGTATCGAAGGAATGGGCCTGGTCCCGACGCTCACCCAGGCGGGATATGCCCTGGGGATCCTGTTCCTGCTACCGCTCGGCGATCGCCACGACCGCAGGACGTTAATCCTGATAAAGAGTGCGGCGCTGGCGCTGTTTCTTCTCGGCTGTAGCCTGACCGGGCAGATCCATTCTCTGCTGCTGGCAAGCCTGCTCATCGGCATGGCCGCCACCATGGCACAGGATATCGTCCCTGCCGCGGCCATTCTTGCGCCGGAAGGTAAACAGGGGAAAACCGTGGGCACGGTAATGACCGGGCTGCTGATGGGCATCTTATTATCCAGAACCGTGAGCGGCGTGGTGGGCGAAGCGTTTGGCTGGCGCGTCATGTACCAGCTGGCGGCGGCGAGCATTGCGTTCATCGGGGTGATGATGTGGTTTGTACTTCCCCGTTTTGCCATTCACTCCACGCTGAGCTACCCCGCGCTGATGCGCTCAATGGAACATCTGTGGCGTCGCTATCCGGCGCTGCGCCGTGCGGCGCTGGCTCAGGGCTTCCTGTCGATTGCCTTTAGCGCCTTCTGGTCTACGCTTGCGGTCATGCTGCTGGAACGCTATCACCTGGGCAGTGCCGTCGCGGGGGGTTTTGGTATTGCAGGTGCCGCCGGTGCGTTAGCTGCCCCGCTGGCAGGAGGTCTGGCGGACAAACTCGGCGCAGGAAAAGTCACGCAGCTTGGTGCAGTTCTTGTGACCGTCTCATTCGCTCTGATGTTCCTGATGCCCGCGTTGGGCGTTCATGGACAGCTGATGCTGATCGCCGTCTCTGCCGTCGGGTTCGACCTGGGCCTGCAGTCTAGTCTGGTCGCTCACCAGAACCTGGTATACAGCCTTGAACCGCAGGCGCGGGGTCGTCTCAATGCCCTGCTCTTTACGGTAGTATTTATCGGGATGGCGCTGGGTTCCGCGTTAGGCAGCAATATCTACTCGCTGGCCGGCTGGACGGGCGTGGTCGCGCTGGCGACAGTCTGTGGCGTCATTGCGCTGGCAATCCGTCTGATAGAAAGCGCACGAGTCGCCTCCGCACCGGCAGAAGTTGCATAAAAAAAATGCCCAATCCAGACGGATTGGGCAGTAAAACATGCCCAGTTTCAAGACATGTTCTAAGAGGTCAAGATGTTATTTGTTCAGCTGGAACAGAGACATGCCCTGCATATCGCTAAACGCTTTATAAGACGCCTGCAAGGCCGCCTGCTGCATGGTGTAAGAGGAAATCGCTTCGTTCCAGTCAACATCCACCAGATCACTCATCTGCTTGGTCTGACCCAGCGCGCGGTCATCACCCAGCGTATCGAGTTTTTCCAGCTCGTTCATCTTGGTTCCCACATCCGCAACGACCGTCAGGACGTTGTTCTGGGAATTTTTGATGCCGATTTGCGCATTGGCAATCACCTGGCTTTGTGCCGTTGCGGCAGCCGGATCGTTCTCAATCGGTGTCTTCAGCGACGCAATGGCAGAATCCAGGATTTTGAACATGTTTGTTTCGCCATATCCACCGCCCGGCAGCTGTTCCGCATTACTGGTAATGCTTTCGAAAATTTGCTGTCCGGTATGGCTAATGGTCATATTTCGCGCCGTATCAACCTGCTGGGTGATGGCCTCTGCGCCGCCGTTGTAATCCCCGGTCGCGGCATCAAACGGTGCGCTCTCGGTTTTGTATCCCGCAAAGATAAAGCGACCATTACCATCCGTCGTGTTGGCCAGGTTCATCAGCTGATCGCGGATCCCCTGAATATCGGTTGCCAGAGAAAGACGGTCGTCATCGCTTAATGTGCCGTTTGAGGCGTAAACCAGCTTCTCGCGCACGCTTGAGATCGCGGTGTTCACCTGGGTTAACACGTTATCTTCCAGCGAGACCTTCTGCGTTGCAAAGGTACGCGCGAGTGCGAACTGGCTGTTTTGCGACTGAGATTGCGACAGAACGATGGCCTGCGACGCGGCGATAGGATCGTCCGAAGGACGGTTGACGCGCTTACCGGTGGACATCTGCTCACCGTAGCTCAGCCATCTGCTCTGGGAATCGGTGATCCCTCGCATGTTCTGCTCATACATCATCTGGGTGCTAATACGCATTGTTCACCTCAACCTTAACGAATGTTGATAATTGCATCGAAGAGCGTACTGGCAGTTTGTAATACCTGGGCATTGGCCAGGTAATACTGCTGATAACGCTGCAAATTGCCATACTCTTCGTCGAGGTTTACCCCAGAGATGGTCTGCTGCTGCTTGATTAACTGCGTTTCCACATTGGCTTTCGTCTGGCTACTCACCTTCAGTGACGCCGTGGTGCTACCGACGGTACTGACGAGAGAGGCATACGCATCGTTGAAGGTTTTATTCCCACCCACCACTTTGCCGTTTTGCAGATCGAGCAGTTTCTGGCCGTTACGGTTGTCACTTTCGCCGCCGTTCTGCACCGATGCCATCGCCAGTTTGGACTCGTCGCTGATCGCGAGATCCATGTTCATGATGACGTTGGAAACAGGCTTCACGGTGAAGCTGTCTTTGGTATTTGCCGTGCCGCTGACGTTGACGTTAAGGCCATCAAACGACAGATTGCCGCTGGCATCCGGGCTCATCGTAAAGCTGGTTTTGTCTGACGTGCGGGTGATCGTCCAGTCAGTGCCGTTAAACTGCAGCTTATAGTCTGTCGCCTGGACCTGTTTACTGTCCGCCACGGAGGCTGTGACAACGGCCGAGCCGCCGTTCTTGCTGTTGGACAGGACCGCCGGAGAACCAAAGTTGAACAGCTTACCGCCCGCATCACCGTTCGCATCAAAACCGGCTTCATGCTGCGTGTTCATCGCGTCGGCGAAGGCCAGCGCCATCTGGTTCAGGCTGTTACGCGCTTTATCCAGATCTTCCGTGCGGAAGGTCAGTAAACCGCCTAAAGAACCGGTGGTGATAAATTTCTCGGGGATCTCAATATTGCCCGCCACGTCATCGACGTAGGCGATGGTCGTGCGAGCCGGATCGGCGCTGGACTTCACGGCCGCCAGCTGGCTGGCTTTGCTGCCCTGCACCAGACTGTAACCGTTGCCGAGAGAGATATTAAACGTGCCGCTATCCTGCACGGAGACTTCCACGCCCACGATTTTGTTCAGTTCAGTCACGAGCTGATCCCGCTGGTCGAGCAGGTCGTTAGGCGAAGCGCCCGCACCGACACCGGTCAGACGGGAAATCTGATCGTTCAGATTCGCAATCTGCGTCGCGTAGTTGTTGATCTGAGACACGCTGCTTGAGATGGCGGTATTCACCTGCGCATCCTGGTCACGGAGATACTGATCGTTGGTTTTAAACTGATTGACCAGACCACTCGCTTTACCCAGCACCGTCTGACGTGCAGCCGGGTCTTCCGCGTTGCTCACCAGGGTTTGCAGGCTTTTGAAGAAGTCCTGCAGGGTGGTGGAGAGCGAGTTGGTGGTATCGGAGAGCACATCATCGATTTTTGACATCTGCTGATAGCGCGTCGTCAGACCGCTGCTCTGCGTCTGCGCGGCGCGCAGCTGGTTGGTGATGAAGGCGTCATACTCACGCTGGACACCGGAGACATAAACCCCGTTACCCACCCAGCCACCGCCGGTCAGCGTGCTGTTAGATGCGCCCAGCACCGTGGTCTGGCGGGTGTAACCTGCCACGTTATAGCTTGAAATATTATTACTGACGGTATTGAGTGCCGACTGCGCGGCACTGAGGCCACTCATGGCGCTGTTAATCAAACTGGACATGGGGGTTCCTTTTATACGTTCAGACACGAGTCCTGTTGAAGGTTATCGGCAACCTCCACCGGGACTTGAGAACTTTCAGAACAGATTTTCAATATCTGTGCTATAGGCTTTGCTGACCTTCTCGCCCATGGATTTCAGCTGCTGGATCATGCTGGTGAGCTTGCGTGCATAGTTCGGGTCAGTCGCGTAGCCCGCGTTTTGTAAGGCCTGAGCGCCCTGCTCCGCCGTCGCCGCCTGCGTAACGGCGGTATAACGCGGATTTCGGCTCAGCAGGCCAACGTAGTCGGACAATGCTTCCAGATAGGAGCTGTAGACGCGGAATTTTGCTTTGACCTTCACCGCCGCACCGTTCTCGTATTCGGTGGTCGTGATCTCCGTTGTTGGCCCCTTCCAGCTGGAGGTGGCCTTCACGCCGAAGATGTTGAAGCTCGGCTCGCCGTTTTCCTTGCGGATCTGACGCTGACCCCAGCCCGACTCCAGCGCGGCCTGCGCCAGAATCAGGTGATGCGGCACGCCGCTCTGTTCGCTGGCAAGACGCGCTGGCAGAGAAAGCTGCGCCAGGAAGTCTTTGCTGTCACCGGAGAGCGGCTCATCGCCGCTGCCCGTGGCTTTTGGCATCGCTTTACGCACCATTTGCGTCAGAGCCTGGTTCTGATAACTGGTCACCGTTTCCAGGTCGAACTTCATCGGTACCTGCTGCGTCTGATCCTGAGGCTGAACGCCCTGCGCGGCTTCGGTCTGTTTCACAATCATGTCAGCCAGACCGAGGCCTTTACCGGCGGTCATCTGCTGCGCAATCTGCTGGTCATACATGCTGGTGTAGAGACGCGTTGAATCACTGCTGAACATCCCATCTTTCGGCAGGGTTTCACGCATGCTTTTCAGCATCATCTGTACAAACATCCCTTCCACTTGGCGGGCAACCGGGCGGATGTTCGCCGCCGGGTCTTTACCTGCTTTGGTTTTCAGTTCGTTGAGCGACTGGGCGTCCCAGGCTGCACTGGTCAACAGTTTGCTATCGGTCAGCATTAGATGATTTCCAGTTTGGCGCGCAGGCAGCCCGCGCTTTGCATGGATTGCAGGATGGACATCAGGTCCATCGGCGTTGCGCCCAGGGCGTTCAGGGCACGCACCACGCTGTTCAGGTTGGCGCTGGAGCGAACGCTCTGCAGCGACCCGCCGCTCTGACGCATATCAATCTGCGTTTGCGGCGTCACCACCGTCTGACCGCCACCAAATGGCGTATTCGGCTGGCTCACGTTCGCGGAGCGGTTTACCGTCACGGAGAGGTTACCCTGCGCCACGGCGCAGCTGTCCAGCGACACTTCCCGGTTCATCACCACCGAGCCGGTACGGGAGTTGATGATCACTTTCGCATCCTGAACCGGAACGTTTACTTCCATATTCTGGATATCCGCCAGCATGCGCACCTGGTTGCTGCTGCCTGTGGAGGTGCGGATCTGCACGGTGCGCGCATCGAGTGCCGTTGCGTTACCGTATCCGCGGCTGCGGTTGATGGTATCGGCAATTTGCTGCGCCATCGTGAAGTCTTCATTATTAAGCTGCAGGTTAATGGTGTTGCCCGCGCCAAACTGGGTCGGCAGTTCACGCTCAATGATCGCACCGTTGGTGATGCGTCCACCGTTCAGCTGGTTCACCTGCACGCTGCTTCCGCCTGCGGATGCACCCGCACCGCCAACCAGAATGTTCCCCTGCGCCAGCGCGTAGACCTGGCTATCAACGCCTTTCAGCGGGGTCATCAGCAGCGTACCGCCGCGCAGGCTTTTGGCATTACCCATTGAGGAGACCACCACATCAATGGTCTGCCCCTGACGCGCAAACGCCGGGTAGGACGCGGTGACCATTACCGCGGCCACGTTTTTCAGCTGCATGTTGGTTCCCGCCGGCACGGTAATGCCGAGCTGGGAAAGCATGTTGTTCAGGCTTTGGGTGGTGAACGGCGTCTGGGTCGTCTGGTCACCGGTACCATCCAGACCCACCACCAGGCCATAGCCAATCAGGGAGTTTTCACGAACGCCCTGAACGCTGGTGAGGTCGCGAATACGGTCAGCCTGGGCAAAGGTTGCCACCAGCGCAAGCGCCACGGCGAAGATCGATTTAAACATGGGTCACCTCGCTTACATCGGCGATAAATTAAGGAAGAAGCGCTGCAGCCAACCCATATTTTGCGCTTCATTGATATAGCCGTTACCGACGTACTCAATGCGCGCATCCGCCACTTGGGTGGACGGAACGGTGTTGGTGCCGCTGATGGTGCGAGGGTTAACCACGCCCGAGAAGCGAATGAATTCAGTGCCCTGGTTGATGGCGATCTGTTTTTCACCCACAACGTGTAAGTTGCCGTTAACCAGGACCTGGTCAACCGTGACCGTCAGCGTACCGCTGAAGGTGTTGCTGGCGTTCGCGCCGCCTTTGCCGTTAAAGGTGTTGCCGCCGGACGCGTTCACATCAGCACGCGCGTTGCCGAACAGCCCTTCGAGATAGCGTGGCACGGTATCGAAGCCAAAATTGGTTTTGCCATCGCGGCTGGCGTTCGCCGACGAGCTCTTGCTCGCGCTGACGTTTTCCTGCAGCACAATGGTCAATGTATCGCCGACGTTACGCGGGCGGCGATCTTCAAACAGCGGCTGATAGCCGTAATTAATCGGCTGCGCGGTCTGGAAAATGGAGCCGTTTACCACTGGCGCTGGGCCAGGAACGGGTTGGGCAGTCGTCGCACCCTGGACCAATGGTTTAGACGGGATCAAAGCACACCCGCTGAGGGTGACAGCCAGAACAGTCAGTATCGGATAACGAAACGCCGCGTTTTTTTGCATTGCCTTCATCTTCGAAAACAGGGAGCCGGTGCGGCGTTTACCGCACCGGGCTACACCTTAGAGTTGCGTCAGTTTCTGCAGCATCTGGTCGGTCGTCGACACTGCTTTACTGTTAATTTCATACGCGCGCTGGACCTGGATCATATTCACCAGCTCTTCCGCCACGTTCACGTTGGACGTTTCAACATAACCCTGGTACAGCAGGCCCGCACCGTTCAGGCCCGGGGTGCTCTCATTCGGCGTACCGGAGGATTGCGTTTCGGTGTAGAGGTTCTCACCAATGCTTTCCAGACCGGTATCGTTCATGAAGGTGGTCAGGTTGAGCTGCCCAACCTGAACCGGCGCGGCCTGTCCCTGCTGGGTTACGCTGACCACACCGTCACGTCCGATGGTGATGCTCAGGGCGTTCGCCGGGATGGTAATCGCAGGCTGAACCTGGAAACCGCCCGCCGTCACCAGCTGGCCGTTCTGATCGACCTGGAACGAACCGTCGCGGGTATAGGCAGAGGTCCCGTCAGGCAGCTGCACCTGGAAGAAGCCCTGGCCTTTGATTGCCACGTCTTTACTGTTGTTGGTCTGTGACAGGTTGCCCTGGCTGTGCAGACGCTCGGTAGCCACCGGGCGAACGCCGGTACCAATCTGCAGGCCCGACGGCAGCGTCGTCTGTTCAGAAGACTGCGCGCCCGGCTGACGGATGGTTTGATAAAGCAAATCTTCGAAAACGGCACGCTGACGCTTGAAACCATTGGTGCTCACGTTTGCCAGGTTGTTGGCAATCACGTCCATATTGGTTTGCTGGGCGTCCAGGCCAGTTTTCGCGATCCATAAAGAACTGATCATAAGGAGTCCTGTTAACTCATAGCCAGAAGTTGGTTAGCTTTGCCCGCGTTTTCATCCACGCTGCTGATGATCTTCATCTGCATTTCAAAACGACGGGCGCTGGCAATCATGTCGCTCATGGCGGCTACCGGCTTGACGTTGCTGCCTTCCAGAACGCCGGACATCACGCGGATGCTCGGATCGGCCTGTAACGTGGCACCACGCGTCGCCTGCGCCGCCTGGGTCAGACGGAACATGCCGTCATCGCCACGCTGTACGTCTTTGCCTTCCGCTTTCACCAGCTTCAGACGTCCGACGGGTGCAACGGTGTTGGCCGGGTCGCCCGGGTTCAGCGCCGAAATGGTGCCGTCCGCGGCGATAGTCAGCTCAGAGCCTTCCGGCACGGTCAGCGGACCCGCTTCCCCCATCACCGGATGCCCCTGAATCGTCAGCTGGCCCGTCGCGCTCACCTGGATATTGCCGTTACGGGTATAGCCTTCGCTGCCGTCGGCAGTTTGCACCGCCAGCCAGCCGTCCTGCTGCAGGGCAACGTCCAGCGGGCGCGAGGTGTAGTCCATCTGCCCTGGCGTCATATCTGCGCCAGGGGTTGATGCCGTCACCAGCGTACGGGTTGGCAGAGAAAGCCCTTCAACCGGCACCGCGCGCAGCGCATTAAGCTGCGCGCGAAAGCCCGGCGTTGAGGCGTTTGCCAGGTTGCTGGCAGTAACGGCCTGCTGATTGAGCGTCTGACTTGCCGCGCCCATCGCGGTATATATTGCGTGATCCATTGCGCTTTCCTGTTAGCCGCTTAACGCAGGTTAACCAGCGTGTTGAGGATCTGGTCCTGGGTTTTGATGGTCTGCGCGTTCGACTGATAGTTACGCTGCGCGACAATCATGTTCACCAGTTCTTTACTCATATCCACGTTGGAGGCTTCCAGCGCGCCGTTGGTCAGCTTGCCGAAGTTACCGGTGCCTGCGGTACCCAGCAGCGCCACGCCGGAGGACTGGGAGGCAGACCAGACGTTGTCGCCTTCCGATTTCAGGCCTTCGTTGTTGGCGAAGTTTGCCAGCACGATCTGACCCAGAACCTGAGTCTGTTCGTTGGAGTAGTTCCCGACGACGGTGCCGTCATCGTTGATCTGATAGCTCACCAGATCGCCAGGCTTGAAGCCGTTCTGGCTGGTCGCAACAATGTTGTTGGCACCCGTATTCTGTTGCATCGAGTTAGCAAAACTCATTGCGAAGGTCGCAGGGGTTGCACCAGGTATGGTCGCGGTCGTTAAGTTAATGTTTCCACCGCCGGTCAGCGAACCGTTGTTATCAAAGGTCAGCGTAGTTGCCAGCGTTGCCGCGCTACCTGCCACGCTACCGTCCTGGGAATACACTTTCCAGGAGTTAGCGGGTGCAGCATCTTTGACGTAAAACAGGTTCATGTTGTGCGCATTACCCTGGCTGTCAAAGACGGTCACAGTCCCTTTTTTGTTATAGGTATCCGGATTAGTCGCATCAAATGCCACTGTTGGCGCGGTATCGGTAGAATTAAGGTTGATCTGCTGGGATGCCGTAGTGGTTGACTTGGCTGCCATCAGCGTTGTTGGAATAGTGATCGCCTGTGGGTTGGCACCAGTTTGGACTTTTGATGGCGTACCCGCTACCGGGTAGCCCGTCAGCTGCATGCCCTGCATGTTAACCAGCGTACGGTTTTCGTCCAGCTTGAACTGACCGTTACGGCTGTAGAACACAGAGCCGTTGGAATCGACCATACGGAAGAAACCGTTCTGGCTGATGGCAACGTCCAGACCACGACCGGTGTTGGTAGTGGTGCCGTCGGTAAAGTCCTGAGTGATGCCCGCAACTTTCACGCCCAGGCCGACTTTGGAACCGGCAAACATGTCCGCAAATGAAGCAGAACCGGATTTAAAACCATAGGTCGCGGAGTTGGCGATGTTGTTGCCAATGACGTCCAGGTTGGTGGCCGCAGCATTCAGGCCGCTGACCGCTTGAGAAAAGGCCATGACTTACTCCTGATAAGTGTTAAGGCTTAGATAATCTGCCGAACTTCGTCGAGTGTGGTGGAACCAGAGGTTCCCAAATCCAGTTTGTTGCCGTCGCTTCCTTTAATCACGCCCTGGACCAGCGCGAACTGCAGCGGCTGCGCCACCAGCTGGGTCGTCCCGTTGCTGGCGCTGATCGCTACTTTGTAAGAACCGTTTGGTGCTTTAGTGCCGTCGGTCAGGCTGCCATCCCACGTAAAGGTGTGAACGCCCGCCTTCAGCTCGCCGATATCAATGGTGCGAACCACCACGTTATTGGCATCCATGATTGTTGCAGTGACCTTCTCAGCCGCCTGCTGGAGCTCAACGCCAAACGGCGTGGTGGTGGTTGTGGTGTTGCCTTCGGTGGTGCTGGTGCCCGCCAGAATCGTGGTGCCCGGGATCATTACCCCGTGGCCAATCAGGCTTGCCGCCTGCAGAGACTGGGCACTGTTGATCTGCCCGGAGACGGAACCGAGGGTCGTATTCAGTTTCTCAATGCCGCTCACGGTGCTGATCTGCGCAAGCTGCGTGGTCAGTTCGTTGTTCTGCATTGGGTTGGTGGGATCCTGGTTCTTAAGCTGCGCCACCAGCAGCGTCAGAAAGCTGCCCTGAAGATCGGAGGCATTGCTCCCGGTGAGGGAGTTAGAACCCGTCGTACTCTTGGTGTTATTAACACCCGAGTTCGTAGGATCATTCACATTTACGGCGATGGACATGCATGTCTCCTTTACTGGCCGAGAGTGAGCGTTTTGAGCATCATGCTCTTCACGGTATTAAGCACTTCGACGTTGGCCTGGTAGCTACGGGAAGCCGACATGGAGTTCACCATCTCGCCCACCACATCCACGTTTGGCATTTTTACGTATCCGCTGGCATCCGCTAGCGGGTTACCCGGCTCATACACCAGCCTGTCCGGCGCCTGGCTCTCTACCACATCAGACACCTTCACGCCGCCCGTCGCCGCGCCCGGCGCAGCATCGACCTGAAAGACAACCTGTTTGGCACGATAAGGCTGGCCGTCTGGTCCGGTTACGCTGTCGGCGTTCGCCAGGTTACTGGCAGCCACGTTCAGGCGTTTGGACTGCGCGGTTAACGCCGAACCGGCAATATCAAAAATATTCAACAAGGCCATCTATCAGTTCCCCCCCTGCAGGACGTTCATCATGCCTTTGATTTGTCCGCCGAGTACGGTCAGGCCCGTCTGGTATTTCAGGCTGTTATCGGCAAACTGGGTACGCTCCCGGTCCATATCCACGGTGTTACCGTCGAGTGAGGGCTGATCGGGAATGCGGTAAAGTAAATCGGTCGCTGGCGCGGTCATCGCCTGAGCAGGAATATGGCGAGAGGATGTCATGGCAAGTGCAACACCCGTTCCTTCGGCACGTCCACGCTCCATCACCTTTTTGAGTTCACTGGAAAAATCAATATCGCGCGCCTGAAACCCTGGGGTATCGGCGTTAGCGATGTTGGCGGCTAAAATCTCCTGCCGCTGGGCGCGTAAATTGAGCGCTTCCTGCTGAAAACGTAACGCGGCGTCGAGTTTATCGAGCATGTCTCCTCCGCTGATGGCAAAATTTCAGTTCACAGCTTAAATCTCACCCGGTCTCCCCTATCGACGGAATAAGCGCAAAATGCGTCGCTATTTATTGCGTTGATGCAAAACCACTGCAGGTAGAATTCATTCAACTCTGGAAACGGTGGAACTTGCGATGCAAACGTTAAAACGTGCCCTGACGGCAACTTTCTTGCTGTTTAGCCCTCTGGTGCAGGCTGAAGGCTTACAGGATCAGCTGACGGCTTTTTTTGCTGAAAAGCTGGCGGGCTTTAGCGATGAGGTTAACGTTACCGTGCGCACCCCACCGAATCTGTACCCGACCTGTGACCAACCGTCATTCAGCGTGACGGGAACCACCCGGCTGTGGGGAAATGTGAACGTGCTGGCACGCTGCGCCAACGAAAAACGCTATTTACAGGTTGCAGTTCAGGCGACGGGCAATTATGTTGTCGCCGCCGTGCCCATTGCGCGCGGCAGCGTGCTGCAGACGAACAGCGTGACGTTAAAACGCGGCCGTCTGGATCAGCTGCCTCCACGCACCATGCTGGAAATGAACCAGGCACAGGACGCCGTCAGCCTGCGCGATGTCGCCCCCGGCCAGCCGATACAGCTCTCAATGCTGCGTCAGTCATGGCGGGTCAAAGCGGGTCAACAGGTGATGGTCGTGGCCAACGGAGATGGCTTTAGCATCAACAGTGAAGGGAAAGCGTTAAACAATGCCGCGGTGGCGCAAAACGCCCGCGTCAGAATGTCCTCAGGCCAGGTGGTGAGCGGAACCGTCGATTCTGATGGGAATATTCTGATTAACCTATAATCTTTTTAAAGATTTCGCGGCGCGTGCCGATAAATATTCCACTAATGATGATGTCAGGCGCAAACGCCGCGAACCCTCGATGAGGACAACACTATGAGCATTGATCGTACATCAGCCCTGAAGCCGGTAAGCGCTGTACAACCTCGCGAAACGAATGACGCTCCTGCGCAGAAAACGCGTCTGGAAAAACCGTCAACGTCCAACAGCACCAGCGTAACCCTGAGCGACGCGCAGGCAAAACTGATGCAGCCAGGCAGCAACGATATCAATATGGAACGTGTTGAAGCGCTGAAAACGGCTATTCGTAACGGTGAGCTGAAAATGGACACCAGCAAGATTGCTGACGCCCTGATTCAGGAAGCACAGAGTTTCTTACAGAGTAACTAACCGTATGAGTCGACTGTCAGAAATACTGGATCAAATGACGGTTGTTCTTAACGACCTGAAAACGGTAATGGACGCTGAACAGCAGCATCTCTCTTCCGGTCACATCAACGGCAGCGCGCTGCAGCGTATTACTGAAGATAAAAGTTCGCTACTGGCGACGCTGGATTATCTGGAGCAGCAGCGCCGCGCTGAGCAGGATCCTAAGCGCAGCGCCAATGACGATATTGTTGAGCGCTGGCAAACCATTACCGAAAAAACCCAGCACCTGCGCGACCTTAACCAGCACAACGGCTGGCTACTGGAAGGTCAGATTGAGCGTAATCAGCAGGCGCTTGAGGTATTGAAACCGCATAAAGAAACCGGACTGTACGGTGCGGATGGTCAAACAGCGACTGCGCGTATTGCGGGAGTTAAAAAGATTTCGATTTGACGCCTGGCGACAAATCATGCAGCGGGGAGCACCATAAGGTGAACTCCCCTTTTGGCGTTTATGCCGTACGGCGGGCAAACTCTTTCACTTTGAAGCCCAGCACCGCGAGCGTGGCAAAGTAAGCCACCACCCCGACGCCTACCACGGCCATCAGCCGCATCAGACGATAAGGCATGGTGCCCTGGGACCACTCCGGCATCACGTACATCATGCCGAGCAGCGCGGCTGACATCACCAGTACCGCAATAATCAGACGCACCAGGAAACTTCCCCAGCCCGGCTGCGGCGTAAAGATATCCTGCTTGCGCAGCTGCCAGTACAGCAGCCCGGCATTCAGACAGGCCGCCAGACCAATAGACAGCGACAGGCCGGCATGCTTCAGCGGACCAATAAACGCCAGGTTCATCAGCTGGGTCATAATCAGCGTCACAATGGCAATTTTCACCGGCGTTTTGATGTCCTGACGCGAGTAGAACCCGGGCGCCAGCACCTTGACGACGATCAGCCCCATCAATCCGACCGAGTAGGCAATCAGCGCGCGCTGGGTCATCGCGGCATCAAAGGCGGTGAATTTTCCGTACTGGAAGAGCGACACCGTCAGCGGTTTAGCCAGAATACCCAGCGCCACCGCGCTCGGCAGGGCCAGCAGGAAGCAGAGACGTAACCCCCAGTCCATCAGGCGACAATACTCATCATGGTTGCCGCTGGCAAAGCTTTTCGACAGCGACGGCAGCAGGATGGTCCCCAGCGCCACGCCCAGCACCCCGGACGGGAACTCCATCAGACGGTCAGCGTAGTACATCCAGGAAACCGAGCCGGACACAAGGAAAGAGGCAAAGATGGTGTTGATGATAAGCGAGATCTGGCTGACGGAGACGCCAAGAATGGCGGGTCCCATCTGCTTGATCACGCGCATCGCCCCGGCATCTTTGAGATTGATGCGCGGCAGCACCAGCATGCCGATTTTTTTCAGATGCGGCAGCTGGTACGCCAGCTGCAGCACGCCGCCGACGGTAACCGCCCAGGCCAGCGCCAGCACCGGCGGGTTAAAGTGCGGCGCGGCGAACAGGGCAAAACCGATCATGCTGACGTTGAGAAACGTCGGCGCAAACGCCGGGACAGAGAAGCGATTCCAGGTGTTCAGGATCGCCCCCACCAGCGAGGCCAGCGAGATGAGCAGAATATAGGGGAAAGTGATGCGCAGCAGCTGCGAGGTCAGCGCAAATTTGTCAGCCGTATCGGCAAAACCGGGCGCGGTCACCATAATCACCCACGGCGCGGCCAGCATCCCGAGTACGGTCACCACCGCCAAAGCCAGCGTCAGCAGCCCGGAGACATAAGAAACAAAGACGCGCGTCGCGTCTTCACCCTGCTTGCTTTTATATTCCGCCAGAATGGGTACGAATGCCTGGGAAAACGCCCCTTCAGCAAAAATACGACGCAGCAGGTTCGGCAATTTGAACGCGACGAAAAAGGCGTCCGTGGCCATCCCTGCACCAAATACCCTTGCCACAATGGCGTCGCGCGCAAAACCCAGCACGCGGGAAAACATGGTCATCGAGCTGACGGCCGCCAGCGATTTTAATAAGTTCATTAACGTGAATTTCCAGAACCATACGGATTTGTAGACCGGATTAGCGTAAGCGCCACCCGGCAAAGCCAACAAGCGGCGCTTAGTCTAACCGGATTTCAACGAATTACTATCCGCAGATGTTACAGCGAGTTATTCGCTCATGGCATCGCGCCAGAGCCTTTCCACAATGCGCTGCGCCAGAATGGCCTGCTCGCCGGACGTTTCAGGAACCGTCTGATTTTGCACGCAGGTGATAAAGTGGCGGGCGCATCCTGCGAAACCGCGCTGCTCGAGGGTACTCTGCCAGCCTGGCGCCGGGAGCGTCACCACGCCGTTGCCCTTCTCTTCCCGCCACTCGCGCATGTCTGTAATGTCATACAGCGCGCCCTCGGTCACCGCCTGCACGGATTCACGCTGGCTTCCCGCCCGACGGTGCATGCTGGTGGTAATCTGAAGATGCTCAACGGCGAAGTGGTGCTCCGCGTAGACCATCTGCCCCTGATCGTTTGTCACCAGAGTACCGCTCTTCAGCTGCGCATTACCGTTGCTCAGCCACAGCGCCGTATCCACAACGTGCAGATAATCATCCAGAAGGGTGAAGCGCAGATCGTTTGGCCCAATGCTGTCGGTGCGGTGCTTATCCATCCGCAGCGAGGCGAGCGTGCCCGACTGCGCCTTCAGCTGCTGATAAAGCGGCGCGAAGCGGCGATTGAAGCCCACCATCAGCGTCAGTTTTTTGCGCGCGGCCAGCTCAATCAGCCGTTCGGCATCCTGAACATTTTCCGCCAGCGGCTTATCCACGCAGACGTGAATCCCCAAATTGAGCAGCTCGCTCACCACCTGATAGTGGGTTGCCGTTGAGGTATGCACAAAGACCGCATCACACTCGCGGGCCAGATCCTGCAGAGAGGCAGCATACGGAATGCGCCAGGTTTCGCAGATACGTTCTGCCTTTTCTCGGGTGGGCGACCATGCCCCTTGCAGGGTCCAGTCCGTCGCCGCACCTAAAACAGGCAGCCAGGCTTTTTGCGCGATACCGCCCAGCCCCACCACGCCTACGCGTAATTTTTTCACCGTCAGTCTCCCAAATGTGCCAGCAACGCATCCAGACGCTGTTTCAGCCCGGCGACCTCTTCTTCCAGCGCTTCTACCCGCGCGGCAAGAGTGTCATTACTTGCTGAGGATCCCGCGTCGCTCTCCACGGTAGCGGTAGCGACATCGACGTCGCCGCTGAACAGATGCATATAGCGGCTTTCACGTTTGCCCGGCTCGCGCGCCAGACGCACCACGTATGGGCCGTCTTCGCGAGAAGCCAGCCCTTCCAGGGTCTGCTCAACTTCCTGCATATCGCTGAACTCATGCATACGGGAAGCGCGCGTGCGCAGCTCTCCCGGCGTCTGCGCCCCGCGCAGCAACAGCGTGGTGATGACCGCCACTTCCGCACTGCTCAGCTTCAGGTCGCCAAATTCGGAGTTACAGAAGCGCTGTTCGTATTTGGTCACGCGGTTGCCGAAGCCGCTGACGGTGCGCAGATAGTGGCGTTTAACCAACGCATCCAGCACGTCCTGAACCTCATGCTCGCTGAGGTACATCACCGGCTCGCGGTTGGTCTTCTGGTTGCAGGCCATGGTTACGGCGTTGACGGAGAGCGGATACTGCTCCGGCGTGGTGACCTGTTTTTCGAGTAAGCACCCAATCACGCGCGCTTCTGTACCGTTTAGCTGATACTTCATCTTTTCTCCTTAACGACCTGCGGTCCAGTCCCGGGTGGTTAACGCCGTCAGAACGTGGTCGCGCCACTCTCCGTCTATCAGCAGATAGTCTTTGGCGTAACCCTCTTTCTCGAACCCTAAACGCGCCAGCAAATTGCCGCTGCGCTGATTATGCGGCATATAGTTCGCCATGATGCGATGGATATGCTGCGTGCGTTGCATATAGCGGATCGCCACCGTTAACGCCTCGTACATCAGCCCCTGCCCCTGCCATTTCTGGCCGATGGAGTAGCCGAGGTAGCAGGCATGAAACGACCCGCGCACCACGTTTGAAAAATTGGCGATCCCGATAATCTCTTTTTCTTCAGGATCCAGCAGCGCGAAATAGAACGCGCTGCCCTGCTTGTGAAATTCCGTAATCATGCTGAGGCGCGCCTGCCAGCCGGAAGGGTAACAATGGCTCTCATCCCGAACGGGTTCCCAGGGTTTTAAAAACTGGCGATTCTCGGCGTAATAATCCGCCAGACGCCAGGCATCACGCTCATGCACCAGACGAACGACCAGCCTGTCCGTTGTCAGACGCACTTTTGGCACATTACTGCGATAGCCAAACATCGATACCACTCCTTCCCGTCACTTCTGCTTACCCATTAGCTTTACTATACCTGCGCCTGCGCCGTCTGTGAAAACAGTGACATACCATTTTGCCCTCTTTTCATTATTTTCGATGAGAACTCTCTATCAAAGCACCCTTTTGATAAAAAAATATTGTCACGCCCAGGGGTGGGAAAAAACGCGGCGACACCGCAGAATGTTAGCGTGCTCACCTTCTTATTTTCCCTGGAGGGAAAATGTCCCGCGTATCACAGGCCAGGAGCCTGGGTAAATATTTCCTGCTCGTCGATAACATGCTGGTCGTGCTCGGCTTTTTTGTCGTTTTTCCATTGATATCGATCCGCTTTGTCGATCAGATGGGCTGGGCGGCATTAATGGTTGGCATTGCCCTGGGGTTACGCCAGTTTGTCCAGCAGGGTCTGGGGGTCTTTGGCGGGGCCATTGCCGACCGCTTTGGCGCTAAACCGATGATCGTTACCGGTATGCTGCTGCGCGCGGCAGGCTTTGCCACGATGGCGATCGCCCAGGAGCCCTGGCTGCTCTGGTTCTCCTGTTTCCTCTCCGGTATCGGCGGCACGCTGTTCGATCCGCCGCGCACCGCGCTGGTGGTGAAGCTTATTCGCCCTCAGCACCGCGGCCGTTTCTTCTCGATTCTGATGATGCAGGACAGTGCCGGGGCGGTTATCGGCGCCCTGCTGGGAAGCTGGCTGCTGCAGTATGACTTCCGTCTGGTCTGCGCGGCGGGCGCGGTGCTCTTTATTCTGTGCGCGCTGTTTAATGGCCTGTTCCTGCCCGCCTGGAAACTGTCGACGGTCAAAGCGCCGGTCCGGGAAGGGCTTGGCCGCGTCCTGCGCGACAGGCGTTTTGTCACCTATGTGCTGACCCTGACGGGATACTACATGCTGGCTGTGCAGGTCATGCTGATGCTGCCGATCATGGTTAACGACATTGCGGGCACGCCTGCTGCCGTTAAATGGATGTACGCCATTGAAGCCGCACTTTCCCTGACGCTGCTCTATCCGATTGCCCGCTGGAGCGAGCGGCGTTTTCGTCTGGAGCATCGCCTGATGGCCGGGCTGTTCCTGATGACGCTGAGCATGATGCCGATCGGCCTGGTCAACTCTCTCCAGCAGCTGTTTACGCTGATTTGCACGTTCTATATTGGCTCAATCATCGCCGAGCCTGCCCGTGAAACGTTGAGCGCCTCGCTTGCGGATGCGCGTGCGCGCGGCAGCTATATGGGTTTCAGCCGGCTGGGGCTGGCGCTTGGCGGTGCATTAGGTTACGCCGGTGGCGGCTGGTTGTTTGATGCCGGCAAAGCGTTTAACCAGCCCGAACTCCCGTGGATGATGCTCGGCGCGGTGGGCTTTATGACGCTCCTTGCCCTGTGGTGGCAGTTCAGCCAGAAACGCAGCGCGAGCGGGATGCTCGAGCCTGGCGCGTAGCCTTTCCCTCGGGCGGGAGGCACTCCCGCCCCACTTCTCAGTTTTTTCTGCTGGTTTCTGCCAATTCACACTGACATACTTGCGTAACAGGACAGAAGCGCCGATTTTTCGTTGAGGAACACTATGAAGAAAATTGTCTTTGCCGCGGCATTAGTTGTCAGCGGCCTGCTGGTTGGCTGTAACCAGCTCACGCAATATACCGTCAGTGAACAGGAAATTAATCAGGCGCTGGAAAAACATAACAATTTCTCTAAAGACATTGGCGTGCCGGGACTGGCGGACGCGCATATCGTGCTTACGAACCTGACCAGCCAGATCGGTCGTGAAGAGCCAAACAAAGTTACCCTGGCCGGTGACGCGGCTCTCGATATGTCATCCCTCTTTGGCAATCAGAAAGCCAACATTAAGCTCAAGCTGAAGGCCCTGCCCGTTTTCAACAAAGAGAAAGGGGCAATTTTCCTGCAGGAGATGGAAGTCGTCGATGCGCAGGTGTCGCCGGACAAGATGGCACCGGTTCTGCAAACCCTGATGCCCTATCTCAACCAGTCGCTGCGAAATTACTTTAACCAGCAGCCCGCGTACGTCTTAAGCGAAGACAAAAGCAAGGGTGAAGCTCTGGCGAAAAAATATGCAAAAGGGATAGAGGTGAAACCGGGAGAAATTATCATTCCTTTCACCGATTAACCTGAAGGGCGCTGCGGCACCCTTTTTTTTACGGAAAAGTGTGCAAACGAAAACGTTTCCGCTTATGATTTGTGTCCGGCAAAAACAGCCATCCTTATGACTGATTCCTGACAAGCCGGAGCTTCCATGACTGCACAACCCCAGGTTCTTAAAATCCGCCGCCCTGACGACTGGCATATCCATCTGCGTGATGGCGATATGCTGAAAACCGTCGTGCCTTATACCAGCGAAATTTATGGCCGCGCGATTGTCATGCCTAACCTGGTTCCACCAGTCACCACCGTCGATGCCGCGATGGCCTATCGCCAGCGCATCCTGGATGCCGTCCCTGCGGGACACGATTTTACCCCGCTGATGACCTGCTATCTTACCGACTCGCTGGATCCGAACGAAGTGGAGCGCGGGTTTAACGAAGGCGTATTTACGGCGGCGAAACTCTATCCGGCAAACGCCACCACCAACTCCAGCCACGGCGTCACCAGCATTGATGCCATAATGCCGGTTCTGGAACGCATGCAGAAACTGGGCATGCCGCTGCTGGTCCATGGTGAAGTCACGCATGCCGAGATTGACATCTTCGACCGTGAAGCCCGCTTTATCGAGACCGTGATGGAGCCTCTGCGCCAGCGCCTGCCCGCGCTTAAAGTGGTCTTTGAGCATATCACCACCAAAGACGCGGCAGAGTATGTGCGTGACGGCAACGATCTTATCGCCGCGACCATTACGCCACAGCACCTGATGTTTAACCGTAACCACATGCTGGTGGGCGGGGTGCGTCCTCACCTGTACTGTCTGCCTATTCTCAAGCGCAACATCCACCAGCAGGCGCTGCGCGAGCTGGTCGCCAGCGGGTTCTCCCGCGCGTTCCTCGGCACCGATTCCGCACCTCACGCCCGCCACCGCAAAGAGGCGAGCTGCGGCTGTGCAGGCTGCTTCAACGCCCCAACGGCACTGGCCAGCTACGCGACCGTCTTTGAAGAGATGAACGCGCTCGAACATTTTGAAGCGTTCTGCTCCCTTAACGGCCCGCGCTTCTACGGCCTGCCGGTCAACGACACCTTCATCGAACTGGAGCGTAAAGCGAGCCACGTTGAGGAGTCCATTGCGCTGACGGATGACACGCTGATTCCATTCCTGGCGGGCGAAACCGTTAACTGGACGGTAAAACGTTAAAAAATCAATGCCCCTTGTTGTCAAACCGATAATATACCTGTATAAATAAACAGTATATTACACAGGGGGCATTTATGCGTATTGAAGTCACCATAGCCAAAACAACCGTTCTGCCTGCCGGCGCGCTTGATGCACTGGCAGGCGAATTATCCCGCCGTATTAACAACACCTTTCCCGATAACGCGGGTGCCGTAACGGTGCGTTACGCCGCGGCGAACAACCTCTCCGTCATTGGTGCTGCGAAAGAAGATAAAGATCGCATCAGCGAAATCCTGCAGGAAACGTGGGAAAGCGCAGACGACTGGTTTATCACAGATTAACACTGCTCCCTCATTGTGTTTTTTTGCCGGGTCGCCCCGGCTTTTTTTCGTCTAAAAATCCTGCAAGTTCAAATTAATTCGGCATCTTCTTTAAAAATCGTGAACGAGATGGTGTTTTATTGTTCGAACAATCCTAAAAAGCAGAAAAATGTGTTGCCACCTGTTTATTTTTCCCGTTGGAACCCTTATTACTTGGTATACTGAAGATGCTTTCAGAAAAACATGCATTGAACCTCAGAGCCGTTGTCTTCTAACACGCATTAAGGGGGTTATAATGGAAAAGAATAGTGAAGTGATCCAGACCCATCCACTTGTTGGCTGGGATATCAGTACCGTAGATAGCTACGATGCGCTGATGCTGCGTTTGCACTACCAGACCCCGAATCAACTCAACCGTGAAGAAGCGGAAGTTGGACAGACGCTGTGGCTAACAACAGACGTCGCCCGTCAGTTTATTTCTATTTTAGAGGCAGGTATTGCAAAAATAGAATCTGGCGACTATCAGGAAAATGAGTATAAACGGCACTAAGCTTATGCCCACTTTTCTCTCTACAGGCACCCTCGCGGTGCCTTATTTATTTCTCCCTTGTCTAACCCCGCGTTGTTAATTACTCTGCTAACAAAACATCAGTTTACGAGATGCATATGAGATACGACTTAATCATTATTGGTAGCGGCTCCGTGGGTTCCGCCGCCGGTTATTACGCAACACAGGCAGGTCTGAAGGTCCTGATGATCGATGCCCACCTTCCTCCTCATTCGGAGGGCAGCCATCATGGCGATACCCGCCTCATGCGCCATGCGTATGGAGAAGGCGAGCGCTATGTACCGCTGGTGCTTCGCGCCCAGACGCTGTGGGATGAACTTGCGACACAGACCGAAGAGCGTATTTTCGAGCGTACCGGCGTCATCAACCTTGGCCCCGCTCATTCTGATTTTCTCGCCAGCGTCGAACGCAGTGCAAAAGCCTATAATCTGGATGTTGAGAAGCTGGACGCAACGGGCATTACCGCGCGATGGCCTGAAATTACCGTCCCGAACGATTACATCGGCCTCTTTGAAGCCCACTCCGGCGTGCTGCATTGTGAAGCGGCGATCAAAACCTGGATCGATCTTGCCGCGAAAGCCGGCTGTGCGCAGCTGTTTAACTGTCCGGTGGAGGCCATCACCCATGACGAGAATGGCGTCACGGTAACGACTCTTGACGGCGACTATTCAGCGTCCCGCCTGCTCGTCAGCGCAGGAACCTGGGTCACTCGCCTGCTGCCGGAACTGCCGATCCAGCCGGTGCGCAAGGTCTTCTCCTGGTTCCAGTCGGATGGTCGCTACAGCGCACAGAATAAATTCCCGGCATTCACCGGCGAATTGCCGAATGGCGATCAGTTCTACGGTTTCCCTTCCGAGAAAGACGCGCTGAAAATCGGTAAACACAACGGTGGCCAGGCGATCGCCTCCCCTGAAGAGCGTAAGCCTTTTGGCGCCTTCCCACAGGATGGTTCGGAAGCCTTCTCGTTCCTGCGTACGATTCTTCCGGGCGTCGGTGGGTTGCTGTATGGCGCGGCCTGTACCTACGACAACACGCCGGATGAAGACTTCATCATTGATACGCTGCCCGGGCATGACAACACTCTGCTTATCACCGGGCTGAGCGGCCACGGCTTTAAGTTCGCTTCCGTGCTGGGTGAAATCGCCGCGCAGTTTGCCCAGGGCATCACGCCGCAGTTTGATCTGACGCCCTTCTCGCTCTCGCGTTTTAACGGATAATCCGCACGGGCTCCGGACGTTCCGGGGCCCGTTTCATTCACACTGCATTACGGGGCGTTATGCGCAGGATCGTTAGCTTTCTGATGAATAATATTCGCGAGCACTTCATGCTCTATATCTTATTGTGGGCGCTGCTGGCTATTATTGATTTTGTTTACATTGTATTTTATTGAAAACCCTGACTGACAATAATTGACATTTATTTAGCTTTATTGAAACTCTCTATTTTACTTGCACGAAGACATTGAATTACCTTTATCGATCCTGTTCAAAAGCGCTGAAATAAATAAAATAAAAATCAATAGACAATTATTTCAGTTGCAATGTCACATCTTCCCGTTCATTTTTACCCTTCGGTTAATATGAAAATGGACATTCTGATGCAACTGCGTAACACCTCCCGGCGCTACGGAATAATATCCATAGGTTTGCACTGGATATTTGCTGTTGCCGTCTACGGTATGTTTGGACTTGGACTCTGGATGGTCACGCTCAGCTATTACGACGGCTGGTATCATCAGGCACCGGAGTTACATAAAAGCATTGGAGTCCTCCTGATGCTGGGGCTGGTTTTTCGCGTGGTCTGGCGACATATTTCCCCGCCGCCCGCCGCGCCGAAGACCCACGGCAAAATGACCCGCCTGGGTGCAGTTGCCGCGCATATCGCGCTCTATGCCCTGCTCTTCGCCATTCTGATTAGCGGCTACCTTATCTCAACGGCGGACGGTAAGCCGATTAGCGTCTTTGGCCTTTTTGACGTTCCGGCAACGCTCAGCGATGCGGGCGCTCAGGCTGACACTGCCGGGGTCGTTCACCTCTGGCTTGCGTGGAGCGTCGTGATCCTGTCCGTGCTGCACGGGCTTGCCGCCCTCAAACACCATTTTATTGATAAAGACGATACGCTAAAGCGCATGCTTGGCCGCTCGTCAGTTGACTCTGGAGCATAAAATGAAAAAACACCTGCTGGGTATCGCCCTGGGATCTCTGTTATTTACCGCCGGTTCCGCCGTGGCGGCTGATTATAAAATTGATAAAGAGGGCCAGCACGCTTTCGTCAATTTCCGTATTCAGCATCTGGGATACAGCTGGCTGTACGGTACCTTTAAAGATTTTGACGGCACATTCACCTTTGACGAGAAAAATCCTGCCGCCGACAAGGTCAACGTGACCATTAATACCAACAGCGTGGATACCAATCATGCTGAACGTGATAAACATCTGCGCAGCGGAGAATTCCTCAATGTCGGGAAATATCCACAGGCTACTTTCACCTCCACGGAAGTGAAAAAAGAGGGTGATAAGCTGAATATTACCGGCAACCTGACGCTTAACGGCGTAACAAAACCGGTCACGCTTGATGCTAAATTACTGGGTCAGGGTGACGATCCGTGGGGCGGTAAACGCGCAGGATTTGAAGCAGCGGGCAAAATTCACCTGAAAGATTTTAATATCACAACGGATTTAGGCCCGGCGTCTCAGGACGTTGAGCTGATTATTTCCGTTGAAGGTGTACAGCAGAAATCATAATAGATTCGCCCGGCAGGCTTTCGCAGTGCCGGGCGTTATTATCATTCCGGGTCAGGGATACCCAGTTTGGTATTCAGACGGCCGCGTGATTTATTGAAAATCTTGTTGCCGTTTTCACGTCCTGCGCGACGGCGACGCTGCTCTTCTTCCGGCAGGATGCTCTCTTCGCTGCACAGTTCGCTACAGCAGCCGTTAAACTTCTCGGCACAGGCCGGGCACTGAATGAACAGCAGATGACACCCGTCGTTTTTGCAGTTGGTGTGGGTATCGCACGGTGCGCCGCACTGGTGGCACTGGGCAATAACGTCTTCCGAGATACGCTCACCCATACGCTCGTCAAAGACAAAGTTTTTCCCGATAAAGCGCACCGGTAAACCCTGCTCGCGGGCGCGGCGGGCGTACTCGATAATGCCGCCTTCAATATGCCAGACCTTATTAAAGCCGTTGTGCTTCATCCACGCGCTGGCTTTCTCACAGCGGATACCGCCGGTGCAGTACATAACGATCTTTTTATCTTTATGTTCCTGCATCATCTCAACCGCTTTAGGCAACTGCTCGCGGAAGGTATCGGCCGGGATTTCCATCGCGTTCTCAAAATGCCCCACTTCGTATTCATAGTGGTTACGCATATCAATGAACACGGCATCCGGATCGTCCAGCATCGCATTCACTTCCGCAGCCTTGAGATATTCACCGACATCCGCCGCGTTAAACGCAGGATCGTCGATACCGTCCGCCACGATGCGTTCACGCACCTTCATGCGCAACACCCAGAAGGATTTCCCGTCGTCATCCAGGGCAATGTTCAGGCGCAAGCCGTCGAGGGCCGGATCGAACTGATAAAGCACGTCGCGGAAGGCGCTGACTTTGCTTTCCGGTACGCTAATTTGCGCGTTGATGCCTTCACGGGCAAGGTAGACGCGGCCGAAGACGTTCAGCGCCGTGAACGCCTGATAAAGCGCATCGCGGGTCGCCTGCGGATCGTTGATGGTGAAATATTTGTAGAAAGAGATGGTTGTGCGCGGTTCGGTTTCAGCCAACATGCGCGCTTTTAACATCTCATTCGACACGCGGTTGTGTAACACTGGCATGGTGTACAGTCCTGGAATCGTTAGAGAGAATGAAAAATCGGTCGGCATCATATAGCAAATAAAACCAATTTACATCCACACAATTTACGCTACATTTCACACACCCTGATTAATCAGGCTTAACAATTGCTGTATTCGTGCACGCTTCGAAAGCAGATATTTTGGCTACGTCTCAAAAAATGAGACACTAGCAAAACAGGACGTTTGAAAACAGGAAAGACATGACCCAGTTACCAAAATTTACTGCCGCCCTTTTGCATCCCCGATATTGGTTGACCTGGCTTGGCATCGGCTTTTTATGGCTTCTGGTACAGCTTCCCTACCCTGTTATTTTTCGGTTGGGTAAATTTCTGGGCCGTTTCGCGCAACTGTTTATGAAGCGTCGCGCCAGAATCGCGTACCGCAATCTTGAGCTATGTTTTCCGCAGATGAGCGAGCCAGAGCGTCACGATATGGTCGCGAAGAATTTCGAATCCGTCGGGATGGGGCTTATGGAGACCGGCATGGCGTGGTTCTGGCCGGACAAACGCATGGCCCGCTGGAGCGAGGTGACGGGAACCGGCATGGAGCCGGTGCATACGCTTCAGGCCAACCAGACGGGCGTTTTGCTGATCGGCGTCCATTTCCTGACGCTGGAAATCGGGGCGCGCATGTTCGGCATGCAGGCGCCTGGCATTGGCGTTTATCGTCCTAACGATAATCCGGTCATCGATTTAATCCAGACCAACGGCCGCATGCGCTCCAACAAAAGCATGATCGACCGTAAGGATCTGAAGGGGATGATCCGCGCGCTGAAGTCCGGCGAAGTGGTCTGGTATGCTCCCGACCACGACTATGGCCCACAGGCCAGCGTATTTGTCCCCTTCTTCGCCGTTGAAGAGGCCGCAACAACGACCGGTACCTGGATGTTGGCGCGCATGTCCAAAGCCGCCATCGTGCCTTTTGTTCCCCGCCGTAAGCCGGATGGTTCAGGCTATGAACTGATGATGCTGGAGCCTGAACTCGCGCCGCCGCTCGACGATGCGGAAACCACCGCGCGCTGGATGAACAGCGTTGTGGAGAAATGCATCATGCTGGCGCCCGAGCAGTACATGTGGCTGCACCGCCGTTTTAAAACGCGGCCACAAGGCACGCCGTCCCGCTATTAATCCTCATGCGGTCCTCAGGGCCGCATGCCGTTTTAGCTTTAAAAGCTCCCCCTCATTGCGGCAATCATAACCCAGGCGCATAATTAGCAGGCTTATTACTTTATGCTTCAGGTGCTCTGCACCTCATTATGCGGATAGTTATGTCACCCTCAGATGCCCCCATAAACTGGAAACGTAACCTCACGGTTGCGTGGCTTGGCTGTTTTCTTACCGGCGCGGCCTTTAGCCTGGTTATGCCCTTCCTGCCGCTCTACGTCGAACAGCTTGGCGTGACGGGCCACAGCGCGCTCAATATGTGGTCCGGTCTGGTATTCAGCATCACGTTTCTCTTTTCCGCGATGGCCTCACCGTTCTGGGGCGGCCTTGCCGACCGCAAGGGACGTAAAATCATGCTGCTGCGCTCGGCGCTGGGGATGGCCATTATCATGGCGCTGATGGGCGTGGCGCAGAACGTCTGGCAGTTTCTGATCCTGCGCGCGCTGCTGGGCCTGCTGGGGGGATTTATTCCCAACGCGAATGCCCTGATTGCCACGCAAATTCCCCGCCATAAAAGCGGCTGGGCGCTGGGCACGCTCTCAACCGGCGGCGTGAGCGGTGCCCTGCTGGGACCGCTGGCCGGTGGACTCCTGGCTGATAACTATGGCCTGCGGCCAGTTTTCTTTATCACCGCCAGCGTGTTGTTCCTGTGCTTTATCGTCACCCTGCTCTGTATTCGTGAAAACTTCACGCCTGTTGCGAAGAAAGAGATGCTCCACGCCAGGGAAGTGCTGACCTCGCTTAAAAATCCCAGACTGGTGCTGAGCCTGTTCGTGACGACAATGATTATCCAGGTGGCTACCGGGTCGATTGCCCCTATTCTGACGCTGTACGTTCGCGACCTGGCGGGTAACGTCAGCAATATTGCGTTCATCAGCGGGCTGATTGCCTCCGTACCCGGCGTGGCGGCGCTGCTGAGCGCCCCGAGGCTCGGAAAACTGGGGGACCGGGTGGGTCCGGAAAAAATACTGATCTGCGCGCTGGTGATTTCCGTCCTGCTGCTTATCCCGATGTCGATGGTGCAAACGCCATGGCAGCTGGGCGTCCTGCGCTTTTTGCTGGGAGCCGCCGACGGCGCATTGCTGCCCGCCGTACAGACCCTGCTGGTCTACAACTCCACGAACCAGATCGCCGGGCGTATTTTCAGCTACAACCAGTCATTCCGCGATATCGGTAACGTCACCGGACCGCTGCTCGGAGCCGGGATCTCCGCCAGCTTCGGTTTTCGCGCCGTCTTTATCGTGACGGCGGGCGTCGTATTGTTCAATGCCATTTATTCATGGTTCAGTTTATCCCGCGCGCTGCGGCCCGTGACGGAATAAGACGAACGCCTGATAGCTTATTTTCGCATTCATACTTGCAGAATCTTATATTCAGCTATTCTTTCCCTGAAACCTTCTGGAAAACAGGGAGACACCAATGACCATGTACGCCACGCTGGAAGAAGCTATTGATGCCGCTCGTGAAGAGTTCCTCGCCGACAACCCCGGCGTTGAAGAAGAAGATGCTAACGTGCAACAGCTTAATATCCAAAAATACGTGCTGCAGGATGGGGATATTATGTGGCAGGCCGAATTCTTTGCCGATGAAGGTGAAGAAGGGGAATGTTTACCGATATTAAGCGGTGAAGGTGCGCAGGCCGTCTTTGATGGCGACTATGACGAAATCGAACTTCGGCAGGAATGGCTGGAAGAGAACACCCTGCACGAGTGGGATGAGGGTGAGTTTCAGCTCGAACCGCCGCTGGATACGGAAGAAGGTCAAACCGCTGCCGATGAGTGGGACGAGCGTTAATTTACGCTATTCGTAAGGGCCGTGGCTGGCATCGATCGGCAGCAACAGCGTGTCGAAAATCAGCGAGAACGGCAGATCGAGCACGGTCAGGTAGCGCCATGTGGAATCACGAAGATCCCATTTCACGCCCGGGTAATACTGATTTCCGTGGCCTTGCCCTGGAATGGTGCGACTGATGATACTGCCGCAGCCGCTGAGCAGGCATGCCATCATAACGACGATGATTATTCTCATCTTTAACCTCTAAAAAAATACCGGCGATTAAGCCGGTATTTTATCTGACGGGTGGCGATTCGCTTACCCGCCTCTTCTTAACAACTTACTTCGCCTTCAGGGCGAGCGGGTTCAGCTTCACGTCCTTATAGTAGTTCACCCACGAAGAGTATTTCTCCGGAGCAGACCACACGCGGTAGTGAAGACGCGCCATTGTCACCGGGTCGCTCAACAGCACCAGTCGACGGTCGCGGTTGAGTTTTTCCGGGGTCTCGTTAAGCGCCTGCTCAACGTGACGATCGCGGGCAATCTCCAGCACCTGGCTGGCGCGGTGACGCGCCGTCGCCATTGCCGTTGCCAGGGCGTTGAATGACGGGTTAAACACGGCGTGCATGAAGCCGTCATCGAGCGAGCGACTGCGGTTCTGTTCCAGGTAACGATCGGTATCCACCAGCACCTGCGGCGGGGAATACTCTTCCGGGATCAGGAACAGCTTCCAGCGTTTGGTTCGCAGCCCCACCGTTGAACGGCTGGAAATCACGGACACAAACGGCGACAGGATCAGCGAGAAGACAATCGGCGCCAGCCAGAACAGGAAGCGCAGATCCAGCCAGGCCATCCCGGCCGCCCACACCAGACCCAGCAGCAGCTGAGAACCGTGGCGCATAAAGGCTTCACCCCACGGCGTGGAGTCGTCGTCACGCTGCGGTGAGTTCCAGACCACTTCCCAGCCCAGGAACGCACTGACCACAAACACGGTGTGGAACAGCATACGTACCGGCGCCAGCAGGACGGAGAACAGCACTTCCAGCAGCAGTGAAAGGGTCACGCGGAAGAAACCGCCGTACTCTTTCGAGCCTTTGCACCAGATCAGGATGATGCTGAGCAGCTTAGGCAGGAACAGCAGCACCATGGTGGAGGCAAACAACGCAATCGCCAGCTCCGGACGCCACTGCGGCCACACCGGGAACAGCTGCCGCGGTTGCAGGAAGTATTGCGGCTCCGTCAGGGCATGAACCACCTGTAAGGCAGTCGACAGCGCCAGGAACATAAACCACAGCGGTGCAGAGAGATAGGACATCACGCCGGTCAGGAATACCGCACGGTGAACCGGGTGCATCCCTTTTACCAGGAACAGGCGGAAGTTCATCAGGTTACCGTGACACCAGCGGCGGTCACGTTTGAGCTCGTCCAGTAGGTTTGGAGGCAGCTCTTCGTACGATCCCGGCAGGTCGTAGGCAATCCAGACGCCCCAGCCAGCACGACGCATCAGCGCCGCTTCTACGAAGTCATGCGACAGAATAGAACCGGCAAACGAACCCTCGCCCGGCAGCGGCGCCAGCGCACAGTGCTCAATGAACGGCTTCACGCGGATAATGGCGTTGTGGCCCCAGTAGTGCGATTCACCCAGCTGCCAGAAGTGCAGACCGGCCGTAAACAGCGGCCCGTAAACACGGGTGGCGAACTGCTGGCAGCGCGCATACAGCGTGTCCATACCGGACGCTTTTGGCGAAGACTGAATGATACCCGCGTTAGGGTTGGCTTCCATCAGACGCACCAGACCGCTCAGGCAGTCTCCGCTCATGACGGAGTCAGCATCCAGCACCACCATGTAGCTGTACTGGTTACCCCAGCGACGGCAGAAGTCATCGATGTTACCGCTTTTACGCTTCACGCGGCGGCGGCGGCGGCGGTAGAAGATCTGGCCTTCGCCCTGCACTTCTGCAATCAGCTCCATCCACGCCTTTTGTTCCGCAACGCAGATATCCGGGTTGTAGCTGTCGCTCAGGATGTAAACGTCGAAATGCTCCGCGTTGCCGGTCGCCTTCACTGACTCCCAGGTCGCACGCAGGCCCGCAAATACGCGGTCAACGTCTTCGTTACAGATAGGCATAATCAGCGCGGTACGGTGCTCGGGATTGAGGGGTTCATCCCCGACCGTTGACGCTGAAATGCTGTATTTGTCACGCCCCATGAGCAGCTGCAGGAAGCCCATCAGCGCGGTCCAGAAACCGGCCGAGACCCAGCAGAAGAGAACCGCGAACAGCAGGAGAATGCCGCTCTGCAGGATATACGGCAGCAGCTGCATGAAGGAGACCCAGAGATCCTGGCCCATCATGTCCGTCGGATTGATAAACGCCCAGCCCTGGTAAGGCAGGATGGTTTTCATGTACCAGGTCGCGACGACCGTCTGCGCCAGCGTCAGAAGCAGCAGGATATAGCGACGGATTGTCCCGACGGTACGCCATTTCTGTTCGGACGCCTGCTCTTCTTTCGTCAGGCGCGACAGATAGCGCGGCGTCACATCACGCCCGCGCAGGCGATCCCAGAAGCGACCCACCGGGTTGGTGCGCCATGGATCGGGGAACATTGAGGAACGCGTAGCCTTCGGCATCGCCTGAAGCTGATCGCGTCCTTCATCGTCTTTAATCAACTGCCCTTCCGCCAGCGAGTCCGGCCAGGCCTGCTCCAGACGCGCCTTGACTGACCCGAGCGGCGTATCATCATCACGGGAAAACGTATGATGTTCACCATCCAGCGCGGTGTGAACCGCGCGGATGTCGCTCTTAGGCAGTGCCGCTTTTTCGATATCCGTCAGCGGCATGGCATCAATATATTCAGATGTATTATTCATTGGCAGGTAGCTGATAGCTCCAGGTTTCACTCAGCGGCTGATCGTTACTGACCAGCGCAGCACGCATTTCAGTGGTCTGTTTCGGATCTTTCACTTTCACGCGCAGGGTCAGACGCCAGCCTTTGGTTACCGGGTTGTAACGCACGGTATTCTCAACGATTTCACCGTTATCACCGATGCTGGCCTGAGCGGCAACGGCGGTGTCCGGTGACAGTTTCTTCATATCCTGGCCTGTGAAGTCCACGACAAACGCCACGGTACCGTCAGGCTGACGGATAAGATTAGACTGCTTCACATCACCCGTTGAGCGGCGAGTCTGCATCACATACGCGTTATCCGGCGCATGCAGCTTATCTTCGTCGCGGCTGAAGGTAATGGTGTACTTGAAGTTCATCTCTTTACCGGCTTCCGGCAGCTGATCCGGCGTCCAGTAAGCGACGATGTTATCGTTGGTTTCGTCGTTGGTCGGAATTTCTACCAGCTCGACCTTGCCTTTACCCCAGTCACCGTTTGGCGTGACCCAGGCGCTTGGACGCTGGTCATAGCGATCGTCCAAATCTTCAAAGCGGGAGAACTGACGACCACGCTGCAGCAGGCCAAAACCTTGCGGGTTTTCCATTGCGAAGCTGCTAACCGCCAGATGTTTCGGGTTATTCAGCGGACGCCAGATCCACTCACCGTTGCCGGCATGAATAGACAGACCGTTGGAGTCGTGCAGTTCCGGGCGGAAGTTGGTAACCGGTGACGGCTGGTTCGGCCCAAACAGGAACATACTGGTCAACGGCGCAACGCCCAGTTTGCCCACTTTATCACGCAGGTAAACCTTGGACTGCACGTCAACTACCGTGTCACGACCCGGCATAATCACAAAGCGATAGGCACCGGTTGCACGCGGGGAATCCAGCAGCGCATAAATGGTCAGACGCTTATCCGTTGGTTTTGGACGTTCAATCCAGAACTCACGGAAACGTGGGAACTCTTCACCTGATGGCAGCGCGGTATCAATAGCCAGACCACGCGCAGAAAGCCCGTACACCTGCCCCGCGCCAATGACGCGGAAATAGCTGGCTCCAAGCATGCTGACGATTTCGTCGTTTTTATCTTTGCTGTTGATCGGGTAAAGCACCTTAAAGCCTGCGAAGCCCAGGTCTTTCACCGTATCTTTGTCGTGTTGCACATTGCCAAAATTGAAGTAATCCGGGCTGTACTTGATCTTACGTACCGCGGTTGCCGTCACTTCATTGATGGCAACAGGCGTGTCGAAGTACATACCCTGATGATAAAATTCAAGCTTGAACGGGGTTTTAATATTGCTCCAGTACGCTTTGTCGTGATTGAACTGGATCTGCTGATAGTCCGCATACTTCATGTCGCGGAAAACGGAGGGCAAGTTACTTTTCGGCGCTTCGTAGCTCTTGCCTGCCATCGATTTTGCCTGTTTTGCGACATCGTCGATGTTAAAGGCCAGTGCCGATGAGGTATACAGTGATAACACCACTGCAGCACCCAACCAACGCATTTTCATCATCTGTGGTTTATGTTTCATAATAAGTAAGCACTTCCCCCTTTGTGTGCTTATATCGATCCGATCCATTTTAATGGAAACTCAGGCAATCCGACAACATTATCACTGCTTTGTTCAGCTGCTGGCTCATGGATTAAGCAAATGAAAGAACCCGCTATTCACTTTGCGTGCTTATCCTGGAGACAGGGTGTCGGTCTTGGTGTAGGGTTGGCTTCGAATGTAACCATTATGAGTCTTAGGGATAAGACGAAAAGTCTGAGAATGCACAACGTTATATGAGCACAACACCAACAGAACGTGAATATTTCCTCGACTCGATCAGGGCCTGGCTGATGCTATTGGGGATCCCCTTTCACATTTCACTGATTTACTCCAGCCACACCTGGCATGTGAATAGCCAGATGCCCTCCTGGTGGCTGACGCTGTTTAATGACTTTATTCACGCCTTCCGTATGCAGGTGTTCTTCGTCATATCCGGGTATTTTTCTTACATGCTGTTTCTGCGATACCCTCTCAAACGCTGGTGGAAAGTGCGTGTAGAACGCGTGGGGATCCCCATGCTGACCGCAATTCCACTGCTGACGCTGCCTCAGTTCATTATGTTGCAATACGTCAAAGGCAAAGCGGAGAACTGGCCGAATCTGTCGCTGTATGAAAAGTACAATACGCTGGTCTGGGAGCTGGTGTCTCACCTGTGGTTCCTGCTGGTGCTGGTGGTGCTCACAACGGTGAGCCTGTTGATTTTCAGCCGCCTGCGCCGCCATCTGAGTACAAAAGCCGACACCTTCTTCGCCAACGTTACGATGGGCAAACTGTCAGTGCTCTTCTTGCTGTTGGGTATTGCCTATGCCGCCGTGCGACGGACGCTGCTTATCGTCTACCCGCCGATTCTGAGCGACGGGTTATTTAATTTTGTGGTGATGCAGTCCCTGTTCTACATTCCGTTCTTTTTAATCGGCGCGCTGGCTTTTATTCATCCGAAGCTTAAGTCGCTGTTTGTCACCCCGTCACCGTGGTGCGCGCTGGGAGCCACCCTCGCATTCGCGGCCTATCTGCTGAATCAGCGCTACGGCAGCGGCGATGCCTGGATGTATGAAACGGAAAGCGTGATCACTATGCTGCTGGGGCTGTGGATGGTGAACGTGGTATTCGCGCTGGGCCATCGCTTGCTGAACTTTAAGTCCAGTCGCGTGACCTACTTCGTTAATGCGTCACTGTTTATCTATCTGGTGCATCACCCGTTAACGCTTTTCTTCGGGGCTTACATCACACCGCACATCGCCTCCAACACCCTGGGCTTCTTTACCGGGCTGGTGTTTGTTGTAGGGGTGGCGATCGCACTCTACGAAATCCATCTGCGGATCCCGCTCCTGCGCTTCCTCTTTTCAGGAAAACCGCAGGCAAAAGCCTCATAAACCACGCGGCGCACCCGATGCGCCGCGTTTGCTTCAGCTCTCCAGCTCTTGTCTGCGCTGAGTCAGAAGCCGCTGATAAAGATGCGTGGTGTCGTCGTCAAAACAGACAAAAATTACCTTCTCTGGCAGCGGTTTTAACGACAAATAGCGGTAAACCGTTTCTACGGCAATCGTTGCGGCAGCGGCCTTAGGATAACCATACACGCCGGTGCTGATGGCCGGAAACGCCATCGTTTTATAACCGTTGTCGGCGGCCAGCCGCAGACAGTTCCGGTACGCCTCTTCCAGAATACTCGCTTCGTGGTGATCCCCGCCATGCCAGACCGGCCCTACGGCATGAATTACCGCTCTCGCAGGCAGATTGCCCGCCAGCGTAATCACCGCGTGACCGGGAGGACATTCGCCCTGCTGTTGGCGCACGGTTTTACAGGCTTCCAGCAGCTGCGGTCCGGCAGCCCGGTGGATAGCCCCGTCCACGCCGCCCCCTCCCATCAGGGATGGATTGGCCGCATTGACGATGACGTCGACGTGTACTGTCGTAATATCGCCATGAATAATTTCAATTTGCGGTTTCATAAAGCCCCTCTGCAACCCGCCATTTTCTTAAGTGTATCGCAGAGGAGACCGGGAGAAAAAACTATCAGAAAAAATCCTCTTTCACCCCAGGGCGGGAGAGCGCGCATTAGCGATACTGGATTTCGACAACCGCGAGCGTTTTTTCAGGATTAAGGTATTTCATATTGAGCGTTGCCACGTTTGAGTCGCTCACTTTCCCGTTAAGCGCCTCTTCATAGCTGACCATACGCGTTTGCATACGGTTATTATCTGGACATGACATGGCAAACTGTTGCTTCTGGGGAGTGACTTCACAGGGGTCGGCGACAATGGCACCGCGAAAATGAATGACACCGCCGTCAACAACCGTGGCCGAATAAGCCGGGATACTCAAAGCAGAAACGACCAGACCCAGACCTGCCACGAGTCGAGCAAAATAGTTGTTCATTATAGGTACTCCTCAATGAAAATCGTCCATGAGGGGTAAACGCGCTTCATTTATTAGGGCAAACGAAGTTTCACGTTACGGAACATAACGACCTGGTCCCTGATATCAGCATAGCTCAACGGCTCAGACCCGCCACATTCACAACCTATTGATTTAATGGGTTTTCATAGAGAACGTTCCGCTGGCGACCACTGTTGTGATAAATGTAGCGATTTACCGTCTGAAACGGTGACAACGATTTTTACCGTGTCTCCCGCATTAATATTTAAACTCAGACGCATTAAATCAATCGTCTGATTAGCGGGTATAAAAAGTGTGTTTTGCTGCCGGGAAGAACTTTGCCCCCCCTGCCCTTCTCGTAAAGAAATAATCTGAACCTGACAATCGCACGACTGCGCCAGAGTGACCTGAGGAATAATGGTGGTCATATTTTCCTGCTGTGACGTTTTGAAGGTGATCTGGCTGGAAAGCGCGGCAAGGAGAATTAAGGTATTCATGATGAACTCCCGAAAAAAAACAGGGCATCAGCCCTGTTTTTTTGTAGCACAGATTTCAGTATCAGTACTGATGAGCTGTCGCGTGGTTACCAAAGCCGATCTGGGTCACGTTAACAGTCGAGTTGGAAGCAGTCTGATCTACGAGTGCACCGTTAAAGCCGCCGGTCTGGCTAACATTCATAACGGATTTTTTACTGTTCCACTGATCAAGTGTCGCACTGTTGCCAAAACCTTTCTGGGACAGGTTGATTTTACTATCATCAGAACCCTGACCAACGTCAGCGCCGTTACCGCCACCTTTCTGGCTAATATTCAGAACGGAATTTCTGGCGTCTGTCTGCAGAGCTACCGCTGAGTTACCGCCACCGTCCTGATAAATATTCAGGGTGGAATTTGGGCCACTGTATCCGCCATGACCATGTCCATGACCCCAGCCGCCCTGATTAATAGAACCCGCCATAGCACTACCAGAAACTACGATTGCTGCAAGCGCTGCCACTTTGAGAAATTTCATGGTAAACCCCCATCGGATTGATTAAAGTCGTCGCCAACGCGCTAATGTTGAATAACGTTAATCGCCATTTGCGACTGTTTCTGCACTACAACTGCGGTTTTCTGCGTACCGTACTGCGTAATATTTGCTCTATTACCCGACCCTTTCTGGATAATTTTCGCGCTATTACCGTATCCATCTTGCGTAATACCTGCATCATTCGCGTTACCGCTCTGATCGATCCAGGCAATATTGTAACCCCCTGATTGATCAACTCTCGCTCTGTTACCTACCCCATCCTGGGATACAATGGATAAGAGTCTTGAACCGTCCTGGCTAACCTCAGCGTTATTGAAAACGCCCCGTTGACCAATAATGGCTGCCTGATTTAGTGATGAAAGACTTAATTCGTTAACCGCAAAGTTATATTCAGAATTTGCCAAATCTGAATTCGCTGCGGTTACAAATCCAGGCGCACCCAGTAATGTAAACATCATAATTAACGATGCGTTTTTCATGTTGTCACCCTGGACCTGGCTATTTAATCGTGCCATAACCCTTTAACAATGTTACTTGTTAAAACGACTCGTACTGTGTTAACGCGTCGTTACGGTGAAGAGTATGTCCGCTGAAACATTTTAAATATCTCACCCGCGCGGCTTATTTTTATTTATCGGCTCACCACAAAGTCGTAATTTACATCAAAAATCACTTTAATCAGGCCAGCTTATATTTTTTATTAAAGGCGTTATGCGAAAGTGTTGTACATCGAGACGAAGGCTGTCCACGCTTCATCCCGCGTTGCTTAAACGTAACGGCTGGAGATCATTTTTTTCATCGCGTGACACGAAGCCTGTTTTCTTAAGCCAGACAGCAGCTCATTCGCGGGCTTAGAAATAATCGGTAACTCATACTTAATTACATCGATACAAAAATAATAAATAATTATAAAAATCAAATAGATGAAAATATTTGTATGATTTTTAAAATCTGTGCACCTCTATTTATGTGTACAACTTTCTCATCAATTATCGCGATTCACGACAAGTGATTTTAACAAATTAATATTGATTTTTACATTATGTTACACGTTTAACACTTGCTTTAAACTTCGTAAAAGCTAGATTGAAATTAGATGTACGAAATTGGTTTTATATTTACCTCCCTGTGGAGGTTATGGTCTGATTCTACACACAGCAGTGCAACATCTGTCAGTACTTCTGGTGTCCTCTTTTAAACAGGAGGACAGCTGCCAGGTGCCAAAAAAAAGTGGGGTTTCATCATGTATAATGAAGTCCATAGTTTACATGGTCATACATTACTGTTGATCACAAAACCTTCTTTGCAAGCGACAGCTTTATTACAACATTTAAAGCAATCTTTATCATTGAACGGGAAATTGCATAATATTCAACGTTCTTTTGATGATATTGCACCTGGCAGCATCATTCTTTTCGATATGATGGAAGCTGATAAAAAGCTTATCCATTACTGGCAGGATATTTTAAGCAGGAAAAACAATAATATCCGCGTGCTATTGTTGAATACGCCTGATGAATATCCTTTCAGGGATATTGAAAGCTGGCCGCATATCAATGGCGTGTTCTACGTCACGGAAGAAGAAGACCGGGTGGTAGAGGGGCTGCAAGGTATATTACGCGGAGAATGTTATTTTTCGCAAAAGCTTGCCAGCTATCTCATCACGCACTCCGGAAATTATCGCTATAACAGCTCAGAGTCAGCCCTGCTCACGCACCGTGAGAAAGAGATCCTGAACAAGTTACGCATTGGTGCTTCAAATATTGAAATCGCCCGTTCGTTATTTATCAGCGAAAATACGGTAAAGACGCACCTTTATAATCTTTTCAAGAAGATAGCTGTGAAAAACCGAACTCAGGCTGTTTCGTGGGCAAACGATAACCTCAGGCGTTAATCACATGAAGCGCACGTTGAGTTGGATCGCCGCAGCGAGTTTCCTGCTCGCTGCCGGGAATCTGAAGGCCGTCGAGGTCGAAGTTCCCGGATTGTTAACAGACCACACTGTCTCATCGGTCGGGCACAGTTTTTACCGTGCCTTCAGTGACAAATGGGACAGTACCTATACGGGTAATATAACAATCAACGAGCGGCCCAGTGCACGATGGGGAAGTTGGATAACAATAACGGTTAATCAGAACGTTATTTATCAAACGTTTTTATTCCCGACCAAAATAGACTTCGATAAAAACGTCGTCTTAGCACTGGAACAATCAGAAGACGCTATTAATCGCCTGCAAATAGATAAAGCCCTATTAAGCACCAGCGATTTAGCAAAAGACGAGTTCTAGCGAACCGATATGCGGAGGCTGTCATGCGTATTGCATATGCAGTTGTTTCGATAATGCTGATAACACCCATCAGCTGGGCCGGAAACATGACGTTTCAGTTCCGTAACCCTAACTTTGGCGGTAACCCTAATAACGGCGCGTTCCTGCTGAACGAAGCCCAGGCGCAAAACTCCTATAAGGATCCGAGCTTAAAGGATTTTAGCATTGATACCCCGTCCGCACTGGATAACTTCACTCAGGCTATCCAGTCGCAGATTTTAGGCGGGTTACTGACCAACATTAATACCGGTAAACCAGGCCGGATGGTGACCAACGACTTTATCGTTGATATCGCCAACACGGACGGACAGCTTCAGTTGAACGTGACCGATCGTAAAACCGGAAGAATCTCCACCATTCAGGTTTCCGGTCTACAAAGTAATTCAACTGACTTTTAAACAATAGCTAAATAAGGACAACGATCATGCAGCGCTTCCTGATATTTGTTGCAGTGTGCTTATTGAGCGGTTGTTTAACTGCTCCACCTAAAGAAGCTGCAAAACCTACATTAATGCCTCGGGCCCAGAGTTATCGTGATTTAACGCATTTACCTGCTCCAACGGGGAAAATATTTGTCTCCGTATACAACATTCAGGATGAAACCGGGCAATTTAAACCTTACCCGGCAAGTAACTTCTCCACGGCCGTGCCGCAAAGCGCCACCGCGATGCTGGTTACCGCGCTCAAGGATTCGCACTGGTTTATTCCGCTGGAACGTCAGGGTCTTCAGAACCTGTTGAATGAACGGAAAATCATTCGCGCCGCACAGGAAAATGGTACCGTCGCGGCCAATAACCGAACGCCTCTGGAATCTCTGGCAGCAGCGAACGTGATGATTGAAGGATCGATTATTGGCTACGAAAGTAACGTTAAATCGGGTGGTGCTGGAGCACGTTACTTCGGTATCGGTGCGGATACCCAGTATCAGCTCGACCAAATCGCCGTTAACCTGCGTGTGGTTAACGTCAGTACAGGCGAAGTGCTCTCTTCGGTGAACACCAGCAAAACCATTCTGTCTTATGAAGTTCAGGCTGGGGTATTCCGCTTCATCGATTACCAGCGTTTGCTGGAAGGTGAAATCGGCTACACCTCTAACGAACCGGTGATGATGTGTCTGATGTCAGCCATTGAAACCGGCGTGATCTACTTAATTAACGACGGTATAGACCGCGGGCTGTGGGATCTGCAAAACAAAGCAGACGTGCAAAACCCGATCCTGGTGAAATACCGCGATATGTCAGTCCCTCCGGAATCCTGACAGGAAGCGCATAAAAAAGGCGAGATGATTATCTCGCCTTTTTTTATTCGCTCACTGCCGTGATGTTTTGCGCTTTTTCCCGCCGCGACGCCAGCCATAGACCGCTGTTTTTCATGGCATAGCCAAACAGCAACCCCAGCGCCAGCGAAGGGACTACCTGCTTCCAGTCACCCTGCCCTGCAAAGGTCGCACATGCCCCCATAAAGGTTCCCGGCACAAATGAAAGCAGAAGATGCCTGGCCTGGATGCACATTAAAAAGGCGACGACACCCGTCATGACGTATCCCAGGATTTCCAGATGCGGCGCCAGCGCGCTGCCTTTCACGATCACCAGCGCCCAGATAACACCGCTCATCAGCGTGCAGCCTGAGATAAAGAGCCCTTTGACGCCCCCCTGCGGACAGGCGAAATAGGCGGTACAGCCGAGGAACCCGGCCCAGCTGAGCAATCCGAGAGACACGGCCACCCATCCCCAGAGCCCGGAGAGAATACCTGTCGTTATTGCGATACAAAGTAATATGTTCATGGCGCGCATCTTAGCAGAAGCGCACCATAGAAATGCGATCAGCAGCACATTACGTGCAAGTTGGAATGTTGAGTTGCAGAATTTATGTGATCTAAATCACTCTTCGTTCTCTTCTTCCAGCTCATCCCACATCGCCGCGATAGCATCGCGGGTCAGCGGGGCAAGCGTTCTCCAGAATGGCGAGGTGGCATGCGCTTCGACTTTGCCCAGGAATGTCCCGACCCACGGCAGCAGGTACGTTTCGAACAGGGTTTCGATGGCTTCGTTCTCATCATCACCAGCGTTGTCTTCGATCCAGGATGCCGCCAGCAGCAGCGTACCGATATGATCGGCTGGCGTATCGCTCAGCGGCATACCGCGCGTGGAGAGGAACGCGCGGACTTCCGCTTCCGTTGCCCCTTCCTGCCAGGCTGAACGGTATGGCGAAACGCGGCACTCATCACCAACGAACAGCGCATTGTAGTCCGTCGCGATCTGCTGCATGTCGCAGCTTTTTTGCAGACGTTCCAGTAAATCATCCTGTTCCAGCGGCCAGTTCTGCGCCAGTTTGCCTTCGCGAATTAACGTAAAGAGCGGAACCAACAGCGGGTCTTGCGGCTGGCGATAATAGAGCGTACCCAGCACGCGGCAGAGGATGGAAAACTCGTTCATTTTTATGATTCCATTACACAATTAAAGATCGGCAAATTCGGCAATCGGCTCCATTCCGCGCGACTCGAGGAAATCGAGCATGCGGCGTGGGGTCACGTTCAGGATTTGCGCTTCCGGGAAGTTAACATCATTCAGCACTTTCAGGCACTCGCTGAAATCACCCAGCGTAAACGCGGTATGAGAATCGGACCCCAGCGCCACCATCCCGCCCGCGTCACGCACGGCGGCCGCCACTTCGCGACAGTTGGCTTCGCTGCCCTTACGCGAGTGAACAAAGGAGGAGTTATTAATCTCCAGCGCCACGCGGTGCTTCGCTGCCGCCTGCGCGACAGCCTGAATATCAATCGGGTACCTCGGGTTGCCGGGGTGGCTGATAATGTGCACATTGCCGCTGGCAATGGTGGCAATCATCGCCGCGGTGTTGGTCTCTTTATCCTGAGGTGGGAAAACCGGCTCATGGAAACCGGCGAGAATAAGATCAAGTGAGGTCAGCATCGGGCCGGTGCAGTCGATCTCACCGTCGGTATTTTTGATGTTCGCCTCAATGCCGCGCAGTATCCCAATGCCGTCCACCAGACGTGGCCAGATCCGCATATTCACAAAATGCCAGTAGTGCGGCGCATCCGCCATGTCCGGGCCATGATCGGTGATCGCGAACAGCTTAATACCTTTAAGCTTCGCCTGGGCGATATAATCATGGAGGTTGCTATACGCGTGGGTGCTGGCGACGGTGTGCATATGCAGGTCAACGGGATACATCTCTCTCTCCTCTGCGGTTTTTCCAAAGGATAGCAGTTATCAGCGGCGAATATTAGCAAAAACCCGGCAAACGCCGGGTTTCTCTCAGTAGCCGCGCTGTCTGTCGACCTGTCCGGTGACCGCGTTACCCTTTTCCATTTCGCTGATGGTATGGGAGATATACGCCACCGCTTCTGCCGGACGCGTCACGGCAGCCACGTGCGGGGTCATCGCGACGCGCGGGTGCGCCCACAGCGGGCTTTCCACGGGCAGCGGCTCACGGCTATAGACATCCAGCATGGCGCCTTTGAGCTTTCCGCTATCCAGCGCCTTCAGCAGATCGCCTTCCACGACATGGACCCCGCGCGCGAGGTTCATCAGGTAGCTCTGATCGAGGAGCTGGTTGAGCAGGGCTTTATTGATGATCCCTACCGTTTCCGGCGTGTTTGGCAGCAGGTTAATAAGCACGCGCGTGCCTTTCAGAAAGGCCGGAAGCTCATCCGTTCCGGCAAAGCTCTCTACGCCCGGATAATCCTTGCGGCTGCGGCTCCAGCAGCGCAGCGGGAATCCCCACGGGGCGAGCGCTTCGGCCACTTTTGAGCCCAGCACGCCCGCACCGAGGATGCCAATCGTAAAGTCTTCGCGACGGTAATCCGGCAGCGGTTCCCAGTGGGCCTGCTGTTTAAATAGCTGATAATCATCGAAGCGGCGGAACCAGTGCAGTACCTGGCTCACTGCATACTCCTGCATCTGCTGGCCCATTCCGGTATCTTCCAGGCGGAAAAGGGGGACGTCTTCCGGCAGCATTTCAGGATGTGCCTTCAGTTTGCTCAGAATGGAATCCACGCCGGCTCCCAGGGCAAAAACGGCCTTCAGCGTGCGGCCCTGGAGCATTTCTACCGGAGGATGCCAGACCAGCGCATAGTCAGCATGTTCATTATCGCCACGCTTCCACTCGCGAACGCGTGCGCCGGGTAACGCCGCCGAAAGCGCCTTGATCCAGTATGCCGTATCAAACGTGGGGTGATAGAAAAGTATATCCATAGTCATTCCTGCCTTTTATTGCGCTGATTTATTTTGCTTTTTCACTGGACGGTCAGCATAACAAATTTATAGCGCGACTGTGTTGCTGATAAAAAAGACGCTTTCAGCACATTTAAGAATCATGTTGCCTGAAGTTTGTCTAAACGCGCTAAATTACTGAAAAAGTGAGTTGACGGCAGTTCGGCTTTTCCTTACATTAGCGCCCGTCCCGGCAACAACGGGATGACAATATGGTGAGGTGTCCGAGTGGCTGAAGGAGCACGCCTGGAAAGTGTGTATACGGCAACGTATCGGGGGTTCGAATCCCCCCCTCACCGCCATA
>NZ_SNXG01000002.1:0-587817 GCF_004362415.1 Enterobacter sp. AG326 | reverse complement strand
ACAATATGGTGAGGTGTCCGAGTGGCTGAAGGAGCACGCCTGGAAAGTGTGTATACGGCAACGTATCGGGGGTTCGAATCCCCCCCTCACCGCCATATTTAAAGAAGAGCTCGCATGAAAATGCGGGCTTTTTTTTTCGCATGTTGCACGCATCTGGGGGGATGAGAATCCCCGACCGGGGTTCGACAACTGGCGACAGCCAGTTGGACAGACTGAGAGCGTAGCGAACAGGCTGCCCGTAGGGCGAGCGAAGCGAGTCAATCCCCCCCCGGTGCTATATGCAACTCGGTGCGGCCTGAGCCCCTCTCCCCAGGGGAGAGGGAAGTGTTACTCTTCCACCATCCGCGCATACTCTTCGGTCAGAAAATCCACCAGCGTCCTGACCGACGGCAGCAGGCCGCGCCGCGAAGGATAAACCACGTGAATCACTTCCCGTCGGGGTTCCCATGCGTCGAGCACCCGTACCAGTTTCCCTGACGCCAGCTGGTCCTTGACCATCAAAATCGGCAGCTGCACCACGCCGATGCCTGCCATGGCAGCTTCACGTAGCGCCAGCATGTCGGTGGTGATCAATCGAGGGTGGTAATGGATCTCCGCTTTGGCACCTCCGGGGCCGGACAGCTCCCATTTATGAATATGTTTCCCCTCGTTCATGCTTAACCCGGGCCAGGCACTGAGTTCAGATGGCACGACGGGTTCTCCCATGCGTTGAATTAAGGCCGGACCGGCGACCAGACAATGCCCCCTGTCAGCCAGCACCCTTAATACCAGGTCGCTGTCATCAAACGGACGCGGGCGTACGCGGATAGCGATATCAACCCCCTCACCCACCAGGTCTACCCGCCGGTTGGTCGCCTCAAGCTGAAGATTGATCCCGGGGTAGCGCGCCAGAAATCTGGCCAGCATCGGACCCACGTGGACATGCAACAGAGTTATCGGACACGTAATTCTGACAACACCGCGCGGTTCAGCCTGCAGCGCCGCAACGGCTTCCTCCGCGGCCTCGGCCTCCACCATCATCGCTTTACAGTGCTGGTAGAAGGTCTGCCCGACCTCGGTCACCGTAAACTGTCGGGTTGTTCGGTGGATAAGCCGCACGCCAAGGCGTTCTTCCAGCTGCGCTATCCGGCGGCTTAGCCTGGACTTTGGCAGATCAAGCGCCCTTCCCGCCGCGGCAAAGCCACCGTAGTCCACCACCTTCACAAACCAGACGAAGTCATTGAGATCCTGCATAAATCCTCATAGTTCCAATTTCAGAACAGTGAATGCCATTTTCACTATCTACCGGGATATTAACTCTGAATATAAGCTAATTACATCAACAGAACATCAGGAGTTAATCATGAAAAACGTAACAGGCGTTTATACCGCTCCCCGCCAGCACTGGGTTGGCGATGGTTTCCCGGTCCGTTCAATGTTCTCTTATCAGACGCACGGCGAGCCGCTGAGCCCGTTCCTGCTGCTGGACTACGCGGGCCCGTACACCTTTCCGGCAGATGGGGCGAAACGCGGCGTAGGCCAACACCCTCACCGGGGTTTTGAAACGGTCACCATCGTCTATTCCGGTGAAGTGGAGCATCGCGACTCTACGGGCAAAGGCGGCGTCATTGGCCCCGGCGACGTGCAGTGGATGACGGCAGGTGCAGGCATTTTGCACGAGGAGTTCCACTCCAGCGCGTTCTCGCAGAAAGGCGGAGAACTGAAAATGATGCAGCTTTGGGTCAACCTGCCGGCCAAAGACAAGATGGCGGCACCGGGCTACCAGAGCATTACGAAGGATGCGATCCCGACCGTGACGCTACCGGACAACAGCGGTTCGCTGCGGGTCATTGCCGGTCGCTACGAGGCTGTAACCGGCCCGGCGCACACCTTCTCACCGCTCAACGTCTGGGATATTGCGCTGAACCAGGGAAGCCATCTGACGCTCAATCAGCCCGAAGGCTGGAGCACCGCGCTGGTCGTGCTTGATGGCAACATCACGGTGAACGGTACAACGCAGGCGGGTGAAGCTCAGCTGGTCGTATTGAGTCAGGAAGGCGACAAACTGCACATGGAGGCGAACAGCGATGCCAAAGTGCTGCTGATGGCCGGCGAGCCGCTGAATGAACCCATCGTGGGCTATGGCCCGTTTGTGATGAACAGTAAAAGCGAAATCAACGAAGCCATTCGTGATTTTAACTCCGGCCGCTTCGGCCAGATCTGAACGTTATAAAGGAGAAGATAATGTCTACACCTGCGAATTTTAATGGCGCACGTCCGGTTATTGATGTGAACGATGCGGTGATGTTGCTTATCGATCACCAGAGCGGTCTGTTCCAGACCGTTGGGGATATGCCAATGCCGGAACTGCGCGCCCGTGCGGCTGCGCTGGCAAAAATCGCTACCCTGGCGAAGATCCCGGTGATCACCACCGCGTCCGTTCCACAGGGACCGAACGGACCGCTTATCCCGGAGATCCACGCCAACGCGCCGCATGCGCAGTATGTTGCCCGTAAAGGGGAGATCAACGCCTGGGATAACCCGGAGTTTGTTGCGGCGGTGAAAGCGACAGGGCGTAAGACGTTGATTATCGCGGGCACAATCACCAGCGTCTGCATGGCTTTCCCGTCAATCAGCGCGGTGGCGGACGGCTATAAAGTGTTTGCGGTGATTGATGCCTCCGGTACCTACAGCAAAATGGCGCAGGAGATCGCCCTGGCGCGCGTGGTGCAGGCTGGCGTGGTCCCGATGGATACGGCGGCGGTGGCCTCCGAGATCCAGAGAACCTGGAACCGTGAGGACGCGGCTGAGTGGGCTGAGGTGTATACCCACATCTTCCCGGCTTACCAGCTGTTGATCGAAAGCTACGGCAAAGCGCAGGAAGTGGTTAAAAACAGCGAAGTGCTCGATTCACAGCGTTAATCCCCTGCTCCACGACGTAAAAACCGTGGAGCTGATTAATGCTTAACCGAACAGGCACTAAAGCTGAAAATCTGCTTGACCGTGTTAGCGCAACTCCCTATAGTAGCGCCCCGTTGCCCCCCAAGCGGTCAGGCAGCAAAACAATATGGTGAGGTGTCCGAGTGGCTGAAGGAGCACGCCTGGAAAGTGTGTATACGGCAACGTATCGGGGGTTCGAATCCCCCCCTCACCGCCATATTTAAGATGAGAGCTCGTACGAAAGTACGGGCTTTTTTCTTTTATATTCTCCGAAAAGGGGGGGATGAGAACCCCCGACCGGGGTTCGACAACTGGCGACAGCCAGTTGGACAGACTGAGAGCGCAGCGAACAGGCTGCCCGTAGGGCGAGCGAAGCGAGTCAATCCCCCCCGGTGCGGACTGAGCCGCCTAAGCGACAAAAAAAGCCCGCACTAAAGTACGGGCCCGTCTCAAACCGCTACTCAGCTATTCAACTTTGCGGCCGGCTGCTTTCTTTCAAGCGATGAAACCTGCTCAGGCTGAACACCATCCTCATCCTTACGCCCATCAAGCCAGTAATCCGCATTTTTAATCCCCAGCCGAATCGGGTCAAACTGTGGATCCAGCCCCTGCGCATTCTGGATTTCATAATCCTTAAGGCTGGCAAACGCTTTTTTATGCAACAGAACAATGGCAATAATGTTGAGCCATGCCATCAGCCCTACCCCAATATCCCCCAGTCCCCATGCCAGGTCCGCGGTGCGAACCGTGCCATATACCGTGGAGGCCATCAGACATAGCTTGAGCAGGAATGTCAGCCACGGACGGTGAATTTTACGGTTAATGAAGGCGATATTAGTTTCGGCAATATAGTAGTAGGCAATAATCGTCGTGAAAGCAAAGAAGAACAGCGCTATGGCAACAAAGTAATTACCAAAGCCCGGCATCATACTTTCCATCGCCGTCTGCACATAGCCAGGACCCGCGGCCACGCCAGCAATGCCGGTATAAAGCGCTGCGCCATCGACGCCCTGGACGTTATACAGCCCGGTGATCAGCAGCATAAACCCGGTCGCGGAGCAGACAAACAGCGTGTCGATGTAGACCGAGAACGCCTGAACCAGCCCCTGCTTCACCGGATGGCTTACTGCCGCCGCAGATGATGCATGCGGCCCGGTCCCCTGCGCGGCCTCGTTGGAATAGACGCCGCGCTTAACGCCCCACATGATGGCCTGACCCAGGATGGCACCGAAACCTGCTTCAAGGCCGAACGCACTTTTCCAGATCAGCAGAATAACCGAAGGGAGCTGGTTAATATTAATAGCGATAATCACGCAGGCGACAATAATATACCCCAGCGCCATAAATGGAACGACCATGCTGCTAAAGCTGGCGATCCTTTTCACACCGCCGAAAATAATAAAACTTAACAGCACAGCAAGTAATGCAGCCGTAACGTTCGGACTCAGACCAAAAGCAATATCCAGGCTCGCCCCAATCGAGTTTGCCTGCACGCCCGGAAGTAATAATCCGCAGGAAAAAATAGTCACAATAGCAAATAACCATGCGTACCACTTAACGCCTAAACCTTTTTCAATATAAAAGGCAGGACCACCGCGATATTCGCCGTTAATTTTTTCTTTATAAACTTGTCCCAGGGTGGATTCGACAAATGCGGAGCTGGCACCTAAAAAAGCGACTATCCACATCCAGAAAAGCGCGCCCGGACCTCCGAAGGTAATTGCCGTGGCCACACCGGCGATATTCCCTGTCCCCACGCGGCCTGCCAGCGTCATCGTCAGCGCCTGAAAAGACGATACGCCTGCATCGGTAGGACGCCCCTGGAACATCAGGGTAATCATATGTTTGATATGGCGTAATTGCAGGAAGCGACTACGCAGCGAGAAATAGAGGCCGACACCCAGACATAAAAATATTAACGCAGGGCTCCAGATTACACCATTAATAGCACCAACCAGTTCGTTCATGTATGACCCTCAGCGTGATGTTTCAGGGAAAAGGCTCCCCTGTTGTGTTTCTTCTTAGAATTTTGTTCGAACAAGTACGAAACATAGATAACTCACCTGAAGACACCAACTTAATTTTTACTTCGTAGTAATGTTCTGTGACAACATTCACGTTAAATTTTTAAGTAACAATTAGCGCGCTCATTATATTCACAGGTATTTTGTGGGTATTATCACTTCATATCACACTTCTGCAAAAAAGAATAAAAACACCCACCCATTTAATAATCGAAATTATTGTTCCAGCTATACATGCTTAAATAAGGGGGAATTTCTGCGAAGTATATACGATGCTTCCCGGCATTACGCCGGGAAGACATTACAGTAAAGAGGTAAAACGATAATGCTTTACCTTTAGTCGGAATAGACTTGCAGCGTGCGCTGACAGAGCGCGGAACGCACACAGTCCTCTTTGGTGAAGCGTACCACCCCAATCATTTCATCTTCCTCAAAACGTGACATGGCGTCGCTCAGCCCGGATTTCACGCCGGATGGCAGGTCACACTGGGTAATATCGCCGTTAACGATAACCGTCACGTTCTCCCCGAGGCGCGTTAAAAACATCTTCATTTGCGCAGCGGTCACGTTCTGAGCCTCGTCAAGAATGACGACCGCATTTTCAAATGTACGTCCGCGCATATAGGCGAACGGCGCGATTTCCACCTTGCCAATCTCTGGTCGCAGGCAGTACTGCATAAAGGATGCGCCCAGTCGCTTCACCAGCACGTCATAGACGGGCCTGAAGTACGGAGCAAACTTCTCCGAAATATCTCCGGGCAGGAAGCCGAGATCTTCATCAGCCTGCAGTACAGGACGGGTAACAATAATGCGCTCCACGTCCTTATGAATCAGCGCTTCCGCCGCTTTGGCTGCACTGATCCAGGTTTTCCCGCATCCGGCTTCACCGGTTGCAAAGATGAGCTGTTTACTCTCGATAGCATTCAGGTAGTGCGCCTGAGCCTCATTGCGCGCCACAATTGGAGAATTATCACGGCTGTCTCGGGCCATGCCAATTGCTTCTACGCCACTCATCTGCACAAGCGAGGTGACCGATTCTTCTTCACGCTGTTTATGGCTACGTGAATCCCGTCTCAGCACACGTTTTGCTTCGCGACGAGCTTTGATCACTGCTTTTTGTCTTCCCATGGATAGCACCTTGAGTTGTTGGTATTCATCACACGCGCCAGCTTCGGCACGATTATGCGCACGAACATCAGAGGGTTGGCTTCCTTGTAAGCCATTGCTTGCTTTATCGGATAACGATACGGAACAGCTACGCGCACCGTTCTGCACGTCGGTCGAATCAGATTCTTGAGGAAGGGGGGAGAATTTAGTGGTGAGGAAATCGCTGCCGGAGTCTGAGCCTCCGCGCCGGGTGCTGCGGTTGTTATGTTTACCTTGTCCAGTACAGGACGCAACCATTCGCGATCTCCATAGTGATTCAGCATCACTGCCGGGAACTACCGCTGTCTTATCTTAAGTACATCAGGAGTTATCATAAATGCAACATTTATTTTACCTGAATGCAACTTTTAAGACTGTCCCTACAGGTGAAATCAGTCTCATATAGAAATATTACAGAAATATAACAGGAGGATAGTCATATGAAAAAATAATGTCCCCGCGAACTGTTGCGGGGACAATTATCAGGCTTCAATAAGACCTTGAGCGAGGTATGCGTTCCGATCGCGCACGCCCGGCAGGGCAAAGAAATAGCCGCCGCCGATGGGCTTAATGTACTCTTCCAGCGCTTCGCCGTTGAGCCGCTTCTGCACGGTCAGGAAGCCTTTTTCCAGATCGTGCTGATAGCAGACAAACAGCAGGCCCATATCAAGCTGACCGGAGTTGGTCACGCCGAGCGAATAGCTGTAGCCACGACGCATCATCAGGCTGGACTGCGTCTCTTTGGTGCGCGGATTGGCCAGACGAATGTGGCTGTCCAGCGCGATGGTATCGCCATTGGGATCGCTGGCGTAGTCGGGCACGTCATGCTCGTTCTTCATGCCGAGCGGCGCGCCGCTTTGCTTATCGCGACCAAAGATCGTCTGCTGCTCTTTCAGCGGCGTGCGGTCCCAGAACTCCACGTGGAACTGGATAATCCGTACCGCCTGATAGCTGCCGCCCACCGCCCACGCCGGTTCGCCCTGATCGGCAGTGACCCACACCACCTCCTTCATGAGCGCACCATCGTGGCTGTCAGGGTTGGCCGTACCGTCCTTAAAGCCCAGCAGGTTCACCGGCGTCTCTTTCCCTTTACTGCGGGCGGCGTGGTCCGAGATAAAACCTTCCCGCTTCCAGCGCACGCTCAGAAGATCCGGCGTGTGCTTGATGATATCGCGCAGGGCGTGGATCACCGTGTCCTGGGTATTGGCACAAATTTGCAGGAGCAGGTCGCCATGACACAGCGCCGCGTCCAGGGAGTCGTTCGGGAAACGCGTCATTTTCTGCAGCGCTTTCGGCTTCTGTTTTGCCAGCCCATAGCGCGCGTCAAACAGCGACTCACCGAGCGAAACGGTAATGGTCAGGTTATCCGGGGCGATAAACGGCCCCAGAATGCCGGAGTCCATTGGCGGCAGACGCGGGTTCGGCGTATCGGGCGCCGGTCCGCCGGCGGTGAGAAACGCGATGCGCGTCGTCAGCAGGCGGAACAGGCGCTCCAGATCGGCTTTATCACTGGCCAGCGAATCAAAGGCCACCAGCATCATGGACGCCTGCTGCGAAGTCAGGATGCCCGACTGATGTTCGCCATAAAACGGCTGCGTCTCCATGCGGGCATTGGGTGACAGCGTGCCGGGCGCGCTTTGCGGTTTCGCCGCATGCGCTACCGGACAGCCACCGGCCAGAACAAGAGCGCCCCCCAGCGCCCCTACCCCTTTTAACAATCGACGACGTGAAGGCTCAACCACGTCGTTCTCGCTATGCTTATTCATCGTGCTTAGTCCAGACCCAGTACGCCGCGCAGCAGAGAGAGATCTTCCGCCAGAGCGGTAATCGGGCCTTTGAGCGCGTTACGGTCGGCATCGGTCAGCTTGTCGTAGGTTTCAAACCCGTCTTTAGTCCGGTACTTCGCCAGAATGGTGTCGACTTTTTTGAAGTTGGCATCCACTTTAACCAGCAGTTCGCCGTTCTCTTTCTGCAGCTGTGGACGCAGCAGGTTAACAATTTTCTGCGCGCCGTCGACGTTGGCCTGGAAGTCCCACAGATCGGTATGGCTGTAGCGATCTTCTTCGCCGCTGATTTTACTCGCGGCCACTTCTTCAATCAGACCGGCCGCGCCGCCCACCACTTTTGACGGCGGGAAAGCCAGCTCGCTGATGCGCTTTTGCAGCTCCAGCACGTCGCCGTTCAGCTGCTCGGCGTATTTATCCATCCCTTTGGTGGAGTTGTCGCCAAACAGGGCTTTTTCCAGACGGTGGAAACCGGTGAATTTCGGATCGGCGGCTTTCTGCTCGAAATCATCTTCGCGGGCATCAATGCTGCCATCAAGGTCAGAGAACAGTTCAGCAATCGGCTCGATGCGCTCGTAGTGCTGACGGGTTGGCGCATACAGGGATTTCGCTTTTTCGATGTCACCGGCCTTCACCGCATCGGTAAAGGCTTTAGTTGCCGCCGCCAGGTCCGCCGTCTCTTTCGTGACATAGGCTTTATACGCCGTAATCGCATCTCCCAGGCTCAGCACCGCAGCGCCTTTCGCCGCATCGGCCGTCGCTTCACCTTTGACGATCAGCTTCCCTTTAGGGTTGGTCAGCAGACCGCAGGTCATCTCATACTCACCCGGCTGCAGGTTGGCGGTCATCTTCTGGCTAAAGCCAGGGGCGATGTTTTCGCGCTCCTCCACCACCAGAACCCCTTTCAGGATCTCCCACTCCAGCGCCTTCTGGCTGTGGTTCTGAATAATGAACTGGGTTTTGCCGCTGTTCACCGTGAGGGTCATCGGCTCACACTGCTTGTCATTAACGGTGACTTTAACCTGAGGAACATCCGCGCCCCAGGCGGAGAATGCAGAAGCGAACAGCGCGGCAATGCCTGCGCATAACGCACTACGACGGAACTGAATTGCCATGACTCTTCCCTTTAAAAGTATGTTGTAACTAAAACAAAAATTATGGCGTAACGCGCGACGCCTGCGTGCCGGTACGCGGCGGCATTGCGAACAGCACCAGTGCCGGAACCAGATAAATAAAGTACATCGCCACTTCGCTGACGCTCGGCGTTTCCTGATAGCCGAAGATACCTTCGAGCAAGGTGCCGGTCAGTGAATGGGTGGAGAGCACGTTGCTGAGGTCGAACGCCACGTCCTGGAAATGGTTCCACAGGCCCGCCTCGTGGAAAGCGCGTATCGCCCCCGCCGCCAGCCCTGCCGCCACCAGCAGAATAAACAGGCTGGTCCACTTGAAGAAGGCGCCCAGGTTCAGGCGAATACCGCCCCAGTAGAGCAGGAAACCGAGCACCACGGCCGTAGCAAGACCCAGCACGGCTCCCAGCGGTGGCCAGATCCCCACGTCCTGCTGAAACGCCGCCAGCAGGAAGAAAACGGACTCCAGACCTTCACGCGCGACGGCGAAAAAGACCATCATAATGAGCGCCCAGCCGTGGTTATTGCCCTTTTGCAGCGCGTTATCCACCGCCTGCTCCAGCTGCACCTTCACGTTACGGGAGACTTTACGCATCCAGAACACCATCCAGGTAAGGATCACCACCGCAATCACGGCGACGATACCCTCAAACAGCTCCTGCTCTTTCTGCGGGAACTCCCCGGTGGTTTCGTTGATGAGGATACCGAGGCCCAGACAGAGTGCCGCGGCAAGGAATACCCCGACCCACATGACGCCAATCCAGCGTCCGCGCTGGGTTCGCTTCAGATAACTGGCGATGAGGCTCACGATAAGGGCAGCTTCAAGCCCTTCACGTAACATAATGAGAAATGGAACAAACATGCCGACACCTTAAATGTTTATCGCGGTCAACTGATGCAAAGAAAGGTAAATTCTTGTGATAGTGATTATCATTACGGCGAAAAGAAACACAAGCGAAATGTGTGGTGTTTTGATGACGAGTTGTAAACGCCGAGCCTGATAATAGTTACATACGTTACGTTCAGGTTTATAAGTTATAACGAAAATGCCCATTTACGCTGGTACGGGGCTGTGGCTAAATATCCGCCTCAAACACCTGGTGAAAATTAACTATGTTTAAAATTGTCCATTTCCTGCTGGCGCTGGTCATTATTCTCGCGCTTGCCTGGCTGGTAAGTTTCGACCGCCGAAAAATTCGCATTCGTTATGTTTTACAGCTGATTGTTATTGAAATTGCGCTGGCGTTCTTTTTCCTGCACGCCGAAAGCGGTTTATTCCTGATTAAATATGTTTCCGGCTTCTTTGAATCACTGCTGAAATTTGCTTCGGAAGGGACGAATTTCGTCTTTGGCGGAATGGGTGAAAAAGGGCTGGCGTTCATTTTCCTCGGCGTGCTTTGCCCGATTATTTTTATTTCCGCGCTGATTGGTATTCTTCAGCACTGGCGGATCCTGCCGATTTTTATTCGGGTCATCGGTACGCTGCTGTCGAAACTGAACGGTATGGGCAAACTGGAATCCTTTAACGCGGTGAGTTCACTGATCCTCGGCCAGTCGGAAAACTTCATTGCTTATAAGGGCGTGCTGGGCGATCTCTCCTCTCGTCGTCTCTTCACCATGGCGGCCACGGCGATGTCGACGGTCTCCCTGTCGATTGTCGGCGCCTATATGACCATGCTCGACGCCAAATTTGTCGTCGCGGCGCTGATTCTGAACATGTTCAGCACCTTTATTATTCTCTCCGTCATCAACCCGGCGCGCCCGGAAGCGGAGCCGGATATCAGGCTGGAAAAACTGCATGAATCGCAGAGCTTCTTCGAAATGCTCGGCGAGTATATTCTGGCCGGTTTTAAAGTGGCGATGATTATTCTGGCCATGCTGATTGGCTTTATCGCGCTTATTAGCGCCGTTAACGCCCTCTTCTCCAGCGTATTTGGCATGAGCTTCCAGCAGATCCTGGGCTATGTATTTTATCCGCTGGCGTGGCTGGTGGGTATTCCGCTGAGCGATGCCCTGAACGCGGGCAGTATTATGGCGACCAAGCTGGTGGCGAATGAATTTGTGGCGATGATTGAGCTGCAAAAAATCGCGCATCAGATGTCCCCTCGCGGGCTGGGTATTTTGTCCGTCTTCCTGGTGTCCTTCGCGAACTTCGCGTCCATCGGCATTGTGGCCGGGGCGATTAAGGGCCTGAACGAGCAGCAGGGGAACGTGGTATCGCGGTTTGGTCTGCGTCTGGTGTACGGCGCGACGCTGGTGAGCCTGCTGTCGGCGAGCTTTGCGGGGCTGGTGCTGTAAGTTTTGTGCGGTTAATGCCCGGCGGCGCTTCGCTTGCGCGGGCCTACGATACAACAACGGCGGGATTTCCCGCCGTTTTTATTAGAACTGTACGCACACCGGCTGGTCGACGCGCATCACCGACTCCTGCGCGAAGCGTGATTTATAAATCCCGCGTAACGCTTCGATGTTCTTCTCGCTCTGCGCATCTTTACCGTGGATCAGCATCAGCGCTTTGCTCGGCTCACGCGCCACTTTTCCGTCGTTCCCCAGCCACTGCCCGCGCGCATCAAATACCGTTAAGCCATCGCGAAAGCGCGGCGTCACGTCCTGGTCAACAAACTGCTGCCACTCGTTGCCGGCGATCTGCGCCCCGGCAGGACGATTTAAGCCGAAATAGAGCGTGGTTTGCTGCATCTGGTTATCCGCTTTGCAGGTCTCTACCGCCGCATGTTGCGACGGCGCCGTGCAGCCAGCGAGCATCAATAATGCCGCCGCCATTACCCCTGTTTTGATTGTCATGCTTCGCTATCCTCATTGTTATAAGCACATGGATATCACAGGAAATTACGGATTTTGGCAAGAAAAAAGCCGGGTGCGCTTGCGCTCACCCGGCCTGGATTGTGCAGCGAGAATAATTATTCTGCCTGGAGCTTAGACGGCGGCGCAGTATGGTAATGCGCGTCGGCTTCCGCAAAGCGTTTCTGCATGGAGGCAGACGGGGCTTTACCCAGCAGGCTGAACACCACGATGCCGATGCTGCCGAAGATAAAGCCCGGAATGATTTCGTACAGGCCCAGCCACGCGAACTGTTTCCAGACGATAACGGTCACTGCACCGATGATCATCCCCGCCAGCGCGCCGTTGCGGGTCATGCGTGACCACAGTACGGAGAACAGCACCACCGGACCAAACGCGGCACCGAAGCCCGCCCACGCGTAGCTCACCAGGCCCAGCACGCGGTTATTCGGGTTGGCCGCCAGCGCGATGGCAATCAGCGCCACCACCAGCACCATAAAGCGCCCTACCCACACCAGCTCTTTCTGGCTCGCGTTTTTACGCAGGAAGGCTTTGTAGAGGTCTTCGGTGATCGCACTGGAGCAAACCAGCAGCTGGCAGCTCAGGGTAGACATCACCGCCGCCAGGATTGCGGAGAGCAGGATACCGGCAATCCACGGGTTGAACAGAATTTGCGCCAGCTCGATGAAAACGCGCTCGGCGTTCTGGTTCACCGCGCCCGCCTGCGCCGGGTTGTTGTTGAAGTACGCGATGCCGAAGAAGCCGACCGCACAAGCGCCTGCCAGACACAGGATCATCCACGTCATACTGATGCGACGGGCATGAACGATGGTGTGGTGAGAATCCGCCGCCATAAAGCGCGCCAGGATATGCGGCTGACCGAAGTAGCCCAGGCCCCATCCCATCAGGGAGACGATGGCCACGAAGTTCAGCCCTTTCAGCATGTCGACGTTTTCAATGCTCTTCTGCTTGATCACTTCCAGCGATTCGCCAAAGCCGCCAACGGTGAAAATTACAATCACCGGGGTCAGGATCAGGGCGAAGATCATCAGGCTCGCCTGCACGGTGTCGGTCCAGCTCACCGCCAGGAAACCGCCCACGAAGGTATAGAGAATAGTCGCCGCCGCACCGGCCCACAGGGCGGTTTCATAGCTCATGCCGAAAGTGCTTTCGAACAGACGCGCGCCGGCCACGATGCCGGAGGCGCAGTAGATGGTGAAGAACAGCAGAATAACCACCGCGGAGATAATGCGCAGGATGCGGCTGTTATCTTCAAAACGTCCGGTGAAGTAATCCGGCAGCGTCAGGGCGTTGTTGTTGGCCTCGGTATGCACGCGCAGACGGCCTGCCACCAGCTTCCAGTTGATCCATGCGCCGAGAGTCAGGCCGATGGCGATCCAGCTTTCCGAGATACCGGAGATGAAAATCGCGCCCGGCAGCCCCATCAGCAGCCAGCCGCTCATGTCGGATGCGCCCGCAGAGAGTGCGGTCACCATTGGGCCTAAACTGCGTCCGCCCAGAATGTAGTCGTCAAAGTTCTTTGTAGAACGCCACGCCAAAAACCCTATCAGGATCATGCCAAAAATATAAACGAGAAATGTCACCAGCATCGGTGTGCTAATAGCCATTCAAATTCTCCAAAATGTCGAGCGACAACCATCCGGGCTGCCTTGTTATATGATCACCGGAACGAGGTGAATGTATCTTGTGTTTCGGTTGGGCGCGCTATCCTGCCGTATGCGCCTTCCGCTGACAAACGATTTAACACTGCATTTACATCAATTTCATCCCCGGTTTGATACCAGTTTCCTATAGGTTGCACTCGCTCACGCTTTTACGGGTTGCACCTTTGAAAAGTGTTAACTGCCGCATAAAACCAGGCTTCCCGCACAAAAGCCAGCGCGTTTTTCCAGCTAACCATTCGTTAACAATCCATTCATTTTCCGGGTTGCAAACCAGGTCACATTTAACACGGTTGCACAAAGTTGCAACATGGGGGATATTTCACGCTATCTACAGAACGCTATTACAGAACAACAGGAGCTTTGGCATGGGTATGACCACCATGGGGGTTAAGCTGGATGACGCAACCCGCGAACGGATTAAGACCGCAGCAACCCGCATTGACCGCACGCCGCACTGGTTAATTAAGCAGGCGATTTTTAACTATCTCGAAAGACTCGAGAGCGATGAGGGCCTGCCGGAGCTGCCTGCCCTGCTGGCCGGCGCGGCGAACGAAAGCGAGGAGGCTCCGGCCGCTGGCGACGAGAAACATCAGCCGTTCCTCGAATTCGCCGAGCAGATCCTGCCGCAGTCCGTCAGCCGTGCCGCCATTACCGGCGCCTACCGCCGTGCCGAAACCGACGCCGTGCCGATGCTGCTGGAGCAGGCTCGCCTGCCGGAAGCCATTGCCGCACAGGCGCACAGCCTGGCGTATCAGTTAGCCGACAAGCTGCGCAACCAGAAAACCGCCACCGGCCGCGCCGGGATGGTTCAGGGTCTGCTGCAGGAGTTTTCCCTTTCGTCTCAGGAAGGCGTGGCGCTGATGTGCCTCGCGGAAGCGCTGCTGCGTATTCCGGATAAAGCCACCCGCGACGCGCTGATCCGCGACAAGATCAGCAACGGCAACTGGCATTCACACATTGGCCGCAGCCCGTCGCTGTTCGTCAACGCGGCAACCTGGGGCCTGCTGTTTACCGGCAAACTTGTCTCCACCCATAACGAAGCCAATCTCTCCCGCTCTCTGAACCGCATCATCGGCAAGAGCGGCGAGCCGCTGATCCGCAAGGGCGTGGACATGGCGATGCGCCTGATGGGCGAGCAGTTCGTCACCGGGGAAACCATTGCCGAAGCGCTGGCGAACGCCCGCAAGCTGGAAGATAAAGGTTTCCGCTACTCGTACGACATGTTGGGCGAAGCGGCCCTGACCGCCGCCGACGCGCAGGCCTACATGGTCTCATACCAGCAGGCGATCCACGCCATCGGTAAAGCGTCCAACGGTCGCGGTATTTATGAAGGCCCGGGCATCTCTATCAAGCTCTCCGCCCTGCACCCGCGCTACAGCCGCGCGCAGTACGACCGGGTGATGGAAGAACTCTACCCGCGCCTGAAGTCCCTGACCCTGCTGGCGCGCCAGTATGACATCGGCATTAACATTGACGCCGAAGAGGCCGACCGTCTGGAGATCTCCCTCGATCTGCTGGAAAAACTGTGCTTCGAGCCGGAGCTGGCAGGCTGGAACGGCATTGGCTTCGTTATCCAGGCCTACCAGAAGCGCTGCCCGTTCGTAATTGATTACCTGATTGACCTGGCAAGCCGCAGCCGCCGTCGCCTGATGATCCGTCTGGTGAAAGGCGCCTACTGGGACAGCGAAATCAAACGCGCCCAGATGGAAGGGCTGGAAGGCTATCCGGTCTATACCCGCAAGGTTTACACCGACGTCTCTTACCTCGCCTGTGCGAAAAAACTGCTCGGCGTGCCGAACCTGATCTATCCGCAGTTCGCTACCCACAACGCCCACACCCTGGCGGCAATCTACAGCCTGGCCGGGCAGAACTACTATCCGGGCCAGTACGAGTTCCAGTGCCTGCACGGCATGGGTGAACCGCTGTACGAGCAGGTCACCGGTAAAGTGGCGGACGGCAAGCTGAACCGCCCATGCCGAATCTATGCTCCTGTGGGAACGCACGAAACCCTGCTGGCGTACCTGGTGCGTCGTCTGCTGGAAAACGGCGCGAACACCTCCTTCGTTAACCGCATCGCCGACACCACGCTGCCGCTGGACGAGCTGGTGGCCGACCCGGTCCAGGCCGTTGAGAAGATGGCGGCGCAGGAAGGCCAGGTTGGCCTGCCGCATCCGAAGATTGCCCTGCCGCGCGAGCTGTACGGCAAAGGCCGCGTCAACTCGGCGGGTCTGGATCTCGCCAACGAACACCGTCTGGCGTCCCTCTCCTCTGCCCTGCTCAACAGCGCGCTGCAGAAGTGGCAGGCTAAACCGATTCTGGAGCAGCCCGCTGCTGACGGCGAAATGCAGCCGGTGATCAACCCGGCCGAGCCGAAGGATATCGTCGGCTACGCGCGTGAAGCGACAGAAGCGGAAGTGGATCAGGCGCTGGACAGCGCGGTGAACAACGCCCCTATCTGGTTCGCCACCCCGCCGCAGGAGCGCGCCGCGATTCTGGAGCGTGCAGCGGTGCTGATGGAAGATCAGATGCAGTCGCTCATCGGCATTCTGGTGCGCGAGGCGGGTAAAACCTTCAGCAACGCCATTGCCGAAGTGCGCGAGGCCGTCGACTTCCTGCACTACTACGCCGGTCAGGTGCGCGATGATTTCGATAACGAAACCCACCGTCCGCTGGGTCCGGTCGTCTGTATCAGCCCGTGGAACTTCCCGCTGGCGATCTTCACCGGCCAGATTGCCGCCGCCCTGGCCGCAGGCAACAGCGTGCTGGCAAAACCGGCAGAGCAGACCCCGCTGATTGCCGCGCAGGGCATCAGCATTCTTCTGGAAGCCGGCGTGCCGGCGGGCGTGGTTCAGCTGCTGCCGGGCCGCGGTGAAACCGTCGGCGCCAAACTGACCTCCGACAACCGCGTGCGCGGCGTGATGTTTACCGGCTCGACCGAAGTGGCGTCGCTGCTGCAGCGCAACATTGCCACCCGTCTGGATGCACAGGGTCGCCCTACGCCGCTCATCGCGGAAACCGGCGGGATGAACGCCATGATCGTTGACTCCTCCGCGCTCACCGAGCAGGTGGTGGTCGACGTGCTGGCCTCCGCGTTCGACAGCGCCGGTCAGCGCTGCTCCGCTCTGCGCGTGCTGTGCCTGCAGGACGACGTGGCGGACCACACGCTGAAGATGCTGCGCGGCGCGATGGCCGAATGCCGCATGGGCAACCCGGGCCGTCTCACCACCGACATCGGACCGGTGATCGACGCGGAAGCCAAAGCCAACATCGAAAACCACATTCAGACCATGCGCGCGAAAGGCCGTCCGGTATTCCAGGCGGTGCGCGAGAACAGCGAAGATACCCGCGAATGGCGGACCGGCACCTTTGTGCCGCCAACGCTGATTGAGCTGGCAAGCTTCGACGAGCTGAAAAAAGAGGTCTTCGGCCCGGTGCTGCACGTGGTGCGCTACAACCGTAACAACCTGAACGAGCTGGTTGAGCAGATCAACGCCTCCGGCTATGGCCTGACGCTCGGCGTGCATACCCGTATCGACGAGACTATCGCGCAGGTCACCGGCAGCGCCAAAGTGGGCAACCTGTACGTCAATCGCAACATGGTCGGCGCGGTCGTGGGCGTACAGCCGTTTGGCGGAGAAGGCCTCTCCGGCACCGGTCCGAAAGCGGGCGGTCCGCTTTACCTGTACCGTCTGCTGGCGAACCGTCCGGAGAACGCCCTGGGCGTCACCCTGGCACGCCAGGATGCGGACTATCCGGTCGATGCGCAGCTGAAAGCCGTGCTGACGCAGCCGCTGGAGGCGCTCATCTCATGGGCAGAAAAACGTCCTGAGCTGCGTGCCGTCGCCCAGCAGTACGGCGAGCTGGCGCAGGCGGGCACGCAGCGTCTGCTGCCGGGTCCAACCGGCGAGCGCAACACCTGGACGCTGATGCCGCGCGAGCGCGTGCTGTGCGTGGCCGATAACGAGCAGGACGCGCTGGTGCAGCTGGCCGCCGCGATGGCTACCGGCTGTGAAGTGCTGTGGCCGGAAGATGCCCTGCATCGCGATCTCGCCAAACAGCTGCCGAAGGTGGTCTCGGCCCGCATTCGCTTCGCGAAAGCCGATAACCTGCTGACCCAGCCGTTTGATGCGGTGATCTACCACGGTGATTCCGATCAGCTGCGCGAACTGTGCGAGCAGGTTGCAGCCCGCAGCGGCGCCATCGTTTCCGTGCAGGGCTTTGCGCGCGGGGAAACCAACCTGCTGCTGGAGCGTCTGTACGTGGAGCGCTCGCTCAGCGTCAACACCGCGGCGGCAGGCGGTAACGCCAGCCTGATGACAATAGGCTAACGCTGTGCTAATAAGGCTCCGGAGACGGAGCCTTATTTTATTGGGGAGTATATGAAACGATATCTTATCGCCAGTGCAGCACTGCTAATGAGCGCCAGCGCGCTGGCCGACGAGTGCGACAAAGCGACCACCCAGCTTGAGCTGAATACCTGTAGCGCGCAGCAGTACCAGGCTGCCGATAAAAAACTCAACCAGACCTATCAGGCCGCCGTTAAGCGTGCAGCGGCACCCCAGCGCGACCTGCTGAAAAAAGCACAGCAGGCGTGGATTACCCTGCGCGATGCGGACTGCGCGTTTATCGGTTCGGGGACGGAAGGCGGGAGCGTCCAGCCAATGATTGTTAACCAGTGCCTGGCGGAAAAAACCGTGGAGCGTGAAGCGTTTCTGGCCTCGCTGATGCAGTGTGAAGAGGGCGACTTAAGCTGCCCTCTCCCGCCGGGAAACTAGCGCAGGCGGATCCCTTCAATAATCATCCGCTGCACGTTTTCCAGCGTGCTGTGGAAAAACGCCTCGTCCTGCAGCGTTTTACCGGTCACCGCCTCAACCTGGGCCGCAAAGTCAGCGTAATGCTGGGTGGAGGCCCAAATCATAAAGATCAGATGATGCGGGTCGACCGGAGCCAGCTTTCCGCTGGCGACCCACCCGGCAATAATGGCCGACTTATCGTCCACCAGCTGTTTTAAATCTCCGGTGAGTTCCGCCTGCAACAGCGGCGCGCCCTGCAGCATCTCAAGACAAAACAGTCGCGACGCCTGCGGGTAATCGCGCGACACCTCCAGCTTCAGGCGAATGTACTCTTTGATCGCCACCAGCGGGGCCAGCTCTGCGCGGAAGGCCTTCAGCGGCGCCAGCCAGATATCGAGGATCTGCTGCATCACCGCGATATAGAGCGCCTCTTTCGACGGGTAGTAGTAGAGCAGATTGGTTTTGGATACCCCGGACTGCTCCGCCACCTGCTCCAGGCGCGTGCCGTGAATACCAAACTGCGAAAAAGTCTCCAGCGCCGCGCTGAGGATCGCCTGCTTCTTGGCACTCACCGCCTGCGAACGTTTACCTGGTGTTTTCACTGCGCCTTGTGTCATTCCCGCTCTCCTTATTCTGCGTTGCCCTCAGCATAGCAAAACCCCCGTCTCGCCACGACATCCTGCACTCCGATCGCGCATGAATGCCTGTTTTCTGTGCAAAGTTTTTGACCAGTTAGTCCACATTTAACCGCATCAATCCACCAACTTCTGATTAACACATTAATAACACTGCCATTTTCAAAACTGGCACTGCCTTTGCAAAAACACCGTTACACCTGCGACGTAATGAAGAGAGGTTCGTGATGAAAATTGGCGTATTTGTACCCATCGGCAACAACGGCTGGCTTATCTCGACCGCTGCACCGCAGTACATGCCGACCTTTGAGCTCAATAAAGCCATCGTGCAGAAAGCGGAGCACTACCATTTCGACTTTGCGCTTTCGATGATCAAGCTGCGCGGCTTTGGCGGCAAAACCGAATTCTGGGACCACAACCTGGAGTCCTTTACCCTGATGGCCGGGCTGGCCGCGGTCACCTCGCGGATCCAAATCTACGCTACCGCCGCCACGCTCACCCTGCCCCCGGCGATCGTCGCGCGCATGGCCTCCACCATCGACTCCATCTCCGGCGGGCGCTTTGGCGTCAACCTGGTCACCGGCTGGCAAAAACCCGAGTACGAGCAGATGGGGCTCTGGCCGGGTGACGACTACTTCTCGCGTCGCTACGACTACCTGACCGAATACGTCCAGGTGCTGCGCGACCTGTGGGGTACCGGCAAAAGCGATTTCAAGGGTGACTTCTTCACCATGAACGACTGCCGCGTCAGCCCGCAGCCGTCGGTGCCGATGAAGGTGATTTGCGCCGGACAGAGCGACGCGGGGATGGAATTTTCCGCCAAATACGCCGACTTTAACTTCTGCTTCGGTAAAGGGGTCAACACGCCTTCCGCCTTCGCCCCGACCGCCGCGCGCATGAAAGAGGCCGCCGACAGGACCGGGCGCGACGTGGGCTCCTACGTGCTGTTCATGGTGATCGCCGACGAAACCGACGACGCCGCGCGCGCCAAATGGGAGCGCTATAAGGACGGCGCCGACGAAGAGGCCCTGAGCTGGCTCACCGAACAGAGCCAGAAGGATACCCGCTCCGGCGCGGATACCAACGTGCGCCAGATGGCCGACCCAACCTCTGCGGTCAATATCAACATGGGCACCCTGGTCGGCTCGTACGCCAGCGTCGCCAGAATGCTGGACGAAGTGGCGGCCGTGCCCGGTGCGGAAGGCGTTCTGCTGACCTTCGACGATTTCCTGACCGGCGTGGAAACCTTCGGCGAGCGCATCCAGCCGCTGATGCAGTGCCGCGCCCACATTCCTGCCGTCACGAAGGAGGTGGCGTAATGACCACCCTTAACGCACGCCCGGAAGCCATCACCTTCGCGCCACAGCAGAGCGCGCTGATCGTGGTGGACATGCAAAACGCCTACGCCAGCCAGGGCGGTTATCTGGATCTGGCGGGGTTCGACGTCTCCGCCACCCGGCCGGTGATTGAGAACATTAAAACCGCCGTTGCCGCCGCGCGCGCCGCGGGCATGCTCATCATCTGGTTCCAGAACGGCTGGGATGACCAGTACGTCGAGGCCGGCGGCCCCGGCTCGCCCAACTTCCACAAGTCGAACGCCCTTAAAACCATGCGTAAACGGCCCGAACTGCAGGGCAAGCTGCTGGCGAAAGGCGGCTGGGACTATCAGCTGGTGGATGAGCTGGTACCGCAGGCGGGCGATATTGTCCTGCCCAAACCGCGCTACAGCGGCTTTTTCAACACCCCGCTCGACAGCCTGCTGCGCAGCCGGGGCATTCGCCATCTGGTGTTCACCGGCATCGCCACCAACGTCTGCGTGGAGTCGACCCTGCGCGACGGCTTTTTCCTCGAATATTTTGGCGTGGTGCTGGAGGACGCGACCCATCAGGCCGGGCCGGAATTCGCCCAGAAGGCGGCCCTGTTCAATATTGAAACCTTTTTTGGCTGGGTCAGTAACGTCAATGATTTCTGCGACGCCCTGAATCCCCCGCTCGCCCGTATCGCCTGAGGAGACACCTGATGCCGAAATCCGTAATCATCCCGCCGGGTACCAGCACGCCGATTGCCCCGTTTGTTCCCGGCACCCTCGCCGACGGCGTGGTGTATGTCTCCGGCACGCTGCCGTTTGATAAAGACAACAACGTGGTGTTTATCAACGACCCAAAGGCGCAAACCCGCCACGTGCTCGAGACGATCAAAACCGTGATCGAAACGGCGGGTGGCACGATGGAGGATGTGACCTTCAACAGCATCTTTATCACCGACTGGAAAAACTACGCCGCGATTAACGAGATTTACGCCGAGTTCTTCCCCGGCGATAAACCGGCGCGATTCTGCATTCAGTGCGGGCTGGTGAAGCCAGAGGCGCTCGTTGAAATCGCCACCGTTGCGCACATCGCGAAGTGAGGCAGGTATGAAACTTTCCGTCTCGCCGCCGCCGTATGAGGGCGCGCCCGTGGTGGTCTTTATTTCCGGTCTCGGCGGCAGCGGCAGCTACTGGCTGCCCCAGCTGGCCGCGCTGGAGCCGGAGTATCAGGTGGTGTGCTATGACCAGCGGGGAACGGGCAATAACCCTGACACCCTGCCGGAAGGGTACAGCCTTGCGCAGATGGCGGACGAGCTGGCCCAGGCGCTGGCGGATGCCGGGATTGCCCGCTACTGCGTCGTGGGTCACGCGCTGGGGGCGCTGGTCGGCCTGCAGCTGGCCCTCGACAGGCCCGACGCCCTCACCGCGCTGGTGTGCGTCAACGGCTGGTTGACCCTCAACGCCCACACCCGCCGCTGCTTTCAGATCCGCGAGCGCCTGCTGCATTACGGCGGCGCGCAGGCGTGGGTCGAGGCGCAGCCGCTGTTTCTCTACCCGGCGGACTGGATGGCCGCCCGCGCCCCTCGCCTGGAGGCAGAAGAGGCGCTGGCGCTGGCCCATTTCCAGGGCAAATCCAACCTGCTGCACAGGCTCAGCGCCCTGAAAAAGGCCGACTTCAGCCGCCATGCCGCGCGCATTCGCTGCCCGGTACAGATTATCTGTTCCGCCGACGACATGCTGGTGCCCTCCGTCTGCTCGTCGGAACTGCAGGCGGCGATCCCGCACAGCCGCAGCGCGGTGATGCGCCAGGGCGGGCATGCCTGCAACGTCACCGAGCCGGATACCTTTAACACCCTGTTGCTGAACGGGCTTGCCAGCCTGCTGCACAGCCCGGAACCCGCTTTATAAGGAGCTTTAATGAGCGAAGCCATTACCCCCGCCGCGCTGGAAACGCTGTTCACCGGCGCCCGCACCCACAACGGCTGGCTGGATATGCCCGTCAGCGACGAAACGCTGCGCGAAATCTACAACCTGATGAAATGGGGGCCCACGTCCGCCAACTGCTCCCCGGCGCGAATTGTGTTTGTGCGAAGCGCGGAGGGGAAAGAGAAGCTGCGCCCGGCGCTCTCCAGCGGCAACCTCGAGAAAACGCTCACCGCCCCGGTCACGGCGATTGTCGCCTGGGACGGTGAATTCTACGAGCGCCTGCCCGAGCTGTTCCCGCACGGCGATGCAAAGAGCTGGTTTACCACCAGCCCCGCGCATGCGGAAGAGACCGCCTTTCGCAACAGCTCAATGCAGGCCGCCTACCTGATTTTCGCCTGTCGCGCCCTGGGGCTGGACACCGGCCCGATGTCGGGATTTGACCGCCAGAAGGTCGACGAGGCCTTTTTCACCGGCACCACGCTTAAAAGCAATCTGCTGATCAACATTGGCTATGGCGATACCCGCAAACTTTACGGGCGCCTGCCGCGTCTGGACTTCGACGATGCCTGCGGGCTGGCGTAAGGAGCGATTATGACGACACCGGATAAACAAACCTTTCGCGACGCCATGGCCTGCGTTGGCGCGGCGGTCAACATCATCACCACCGACGGCCCGGCGGGGATGGCAGGCTTCACCGCCAGCGCGGTGTGCAGCGTCACGGATTCACCGCCCACCCTGCTGGTGTGCCTGAACCGCGGCGCGTCCGTCTGGCCAACCTTTAGCGAAAACCGCACCCTTTGCGTGAATACCCTGAGCGCAGGACAGGAGCCTTTATCTAACCTGTTTGGCGGGAAAACGCCGATGGCGGAACGCTTTGCCGCCGCCCGCTGGCAGACGGGCGACACGGGCTGCCCGCGCCTGGAGGATGCGCTGGCCTCGTTTGACTGCCGCATCAGCCAGGTGGTGAGCGTCGGCACCCACGACATTCTGTTTTGCGACATTGTTTCGATTATCCGCCACCCCGCGCCGCAAGGGCTGGTGTGGTTTGACCGCGGCTACCACGCGCTCATGCGACCCGCCTGTTAACCCGCTCTAAGGAGACAGACCATGTTCGGATTTCCCCACTGGCAGTTGAAATCGACCTCCACAGACGCAGGCGTGGTCGCGCCGGATGAACGCCTCCCGCTCGGGCAGACGATGGTGATGGGCGTTCAGCACGCGGTCGCCATGTTTGGCGCCACGGTGCTGATGCCGATGCTGATGGGACTGGATCCCAACCTCTCTATTTTGATGTCGGGTATCGGTACCCTGCTGTTCTTTTTCGTCACCGGCGGGCGCGTGCCCAGCTATCTCGGCTCCAGCGCCGCCTTTGTCGGGGTGGTCATCGCCACCACCGGATTTAACGGCCAGGGGATCAACCCCAACCTGAGCGTGGCCCTCGGCGGCATCATCGCCTGCGGTCTGGTGTACACCCTGATTGGTCTGGTGGTGATGAAAATCGGCACGCGCTGGATCGAGCGAATGATGCCCCCGGTCGTGACGGGCGCCGTGGTGATGGCGATAGGCCTCAATCTCGCCCCGATTGCGGTCAGGAGCGTCTCCGCCTCGCCGTTTGAAAGCTGGATGGCGGTGATCACCGTGCTTTGCATCGGCCTGGTGGCGGTGTTCACGCGCGGCATGATCCAGCGTCTGCTGATCCTGGTTGGGCTGATTGTCGCCTGTCTGGTCTACGCCCTGCTGGCCAACGTGTTCGGTCTGGGAAAGCCGGTTGATTTTACCCTACTGCATCAGGCCGCCTGGTTTGGCCTGCCGAAGGTGACCTCGCCCACCTTTAACACCCAGGCGATGATGCTTATCGCACCGGTGGCGGTGATCCTGGTAGCAGAGAACTTAGGCCACCTGAAGGCGGTTGCGGGAATGACCGGGCGCAGCATGGATCCGTACATGGGCCGCGCGTTCGTCGGTGACGGTCTGGCGACCATGCTCTCCGGTTCCGTAGGCGGCAGCGGCGTCACCACCTATGCTGAAAACATCGGCGTGATGGCGGTGACCAAGGTCTACTCGACGCTGGTCTTCGTGGCGGCGGCGGTGATGGCGATGCTGCTCGGCTTCTCACCAAAGTTCGGCGCGCTGATCCACACCATTCCGTCACCGGTTATCGGTGGGGCATCGATTGTGGTGTTTGGGCTGATCGCCGTGGCCGGGGCGCGCATCTGGGTGCAGCATCGAGTCGATCTCAGCCAGAACGGCAACCTGATTATGGTGGCGGTCACGCTGGTGCTGGGCGCGGGCGATTTTGCCCTGACGCTTGGCGGGTTTACGATTGGCGGGATTGGTACGGCGACCTTCGGCGCGATCCTGCTTAACGCCCTGCTGAGCCGCCGGATGGCCGCCGCGCCGCAGGGCGCCGTCGTGCATCAGGATTCCTGATTTAACGCCGCGCTGTCATTTTCTGGCAGCGCGTTCTTCTTCCGTTTGAGTTTTAACTCGCTCACCAGCACCCCGGCGACAATAAATGCCGCGCCCACCAGCGCCAGCAGCGGCAGACGCTCACCTGCAATACGTCCGAAAATCCCCGCCCAGACCGGTTCGCCGGTATAAATCACCGTCGCGCGGGTTGGCGATACGCTGCGCTGCGCCCAGTTCATGGTGACCTGAATAATGGCGCTGAAGATACCCAGCCCCAGTGCGACCACCACCAGGCCGGTGGACATCGGCGGCACGGATTCCCCTGCCGGCACCATCGTCGCAAACGCCACCAGCGACGCCGTGGCGAGCTGTACCACCGTCACCCGCTTAACGTCGACCTTGCCCGCCCAGGCGCTAATCAGAATAATTTCCGCCGCAATAGCAATCGCCCCAATCAGGGTGATGATTTCGCCCGGCCCCAGCGCCAGCAGGTTATTTTCCGGCCCGGCCAGTAGGATCAGACCGATAAACGCCAGCACGATGCCAATACAGGACATCAGGCCCGGAATTCTGCCGAGGCAGAGCCACTGCAATAGCGGCACCAGCGGTACATACATCGCTGTGATAAACGCGGATTTGCTGCTGGAAATGGTCTGCAATCCCCACGTCTGCAGGCTATAGCCCATCGCTATCGCCACGCCAATCGCCACGCCGGCCTTAAGCTCTGTAAGCGTCAGCCCCCGCAGCGTTTTAAGCGAAATCAGCCCTACGGCAAGCGCCGCCGTCGCAAAGCGCAGGCCAACAAAAAAGAACGGATCGCTGAGGGTCACCGCGTACTGAACGGCCAGAAACGTACCGCCCCAGAACATGGTGATGAGAATGAGGATGGCTTCCTGCGGTTTTACGGAGAATTTGAAGCGTGAGACAGACATGCGGCACTCGCGGTTAAGATCAATTCCCTAGTGTGCGTTGCCTTTGGTTACAGTTCAATGTTGCAGAAATAAAAAAACCGCCGGGAGATCCCGGCGGCAGGGGTTCAACCCGGCGTGTTACTTACTGCTGCCGTGGCTGTTTTTGCCCCCTTTCTTGCCAGCTTCAGATGCGCGTTGCGGGTCATTCTTGAAGTTGCCCCCGCTATGCTGGCCACCTTTACGGCCTGCTTCTGATGCTCTTTCACGGTCTTCTGCGAAATTACCTGAACCACCACGATGGTTTGCCATCTCTAACCTCCAGAATGTGAAACATTAGACATCATATTGCATTCAGTAAAAGAGGAATCTTTCACCTCGCAACACAAGGACAGTGCCTTTATCTGTGCCGCGTGAAACTAAGCTTAGTGGAATGCCGCTATCCGGCAAGCCGCAGGTAATATTCTGCAACATGAACTCAGCCTTTCGGGTGAGATGACGCGACGGGGATGCATAAGCCTTTCTTATCATTTCAAAAGTCCGCCGCCAAAAAGTTGTATCATTTTGCTACAACGCCTTTTTGTAACCATATTGTTATAAATCAAAGAAATGCCGTTCATTTTTGCAGTCTGGCTGTGATGGCATATCTTTAAAAGAACGCAGCGATCCGCTGTCAGAAAAACCAACGAGGAGTGATGCAAAATGGCAAAAGTTCTGGTGCTCTATTATTCCATGTATGGACACATTGAAACCATGGCTCACGCGGTAGCAGAAGGTGCGAACAGGGTTGATGGCGTTGAGGTTGTGGTGAAACGCGTACCGGAAACCATGCAGGCGGAAGCCTTCCTGAAAGCCGGGGGGAAAACGCAAAACGCTCCGGTCGCCACCCCGCAGGAGCTGGCGGACTATGATGCCATTATCTTCGGCACCCCGACCCGCTTCGGCAATATGTCAGGCCAGATGCGCACCTTCCTCGATCAAACCGGCGGACTTTGGGCATCCGGGGCGCTCTACGGCAAACTCGCCAGCGTATTCAGCTCTACCGGCACCGGCGGCGGTCAGGAGCAGACGATTACCTCAACCTGGACTACCCTTGCTCATCACGGGATGGTGATTGTGCCGATTGGCTACGGCGCCCAGGAGCTGTTTGACATTTCCCAGGTGCGTGGCGGTACGCCGTACGGCGCAACCACCATTGCCGGTGGGGATGGCTCACGTCAGCCAAGCAATGAAGAACTGTCTATCGCCCGCTATCAGGGTGAATACGTCGCGGGTCTGGCCAAAAAACTGAACGGCTAACACCCAACAGGAGGACAAGCATGCCAACTCAAGAATCCAAAGCTCACCACGTGGGCGAATGGGCAAGTTTACGCAACACCTCTCCGGAGATTGCCGAAGCTATCTTTGAAGTCGCGAAGTACGATGAAAAGCTGGCCGAGCAAATTTGGGAGGAAGGTAACGATGAGGTGCTGGTGCGCGCCTTCGAAAAAACGGATAAAGACTCGCTCTTCTGGGGCGAGCAAACCATCGAACGTAAAAACGTCTAAGCGTTTCCCCCCGCCGCAGCGGGGGGTTCTCCTTTACTTCGCCGCGTTATTCATTACCGCATTGAATTTATCGACAGGACAGAAGCCGTTCGCATCCACCGGGCAGCCTTTCAGCTCCAGCGTCACGCGCTGCGCGGGCGACTGAAGCGACAGCACGCTGGCATTACGCAGCTGCTCTGAACTCTGGTAGACATACTCGATTTTCATCAGCTCCTGATTGGCGTTTTTGTCATGCCAGCGCTGGAAGACAATCTTGCCGCCAATCGGGGTGCGCTCCTGCTGGTCGTTCAGCTGATACGGTTTGAAATCCAGGGCCGTCAGCAGGGAAGCAATGTTCGAGTCGTGCCCCACCAGCAGGGTGATTTTCGGCGATTTTGCCTGTTCGGTGACCAGCGTTTTATCAATGTACTTCACCAGCGGCTTCGCCACGTTTTGCGCCACTTCCGTGGAGGTAAACAGCGAATCCTGATAGCCGTTCTTCAGCTTCGACAGCACGCGCCACTGCTGGTCGGTTTTGATTTCGCCCCAGGCCACCTGGTCGGCCGGGAAGCCTTCGTAATACTGCAGCGTGAACGCGTCCACCAGCGAGTTACCCACCTTCAGCGGCCCGGATACGCCAGGCTCTTTTTCATAGTCGGCGCTGAAGGTATCTTTCGCATCCGCCAGCGAGCAGACCTTTTTCTCCTTGCAGGACGGAGAATCGGCGTAGTTCGTCATCTGCTCAAGCAGCTTATAGCTTTCGGTAAGCTGCATTTTCTGCCGCTCGGACTCCATCGCCTTCAGCGCTTTTTCGCGGAATTCCGGCGAGTTATCGGTAATCACCGGATTAAAGGTCGGATCCATGGTGCCCATTTTTTCCTGATGGTGCACGGGAACGTCGCAGCCCGGGAACGCGCCGGTGATGAAGAACTGCGCGGTCGCGACGGTACGCTGCAGGCTGTTGGCGTAAGCATAAACGCTATCCGCCGCTGGGCACTCTCCCGTCTTCACCATCCCCTGCTGCGCCAGCCACTCGCGCATGTAATGGCCCATATAGACTTCCAGCACGCCGCCCTTGGTGGTGAGCTGACCGCCCGGCACCTCCCACTCCGGCCACTGCTTCGGCGTGGACTGCTCCAGCACGCTGCCGTTATTGGCGAGCGGCGCGCGCAGGTTATGGCGACTCATGATTAAAACTTGCTCCAGCTGATACCCTTCCGGCGTCTCTTGCGCCTGCACGCCAAACGTTGCTGAAATGGAACCGGCGACTGCCAGCGCGAGTAGTGCTTTTCTCATCCCTAATTCCTCACTCGTTTTAAAATGTCGCGCTCAGTGTGACAGATTGGTGACAATTTTCCGGGAAGCATTTCTCAAACTGATGATTAACGTGCTTACGGTGTGTACCAATAAGTTTTATAATAAAACTACACCCTACCGGAGAATTGACCGTGAAACGTACCCGCCTCGAAGAGAGCACCTGCCCCGTCGCCCGTTCGCTGGATATCATCGGCGACTGGTGGTCGCTGCTGATCGTGCGCGACGCGCTGCGCGGGATTAAACGCTTCGGCGAGTTCCAGAAAAGTCTCGGCATCGCGAAAAACATGCTGACCACGCGGCTGAAACTGCTGGTCGACGAAGGCATCCTCCGGCTTCAGCCCGCGTCCGACGGCAGCGCCTGGCAGGAATACGTCCTGACAGACAAGGGGCGTGCCCTGCAAACGGTGCTGGTTGCCCTCTCCCAGTGGGGCAATGAATTTTTGTTTGCGGATAACGAATGCGGCACCGTGCTGGTCGATGCTGAACAGCGCAAACCCCTGCGCAAGCTGGCGCTTATCGCCGACGATGGGCGCGAACTGACGCCTGAAGAGATCGTGGCAAAACTTCCCTCCTGATCGTAACCGACGGCAAAAGCACAAAATGCTCAGCAAAATGGTTGCATTATAAAACCAAATAGCAGAGAGTTTATTCAGTTTCATCTTGAAACCAAATAACCCACTTTGCCTTGAGGTAACACACGATGACTACGCAAATCACCACCGCCCTGATTACGGGTGCCTCTTCCGGGATTGGTGCCGTTTATGCCGATCGCCTTGCCGCGCGCGGCGCTAACCTGGTGCTGGTCGCCCGTCGCGAAGATCGCCTGAAAACCCTCGCTGCCGACCTGCGCGCGCGCTATGGCGTAGCCGTCGATATTCTGGTGGCCGATCTCACCGACGAGACCGGGATCCGCGCCGTGGAAGAAGAACTGCGCAGCAATACCGCCATTGATACGCTCATTAACAACGCGGGCACCGCGCAGATGGCACCGTTCCTCGCGGGCGAGGTGGCGCAGCATCAGGCCATTAACACCCTGAACACCACGGCGCTGATGCGTCTGACCTACGCCATCCTGCCGCGCCTGGCGCAGAACAATCGCGGCACGCTGATCAATATCGCGTCCGTGCTGGCACTGCACGTCCGGGCGGGCAGCGCGCTCTACAGCGCCACCAAGGCGTGGGTTCTGAGCTTTACCCGTGGGTTACAGGAAGAGTTTGCCGACAGCAGCGTGCGCATTCAGGCCGTGCTGCCCGCCGCCACGGCGACGGAAATCTGGAGCCATTCGGGCGTCACGGTAAACGATCTGCCGGAAGGATCGGTGATGACCACCGGCGATATGGTGGATGCGTCGCTGGCGGGTCTGGATCAGGGTGAACCGATCACCATCCCGCCGATGCACGATGCCGGCCTGTGGGATCGGTACGAAGCGGCGCGACTTGAGCTATTCAACAGCGCGCGCACCGGCATTCCGGCACCGCGCTACGTAAAACAGTAGCCTATCGCTCTAGCTGGTCGCCGTACTCGCTCATCCAGGCGGCCAGCGGGGAGAGTGCGTCCTGCAGGGTTAGCCCCAGCTCGGTGATTTGATACTCCACGCGCGGGGGGATCTCCGGGTAGACCGTCCGCGTCACCAGCCCGCGCTGCTCAAACAGGCGCAGCTGCTTCGTCAGCTCTTTCTGCGTGATGGGGGCAGCGGCCCGCAGCAGATCGCCAAAGCGTACGGGCGTGTTGAACACAATCAGGCGGTAGAGAATGGGGATCGCCCATTTACCGGAAATCAGGTTCACAAACTGCGTCATCGGGCAGGTATACGCCTCAGATTTTTTTTCACAGCACACCTCCAGCATTTCTGCCATAGCACACCTCTTGCCTCGTTAGTATCCATTTGGTACCTGGTTTCCTTTCGATACTAACGTTTCTATAGTGCTTTCTCCAGAGACATTTCAGGAGAAGAACATGGGTCGTTTAACAGATAAATATACGCTGATTACCGGCGGCACCAGCGGCATCGGTCTTGCCACCGCGCAGGCGTTTATCGCCGAAGGCGCGCGCGTCGCCGTGACCGGACGCAACCCGGACACCCTCGCCGAAGCAGAACGTATTCTTGGCGATAAGGCCTGGGTGATCCCGACCGATGCGGGCGATATCGCGTCGCAAAAAGCGCTGGCGGAAACCCTCGCCGCCCGCTGGCCACGCCTCGACGCGGTGTTTCTCAACGCGGGCGACGTGACGCACGCGCCGCTGGAAGCCTGGCAGGAGGATGCCTGGGACCGCCTGATGGACATCAACCTGAAGGGACCGTTCTTTTTAATTCAGGCGCTGCTGCCGCTGCTGAATAACCCGTCGTCGGTGATCCTCTGCGGCTCCGTGAGCGCGCGCATCGGCCTGCCCACCAGCAGCGTGTATGCCGCGAGCAAGGCCGCCCTGCTGTCGCTGGCGCGCACGCTGTCGGCGGAGCTGCTGCCGCGCGGGATCCGCGTCAACGGTCTGAGCCCCGGTCCGGTGGAAACCCCGGCGTTTACGAAGACGGGCTTAAGCGACGAGGCGCTTAACGCGATGATGGCGGAGATCATCAAGCTGGTGCCGCTCGGCAGAATGGGCTCGACGACGGAGCTGGCAAAAGCCGCGCTCTATCTGGCGTCCGACGAGTCGAGCTACACGGTGGGAACGGAGCTGCTGGTGGACGGCGGAATGGGGAGTTTGTAACTCAAAAGGCGCTGATGCCGGTGACGATGCCGACATACAGCGCCGCCCATGTGCAGGCGGAAAGCAGGCTGACGGCGTAGACCTTGACTGCATTCAGCCTGAGCATCCCCGCCGCCAGCGGCACGATGTAGCGCAACACCGCCAGAAAACGCGACGTAAAAAGCACGATGACGCCGTTCTTTTGCAGCTGATGCTGTACCCGCAAGAACTTATCGGCATGCTTTGAGGTAAAACGCGTGACCAGCCGGGTATGCCCCATCAGCTGGCCGATATGGTAATTCAGCACCGAACCCGCCGCTGCCCCCAACACCACGGCCAGCCACGCCTGCGCAGGATGCATGCTCGCCTGGCTGACGGTAATGCCCGCCAGCAGCATCACCGAGGCGGGCGGCAGCACGGAGGAGACTAGCACCGTCGATTTACTCAGCGCCATCACAAATAACAGCGCGAAAAGATGTGCCGGATACAGCGCAAAATGATTCAGCAGATTATCAAACCACGCCATTCTCCCCTCCTCCGTTGGTTATTTAATCCTCCATTAGAAATGAATTAACTTAAATAAACCCTCAACATTTTATTAATAAAAATCGTCTAAACCGTTCTTAAACATTATTTAATTTCCTGAGCGGTAAATTTAAATAAGCGTATTATTCCTCTCGTTTTACAACGATCTCGTTATGGCGAGGCTCCTGTACAAATACACGTTATCGCTCTGGTAGGTTCGAGAGAACCGACACAGGGTAAAACAGGCACTGTCGAATCAAGGCTTTGTCAGTATAACTTCCCTCGCGGGATACGGTGTACAGTGCTGAACCCAGGACGTGGGGATCTCCTCTTCGACATGCCCTGTCTTGCTCGCCCCTGAGAGATGTTATTATTCAAAGGGAATTCACTATGTCTTACGCTATTCACAACCAGAACCTGGCATTCAATGACAGCGCCATCGCGCAATATATGAATACCGATTTTATTGTCCTCGATATTTCATTATGCGTGGCGCTGGCGCGCGAGCAATTCTTCGAAAAATTAAAAGACGACGATATTCCGTCTCATATTTTTATTGAAGACAATGGCCGCCTGGCGGGCATGATTGCCGTACGTAAATTGCTGCAAACCGCCGATACGGTACAGCCGGTGAAATCGCTGATGATTTCGCAGTTTTTGCAGGTCAAACCGGAGGATGAACGTGCCGACGTTGCCGGACTGCTGGCGCACGGCGGCGCGGACGTGGTGCCAGTGGTCACCCACGGCAAGCTCGTCGGCTGCCTGACCGAGCGCGAAATCGCCCATCTGCTGGAAGATGACGTCACCGAAGACGCCCAGCTTCAGGGGGCAACGCTGCCGCTGGAGAAGCCCTATCTGGACACCAGCCCGTACAGCCTGTGGAAGAAACGCTCCGTCTGGCTGCTGCTGCTGTTTGTCGCGGAGGCCTATACCAGCTCGGTGATCCAGCATTTTGAAGAGGCGCTGGAGTCCGCTATCGCGCTGGCGTTCTTTATTCCGCTGCTGATCGGCACGGGCGGCAACAGCGGGACGCAGATCACCTCCACGCTGGTACGCGCCATGGCGCTGGGGGAAGTCCGTCTGCGCGACGTGGGCCGCGTGCTGCGTAAAGAGATGACCACCTCGCTGATGATTGCCGCCACGCTCGGTATCGCAGGGTGCATTCGCGCCTGGATGATGGGGATTGGGCTGGAAATCACGCTTATCGTCAGCCTGACGCTGGTGTGCATAACGCTCTGGAGCGCGATCGTGTCGTCCGTCATTCCGATGGTGCTCAAGCGCTGCGGCATTGACCCGGCGGTCGTCTCCGCGCCGTTTATCGCGACGCTTATCGACGGCACCGGGCTGATTATCTACTTTAAGATCGCGCAATATACGCTGGGGCTGGAGTAACGCTGACCTTGCCGGGTGGCGCTGCGCTTACCCGGCCTACAATTTAACACGGGCCACTGTCGGCCAGCGTTCTTACCGCCAGCCCAAACGCCTCAATCGCCAGGGCGACATCTTCAGCCATCACCGATTCCGCCGGATGATGGCTGACGCCTTCTTTGCAGCGCACAAACAGCATGCCGACCGGCCAGCGTTCCGCGATGGCAATCGCGTCGTGGCCCGCACCGCTGGGCAGCGATAGCGAGCGACCCTGTACCGATGTGACGGCCTCCCCCAGCACGTTTTGCAGGTGGATATCGCACGGCGTGGCGGCAATGCGGTAAAACTCCTCGGCGCTGAAGTCCAGACCGCGGCGCGAGGCGATCGCCTGCGCATGTTCCAGCAGGTCGTTAAGCAACCGATCCAGCGGCGCATCCTGCGGCCCGCGAATATCCAGCGAGAGCTGAACCTCTCCGGGGATCACGTTCACCGCCCCCGGCAGGCAGCGCAGCTCGCCAACCGTCGCCACCAGGTTGCCGCCCTGCTGTCGGGTAGCGTTTTCAATAATAACCATCCACTCGGCGGCGGCGGCCAGCGCGTCCCTGCGGTGGTGCATCGGCACGGTTCCCGCGTGACCGGCCTCGCCGGTGAAGCGGCAGTTCAGACGACGCGCGCCGTTAATGGCTTCCACCACGCCAAGGGCGAGCGCCTCCTGCTCAAGGCATGGCCCCTGCTCAATATGCAGCTCCAGATAGGCGCTGAAATCCTCCTGACGGCGCGCGGCATGCAGCACGCGGGCAGGATCGAGCCCCACCAGGGTCATCGCCTGCGCCACGCTGATTCCGCTGGCGTCGGCTTTTTCCAGCCAGCCCTGCGGCCAGGTGCCCGTCAGCCCCCGGCTGCCTAACAGCGTAATGCCGAAGCGGGTCCCCTCTTCGTCGCAAAAGCCGACAATCTCGATGGCCTGCGCCAGATGCACACCCTGCTGGTGCAGGCTGTCCACCACCTCAATGGCGGCAAGCACGCCGAGCATACCGTCGTAGCGCCCGGCGTTGCGCACGGTATCCAGATGCGAGCCGAGCAGCACCGCCTGCGCCCCTTCCTGCGCACCCTCATAGCGACCGCAGATATTGCCCACGCTGTCCTGCCAGACGGTCATTCCCGCCTGGCTCATCCACTGCCCCACCAGCTGGTTGGCCTGCAGATGCTGGGTTGAGAGATAAACCCTCGTCAGCGCATCCGGGGTTTCGCTGATGGCGGCCAGCGCGTCGGCGCGCGCCATCACCCGTTCAGCCGCCGGGCTCATTGCGGCGTCTCGCGGCGATAGTGGTCCCACGCGGCCTGCATGGCGGCCCCCTGCGTGGTGGTGAATTTCAGGTAGTTCAGCACCGACTCCAGCGCGCTCAGGGTGGTCATCACGCAGTCTTTGCGCGCGTTGTAGCCCATGGTGCCAATGCGCCACACTTTGCCGTGCAGCGGACCAAACGAGGTGCCGATTTCAATCCCGAAATCCTCCAGCATCAGCTTACGCACCTGGTCGCCGTTGACGCCCTGCGGGATAACCACGCCCAGCACGTTGTTCATCTTGTGCTTCAGGTCGCCGAAGGTCTCCAGCCCCATCGCCTGGATCCCCTTCAGCAGCGCATCGCCGTGCAGCTTATGACGCGCGATGCCGTTATCCAGCCCTTCCTGCAGGATCAGCCGCGCGCATTCGCGGGCGCCAAACAGCGCGGTCGTGGCTTCGGTGTGGTGGTTCAGGCGCTCCGGCCCCCAGTAGTCCATCACCATGCCGAGATCGAAATAGTTGGAGTAGATCATCTCCTCGTCGCCGTCGCGGTGAGCGTCGGTGCGAATGCCCTCCTCAACGCATTTGCGGCGGCGGATCGCCTCCTCCATGCGCGCGCTCAGGGTGATCGGCGACGTGCCCGACGGGCCGCCGAGGCACTTCTGCATCCCGGCCGAGACGGCGTCCAGCCCCCAGTCATCGGTCTCCAGCGCGTTGCCGCCGAGCGACGCGGTGGCGTCGGTGTAAAACAGCACGTCGTAGCGGCGGCAGATGGCGCCAAGCTCGGCGAGGGGCTGCAGCATGGTGGTGGAGGTGTCGCCCTGCACGGTCAGCAGCAGGCGCGGGCGAATACGCTTAATCGCATCCTCAACCTGGTCCGGGGTAAACACCTCGCCCCACGGCACCTCGATGGTATGCACCTCGGCGCGGCAGCGGCGGGCAATTTCGCACAGCAGGTGACCAAAACGGCCAAAGACCGGCACCAGCACCTTATCTCCCGGGCGAATGGCTGAGACCAGAATGGCTTCAATTCCCGCGCGGGAGGTGCCGTCCACCAGCATCGTCCAGCGGTTCTCGGTGCGAAACACCCCGCGATAGAGCGCCATCACCTCGTTCATGTAGTGGGTCATGGCCGGATCGTACTGGCCGATCAGCTGGCTCGACATGGCGCGGAGCACGCGCGGGTCGGCGTTGATCGGGCCCGGCCCCATCAGCAGGCGCTGGGGCGGGTTGATTTGCGGAAAGCGTGCGATATCCATTGTTTAGTCCTTATCAGTTGAGGCCGCGCACGGAGGAGATGAACTGCTTCAGTTCCGTGGTCTGCGGGTTGGCGAACAGCGTTTTGCTGTCGCCCTGCTCCCAGACTTTCCCCTGGTGCATAAACACCACGCGGTCGCCCACTTCGCGGGCAAAATTCATTTCATGGGTAACCAGTATGAGCGTCATCCCCTCGGCCGCCAGCTGCTCCAGCACCTTGAGCACTTCGCCCACCAGCTCCGGGTCGAGCGCGGAGGTGATCTCGTCACAAAGTAAAACTTTCGGCGACATCGCCAGCGCCCGGGCAATCGCCACGCGCTGCTGCTGGCCGCCGGAGAGGCTCGACGGGTAGTAATCCAGACGATCGCCTAAGCCGACCTTCTCCAGCATCTGCTGCGCCAGCGCCCGGCATTCGGCGGCGCTTTTCTTCAACACCCGACGCGGGGCGAGCATCACGTTTTCCAGCGCCGTCATGTGCGGGAACAGGTTAAAGCTCTGGAACACCATCCCGACCGAGCGGCTGATTTCCCGCGCCTGAGAATCCCGATCGGTAATGGTCATGCCGCCCAGCTTGATGCTGCCGTCCTGATAGCCTTCGAGTCCGTTGATGCAGCGCAGCAGCGTGCTTTTGCCCGATCCGCTGCGTCCGATAATGGAGATCACCTGGCCCATGTCGATATCCAGATCGACGCCCTTGAGCACGTGGTTATCGCCGTAGTATTTCTGCACCTGATTAATGGTGATGAGAGGCATTGAATTTCGTCTCCAGATAGCGGCTGTAGCGCGACAGCGGATAACACAGAATAAAGTAGCCGAGTGCCACCAGCGCAAAGACCTTAAACGGCTGATACGTCACGTTGGTCAGCATGGTCCCGGCCTTGGTCAGCTCGATGAAGCCGATAATCGACGCCAGCGCGGTACCTTTAATCACCTGCACGGCAAAGCCGACCGTCGGGGCGATGCCGATGCGCAGCGCCTGCGGGGCGACCACGCGAAACAGGGTCTGGCCGAAGGTCAGCCCCAGACAGCGCGAGGCTTCCCACTGCCCCTTGGGCAGCGCGCGAATGCTGCCGTTCCAGATATCGAGCAGAAACGCGCTGGTGTAGAAGGTGAGCGCCAGCGAGGCGGCAGTCCACGGCGAGACGTCGATGCCGAACAGCGCCACGCCGAAGAAGGCCAGAAAAAGCTGCATCAGCAGCGGCGTGCCCTGAAACAGCTCAATATAGCCGCGGATGATGCGCTTCACCGCGCGCCCGCCCGTCAGGCGCAGCAGCAGGAGCGGCAGCGTCACCGCCGCCCCGCCGACGAACGCCACCAGCGACAGCAGCACCGTCCAGCGTCCGGCCAGCAGCAGGTTGCGAATAATGTCCCAGTCGGTAAAGGTGGTCATCATGCCTGCACCCCCAGCCATTTGCGTCCTGCCGCCATCATCAGCTGGCGCAGGGTAATCGACAGCGCTAAGTAAATGCCGGTTGTCACCAGATAGACCTCAAAGCTCAGAAACGTTCTGGACTGGATCAGGTTGGCGGCGAAGGTCAGCTCTTCATACGAGACCTGCGACACCACCGACGAGCCGAGCATCACGATGATGCACTGACTCACCAGCGCCGGGTAAATGCGCTGCAGCGCGGGCGGCAGCACCACGCGGATAAAGGTCTGCAGGCGGGTCAACCCCAGCACGCGTCCGGCTTCCCACTGCCCTTTCGGCGTGACCTGAATGCCCGCGCGGATAATCTCGGTGCTGTAGGCGCCCAGGTTCACCACCATGGCCAGCAGCGCCGCTTCCCCCGCCGTCATCTTCAGCCCGAGATTCGGCAGGCCGAAGACGATGAAAAACAGCTGCACGACAAACGGCGTGTTGCGGATGATTTCCACGTACGCGCCCCAGATCCGGCTGAACCAGGTGGTGCGTCCGCTGCGGATCGCCGCCCCGAAAATCCCTATCGCCAGCCCGCCGACGGTCGCCATCACCGTCAGCTGAACGGTGACCCACAGCCCCGCCAGCAGCTCCGGCCAGTGCGGCCAGAGCGCGGAGAAATCAAGTTGCTCCGTCATCGGCTCAGGCGCCAAGGTTTGCCGGCAGCGGGGCCTTCAGCCATTGCTCAGACAGGCCGTTCAGCGTGCCGTCCTTGATGCCCTGCTCAATCAGCGCATCCACTTTTGCCTTCAGGGCCGGTTCGTTTTTCTTCAGGCCAATAAAGCACGGCGAATCTTTCAGCATAAAGCTCGGCACCGGGGCTTTATCCGCGTTCTGGCGCGAAATAGCCGCCACCACCAGGTTGCCGGTTGCCACGTACTGCACCTGTCCGGAGAGGTAGGCGGAGAGCGTGGTGTTGTTATCTTCGTAGCGCTTCACGTCCGCGTCTTTCGGCGCCAGGCCGGTCAGCACCATGTCCTCCACCGCCCCGCGCGTCACGCCGATAGTTTTTCCGCTCAGCGCGGCGGCGTCCTTCAGCTCGGCCCCTTTCGGACCAAACACGCCGAGGAAGAACGGCGCGTAGGCGCGGCTGAAGTCGATCACCTTCTCGCGCTCCGGGTTTTTACCGAGGCTTGAAATGACCAGATCCACCTTATCGGTTTGCAGGTACGGCACGCGGTTGGCGCTGGTCACCGGCACCAGCTGCAGCTTGAGCTTCATCTGTTTGGCCAGATAGCGCGCCATGTCGATGTCATAGCCCTGCGGCTGCAGATCGGTCCCCACCGAGCCAAACGGCGGGAAGTCCTGCGGCACGGCAATGCGAATGGTGCCGCGCTTCTCGATATCCTGAAGCTGGTCAGCCTTTGCCGGCAGCTGCGTGAAGAGGCATGCGGCCCCGGCCAGTGCAATCAACAATTTTTTCATGGTGCTTCCCCGTAACGTTAACATGAAACAAAAGATTCTTTGAATGTGATTTTGCAACTAATGTGCCAGATAAGGCGAAGCGGGGAATATTCTTGTAGAGCCTGATAAAACGCGGACGGGGCGAAAATATTCTCCATTTTCGCCCCGTCAGACTGCACCATTTTAATGCAAAGCACCAGCCTGATGCCCCATTATCGCTGTTCGAGTTCGTCCAGCTGCTGGTAGAGGGAGGCAATTTCGTGAATGCGCGGACGGCCTTTATCGAGAATTTCATGCAGAAAGGCATTCGCCAGCAGGTTGATCAGGCTGTTGACCGAGGAGTAGCTGTCATAGGCCGAGACGCTGTCCAGCGGGGCGCAGAGCTGCCAGCTCGCCAGCGGAAACAGGCTGTGCGCCTGCGGCTCGCACATCAGCAGCACCGGAATGCCGCTGCTCTGAAGCTGCTGCATCAGCGGGCGGATAATGCGCGGGCGGCGGCGAAAGGCCATCATGACTACCAGATCGTCCGGCGTTAAATCCACCAGCTCTTCGCCCAGGCTCTGCCCCGGCTGCGGCAGGACCAGCACCTGACCGCGCGCCTGCAGCAGCTGCTGGCGCAGGTGCAGCGCCGCCGGATAGGCGTTACGCATGCCGATAATGACGATGCGCCGCGCCTTCACCATGCAGGCCATCGCGTCGGCAAACTGCTGCGCGTCGAGGGCATTGACCCACTGGGTCAGGTTCGCCATCTCCTGCTTATAGTGGCGCGCCAGCAGCGTATTGCCCTGCACCGCGTCGCGGTTATCGGTGAGCGGCATCCCGCTCTGGCGCAGGGTGCGCAGCTCGTCGCGCATGTCCTTATATTTCTCATAGCCCAGACGCTTAAACAGACGGCTGACCGTGGCTTTCGACACCCCGCTCAGCTGCGCCAGCTCGGCGCTGTTGTAGCTAATCAGATCGTCAAAATGATCGAAAATAAAATCCGCCACCCGCTGCTCCTGCGGCGACAGCGACGGGTACTGTGCTTTCAGACGTTCATCCAGTTGTTCCATAGCGCCTCTGTAACTTTTGTTTCATCACATTTTTCCTTTCATTCTACCTTTCATTATACGTGCCAGTTTACTGAAACTTTTCTTTCAGAACTGGAACAGCTTTTGCAGCACCTTGTGACTTTCAGGGTTACGAGGACGCTTCATGCAAAGTAATGTCTCCACGCACGGCATGGCCGTTGCGCCCCACCATCTTGCCAGCCAGAGCGCGCTGGCGGTGCTGCGCGAAGGCGGCAGCGCCATAGAGGCAATGGTCGCCGCGGCGGCCACCGTTGCCGTGGTTTATCCGCACATGAACGGGCTGGGCGGCGATGGCTTCTGGCTTATCGTGCCGCCGGAAGGCGAACCTGTCGCCATTGATGCCAGCGGCGCGGCGGGATCGCGCGCAACGCTCGCCGCCTACGACGGGCTGGCGCATATTCCCCACCGCGGCCCCCGCGCGGCGCTGACCGTCGCCGGCACGGTGAGCGGCTGGGACGAGGCGCTGAAGGTCTCGCGCGAGATGACCGGCAAGGCGCTGCCGCTGGCCCGCCTGCTGGCCGACGCCATTGAGTACGCGCAGAACGGCACGCCGGTCACGGCCTCTCAGGCCCACGCCACGGCCAGCAAATTCGACGAGCTGAAGGACGTCCCCGGCTTCGCGGAAACCTGGCTGGTGGACGGTAAGCCGCCTGAGGTCGGGAGCCGCTTTTACCAGCCCGCCATGGCCACGACCCTGACGCGCCTGGCGGAGGACGGTCTGGACAGCTTTTACCGCGGCCCGCTAGCGGACGTGCTGGCGCACGGCATGGAGACGCTGGGCCTGCCCGTGACGCTGGCCGATTTACACGCGCACGCTGCCCGGCGCACCGCGCCGCTGAGGCTACAGCATCAGCAGGGGGAGATCTTTAACCACGCCCCGCCGACGCAGGGGCTGGTCTCGCTGGCAATACTCGGCATCACCGACCGCCTGAATATGGCGGAGGCCGACGACGCCGACACCGTTCACCGCATCGTTGAAGCCACCAAGCTGGCCTTTGGCCTGCGCGATGCCCACATCACCGACCCGCGCGAGCTGAAAACCGATATTCAGGGTCTGCTGGATCCCGCCGCTCTGCAGGCGCTTGCCGACAGGGTTGACGACGGCCGCGCCGCGCCGTGGGGCACCGGAAAAGGCCCCGGCGATACGGTGTGGATGGGGGTAATGGATAACAGCGGACTCGCCGTGTCGTTTATCCAGAGTATCTATCACGAGTTCGGCAGCGGCGTGGTGCTGCCCGACACCGGCATCGTCTGGCAGAACCGGGGCGCATCGTTCAGCCTCGATCCCAATCATCTTCTGGCCCTCGCGCCGGGCAAGCAGCCTTTCCATACCCTGAACCCGGCGGCGGCGCGTCTTAAGGACGGGCGCGTGATGGTCTACGGCTCCATGGGCGGCGACGGCCAGCCGCAAACCCAGGCCGCGCTCTTTACCCGCTACGCGATTCAGGGCGTGCCTTTACAGGAAAGCATTTCCCGCCCGCGCTGGCTGCTGGGGCGCACATGGGGACAAACCTCGGACACGTTAAAGCTGGAAGGCCGCTTTAGCGCTGAGACGGTCTCACGGCTTCAGGCACTCGGACACGAGGTGGAAATATTCCCTGACTTCAGCGAAGCAATGGGCCACGCGGGCGCGATTGTTCGCCACCCCAACGGGCTGTTCGAAGGGGCATTTGACCCGCGCAGCAACGGCGCGGCCGCCGGATTCTGAGGAGAAAACAATGACGACACCACAACCCGACTGGCAGGCTTATCTTGCGCAAATGGAGTCCGTGCTCGGCGTAGAGCTGGACGATGTCCGCCGCGCCGAGCTGCAGCTGCAGTTCAGCCGCATTGCCACCCTGGCCGCCCCGCTGATGGCGCTGCCGCTCGACGACCGTCTGGAGATCGCAGGAGTATACAAAGCATGAGGCTACACGAGATGAGTATCAGCGCGATCCAGCATGCGCTGAGCGCAGGCGAGCTGAGCGCTCGCGAGATTGCCCGCCAGACGCTGGAGGCGATTGCGCGCGTTAACCCGCATATCAACGCCTGGACCGCCGTGACGGAAGCACGCATGCTTGCCGAGGCCGAGAGCATCGACACCCTGCGCCGCGAAAAGCGCCCCCTGCCGCCGCTGGCGGGCGTGCCCTACGCGGTGAAAAACCTGTTCGACGTTGCCGGTCACACCACCCTCGCCGGGGCTGAGCTGTTCAGCCAGCGCCCTGCCGCGGCCGCTGACAGCTTCGCGGTGCGCCAGCTGCGCAGCGCGGGCGGGCTGCTGACCGGGATGGTAAATATGGACGCCTACGCCTACGGCTTCACAACCGAAAACAGCCACTACGGCACCACGCGTAACCCGCACGATCTGGCGCGCATTGCGGGCGGATCGTCCGGCGGCTCGGCCGCCGCCGTGGCCGCCGGGCTGGTGCATTTTTCGCTCGGCACCGACACCAACGGCTCGATTCGCGTTCCGGCCTCCCTGTGCGGCATCTACGGCCTGAAGCCCACCTTTGGCCGCCTGTCGCGATCCGGCAGCCATCCGTTTGTCGCGAGCCTCGATCATATCGGCCCCTTTGCCCGCCGCGTGTGCGACCTGGCGTCCGTGTACGACGCGCTGCAGGGCCGGGACAGCAGCGACGGTTTTCAGGCAGAGAGCTCGCGCGAGCAGACGCGCCCCCTGCTCGACCGCGGGCTCGACGGCCTGCGCTGCGCGGTGCTCGGCGGCTACTTCACCACCTGGTGCGACGCGGATGCCAGAGACGCCGTGGCGCGGGTGGCGAAGGCGCTCGACGTGCAGGATGAGCTGCAGTTCCCGGACGCCGAGCTGGCGCGCTCCGCGGCGTTTATCATCAGCGCCTCCGAAGGGGGAAACCAGTACCTGCCCGCGCTTCGCCGCGAGCCCGAGCGTTTTGAGCCGCACTCCCGGGAGCGCCTGCTGGCAGGCGCAATGATCCCCTCCGCCTGGTACATTCAGGCCCAGCGGTTTCGCGCGCACGCCCGACAGGCGTTTAAAACCCTGTTCGCGCAGGCCGACGTGCTGATCGCCCCGGCAACGCCGCGCAGCGCGACGCTCGCGGGTGAGCAAACCATGGAGATTAACGGTCAGCCGCTCCCCATCCGCGCCAGCATGGGGATGCTGACCCAGCCGATTTCGTTTTTAGGCCTGCCCGTGACCACCGTTCCGCTGCGCACCGCCCAGGGTGCGCCGATTGGCCTGCAGCTGATTGCCGCGCCGTTTAACGAGCAGGCCTGCCTGCGCGTCGCGCGCGTGCTGGAGGAGAGTGGCATCACCGATGCCCGTCCGGCGGAGGTGGCCGCATGATGAATCACGATGACATTAACCTGCCGTGGGTGGTTGCCGAGGTGACCGCCGCGTTTTACCGCTATGAAGACGCGCTGGTCAGCAACAACGTTGCGGTGCTGGACGAGCTGTTCTGGCACGACAAAAACACGGTGCGTCTGGGGGCGGGTGAAAACCTGTACGGGATTGATGAAATCCGCGCCTTTCGCGCGGCGCGCCCGTCCGCCGGGCTGCAGCGGACGCTGCGCCACACCGTGATTACCACCTTCGGGGAGGATTATGCCGTGTGCAGCACCGAGTTTACCCGTGAGGGCACGGAGCGCATTGGCCGCCAGCAGCAGACGTGGGTGCGGTTTGCCTACGGGTGGCGCATCGTGGCGGCGCAGGTGAGTTTGATGTTGTAACGCCACCGGGAATACGAGGTCCTGTAGGCCGGGTAAGGCGCAGCCGCCACCCGGCTAAACGCGGCACACTTATTTCTGAAACGGATGCACCTCCCGCCAGTGGTCGGCAATCTGCTGGCGGGTACAGACCCACACCCGCTCGTGCTGCTGCACGTAATCCAGGAAACGCTGCAGCGCGCGAAAACGCCCCGGCCGCCCCAGCAGGCGGCAGTGCATGCCGATGGACATCATCTTCGGCGCGCTTTCCCCTTCTTCGTACAGCACGTCAAAACTGTCCTTCAAATACGTATAGAACTGCTCGGCGGTGTTAAACCCCTGCGCGGTCGCGAAGCGCATGTCGTTCGCATCCAGCGTATACGGCACGATCAGGTGCGGTTTACGGGAGCCGTCGCCGCAGGCCACTTCCGTCCAGAAGGGCAGATCGTCGCCGTAGTAGTCGCTGTCGTAGTCGAAGCCGCCGTGCTCCACCACCAACTGGCGGGTGTTGGGGCTGTCGCGCCCGGTGTACCAGCCCGTTGGCGGCTTGCCGAACAGGTCGGTCAGCACCTGCACCGCCTTGTGCAGGTGTTCGCGCTCCTGTTGGATATCCATGTGCTGATAGTGGATCCAGCGCCAGCCGTGGCTCACCACGTCGTAATCAGCCGCCCTGATTGCCTCGACGATCTCCGGGTGACGCGCCAGCGCCATCGCCACGCCAAAGACCGTCAGCGGCAGGCCTCGCTTTTGAAATTCACCGTGGATCCGCCAGAACCCGGCGCGGCTGCCGTATTCGTAGAGGGAGTCCATCGACATGTGTTTATCCGGATAGCTGGCCGCGCCGATGATGTCCGACAGGAACTGCTCGGATCCGGCATCGCCGTGCAGAACGTGGTTTTCCGCCCCTTCCTCATAGTTGAGCACAAACTGCACGGCGACGCGCGCCTGATTCGGCCACCGCGCGTGCGGCGGGTTGCCCGCGTAGCCGCGCAGATCCCGCGGGTAATCCTGTTCAAAAAGCCCCATTGCCACCCCCAAAAATTAAAATGGATTCAGTGCCTGAAACTGTCCGCTTAACGCTTTTTTCTCCGGGAAGGCCAGATCCCCGTGCTTGCTGGTCGATAGCCCCAGCGCCACCAGCGATTCCACCATCTTCACCGCCGCGCTGACGCCGTCGATGACCGGCACGCGCAGCTCGCGCGTCAGCTCCTGCGCCAGGGTCGCCATGCCGCCGCAGCCCAGCACGATGGCGCCGCAGCCGTCCTCCTTCAGCGCCTGTATACAGCGCGCACGCACTTTTTCCTGCGCCAGACCGCTGCCGTCTTCCAGCGCCAGCACCGGGAGATCGATAGCGTGCAGCGCCGCGCACCTGTCCTGAAAGCCATACTGGTGCAGCAGATGACGGGCAATAATCAGCGTGCGCGGCAGCGTGGTGACCACCGAAAAGCGCGTCGCCACCAGCGTCGCCATATGCATGGCGGCTTCCGCAATGCCCACCACCGGCCCCTGCGCCAGCTCGCGCGCCGCCAACAGGCCCGGATCGCCAAAGCAGGCGATGACGTGACCGTCCACGCCCTGCTCTCTGCCGAGCCTGACCTGTTCGAGAACCCCCACGGCGGCGATGGCTTCATCAAAGTGGCCCTCGATAGACGGCACGCCCGCGCTCGGGCAGACCGCGAGGATCTCCGTACCCGGCGCCGCCACCGCGCGGGCCGCCGCGCCGATGGTTTCCGTCATCGCGAGGCTGGTGTTGGGGTTAATCACTTGTATACAGACAGAGGACATTACGACTCCTTGTGGCCGGCAAACAGCCGGGCAAAATCAGGCAGGCACTCGCCCGCCCGCTCAAAGCAGAGGCTGGCGACGATATGTTCAAAATGGTGCATTAAGGCATCGCTGAGCGGCTGGAGCGCCTTCTGGCGCAGCAGATCCACCAGCTGTTCGTGATCGTTGCAGCGGCACCCCTGACGCCACGGCGCGCCCCAGGTGGCAATCACCAGCGAGGAGCGCTGGCTCAGGCCGGTCACCATCTCCGTCAGCACCTGGTTGCCGGAGATGGCCTGCAGCTGAATGTGGAAATTGGCGGAGTGGCGGATCGCCGCCGGGCCGTCGTACGCCTCGTGCGCCTGCTGCTCCTGGCGAATGATGGCCTCCAGCGCGGCAAGGTGCGGCGGCTGGCAGCGGGCCAGCACGTCCGGCAGGTTGGCGACCTCCAGCAGGGCGCGGGTGCGGAAGATGTGCTGCGCCTCTTCCACCGTCGGGCTGGCGACGTGTGCACCACGCTTGGGCGTTAAGGTGACCATTTGCACAGCGGCGAGTCGCTGCAGCACCTTGCGGATGCCCGTGCGGCTTACGCCAAACACCTCGGCCAGCGCCTCTTCCGGCAGCTTGCTCCCCGGCAGCAGCTGATGTTCGACAATCGCGGTCATCAGCGCCTGAAAGATCGATTCATCTTTGTCATGCAGGTCTGGCGCGGTCTGCAGGGCGTTTATGTTGTTCATTCACCACTCCGTCTTTTACTCTTCGTTATCGAATCGTATACATAAAAATAAAATATTGCATACAAGATTTATTATTTTGGCCTGGATCCTGCAACACCGTCTGCACTCCCACTCAACGGGTTTTCATTCACAGGAGCAGGTTTCATGCCAAACAGTCAAAACGCGCAGCAGGGTACGGCCGCTGATTCCGGTGCGGTTTACAGCCCACGTCTTTGCAATGAGGATCTGGCACCGACGCGTGACCAGAACTGGAGCTGGTACAACATCTTTTCGTTCTGGATGTCGGACGTTCACAGCATGGGGGGTTATGTTGTCGCCGCGAGCTTCTTTACGCTCGGGCTGGCAAGCTGGCAGGTGCTGCTTTGCCTGCTGGTGGGGATTTGCATCGTGCAATTGTGCGCCAACCTGGTGGCCAAACCGAGCCAGATGGCGGGGGTGCCCTACGCGGTGATCAGCCGTCAGGCGTTTGGCGTCTTCGGGGCCAATATTCCGGCGGTGATCCGCGGGCTGATTGCCTTCGCGTGGTACGGCATTCAGACCTATCTGGCCGCCAACGCCCTGATGCTGGTGGCGCTGAAGTTCTGGCCGTCGCTCTCTTCGCTCACTACCGGCGCGTTCCTGGGCCTGTCGCATCTGGGCTGGATCTGCTTTGCCATCATGTGGGTCCTGCAGGCGATGGTCTTCTGGCACGGCATGAGCGCCATCAAGCGCTTTATTGATATCGCCGGTCCGGCGGTCTACGTGGTCATGCTGGCCCTTGCAGGCTGGATTGTATACAAGACCGGTTTTGACGGCATTTCCTTCACTCTCGCCAGCAAATCCCTGAGCGCGGGCGAGCAGACCTGGCAGATGATCACCGCGACCGCGTTGGTGGTGTCTTACTTCTCCGGCCCGCTGCTCAACTTTGGCGACTTCTCCCGCTACGGCAAAAGCATGGGCGAGATCCGCCGCGGCAACCGCTGGGGCCTGCCGTTTAACTTCCTGCTGTTCTCCATCGTCACCGTGGTCATTGTCTCCGGCACCCAGTCGCTGTTTGGCCGCATGATCACCGACCCGATCGAAACCGTCAGCCGCGTGGGCAACGATCTGGCCGTGGCGATTGGCCTGCTGACGATGATCACCGCCACCATCGGGATCAACATCGTCGCGAACTTTGTCTCCCCGGCGTTTGATTTCTCTAACTGCTCGCCGCAGAAAATCAGCTTCCGCACCGGGGGCATGATTGCCGCCGTCGGCTCGATCCTGCTCACCCCGTGGAACCTGTTCAACTCGCCGGAGCTTATCCACTACACCCTGGACGTGCTCGGGGCGTTCATCGGCCCGCTGTTCGGCATTCTGATTGCCGACTTCTACCTGATTAAGCGCGGCAAGGTGTCGGTCGACGATCTGTTCGACGACACGCCAAAGGGCAAATACTGGTACCGCAACGGCTTTAACCCGAAAGCCATTGGCGCGCTGATCCCGTCCGTTGCCGTAGGCCTGGTGATTAGCTTTATCCCGGCCCTGCATGAGGTGGCGAACTTCAGCTGGTTTATCGGCGTCTTCCTCGGCGGCGTGACCTACCGCTGGCTGGCGCGGGAAGACCGCGAGACGGCGGGCGCGACGTCGTTCAGCTCCCGCGTGGCGACGCAAAAAGAGTAACCCCCTCCTTCCGGCCGCAGCGTGTCTGCGGCCCGTTCATTCTGGCACCGTTCTTGCTGCGCCTTATCACCCCGCTACGCAAACACTAAGGCAGGAACCATGATGGATTACCAGACAGCGATCCGCGGCGCATTTTTTGATATTGCCCAGGTCTGCGACAGCGCAGACGCGATTGCCCAACACGCGCGCTACCTTGAGGACGGGCTGCTGTTTATACAGAGCGGGAAAATTCTGGCGCACATGCCGTGGCAGGAGGGCGAGCAGTATCTTGACCCCCACAAGGGCTACACCGACCTGCGCGGCAGGCTGCTGCTGCCCGGTTTTGTCGACACCCACGTCCATTATCCGCAAACGGAGATGATCGGCGCCTTTGGCGAACAGCTGCTGGAGTGGCTGACCACCTACACCTTCCCGGTGGAGAGCCAGTTTTCCGATGAAGCCTACGCGAAAGAGATCGCCGAATTTTTCATTCACCAGCTGGTAAGCAACGGCACCACCACCGCCCTGGTGTTTTGCACGCTGCATCCGGAGTCGGTCGAGGCGCTGTTTACCGAAGCCCTGCGCCTCAACATGCGCCTTATCGCCGGAAAGGTGATGATGGACAGACACGCGCCGGACTACCTGAGCGAAGACGCGAAGCAGAGCTACCGGCAGACGCGGGCGCTGATCCAGCGCTGGCACCACCGGGGACGGCTGGGCTATGCCATTACCCCGCGCTTTGCCCCGACCTCATCCCCCGAGCTGCTTGCCGCGGTCAGCCTGCTCAGAGAGGAGTTCCCGGATACCTGGATGCAGACCCACCTGAGCGAAAACCCCAACGAAGTGGCCTGGGTGAGCGACCTCTGGCCGGAGCACGAGCGCTATCTGGACGTGTATCACCACTACGGCCTGACCGGCGAGCGCAGCGTGTTTGCCCACGCGATTCATCTTCACCACAGCGAGTGGCAGTGCCTGCACGACACCGGCTCGGCGGTGGCGTTTTGCCCCACCTCAAACCTGTTTCTCGGCAGCGGGCTGTTTCGCCTGCCCGCCTGCTGGCAGCACAGGGTGCGGATGGGCATCGGCACCGACGTCGGTGCGGGCACCACCTTCAGCATGCTGCGCACCCTGGGGGAAGCCTACAAGGTCGGCCAGCTTCAGAGCTACCGCCTGCGCGCCAGCGAGGCGTTTTACCACGCCACGCTGGGCGGCGCGCACGCCCTCAGGCTCGACGATAAGATTGGCAACTTCGCGCCCGGCAAAGAGGCGGATTTCGTGGTGATCGACCCTGACGTGACGCCGCTGCAGCGCCTGCGCAATCGCCGCTGTCAGGATATCTACGAGCAGCTTTTCGTGCTGATGACCCTGGGCGACGAGCGCAACATCAGCGAGACCTGGGTCAACGGCGAGCGGGTATGGTCAACTGCCGCGGTAGGTTGACCACCCGCCGGGCGCAATCACAAACGGCAGGTGGAAGTGCTCGCCTGCCGCTTCTCCCGTCACAAAATCAATTTGCGCGCAGGGGTAGAGCGTGTCGCGACCGGTTTCGCTAAACCACGCGCCGATCTCGGCCACCAGCCGATAGCGGCCTGCGGGCAGAGAGGGAACGAACGCGGCGATGCGCCCCTGGGCGTTGGTCACGCCCGTGGCCAGCGTGTTCCCGTCCTGTTGTAGATGAACCGTCACGCCCGCTGCGGGTTTGCCCGTCGAGATATCGAGAATATGGGTGCTGAGTGTGCTCATTCGCTAATGACTCCTTCCAGCCGTAGCAGCGTAATTTCCCGCAGCTGTTCCAGCGCGGCACGGACTTCCTGCGCGTCGCTGTTCTCCAGCCGCGCGTGCAGCGCCTGTAAAATCTCCTCGCCGCTGCGGCCCTTCGCGCGGATCAGAAACACGCGTCCGAAGCGGGCCTCGTAGCGGGCATTGCCCTCGCGCAGCGCCTGGGCAAGGGCAGCATCGCGATCGTTCACCGCGCCCTGCTCCTGGCGCGACAGCGCCGCCTCCGCCTGTGAACCTGCGGGTTTTTCCCCGATGCGCGGATGGGCGCTCAGGGCCTGTGCCAGCGCCGCTTCGCCCCATGCTTGCGTCAGCGCGTTTGCCGTACTGAACAATTCGTCCCGGCTGGCGTAGGGCCGCCCCAGAGCCAGCGCATCGGCCCACTCAGGGAGCGCCACGCAGGGATGAATCAGCGCTAAGGCCTTTTCGTGGGGAAGATGATTGAAGTCGTGCAGTGCGATCATAGTGTCTCCTTTATTGTCTTCTTCCTGGTTGTTGCACAAACCACGCCACTCTGAGCGCGGGCGTGAAACAGTCGATTCCGTATAGCTCAACTGGAAATTTTTGATTCAAAAAAAGGCACGCTCACCGCGTTTGCGCACCTTAGCAGTGCAAACGTCCCCCTCACAACGCCGTTTTCGCCACTCTGCAGCCTGGTACGCAAATTGCTGAATGCCTTTACACCCTGCAAAAGGAGAGAAGCATGAGAGCAATCGTCATTGGCGCGGGTATTGGCGGCCTGAGCGCCGCCGTCGCGCTGAAGAAAGCGGGCATCGACTGTACCGTGTTTGAAGCCGTCAAAGAGATCCGGCCCGTCGGGGCGGCCATCTCCATCTGGCCTAACGGCGTGAAATGCATGCAGCACCTCGGTATGGGCGACATCATCGAGACCTACGGCGGGCCGATGCGTTTTATGGCCTACAAGGATTACCGGCGCGGCGAGACCCTGACCCGCTTCAGCCTTGCCCCGCTGGTTGAGCGTACCGGCGGGCGTCCCTGCCCCGTCTCGCGCACCGAGCTCCAGCGCGAAATGCTGGACTTCTGGGGGCGCGACAGGGTGCAGTTCGGCAAGCGCGTCGAACGCGTAAGCGAAGACGGCGCGGGCGTGAGCGTGACCTTCACCGACGGCACCACGGCAGTGGGCGATTTTCTGATTGCCGCCGACGGCAGCCACTCGGCGGTTCGCCCGTATGTGCTGGGATACACCCCGGAGCGCCGCTACGCCGGGTACGTGAACTGGAACGGGCTGGTGAAGATTGACGAAGAGATCGCCCCGGCGCACCAGTGGACCACCTTCGTTGGCGAAGGCAAACGCGTGTCGCTGATGCCCGTCTCCGGCGGACGCTTTTACTTCTTTTTTGACGTGCCGCTGCCCGCTGGCCTGGCGGAGGATCGCACCACCCTGCGCGCCGATCTCTCGGGCTACTTCCGCGGCTGGGCGCCGCCGGTGCAGAAGCTTATCGCGGCGCTGGATCCCGAGACCACCAACCGCATTGAAATCCACGACATTGAACCGTTCGACAGCCTGGTGCGCGGCAACGTCGCGCTGCTCGGCGATGCCGCGCACAGCACCACGCCGGACATCGGTCAGGGCGGCTGTGCCGCGATGGAAGACGCCGTGGTACTGGGAGAATGCCTGCTTGAAAACCACAGCATCACGCTGGCGCTGCGGCAGTACGAAGCGCTGCGCTGCGACCGGGTGCGCGACCTGGTGCTGAAGGCGCGTAAACGCTGCGACGTCACCCACGGGAAAGACATGGCGTTGACGCAGGCCTGGTATCAGGAGCTCAAAGAGGAGACCGGTGAGCGCATTATCAACGGTCTGTGCGAGACCATTCAGGGCGGCCCGTTAGGCTGAACGCAAGAGGGACAACCATGAAAAGAGAACCGACTCCACCCGCCCACTGCACGTTTGAGCCAGAGGACTGGCTGCGCCTGGCGAAATGCTGGCACCCGGTCGCGCGCGCCTGCGACGTCGGTCCGGCACCGGTCAAGGCGACCCTGCTGGATGAACAGCTGGTGATTTACCGGATTAACGACCAGGTCGTGGTCGCCCGTGACGTCTGCCCGCACCGCGGCGTGCCGCTGACGCTCGGCTTCCACGACGAGCACGGGATTATCTGCCCCTACCACGGCCTCCGCTTTGGGGAGGACGGGCGCTGCAATCGTATTCCGTCCAGCCCCGACCAGCCCGTTCCGGCGAAGCTGAACCTGATTAACTACGCCGTTGAGGAACGCTTCGGCCTGATCTGGACCTGCCTGGCGTTTGACCCGGACAATCCTGTACCGCTGCCCACCATGCCGCACTGGGATGACGACGGATTTCAGCAGATCAACTGCCCGGCTTTTGAGGTGAACGGCTTCGCCGGGCGACAGGTGGAGGGATTTCTGGACGTGGCGCACTTTGCCTGGATCCACACCGATACCTTTGCCGATCCCAGTAACCAGCTTGTGCCCGCCTATCAGCCGCAGGAGACGCCGTTCGGTTTTGTTGCCGATTACTGGAGCACCGTGAGCAACTATCCCGCCAGTTCACCCGTGCAGGCGCCGGAAGGGTTCCAGTGGCTGCGCCATTTTGAAATGCATCTACCGTTTACCGCCACCCTGACGATTCATTTTCCGGGAGAATCGAGACTGGCGATCATGAACGCCGCGTCGCCCGTGTCATCGCGCGTCACCCGCATGTTCGCCCCTATCGCGCGTAACTTTGACCTGCATATTCCGGTGGAGGATGTACATGCCTTTAACCTGCGCATTTTTGAAGAGGATCGCCTGATGGTCGAAACCCAGCGCCCGGAAAGTCTGCCGCTGGATCTGACGCTGGAAGCCCATATTCCCGCCGATAAAAGCTCAATTGCCTACCGTCGGGGACTGAAGAAGATGGGCTTTGGCGAATTTTTCCTCGTATGACGGAGGCCGATATGCTGAGCGTAATTGTTGACGGACTGTGGCGCGAGGGCGATAAAAGCCTCGCCGTCAGGCTGGTGGCTGAAGACGGTAACGCGCTGCCGGCGTGGCAGCCCGGCGCGCACATTGATGTGCACTTGCCCTGCGGCGCGGTGCGCCAGTATTCCCTGACCGGGGCATGTGGAGACGAGAGCTATCTTATCTGCGTGGGGCGGGAAACCGCCTCGCGCGGCGGATCGCGCTACGTTCACGAGACGCTGCGACCCGGGCAGAAATTAGCGATCTCTGCCCCGCGCAATCTGTTTCCGCTGCATCAGGCTGAGCGGGTGTTGCTGCTGGCGGCGGGCATTGGCATTACGCCGCTGTATGCGATGGCCCTGCAGCTGAAGGCGGCCGGAACGCCGTTTACGCTGCACTATTACGTCAAACGCCGCGAAAGCGCGGCGTTTGCGCGCGAACTCTCCCGGTTCGGTGAGTGCCACATTCATACCGCCAGCCCGCGCACGGCGCTGGCAGAACATCTCCCGGCGGCTGAGGCGGGTCATCACGCCTGGATCTGCGGCCCGGCAGGTTTTATGGAAAAAGTACGAGACGTGGCGACGGTAAGGGGTTGGGATGATGGCCATCTTCACAGCGAGGCGTTTCAGCCCGCGGCCCCTGCCGCACGCGGTGACGCGGGCGAGATCTTTACGGTCAAACTCGCCTCGACCGGGGAGCGCTGGCCGGTGCCCGCGGATAAGACCATCGCTCAGGTATTACAGGAAAACGGCGTAGACGTGCCGCTGTCATGCGAAATGGGGATTTGCGGGGCGTGCCTGACGCCGGTGATTGACGGCGTGGTGGATCATCGGGATAGCGTGCAGTCGGAGGCGGAAAAAGGCGCGCCAAACCAGCAGGTCGCGCTGTGCTGTTCGCGGAGCCATTCCGGGGAGCTGGTGATTGCCCTGTAAAACGAAAAAACCCTGCGATATTGCTATCGCAGGGTTTCGAATTTGGCGGAAGCGTAGAGATTCGAACTCTAGAACCCTTTCGGGTCGCCGGTTTTCAAGACCGGTGCCTTCAACCGCTCGGCCACGCTTCCAAAGTGAGGCGCACTATAAACATCTATTAGCACCTTGTAAAGCAGGAATTTTTCTATTTTTACCCACCGGCGTTTGACTGCGCAAAAATCACCCAGACGCTTGCCGCGCATCGGTCACAGCCCCCTTGTACATACCGTTACACAGCAACGCTCATCCTTTTAAATCGCTCTGGTATAGAATGCCACAAAAATAAACGGTCATTTGTTGTGTAATTGTTATAAATCTGCGTACCCACAGATTTAGAAATTACTGCCATGCAGTGTTACTGGTTGATGATGAAAATCAAAAATACGCCTTGCTTACATATCCTGATGGCGACCCTGGCCATTTTGTTCCTCTGTGTTCACCCGCTGGTGACGAGCTTCAATCCGCCCCTCACCTTCCAGCCGCTGATTAAATCAATGGCGGGCACGCCTAAAGAACAAGCGGAAAAAATTGCGACTATTTCCCATGCCTTAGAAGGGAATGCTATTTTCTTCATTGGGGCGTCTGAGGTTGCCACCTCAGAAGATGAACATTACGCTGTATATAATTACTTTAATAAGCAATTGCACAAACCCGTCGTGGCGTATGGCGATGCGTTCGTCGATGATGAAACGCAATTTTTACTGTTCTCACGTTTTAAAAATAGCCTTAACGCAAACAGTAAAGTTGTTTTGCTTCTGGCCCCTGACAGCTTTTACTCAAAAGGGCTGCCACCGGCTATCTATGCCGATAATTTCCCCGGCTCTATTTTTAATCCGCTGATGAAGGATCCGCAGGCGCGCCCGCTGCTGGTTAATTATTTAAAGCATATTGATAGTAAAGAAATAAGCCATTTAACCTTTGGCCAAATGCGCGTCTTTGGCTGGCACCCCGATCTGATGTGGGACGAGCTGAGCTTCCAGTTTGCCAACGTCTGCACCCTGATAAAAAACGACTGGCTGGCGCTGCTCAACATCACGCCCCAGACGGTACAGCCCTGGCCGCAGCAGCCAACAACCCACATTGCCCCCGACTGGGATAAAGAGCTGGCGAATGCGCGCGAGTTAAATAAAAAACGCCAGCAGAGCGCGGCTACGCTGTGGATGGACAAAACGATTTACGACGAGGACGGTAAGCCGCAGCAGTGGGACGACACGCCGGTTGTGCCTGCGCAAATCGCCGCTTTCAGTAAAACCGTTCAGCTGTTGAAAGAACGTCACGTGCAGGTGATTGCTATCGTCGACCCGGTTAACCCCTGGGCGCTTTACAATACCGATACCTTCCGTCCGGTTGATAAACAAATAAAAACCATTCTGGAAAAAAACCAGATCCCTTATTTAGATATGTACGCCATGCCTTATCAGAATGGCTGGAACTGGGATCGTTTGCACCCTTCCGAACTGGCCTGGGTTCCTATGATTCGCTTTATTGCACAGAGTTTTAAATGATGAAAATCGCGATCCGTCTTTTTTTCCTTTATCTCCTGCTGGCGATCACCATCGTCGCGTGGACCTCTGTCGATGACAGCATGAGTATGCAGCTGCATTTTGAATATCAAAAGTTCTGAGGCCGAATGATGTACAGCTCAGGAATGTTTTTTGTTTATTTGTTTTCATCCGCGCTGGCGTTTGCGCTGGTTAATCGCGTATTACGCCATCGTCTGACCTGGTTATCTGCGCTATCGGTGCTGACGGCGCTGGGATGGGGATATATATTTCAGGGCGATTATATTGTCCCCGTCGCCGTTTTTTTCAGCTTTTATGTTTTTGCCACGCTAAAAGAGAAGGGATGGTTAAAAACGTGGCAGGCGGTCGTTCTGACATTATTGCCGCTGCTGCTGGTGAAATTACATTTAAATAACCACTGGGGCATGATCGGCCTCTCTTTTATGACGTTCCGCGCGCTGGACGTGCTGCTCTATCGCAGTAAAAAAGAAGGTCAGAATTTCCTGCACTATTTCTGTTATCTGTTTATGCCTTTTATTATCCTGGCCGGCCCAATGTACCGCTGGCGGACATGGATGAGTGACGTCAGCAAGCCCGTATTTGCCCTTAACCGCGAACAGTTTTTAGTCGCGTTAGAGCAAATCATTACCGGCATTGTTCAGAAGTTCCTGTTTGCCATGCTTATTGATTCGCTGGTCGTGCAGCCCTGGAGCCATAAGCCGTTTACGCTGACCGTGGGCGTGGTGATGTCGATTGCCTACAGCACCTACCTGTACTTTGATTTTGCGGGCTACAGCAATATGGCCATCGGCGCAGGCCGCCTGTTTGGACTCAATATTCCGGCAAACTTCAACATGCCGCTTCTGGCAAAGAACCCGCAGGATTTCTGGCGCCGCTTCCACATCAGCTTGTCTGAATGGCTGCGCGATGTGGTGTTTATGCCCGTTTATATGAACCTGATGAAATTCAACTTTTTCCGTCAGAACAAAACGCTGGCGCAAAATATCGGTATTTTTTGCACCTTATTCTGCATGGGGGCATGGAATGGCCTGGAACGCCATTACGTCATCAGCGGCGCGCTGTTTGGCGCGATTTCCGTCGCTCACAATATGCTGCTGTGGTCAGCCAAACGCAGCCCGGCATTGCACCGCGGCTTGCAGTATCCGGCCGTTGCGTTTTTAGGGCGAATCCTGACGCTGGGAAGCGCCGCGGGATCCCTTTACATCTTTAGTGGAATGTCACCTCTATGAAAAATCACTCCGATCTTCAGGAACTGCAGGATTTCTTACGTGCGGCATTATGCGATCCCGCCTCCCCGCAGCAGCTGGCCATCAGCGGCAGCGACGAAGCCTTAAGCTGGCTACAGCTTTCCGCTGCCGTGACGGACTGGGCGCAGCGCTATCAGCGCTGCCAGCCTGTTGCCGGTACGCCGGTCGTATTGTACGGACACCAGCAGGCCGAGTTCGCCGTGGCGATTTATAGCTGCCTGCTGCACAACATTCCGTACATCCCGGTGGACTGCATTTACCCGCAGGAGCGCCTTCGGGAGATCTGCCATCTGGCCAGCGCCCCTTACTATTACGACGTCGCGACCCGGCAGTTCATCGCCACCGGGGAACCGGGCAAGGTACTGGAGGAGCAGGATCTGGCCTACATCATGTTTACTTCAGGCAGCACCGGTAAACCTAAAGGCGTGCAGATTGGGCGTGAAAGCGTATGGCACTTCATGAAATGGGTCAGCCAGGACTTTTCACTGCCGGAAAAACCGGTCCTGATGAACCACGCGGTATTCAGCTTTGACCTCTCCCTGATCCCTTTGCTGGCGAATCTGGCGATGGGCGGACACATCGTGCTGAACGCCAAAGAAGACATTCAGAAAGAGAACTGGCTGGAGCGACTGAAAAGCAACGCGGTCTCCGCCTGGGTTTCAACCCCCTCTTTTGCTTACCAGCAGCTGCTTTCCCCGCAGTTCAACAGCGAGTATTTGCCTGCGCTCAACGTCTTTATCTTCATTGGTGAAGTGCTCAATAAGGCGCTGGTTAAACAGCTTCGCCGCCGCTTCCCGCAGGCCAAAATCATTAACTCCTATGGCCCTACGGAAGCGACGATTGCGACGACCGTGGTTGAAATCACGGATGCGATCCTGAACAGCGACAGCGCCGTGCTGCCGGTGGGGGTCATGATGCCTGAGAGCAAAATGGAAATTTCCACCGACGGCGAGCTGATTATCTGGGGTAAAAACGTCATGCGCGGCTATCTCGGCCTGCCGCAGGAGAACGCGGCGAAATTACTCCGTCGGGAAGATGAAGCGTTTCGCGGCTACCGTACCGGCGATCTGGGCTATGAAGCGGGGCTGATCTACTGCCAGGGCCGCAACGACAGCCAGGTCAAACTTAACGGTTACCGTATTGAAATCAATGAGATTGAAAACCGCCTGCTGGCCATGTCCGGCATCAACGAAGCGGTGGTCCTGCCGCTGATGAAATCCTGCGGCAGCGTGCTGCGCATTGCCGCGTTCTGCGTGACGGATATGGCGCCGGACACCATCAAAACATCGCTTTCGAAGGTCGTTCCGCACTATATGGTGCCTTCACAAATTATCGTAAAAGACGCTTTGCCGCTGAATCCTAACGGCAAAATTGACCGCAAGCTGCTGGACGCTTACGCCCGCACAAATTAATGACCCCAGGAAAAATTATGGAACAAGAAATTCTCGCCCTGTTCGAAAAAGTGTTATCCCGTAAGGTGGGCTTTCACGATGAACTGATTGAATCCGACATTCTCGACTCCATCCTGGCAGTCGATATGGTGCTGGAAGTGCAGGACGTTTACGGCTGCATGATCCCGCCAACTGACGTGGCGACGGTGCTAAAAACCCCGGCGGACCTGGCCCGCTATATTGAAGAAAACCGCTAAACGCCCCTGCGGTTAATGCTGCCCTGAAGGCTCTGGAGGATCGCTCCAGAGCCTTCTTTCGTTCCCCCTCCTCCTGAACGCTGTCCTGCTCCCTTTCACAGGAATGAAACCGACTGCTTTTACTATTTCTCCTACACTTTAGGAGTACTGTCGGTACGGGAAACAGAAAAAAGCCAACTTAATTAAGGCATTAATGATTCGCTGTGCGCTCAGCCGGGGAACGTTTTGCCTTTAACAGAGGAGTCTGCGGTATGGCATTCGTAACAACGAAAGATGGCGTCAATATTTACTACAAAGACTGGGGCCCAAAAGAGGCTCAACCCATTGTTTTCCACCACGGCTGGCCGCTGAGTGCCGATGACTGGGATAACCAGATGCTCTTCTTCCTCGCTGAAGGCTATCGCGTTATCGCTATCGATCGTCGCGGTCACGGGCGTTCGGACCAGGTGAGTGAAGGCCACGATATGGATCATTATGCGGCCGACGCGTCAGCCGTGGTGGAAAGCCTGGATCTGCGCAATGCCGTGCACGTCGGTCACTCCACCGGCGGCGGACAGGTCGCCCGCTATGTTGCGCAGTATGGGCAACCGCAGGGGCGCGTCGCCAAAGCGGTGCTCGTCAGCGCCGTGCCGCCGCTGATGGTCAAAACGGACGGTAACCCCGGCGGAACGCCCATCGAGGTTTTCGACGGCTTCCGCAAAGCGCTGGCGGCTAACCGCGCCCAGTTTTACCTCGACGTCGCCAGCGGACCGTTCTACGGCTTTAATCGGGATGGCGCGGACGTTTCACAGGGGACGATCCAGAACTGGTGGCGTCAAGGGATGATCGGTAGCGCAAAGGCCCACTACGAGGGGATTAAGGCGTTTTCAGAGACCGACCAGACGGAAGATTTAAAAACGATCACGGTTCCCGTTCTGGTAATGCAGGGCGACGACGATCAGGTCGTGCCGTATAAGAATGCTGCCCTGCTGCAGGACAAGCTGCTGGCGAACAGCGTACTGAAAATTTACCCGGGCTTCCCGCACGGGATGCATACCACGCACGCGGATACTATCAACGCGGACATTCTGGCCTTTATCCGCTCTTAAACATCGCCTTTATTGCCGGGTAGCGCTGCGCTTACCCGGCCTACATTCCTGCATCCGCAACGATATCCCTGCATTGCACCGTTTAATGCATGAACGCCACCCGCGGGTGGCGTTGTTTATTCCGCTTAGCGATTATCCAGCTGGGCGCGAACGTTGTTCAGCCCGGTGGTATTGATGCGGTAAGGCTGCCCGTTCACGGATCGGATCAGCTTTTTGGTGCGGAGTTTTTTAAAGACGCTAAGCGTGCAGTCGCTCAGCACCAGCCCTTCACGGGTATAGCACTCAACGGAAGTGACGCGGCCAGAGCTGTCGCGGACGTGCACAATACGTCCACCTTTGGCGAGAACGTGTAAGGTACGTTGTTCCTGACGGGATAAATTCATACTGGAAAACCTGTGTAATCATCATGCGTAAAAACGAGCCCACACCCGCAGGTGCGCGCGTAAGGTTTAAGCGCAGCGATAACCAGTCCGTCCTGAAAAGGGCGGGAGACTGATTATCTGATGAAAACATTCTCCAGCATCAAAGCCTCGGTAAGAGATAGCAATATATTTACGGGATGAATGATAACGCCTGTTTTTTACAGGGAAATGGCAGGGACTTAAAAGTGTGAGGCGGATCGGCAAATCCAAAAAGAAAAACCCCAGGTTAACGAGTAACCTGGGGCTTATATCTGGCGGAAGCGTAGAGATTCGAACTCTAGAACCCTTTCGGGTCGCCGGTTTTCAAGACCGGTGCCTTCAACCGCTCGGCCACGCTTCCTAAGTGAGGCGAACTATAAACACCTCACCGCGTGCTGTAAAGAGTGGCTGCACTCGTTCGCTGTAAAAATAGTCAAAACGTGTTTAATCGGTTGAACTGACGACACATCGACGATTTTATCAGCACAGGCTTAGTGTTTTTTGATGTACATGTCTTTCGTGAAATAGTACCCCAGCTTATCCGGCGTAAATCCGCCCACCCACGGTTTCACCAGGTGCGTACGGACGTAGTGATAAACCGGAATGGCCGGTACATCACGCCCCAGCAGATCTTCCGCCTGCTGGTAGAACTTACCCCGCTCTTCCGCTGATTTGGCTTTTGCGGCGTTGAGCAGCGCGCGATCGTAGTCCGGATTGCTGTACTGGCTGGTGTTTTCGCTGTCGCCCGTGCGGAAGTTGTTCAGGAAGGTCGCCGCATCGTCGTAATCGGCAATCCACGCGTACCGCACCGCGTCAAAGTTGTGGGTGTGCATGGTATCCAGCATGGTTTTCCACTCCTGGTTTTGCAGCTTTGCCTCCACGCCAAGGTTTTTCTTCCACATGGAGCTGGCCGCAATCGCGATACGCTGGTGCGATTCAGAGGTGTTATAGAGCAGGTTGAAGCTCAGAGGGTGGCTGGCGTTATATCCGGCCTCGTTCAGCAGCTTTTTCGCCTCGGCGATGCGCTTGTCCAGCGGCCAGCTGGCGTAATCCGGGTTCTGTAGCTTCACGCCGCCGATATCCGGCTGGCTGATGAGCCACGCCGGGCGCTGCCCCTGCCCTAATACTTTCCCGGCAATGATGTCTTTATCCAGCGCCATGTTCAGCGCCTTGCGCACGCGCGCGTCGTTGAACGGCGGCCGGGTGGTATTGAATTCGTAGTAATAGGTCGCCAGCTGAGGTGAAACGTCCAGCTCGCTGCCCAGGGTTTTCTTGAGCTGGGCAAACTGGTTAATCGGCACCGTGTACACGATGTCAATTTCGCCCGCCTTATAGCGGTTCACATCCGAGGCCTCGGACGTGATGGGCAGGTAGGTGACTTTGTTAATCACGGTATGCGCGTTATCCCAGTAGCGCGGGTTGCGCTCCGCCACGATGCGTTCGTTGACCACCCACTGCGATAGCTTATACGCCCCGCTGCTGACGAAATGCTCCGGTTTGGTCCACTTATCGCCGAAGCGGCCAATCAGCACTTTATCCACCGGCACCAGCGACGGGTGCGCCAGCATCGCGAGGAAGGCCGCGTTTGGCTGCGTGAGGGTCACTTCCAGCGTGGTGTCGTTAATCGCTTTTACGCCCAGCGTATCGGGCGCTTTTTTCCCCTGAGCAATATCGGCCGCGTTGACGATATGCATGTTGCCCGGATAGCTCGCATAAGGCGAAGCCGTTTTCGGATCGATCAGGCGCTGCCAGCTCCAGACCACATCCTCAGCGGTAATCGCCGTGCCGTCGCTCCAGGTGATGCCCGGACGCAAATGGAACGTCCAGACGGTGTTGTCCTTGTTCTCCCATTTTTCCGCCAGTCGGGGTTGGACTTCGCCTGTCGGGGAGACGCTTACAAGTCCTTCGAATAAATCGCTGATAATATTGAATTCGACATCGCTTTCGACTTTATGCGGGTCGAGCGAAGCCGGTTCACTGCCGTTGTTTCTCACCAGTTCCTGCTTATCGGCCAGCGCGGTTCCTGCCGGCACGTTAGCCGCCCAGGCTGCCGTGCTGGCGCACAGGATCCCTGCGGTTAACAAAGAGAGCGTAAAGTGAGTGCGTGTTTGTGGTTTCATTTCCTTCGCCTTATAGTCTGTTTTATGACGATCCGGAAATAACTCTTAGCGTTCGAATGGTAATAACGCAATATTTTTCAGTAACCTATAAGAGCTTGATCTGGTAAATTGTCGCAAACCGCTGTTCATACTGGCGAAACGGATTTCTGCAGAAGAAATAACCACCTCCAGCGCTAACGTGCTGAGTAAAGATGGGTAAAACCACTTTGAGACTGGCGTGTCGTTTCCTATTCTTTCCGCTAATTACATCTGTCATAAGAGAGTGACTCATGGATCGTATAATTACTTCTTCACGCGACCGCACATCGCTACTCAGCACCCACAAGGTGCTGCGCAATACCTATTTCATGCTCAGCCTGACGCTGGCATTCTCCGCGATCACCGCAACCGCCAGCACCGTGCTGATGCTGCCATCTCCGGGGCTGATCCTGACGCTGGTGGGTATGTATGGTCTGATGTTCCTGACCTACAAAACCGCTGACAAGCCCGTCGGTATTCTGTCCGCGTTTGCCTTCACCGGCTTCCTGGGCTACATCCTGGGGCCGATGCTGAATGCGTATCTGTCTGCCGGTATGGGTGACCTTATCGGCATGGCGCTGGGCGGCACCGCGCTGGTATTCTTCTGCTGCTCGGCCTACGTGCTGACCACCCGTAAGGACATGTCCTTCCTCGGCGGTATGCTGATGGCGGGTGTCGTGGTGGTGCTGGTGGGTATGGTGGCAAACATCTTCCTGCAGCTGCCTGCCCTGCATCTGGCAATCAGCGCCGTGTTTATTCTGATCTCCTCAGGCGCGATCCTGTTTGAAACCAGCAATATCATTCGCGGCGGTGAGACGAACTATATCCGCGCCACCGTGAGCCTGTATGTGTCGCTGTACAACATCTTCGTCAGCCTGTTGAGCATCCTGGGCTTCGCCAGCCGCGATTAAGCACAACGGATACAAAAAAGGAGAATGCCAACGGCATTCTCCTTTTTTTATGCCCTACTCACCCCGGCAAATATAGGTGGGGTAACGCCGGTCCTGAATCAGCCACACGGAAGGCGCGAGTTCAGAGATCGTCAGATAGTAGCGTGCGGTTGGGTTGGCGAAACTCCCCCACTGAGCATCAGGCGTATTGTCATTGTGCCGACGCCAGGTTTTGGTGTAGCTCAACACAATCACGTTATCATCGTCCCGCTGCTGCCAGGTAAAGTCCACATCCCTGTCAACGATCAAATTTTGCCCGCCAGCCCTTGCCGCGCCTTTATAGGTGGTCAACCCGGTTCCGTCCCGATGAAAATAGAACTGGGCAACGGCATTGACCTTCACTTCACTGGCTTTTCCTTCATTGCGCGTAAAGTTAAATTCAGTGCTGCAGGCCAGCACATCCTTTTTAACCGCACAGCCGGAATAGTAAAACAGCGCCAGGGCACTGCCGACCACTGCACCACCCAGCCCAAAAAGAAGTTTTATTTTCATTTTTGAGCCCCGCTTTTATAACGTATGGTTTTGCACAGGCTGGTTTTGCTGGCCGGGCAGGCACCAATGAACACCTCATCTGCATCTGAAATAGAAAAACGGGCGCTGAAATAATAAATGTCATACTCCTCGCGTTCGCACGCCACGCTATTGGCCTCCAGCCGTTCCGCTAATTTCGATAGCACCAGCGGCCTTCCGTGATCGTTGATAATCCAGAGGCTGCAACGCGCGATTTTTTCCTTAAGCGGCTTGAGCTTCGCCGGAGCGATGATCCCCTGCGGTCGGCTGAAGTAGAAGCTCGTCACCAGCGCAGCGACGATCAATACGGCCACAATTACCCATTTTTTCCCGGATGCGCGCTGAGGCTTCACCTCTTGCGGTGCGGAAGAAGGCTGCGGATCGGCGGATGGAATATTCTCTCCGGGCTGAAAAATCACATCAGCCTCAAAACGAAACCCGTAACGGGGCACGGTCACGATAAACTCGTGCCCCTCTCCCAGAGACTGGAAGCTTTTACGTAATTCGCTAACCGCTTTATTGAGATTATTTCCCGATGGCGTAAAGCCAAATTCCTCCCACACGCGAGTGATTAATTCCTCCCGACTCAGGTCGCATCCTTTGTGTTTAATAAATTCCTGCAAAAGCCGCACGGCTGGCGCCGAAAGCGTTAATACAGATTCTGGTTGTCCAACAAGACTTATTGCATGTGCTTCAGGATCGAATAACAACGAATTATTGCATATAAAAAACATCTTTTATTCTCGGCTGTTACCGCATGCTTTTTTATCCCTGGTACATCGACATGAAAACCGCCTCCTGACCTGCTTATTTTTTCATCAGAAGGAATTTTCTTCCTATCCCTGGTCGCGGTATTTTCGCTTAACTATACAACCTTAAAGCCAGAAAAGCAGGATAAAAACCTGTATTTAGCGAGTTAATTAATACAAATTTTCACAAACCGCTGTTCTGGTTAAAGTTTCCCTGCCCTGAAGCAATACGAAAGCAGACGGTGTCCTGGTGTTAACGCGCCGCCGATGAACTCAGAGCAGGCAGACTGAATGTGAAACAGAAAAATAGAGTGAACATGACAACCGCCTTTTATGTCGCCGCGCTGTCATTGCCATTTTTCTCAGAAATGGCAATGGCCAATATGAGCGTGTACCCGATGGAATTGAATATGGACAAGTCCGGTGCGGCACAAATTAAGGTAGCGTCGAAAACGGATGATATTCAGTTCATTCGAGTGAGGCAAAAGAAAATTCTTAATCCCGGCACGGCCCAGGAAAAAGAAATTGATGTGGCCTCGTGGAAAGAAGGCGGCGTTGTTGTCACGCCCGAAAAATTTGCCCTCGCGGCAGGCGCAATGCGCGTGGTTCGTCTGGTATCGCTTACGCCACCGGAAAAAGAGACCACCTGGCGCGTCTATTTTGAAGGGGTAAAGCAGCCTGACAGCATTATTCCCGGCAAGGCAGAAAGCCCTGCTGCGACGGCGACATTGGGCGTCAATGTGATCTGGGGCGCCCTGATCCACCTCGCCCCGGAAAAAAGTGTGGTTTCACTCTCGATTGACCCTCGCAGGGGCACGTTAAAAAACAACGGTACGCTGCGCGTGCCGCTGAGAGAGATCGGTATTTGTGACGCAGATTCGTCGTGTAAATGGATTAAAGAAGACGCGACGATTTATCCGGACACTGAACGGAAATTAAAAACGCTCACAAAGACACAAGGCCAGAAATATAAATTCCGCTACTTCAACTGGGTGAATAAAACCGCTGAAGAAGCTGATTTACCCGTCGTGCAATAACACGACGTTACCGTAAAGACCCCAAAGGGTTTGTTTAAAGAGCCAGGGTGCTCATTTATAAATATGGAGATATCAATGCGTAAGTACTTTAAACCTCTGATGATTGTTGCCGCGATGACCACGTCCGTTAGCGCGCTGGCGATCCAAAAAGATATTACCGTCAATGCCAGCGTTGATTCACAGCTGGACATGACCCAGGCCGATAACACGCCGCTGCCAGCAAGCATCGATATGCAGTACCTGCCTGGCCGCGGTCTGGAAAGCTACCGCCTGAATACCAAGGTATGGTCTAACTCCGCCACCAGCAATGTGAAAGTGCGTCTGGTGAGCGCCGCGAAGCTGGCAAATGCCGACGGTGCTGAGACCATCCCAATGACGGTGAAGCTAGGCGATAAAACCCTCTCTACCGCCGATGTTGAATATACCGGTACTGAACTGTTCCCGGGGAGCATCGAAAACGGTTCAGCGGTACTGCCGCTGACCATTTCTCAGACCACCAAAGGCATTCTGAAAACCGGTCAGTACAGCGGCGTTGTCAGCCTGATGCTGACGCAGGCGACTACCACGGAAGGCGGTGCGTAACACCACAGCACCTAAGGAATAACGTCAGAGGGTGCCCGCCCTCTGACGTCAGGATGATGTCGAGGCTCGTTCATGGCGTTTCACAGAAATACTCTCCTCTTTGTTGCTTTGTTACCCGCATCCATCCAACTCGCCTGCGCCGGGATGACCGTCCCGGCAGGTTTTGAAGATCTGGCGAAAACGCAGCGCCTGTGGACAGAGGTCAACCTCTACGGCGAGTCGCTTGGACTTTTTGAAACGGATATCACGCTTGAAACGGTCAGTTTTGTCGCACCTGAAACCGTTGTAGCGGCCATCAAACGACGGTTTAACGACGACCCTGCTCTCGTTGGCACCGTGTCTGCCGCGCTGGCCGTTCCGCTTGCCCGTAACGGCAACCTGGCCTGCAGCAGCAACGGCTCCGCAACGGGCTGCGATTACATTAATACCGACCGCGCGGCCATTATCTATGACGAGAATAACGCCCGTATTAGCCTGTTTTTGGACAAGAAATTTCTGCCTAAAGCCACCGCGGAAAATCAGTGGTATCAGCCCACGCAGGACACCGAAAATGCGCTGATCCATCAGCAGAATGTTAACTTCGTTGCCGACAGGGACTATCAGTCTGCCACTGTGCAGGGCAATGGCGCGCTGGCGCTCACGCAGGACGGCTATGTTAATCTCGACTGGACCTGGCTGGGACAGCGTTCACGGCGTCAGCAGCAACAGGAAATCACCGTCAACAACGCCTGGTTCCGCCAGGATATCTTGCGCCAGTACTATGTCCAGCTGGGCGAGATGGATACCCGCGATCTGTTCAGTAATGCCGGCGGAAATATCAACCTCAGCCAGCTGCCGCTGGGCAAAATTCGCGGTCTGCGCACGGGTTCAACACGGGCGTGGATTAATCCGATTCAGCGGTCAAAGGGAACCCCTGTCACCGTGCTGCTTTCCCATGACGCGCGTATCGACGCCCGCCGTGGCAATCAGCTGCTGGCCAGCTTTTACCTGAATGCCGGGGCGCAAACCCTGGACACGCGCTCGTTTCCGGACGGGAGCTACACCGTCACGCTGTCGGTCTATGAAAATAACCGGCTGACGCGTACCGAGCAGGTGCCGTTTACCCGAACCGGCATTACGCCATTTGACCGCGTCGAGTGGTTCCTGCAGGCGGGTGAAACCGACAATAGCGATCAAAACGAAGAACGCAGCGCGGTTGCGCAAGCGGGCGTACGCCTGCCCGTCACCCCGACCTTAGCGCTTACCAGCGGAGCAACGATAAAGAAAAACCAGCGCTTCCTGGAAAATGCGCTCGACTGGAGCCGGGGCTTCAACGCGGGTCCGATCGACGGCGTGCTGAGTACCCGGTTTAGCTACCTTTACGGCAGCGAAGGCCAGCGCGGCAATATTCAGCAAATCAGCTACAACGACGGTTTTTCACTGAGCCTCTATCGCAACGCGCTATCAGCGGAAAACTGCAACACCCGAAGCGCGGGGTTTGACGCCGTGAACGGCTGCTATAGAACCCTCTCGGTGATGTTTTCCGTCCCTGTCGGCGCCTGGTATGCGAGCCTGGGGTATTCGGATAACCGCAACGAAGGACGTTACGTTTCACGTCGGGAGCTGCCGGATAGCGACGATCGCCACGATGCGGGTTTGCCGTGGGAATCGGTTTATATGACCCGCTCGCGCTCGCGGGCCTGGCAGGGAGGCCTGAGCAATGCCTTTAGCACCCGAGGCCTCAACATTAACAGCAGCATTAACCTGTTCATGCGTAACGATGACGCCCGCGACGGCAGGGACAAAGGCGGCTACCTGAGCGTGAGCCTGTCCATGGCGCATAACCGTCAGGGTGATGCGTCGAGCTATACCTCTATGGGCGCGACCTGGCAGCACCAGCAGCGTGAAAAAAATCAGCTGAGCTACAACGTGGCGCATAACTGGTACGCCGATGCACGCGGTGAAAACGAGTACGGTCTGAGCGCGTCGGGCATTAACAGCGACTCGCTGAATACCTCAGCCTATACGCGCCAGGGCGGGCGATACGGCAACGGCAGCCTGACCGTCAGCGATGCCTGGGATCGTCAGGATCGTCGCCATACGCTGAGCAGCAGCGGCAACTACAGCTCGACTCTTGCGCTGTCGCGCTCTGGCCTGTGGCTGGGCCGCTGGAGCGATGGACGTCCTGCTTCCGCCGTCGCGGTTAACGTTGCCACCCCGGAAGAGACTCTTGGTCCGAGCGTCGCCGTGTCGCTGGATAACGGCGGTAGTGCAGACATTCCGGGCAATAGTCGCGCCCTCTTCGCAGTGCCGGGCTATCAGCAGTCAACGTTGACGATTAACGAATCGCTGGACGTCTCGCGAGGAGCCAGCAGTGAAATTACGCAAGGTTCAGGCAGCAGAACGCTGTTTATGGTGCCGGGCAAACTGCTGCGTCGGGATGTGCAAACCACCGCAAGCTACACCTGGCTCGGCCAGTTAACCGACGAGCGTCATTCGCCGTTTATCGGCGCCGTGCCGCTGAACGTGAACGGCTGGAGCGATCTTGGCAACGGCGGGTTTAGCGCCCAAAGCAACGCCCTGCTGCATAACCTCTACCTGGTGCGTCAGCAGCAGTTTTATCAGTGCGCGCTGAACGTGAAGAGTATGCGCGACGTGGTGCGCTACGTCGGTTCCATTCCTTGCCGGGAGTTAACCTTCTCCGCCCTGCCGGATGCCGTCCAGCAGCAGGCACAGCTGATGCTGGCCGGACGAACGACCCCAGTCAGCCCGACCGCCATGAACGCCGACAACCTCGCTAAAGGGAAATGATGTGATTAAGTGTCTCTTTATTTTACTGTTTTTAAGCCTGTGGACAGGCCAGACGCTGGCGGGTGCCCCTGCGGGACGAAACACCAGCGTTGGGATCAGCTTCGATCGCACGGCACCGCCCGCGCGTTTCGATATCTGGCTTCATGAATCGGGCGGCTATGACGCAGCCGACCCGCAAAAGTGGGGGCGCAATACCCTGACCTGTTTATCCCGCACCGACACCACCTACGGAGCCTGCATGACCGCCCCGGTGTGGTTCTCGGGTAACCCGGCCGCGCCCTATGCCATCAATTTACGTTTCACGCATGCCCTCACCAGCAAGACGGTGGATATCAAGGTGTATGGCGATCACTACATGTTTATCAACAATAAAGTGTTTATCTTTGCCAGCTTTGTGACAGGGGGAACGGCCACAATTGCTGACTGGAACAGAGAGCCCTACTTCGATTTCTATATTGTGAAAAGCGAACTGGATAAGCTCGCCCTGCCGGGGATCTGGACCGCAACGCTTAAGCAGAACCTGCGTCAATGGGGGAGCGCCGACTGTGGCGGGAACTTCAATGACGTAAACGTCGGATGCCCTGGCTATCTCACTATCGCCAGGTGGCAGGCCAACATTCGCATTGAGGTGGTCGATCCGGGTAATCAGCAAATTTATCTGCCGGCATTTCCGCACTCAACGCCCATCGTTAACCTCAACCTGACCAACTTCCCGGGGCGGCCGGGTGGTAGTGAGATCCAGGGTGAAAACTCGCTGGATATGTGTCTGTACGACGGTAATAACAGCACCAGCACCCGCGCCTACCTTCGGTTTGAAGACGACGGAGTCACGTCTGCGGACCGTGCCGAAGGCGCGTTTTCTATCAGGCGACGCGGCGGTAGCCAGACCGATACGCGGGATCGTCTCGATTATCGGGTCTCCGTCACCAATCCAATAACAGGCGCAACCGAAACCGTCTCGAACGGTAAAACCCTGGTCTGGCAAGGTACAAACGATCCGCAGTATCTGCGTCAGGTCGTGCTGCCCGGCGGACGCGAGAGCGTACTGTGCATCCCTGCCCCTATTATCCTGAAAACCCCCGCGTTTGCCGCCAGCAGCAAAAACGCGGGCGACTATACCGGCACGCTGCGCGTTATCTATACGCCCAGCACGTTATAACGAGGTCACCGTGAGTTACGCCATTCTCGACAATAATCGATTTTACGCCGAAGGGTTGCGCTACGCGCTGCTGCGTCGGGGCGTTCAGCCAGAGGTCCAAAGCGACACCGTGCAATGGCAGCCAGCGCTGCTTAGCCGCCGCGTGCTTGTTGTGCGCTGCCGTTTTTCCGTGGCCGCCACGCATCAGGCGCTGATAAACATTTTGCTCAGACTGGAAGCAGCCCGCTGGCAAGGCAGCCTGTATCTGGTTTGCAATGAAAAGGGGTGGGCGCTGGCGACGCATTTACGCAAGCGTTTCAGTACGTTAACCCTTTATATCATCGATGACCGGATCGCCGTCGCAGATGCGGCATATCTGCTGGCAAAAGAGCCTCGCCGCGTCCGAAGCCTTGACTGCTGTCTTACCGGTCTTGAATTCAACGTGCTCGATCTGATGCTTACCGGGTTGCCGGTACGCCACATTGCCATCGTGACGCGTATGTCTGAGAAACAGGTTTCGACCCATAAATGCAACGCGCTGAAAAAGCTCAACGCCAACAATCTGCTGCAGCTGCTCCTGTAGGTCACGGTTTATCCTGCGGCGGCTTTTTTGCTACACTGTCGCCGTTTTTTTCACAGACGACAGAAGATTATGTTCATTTTTGCAGGCCAGGAAATTGAGACCGATAACGAAGGCTATTTGAAAGATACGACGCTCTGGAGCGAACCGCTGGCGGAGAAAATTGCGGAAAACGAAGGGATTACCCTCTCTCCCGAACACTGGGAAGTGGTGCGTTTTGTTCGCGAGTTCTATCTTGAATTCAACACCTCTCCGGCGATCCGCATGCTGGTTAAAGCCATGGCCAATAAGTTCGGCGAAGAGAAAGGTAACAGCCGCTATCTGTATCGTCTGTTCCCGAAAGGCCCGGCAAAACAAGCCACCAAAATTGCTGGCCTGCCTAAGCCGGTGAAGTGTATTTAATACCGAATCCCGAAGTTTACGTATTCGCGCCCGGGTTGATGCGGTTCCGTTAACACCTTATCAACCCTTGCGCTGCGCGGGCCGCCCGCTTTCAGCCACGCCACCAGCTTGTCGACCTGCTCCGCTTCGCCGCAGGCGACCACCTCAACGCTGCCGTCGTCCATATTTCGCGCGTATCCCGTTAGCCCAAGCTCAACCGCTTCGCGCTGGGTGCTGTAGCGGAACCCCACACCCTGAACAACGCCGTGAACCCAGGCAATGGTGCAGACTTTTGACATTTTTCTTCTCCTTAACGTAGCGTTTTCGGCAAACAGCCATAGTGCTGCCGGAAACGGGCGGTGAAACGAGAGCTGGAAAGATACCCACATTGTAATGCGATTTCGCCAATTGGTAATCGGGTTGACTGGAGCTGTGACAAAGCAACGGCCATCCTCACCTCCTCCACGATCTGGCGAAAACTCTGCGACTCTTCACGTAAGCGCCTGCGCAGCGTCGGCACGCTTAAGGCCAGACGGCTGGCGACGTCCTGCGCGGTCCAGGCTCTGGCAGGCGACAGCATAATGAACTGCCGCACCTGCTCTGTCAGGTTACTGTTTCGCTCAATAAGCAGCGGACCCGCCACACCGTCATGCATCAGGGCCAGCAAAAGGCCGAAGGCCTGATGCTTTTGTAGCGCCTCCGGTAAATCCTGACGGACGGCGTGCAGCAGGTTGTCCCACATAAACGCCAGCCCCTCGCTCAGCGGGGCGCAGAGCGAATGCAGCGTCGTGCGCGGCCAGGATTTCAGGTAATGCGCCTTAAACTCGGCGACGATCTCCGGGGACAACATCAGCAAATCCGAGTGAAACAGACCGTTTACAGGCTGATTGATAATCTCCATCGCCGTATTGGCCGGGATAATAATAAGCTCATCCCGTGTCGCCTCCAGGCGGTTATCATCCTGAACTATCACCTTAGTGCCGTGAGTGATATGACAAATAGCCGGAAAAAACAGTTTAACCTGGTGCAGGCGATGCATTTTGCTGGCAGTCACTTCACCCGCCGTGAGATGGTTATGTCGAAAATGGAACTCCTGCACCCTGTCATCCTTATCTGCTGTAGGTTGCCGTTAACTGAGCCTTTGCCAGAACGTGACTATTGAGCATAAAACCGACCAGCGCGCCGCTGGCATTGTTGTCGACGGGCAGTTTATCCACGTCCAGAGCCCAGACGGTAATCTGATAGCGATGAGGCTTGTCCCCTTCGGGTGGACATGCGCCGCCGAATCCAGAATAGCCGAAATCATTACGCCCCTGCACAACGCCGGCAGGTAATTTCTCGCCGTTCGGGTTACCGGCATCAGCGGGCAGCGTCATTGTCTTCGCCGGGATATTGGCTACGGTCCAGTGCCACCAGCCGCTGCCGGTGGGCGCATCCGGGTCATATACCGTGACGGCAAAACTTTTCGTACCGGCGGGCGGATTTTTCCATGCCAGCTGTGGAGAAATATTCCCACCGTGGCAGCCAAACCCCTCAAATACCTGCTGTTGCGCCAGTCGCTTTTCGAAGGAAATATCCCGGCTGGTGACGCCGAAAGGCGTTGTTGCTAAAGCCTGAAAACTCATCGCCGCCAGAGCGGCTATTGCGATTACACTGCGCTTTTTCATGGGTGCTCCCTTTGCTGTACCGGAAGCCCCACTCTACAGCCAGCTGCAATATCGTAATGTGCCTAAGCGATTTGATTTTGTGCCGAAACGCTCAACGGCATCCGCAGATGATTGCGCCTTGCTGAATGTGGTAATCTACGCGCCATTTCCTGAAATCGACAGAACAGCAAATTATGAGTGTACGTTTAGTGTTAGCCAAAGGGCGCGAGAAATCATTACTGCGCCGTCATCCCTGGGTCTTTTCCGGCGCGGTTGCCCGTATGGAAGGCAAAGCCAGCCTCGGTGAAACCATTGATATCGTTGACCATCAGGGGAAATGGTTAGCGCGAGGCGCCTACTCGCCAGCGTCCCAGATCCGTGCTCGCGTCTGGACGTTTGATAAAGATGAAACCATCGACATCGACTTCTTCGTTCGCCGTCTGCAGCAGGCGCAGCAGTGGCGCGACTGGCTGGCAAAACGCGATGGGCTGGACAGCTACCGCCTGATTGCCGGTGAGTCCGACGGCCTGCCGGGCGTGACCATCGATCGCTTCGGTAACTTCCTGGTGCTGCAGCTCCTGAGCGCCGGAGCGGAATACCAGCGCGCCGCGCTGATTAGCGCGCTGCAAACCCTGTTCCCGCAGTGTGCCATCTATGACCGCAGCGACGTTGCAGTACGTAAAAAAGAAGGTATGGAGCTGACTCAGGGGCCCGTAACGGGCGAACTGCCACCGGCCCTGCTGCCGATTGAAGAGCACGGCATGAAGCTGCTGGTGGATATTCAGGGCGGGCACAAAACCGGTTACTACCTCGACCAGCGCGACAGCCGTCTGGCTACGCGTCAGTACGTTGCTGACAAACGCGTGCTGAACTGCTTCTCCTATACCGGCGGTTTTGCCGTTTCGGCGCTGATGGGCGGCTGTGCCCAGGTAGTGAGCGTGGACACCTCCCAGGAAGCGCTGGACGTGGCAAAACAGAACGTCGAGCTCAACAAGCTGGACTTGAGCAAAGCGGAGTTTGTGCGCGATGACGTCTTTAAGCTGCTGCGTAAGTATCGCGACCAGGGCGAGAAGTTCGACGTCATCGTGATGGATCCACCAAAGTTTGTGGAAAACAAAAGCCAGCTGATGGGCGCGTGCCGTGGGTATAAAGATATCAACATGCTGGCTATCCAGCTTCTGAACCCGGGCGGGGTTCTGCTCACCTTCTCCTGCTCCGGCCTGATGACCACAGATTTATTTCAGAAAATCATCGCCGATGCCGCAATAGATGCTGGCCGTGATGTACAATTTATAGAGCAGTTCCGTCAGGCAGCCGATCACCCCGTGATTGCTACCTACCCGGAAGGACTGTATCTGAAAGGGTTTGCCTGTCGCGTCATGTAACTTGAAAAGAGAAATATTGCCCGCACATAACGTGTAAGTAGTGTTTCCCGGGAGGTGACTATGATTGCCAGCAAATTCGGTATCGGCCAGCAGGTCCGCCACACTTTGCTAGGGTATTTGGGTGTGGTCGTGGATATCGACCCGGAGTATTCCCTTGATGAACCGTCAGCAGACGAGCTGGCGGTGAACGCAGAGCTTCGCGCCGCGCCCTGGTACCACGTGGTAATGGAAGGTGATGATGGACAACCCGTTCACACCTATCTGGCCGAAGCGCAGCTGAGTAGCGAGCTGCAGGAAGAACATCCGGAGCAACCCACAATGGATGAACTTGCTCAGACTATCCGCAAACAGTTACAGGCTCCGCGCCTGCGGAACTAAGCGTGTAAAAAAAGCCCGATGAACGGGCTTTTTTTTACTTCGCCAGCCCCAGACGGGGGATGTCGATCGCCGGGCAGCGGTCCATGACAACCTTCAACCCCGCATCCCGCGCCAGCACGGCGGCCTGCTCGTTAATCACGCCCAGCTGCATCCACAGCGTTTTTGCGCCTACGGCGATAGCGTCCTGCGCCACTTCCCACGCCGCCTCGGAATTACGGAAGACATCGACCATATCAATTTTTTCCGGCACGTCAGCGAGCGTGGCGTAACCCTGCTGGCCCAGCAATGTTTTCCCCGCCACTTTTGGCGAGACCGGGATAACGTGATAGCCCTGATCGAGAAGGTATTTCATTACCCGATAGCTTGGACGATCGGGTTTATCGCTCGCGCCCACCAGCGCAATGGTACGCGTGGATGTCAGAATCTCGGCAATATCGTTCTCTTTCATGGTTTTTCTCCTGGCTTTTTTGAAAGTGTACGCCAAACCGCACATCTCAACCATCCATCCCATACAGATGCATGAGGGCAAAACGGCGAAATATGTCTATATGTTAGTAAACGTGATTATCGAAAAATTTAGATACATTAATGCGGCGACAGGATTTCTGACGGGAGCCTTCTATGAAAACCGGTATTGCCACTGCTCTGATTGCGTTAGTGATGCCGGTCTGCGTTTTTGCTACCACGCTCCGGCTCTCTACCGACATTGATCTCCTTGTACTGGACGGAAAAAAGGTCTCCAGCTCGTTATTGCGCGGTGCAGACAGCATCGAGTTAGATAACGGGCCGCATCAGCTGGTCTTCCGGATAGAAAAGCCGATCGGTCTGGCTAATCACGAGCAACGGATGTACATCTCCCCGCCGCTGATCGTCAGCTTTAATACCCGACAAATCAGTCAGGTGAATATCACCCTGCCTCGCCTTGAAACGGAGAAGGAATCTGCGGCCTTCGACGCGTCACCCCGCGTTGAACTGCTGGACGGGGATGCGATGCCGATTCCGGTGAAGCTGGATATTCTGGCGTTAACCACCTCACCGAAAGGCCCGGATTACGAGGCTGCGACCCAGACCTATAATAAAGCGGGAAAACGCGCCTCGCTTCCCCAGTTTGCCACCATGATGGCGGACGACAGTACGCTTTTATCCGGCGTCTCTGAACTGGACGTTATTCCTCCCCAGTCCCAGACCCTGACGGAACAGCGCCTTAAATTCTGGTTCCAGCAGGCCGATCCCGACACGCGGGCCCGATTTTTACAGTGGGCAAAACAACAACCTTCATCATAAGCCACATTTTTTACGCCTTTCTCTTGCAGCGTCAGGCGGTTCCCGTCATCGTGTAGTCAGTTAACCTGATGGATATGATTATGGAATTGACAACACGCACGCTGCCTGAGCGCAAACACATTGCTCTTGTGGCGCACGATCACTGTAAACAAATGCTGCTTAACTGGGTTCGCCGCCATCAGTCTTCGCTGGAAAAGCACGCCCTGTCGGCGACAGGCACCACCGGTAACCTGATCCAGCGCGAAACGGGTCTGCAGGTGAATGCCATGCTGAGCGGTCCGATGGGCGGCGATCAGCAGGTCGGCGCGCAGATTTCCGAAGGGAAAATTGATGTGCTGATCTTCTTCTGGGACCCGCTGAACGCGGTTCCGCACGATCCGGATGTCAAAGCGCTGCTGCGCCTGGCGACGGTGTGGAATATTCCGGTGGCGACGAACCTGTCGACGGCGGATTTCATCATCGAATCGCCGCAGTTTAACTCGCCGGTTGATATCCTTATTCCGGACTATCAGCGTTATCTTTCCGACAGACTGAAGTAGCTTTTTTGCCGGGTGGCGGCTACGCCTTACCCGGCCTTGAAAATCTTGCCTGACATCTTTATGGTTTACGCGCTACCGGCACATCAATACTCTTCAGGATATCGACAAACACGGATGGCTCCTCTTTATTAAACAGCAGCCACACGCGATGCCGCGCGCGGGTGAGGGCCACATACAGCAAACGCCGCTCTTCGGCATCCGGGAAATCTTCCGGCACCGGAAGCAGGGCCTCTTCCATCACCGACTCGCGGGCCGGAGCCGGGAAACCGTCGCTCCCCTCTTTGAGCCCCACCACAATCACATAGTCAGCCTGCTGCCCTTTGCTCGCGTGAATGGTCATAAATTCAAGCTGCAGTTTCGGCCAGCGGGTGGCGGCTTTTTCCAGCGCCGCGGGCTTAAGGTGATGGTAGCGGGCCAGCACCAGAATACGTTCATCGGGCTTCGCGTAGCCGCTGAGCTTGTCCAGCAGCGGCTCCAGCTGGTCATCCGCCAGCAGGGTGACGGCTTTTTTATCCCCTGGACGCAGGCTGTTGAGCGGCTTGGCCAGCTGATGCGGGTTCTGCTGGATAAAGCGGTTGGCGATCTCACCAATGCGTGAATTGAAGCGGTAGGTGGTGTCCAGATCGCTGCGATCCCCTTCGCCAAAATAGTGGTGGAACGCGGTCGTCAGGGAGAGCTGCGCCCCGCTGAAGCGGTAGATGGCCTGCCAGTCGTCCCCCACCGCAAACAGCGACGTATGTTTATTTTGCGCCCGTAGTGCCGAGAGCAGTGCAGCACGCTGCGGCGAGATGTCCTGGAACTCATCCACCAGAATATGTTTCCACGGGCTGACAAAACGCCCCTTCTCAAGAATGATGATGGCCTGATGGATTAAACCGGAGAAATCGACGGCATTTTCCTCTTTCAGCGCGGTTTTCCAGGCTTTCAGCAGCGGAGCCATCAGCTTGACCCGCTTCGAAAACAGATCGCGGATCGCCTCAGGCGCGCTTTCAATCATCTCTGCCTGTGTTCCACCGTGCATTCGCATCAGGCTGACCCAGCGGTCAAGTCGCGAACCCAGACGACGCGCCAGCTTATCGTCCTGCCAGAAGCTGCCCTCTGGCACCTCCCAGCTGAGCTCCTCCTCCAGCCACTGACGCCACCCTTTCGCCTGCGCCTTTTTCTCACTGCACTGCTGGCGCCACGTTTTGATGAACAGCGCCTGACGCGCCTGCGCGTCGTTTTCCAGCTTACTGATGGAAGGCACTTTTTTACTGCCCTGCTGAATAATATGCAGCGCAAGGGCATGGAAGGTTCTGGCCGTGATGTCCCGGGTGTGCAGGCGCTCCTGGATACGTTCGTCCATCTCCTGGGCAGCCTTGCGGCCAAAGGCCAGAAGCAGAATTTGATCGGCTACCGCTTCTCCGGTCGTCAGCAGCCAGCCAGCACGCGCCACCAGCACCGACGTTTTACCGCTACCGGCCCCCGCCAGCACCAGCAGCGACTGCTCGCCGTTGACCACCGCGCGCGCCTGGGCCGGATTGAGCGGTGAAGATTCCACCGTACTAAAAAAGTCGGCGTATTGGGTGAGCATGGCGTCCGTCCAGGCCTGGTTATGGGCGAGACGGCTTTTATCCTTATCATTCAGCCAGGCCTGACACTGGTGCCAGGCGTCGCGACAGTTGTCAAACTCGTCGAGACGCGTCACGGAGAGCGGCAGCGCCGAGAGTGCCTGTCGGATCTTTTGCTGCAACCCGGCGGTCTGCTGACGGGTCAGCCACGCGTGCTGCGCGTTGCTCTGCGCGATATCGTCCAGCACCTGCTGGAGCACCTGGGCAGCAATCACGCTCATATCCTGGCTCCACTGCTGCCAGAGCGCGTTCAGGTGATGATGGAAACGCTGGGTTTCAGCCCACTCGGTGCCGTGAAGACGCACGACTTTATCGTCAGGCAGAACGAACTCCAGCTCGCCCCACACCAGCCCGCGTTTGCAGTGGATAGCCAGAAGCTGATTAAACGGAATAAGGTATTCGTGGCGTTCCCCGGAGACTTTCACCCCGGCATTAAGGAGAACCACCCTGTCGTAAGGGTGTTGCGCCAGGCGTTTGCCTAACGAGGTTGCTTTCAGTTCCATGTTCCGCCAAATCCACGAAGAGATAATTTACCTGACAGTTTAACTGCCAGTTTTAAGGTGCTCCAGCCTAAAAAAACGTTACAATCATTGGGCGTTAATTTTATCGAAAGGAAGTGAGGGTTTATGCGTACCGTTCTGAATGTGTTGAATTTTGTGCTGGGCGGTTTTGCCACCACCCTTTCCTGGCTTTTTGCCACGCTGGTGAGCATCGTCCTGATTTTCACGCTTCCCCTGACCCGTTCCTGCTGGGAAATCACAAAGCTCTCCTTAATTCCTTATGGGAATGAAGCCATCCACGTTAACGAGCTGAATCCGGAGAGCAAAAACGCCCTGATGAATACGGGCGGAACCCTGCTGAACATTCTGTGGCTGATTTTCTTCGGCTGGTGGCTGTGCATCATGCATATTTTTGCCGGTATTGCACAGTGCATCACGATTATTGGTATTCCGGTGGGGATAGCGAACTTTAAGATCGCCGCCATCGCCCTTTGGCCCGTCGGTCGCAGGGTTGTTCCGGTAGAAGTGGCCCAGGCGGCGCGTGAAGCTAACGCGCGTCGTCGTTTTCAGTAAATAAGGACCGGCCGCGTTTATGCTAAGCCCACTGCTTCGCCGTTATACCTGGAACAGCACCTGGCTATACAACGTCAGGATATTTATCGCGCTTTGCGGCACGGTTGCCCTGCCCTGGTGGCTGAATGATGTCAAGCTCACCATTCCGCTCACGCTGGGGGTGGTTGCCGGGGCGCTGGCGGACCTGGACGATCGTCTGGCCGGGCGCTTACGTAACCTGGTCATTACGCTCGTCTGCTTTTTCATTGCTTCAGCGTCCGTTGAGCTGCTTTTCCCGTGGCCCTGGCTGTTTGCCCTGGGCCTTACGCTCTCAACCAGCGGGTTTATTTTGCTGGGGGGCCTCGGGCAGCGCTATGCCACCATCGCGTTTGGTGCATTGCTGATCGCCATCTACACCATGCTGGGCGTTTCCCTGTACGACCAGTGGTACCAGCAGCCGGTTCTCCTTCTGCTGGGCGCCATCTGGTATAACCTGCTGACGCTAACCGGTCATCTGATCTTCCCGGTTCGCCCGCTGCAGGATAACCTTGCCCGCAGCTTTGAGCAGCTAGCCCACTATCTGGAACTGAAATCCCGGCTGTTCGACCCGGATATCGAGGAAGAAAGCCAGGCTCCGCTCTACGATCTGGCGCTGGCAAACGGCCAGCTGGTCGCCACCCTTAACCAGACAAAAGCCTCTCTGCTTACCCGTCTGCGCGGCGATCGCGGTCAGCGCGGAACGCGAAGGACCTTACACTACTATTTTGCCGCCCAGGACATCCATGAACGCGCCAGTTCCTCGCACGTTCAGTATGCTGCCCTGCGCGAGAAGTTCCGCTACAGCGACGTGATGTTCCGCTTCCAGCGCCTGCTGTCCATGCAGTCCCAGGCCTGCCAGCAGCTCTCGCGCTCCATTCTGCTGCGTACGCCCTATCAGCATGACCCCCGCTTTGAACGCGTATTCAGCCATCTTGATGCGGCGCTCGACCGCGTTCAGGCCAGCGGAACGTCACCGGAGCACATCAAAGCGCTGGGCTTTCTGCTGAACAACCTGCGGGCAATTGATGCTCAGCTGGCAACAATTGAGTCCGAACAGGCGATGGCGCTGCCGGGCAGTGAGGTGGAAAATCAGCTTGCTGATGACAGCGTGCACAGCGTTAGCGATATGTGGCTACGGCTGAGCCGTAACTTTACGCCGGAGTCGGCTCTCTTTCGCCACGCGGTGAGAATGTCGCTGGTGCTGTGCGTGGGGTATGCCTTTATCCAGATAACCGGGCTGCACCACGGCTACTGGATCCTGCTGACCAGCCTGTTCGTCTGCCAGCCAAACTATAACGCCACCCGGCACCGTCTTGCGCTGCGTATTATCGGCACGCTGGTCGGCGTCGCGATCGGCCTTCCGGTGCTCTATTTCGTGCCCTCCGTTGAAGGTCAATTGATTCTGATCGTGATCACCGGCGTGTTGTTCTTCGCGTTTCGCAACGTGCAGTATGCCCACGCCACCATGTTCATTACGCTGCTGGTGCTGCTCTGCTTTAACCTGCTGGGTGAAGGGTTTGAAGTTGCACTGCCCCGCGTGATCGATACCCTGATTGGCTGTGCGATTGCCTGGGCCGCGGTCAGCTTTATCTGGCCGGACTGGCGTTTCCGCAATTTGCCGCGCGTGGTGGACAGGGCGATGAACGCCAACTGCAGATACCTTGACGCAATCCTGGAGCAGTACCACCAGGGGCGCGATAACCGCCTGGCTTACCGGATAGCCCGTCGCGACGCGCATAACAGTGACGCAGAACTGGCCTCTGTTGTCTCTAACATGTCAACGGAGCCTCGCGCCACGGCGGAGATTCGTGAGACTGCGTTCCGCCTGCTCTGCCTCAACCATACGTTCACCAGCTATATTTCGACGCTCGGTGCCCACCGTGAGAAACTCACCAACCCGGGCATTCTCAATCTGCTTGATGACGCCGTCTGTTATGTCGATGACGCGCTTCATCACCGACCAGCCGATGAGCCGCGCGTTCAACAGGCGCTGAATGAACTGGCTCAACGCATTGCGCATCTTGATCCTGGAAACGACAGCAAAGCGCCGCTGGTACTTCAGCAGATAGGCCTGCTTATCGCTCTGCTGCCTGAAATTTGCCGGCTGCAACAGCAAATCGCTACCTGGAGGAGTGATTCTCCTGTGGCTCAGGCAGCGCATTAAACCACTCCGTTAGCTCCCGGCGAATGCCCGCCGGGAGTGCCGCCTCATGCAGCCCCTCGATAGCCCCTTCCAGCGCGAAGAGAACTTTAATACTGAGCGCTTTGTTTTTTGCCCGCATCTTTAGCCAGCTCGCTCTTGCACCCAGCGCCCGCAGCGTTTCCTCATTGGTAATGCCAGCTTCAAAGAGCAAAACCTCAAGCTGAAAGGTCAGGTTTGGCAGATCCTTAAGTCGGTTTCGTTGATGGCGCTGATAGCGTTCTTTTCTTGCCGCACTGAGCGCAAACGAGGAGAGCTGAAGCAACCGCTCCCTGTCCTGCCATAATCCGTCATCCACACGATAATAGTTGAGCAGCACCGGGCGGCCTCGCTTCATCAACGTCAAAAAAGATGAGGCATTTTTTACACAGTATTTCGCACTCTCCTCACAGGCGCGGAGATAAAGCTCGCCGTCTGACACCATGGCAAAAACCGCATCATCCACCGCCAGGGTATAGCCTCCAAACAGCGCGCGGTGATGAATCTCGCCCAACGGGGAGAGGTATTCCTGAGATTTATAAATCCGTTCATAAGATATCTTTTTCATGATATTTCCCTTCAAAATCATAAAGTAACAGCGAAAATTCTTACTAGCGGATCCGTTAGCAGGAAAATAGGCAACTTATCGCCGATGAGCAAGATGATTTTTCGAGGGACATCAACATTGAATGAATTTTGCGAGTCGCTTTCCGAAAATGAGGTTGATCTTTATGCATACAGGGGCTACTGTATATCCATACAGTAACTACAGGGCTGGAATGAATATGCACACTTCAGGCTATGCAAATCGCTCAACCTCTCTCTCTTCTACCGCAGGCAATGTCGCGCAGAATTCCGTCGAGCGTGTTTCCACGGGGCTAATCAGTGAAGTGGTTTATCGTGAAGACCAGCCCCTGTTGACGCAACTTCTGTTGCTGCCGTTATTACAACAGCTTGGTCAGCAATCGCGCTGGCAGCTTTGGCTCACGCCTCAGCAAAAACTGAGCCGTGAGTGGGTTCAGTCCGCAGGCCTTCCGCTTACCAAGGTCATGCAAATTAATCAGCTCCCGCCGTGCGATACCGTTGAGTCGATGATCCGCGCGTTACGCACCGGAAATTACAGCGTGGTGATTGGATGGTTACCAGAAGAATTGACGGAAGAGGAACATTTCCGTCTGACTGAAGCAGCCGAAGAAGGAAGTGCGATCGGGTTCATTATGCGTCCGGTTCGATCGGATTCTTACCGCAGAGGACAACTTTCTGGGCTAAAAATTCACTCAAATTTATATCATTGAGTGAAATTAAGATTTTTCCTGGAATTTTTTTTGACCACAAGATGGCATTAAAGTTCCTGGCCTGAAAATCGCGGCAAGGCTTGTCTGGTGCGGTTCTCCTTAATTTTATTGCACAAAATTCGTTCGAAAAATGTTAAATAATCGGTATACGGAACTTTTTTTTTCATATGCCTGACGGACTTCACACTTGTAAGTTTTCAGCTACGTTGTAGACTTTACATCGCCAGGGGTGCTCGGCCTAAGCCGAAGATATCGGTAGATTTATATTTGACCACGCCCCCCGGTGAAGGATTTAACCGTGATTCTCTCCTGAGACTTTCATGGCGAATTTTGGATGATAACGAGGCGCAAAAAATGAAAAAGACAGCTATCGCGATTGCAGTGGCACTGGCTGGCTTCGCTACCGTAGCGCAGGCCGCTCCGAAAGATAATACCTGGTATGCAGGTGGTAAACTGGGCTGGTCTCAGTTCCACGACACCGGCTGGTACAACAGCAGCCTGAACAATGATGGCCCAACTCACGAGAGCCAGCTTGGTGCAGGTGCGTTCGGTGGCTATCAGGTTAACCCGTATGTTGGTTTTGAAATGGGTTACGACTGGTTAGGTCGTATGCCATACAAAGGCGACACCATCAACGGCGCTTTCAAAGCACAGGGCGTTCAGCTGACCGCTAAACTGGGCTACCCAATCACTGACGATCTGGACGTGTACACCCGTCTGGGCGGCATGGTATGGCGCGCAGATTCCAGCAACAACATCTCTGGTGACAACCATGACACCGGTGTTTCCCCAGTATTCGCTGGTGGCGTTGAGTGGGCTATGACCCGTGACATCGCAACCCGTCTGGAATACCAGTGGGTTAACAACATCGGCGACGGCAACACCGTTGGTGTTCGTCCAGACAACGGCATGCTGAGCGTAGGTGTTTCCTACCGTTTCGGCCAGCAGGAAGAAGCAGCTCCAGTTGTTGCTCCAGCGCCGGCTCCAGCTCCAGAAGTACAGACCAAGCACTTCACTCTGAAATCTGACGTTCTGTTCAACTTCAACAAAGCGACTCTGAAACCAGAAGGCCAGCAGGCACTGGATCAGCTGTACTCTCAGCTGAGCAACCTGGATCCTAAAGACGGTTCCGTAGTGGTTCTGGGCTTCACCGACCGTATCGGTTCTGACGCTTACAACCAGAAACTGTCTGAGAAACGTGCTCAGTCTGTTGTTGATTACCTGATCTCTAAAGGTATCCCAGCTAACAAGATCTCCCCACGTGGTATGGGCGAATCTAACCCAGTTACTGGCAACACCTGTGACAACGTGAAAGCTCGCGCTGCACTGATCGACTGCCTGGCTCCAGATCGTCGCGTAGAGATCGAAGTTAAAGGCATCAAAGACGTTGTAACTCAGCCAGCGGCATAAGTTATCGTCTTATAAAAAAACCCCGCCATGCGGGGTTTTTTATTGTCTGAAGAAAAGAAAAATCTATTTTTTACCCAACAGAGCCTGAAGGTCGTTCTTCAGCGTCGACATCTGGTTGGCGTACTTCTCTTTATGTTCGGCATCCTCAATCAGCTGCACGATGGTTTCCGAAAGCGTTTTGCCCCGTCGTTGTGCCAGACCAGCCAGGCGTTGCCAGACAACAAACTCCAGGTCGATTGATTTTTTGCGAGTGTGCTGATGCTCAGCATTAAAATGCCGTTTGCGTCGCGCGCGGATAGTTTGCTTCATCCGGTTTAACAACGCGGGATTGATGTGTTTCTCAATCCAGCCGTTAACCTGTACCGGTTCATTTTCGAGGGTCAGCAAAATATCCACGGCTTCTTGCGCAGCGCTGGCTTCGACGTAGCAGGTGATCAGCTCCCCTTCACGGTGCTTTTTGACCAGGTACTTCCATTTCCAGCCGCTTTCGAGATTTTCCAGTTGTTGATATTTCATTGCGATCTCAGTGTTACCACGTAACTCTGTTCAGAATATCAGTTTTTTAGCAATCTGCTGAAAAGAAATCATATCCTGTGAGTGAATGCATCCAATCGCCCTGTCGAAATCCCCAATCCTGCTTGGGTACAGCCCCCCGCTTACGGTATACTCCACGCTTTTACATCTGACTAAAAAACATCAACTTTGACCATTACGAAACTTGCATGGCGTGACCTTGTTCCGGATACCGAAAGTTACCAGGAACTGTTTGCACAGCCCGAACTCGCAAAAGAACACGAATTCATCCTTAGCGATACGCAGCCTCGTTTGCATTATGCGCTGGAGCAGGTGTTAAGCCCATGGGCAACAGCGCCCTTCATGCTGCTCAAGGCCCCGGAAGAAGCGGAATACCTGACGCTGCTCGGTGATGCCGTGCGCCAGCTGAAGCCGGAAGCGAACGCAGTTTTTGGCGGCCAGTATCGTATTGAGGGACATGATGTCACTTTCGAACCGGCGGCGCAGGTCGATGGCCGTTTTGCCGCTAAGGGCGAAGTGATTACCGCTAACTGGGTCGAGGCGGAACAACTCTTTGGTTGTCTGCGCCAGTTTAATGGCGAACTTTCGCTGCAGCCGGGGCTGGTACATCGCGCAAATGGCGGTGTTCTCATCATCTCACTGCGTACCCTGCTCTCGCAGCCGCTGCTGTGGATGCGTCTGAAAACCATCGTCCACCAGCAGCGTTTCGACTGGGTCGGCTACGATGAGTCTCGTCCTCTGCCTGTCTCTGTTCCGTCTATGCCGCTGTCGCTGACCGTCGTACTGACGGGCGACCGTGAATCGCTGGCGGACTTCCAGGAAATGGAGCCAGAACTCGCTGAGCAGGCGGTGTATAGCGAATACGAAGACAACACCCAAATTGCTGACGCCGACGATATGGCGCAGTGGTGCCAGTGGGTTATGGCCGTTGCTGAACGTTTTGCGCTGCCAACCCCTGCGGCTGACGCGTGGCCGGGCTTAATCCGCGAAGCGGTACGCTACACCGGTGACCAGGAAACGCTGCCGCTTTGCCCGCTCTGGATCGGCAAACAGCTGCGTGAAGTGGGTGTGATCAGCGGTAACGGGGCGTTCACCGGCGAACAGCTCACTCAGATGCTGGCTCAGCGTGAGTGGCGAGAAGGCTATCTTGCCGACCGTATGCAGGATGAAATTCTGCTGGAACAAATTCTGGTGGAAACCGAAGGCGAACGCGTCGGGCAGATCAACGCCCTGTCGGTGATTGAGTTTCCTGGCCATCCGCGCGCATTCGGGGAGCCGTCCCGTATCAGCTGCGTTGTGCATATTGGCGATGGCGAGTTCACCGATATTGAACGGAAAGCCGAGCTGGGCGGCAACATTCACGCGAAAGGCATGATGATCATGCAGGCGTTTTTGATGTCAGAGCTGCAGCTTGAGCAACAGATCCCCTTCTCCGCCTCGCTGACGTTTGAGCAGTCTTACAGCGAAGTGGATGGCGATAGCGCCTCTATGGCCGAGCTGTGCGCCTTAATCAGCGCCCTGGCGGAAGTGCCCATCAATCAGAACATCGCGATCACCGGTTCGGTGGATCAGTTCGGTCGTGCACAGCCAGTGGGAGGCCTCAACGAAAAAATTGAAGGCTTCTTCTCTATCTGTCAGCAGCGCGGTTTAAACGGCAAACAGGGTGTGATTATTCCTGCTCCCAACGCACGCCATTTGAGCCTCAGTCAGGATATTCTGGATGCGGTTGAGCAAGAGCAATTCGCCATCTGGGCCATCGAAGGGATTGAGGATGCGCTACCCTTACTGACAAATCTGGTTTGGGATGGCGAAGGGCAAACTACCCTGATGCAGACTATCCAGGAGCGCATAGCTCAGGCGACACAGCAGGATGCTCGCCATCGTTATCCATGGCCGTTACGCTGGCTGGGCTGGTTTAGTTCGAACTGATCGGACTTGTTCAGCGTACACGTGTTAGCTATCCTGCGTCCTTCACTAAAATAAGGCTTACTGAGAACATGGTAGATAAACGCGAATCCTATACAAAAGAAGATCTTCTTGCCTCTGGTCGCGGTGAACTGTTTGGCGCTAAAGGCCCACAGTTACCGGCCCCGAACATGCTGATGATGGACCGTGTCGTGAAAATGACCGAAACCGGCGGCAACTTTGATAAGGGTTACGTAGAAGCAGAACTCGATATCAACCCGGACCTGTGGTTCTTCGGTTGCCACTTTATTGGCGATCCGGTAATGCCTGGCTGTCTGGGCCTGGATGCCATGTGGCAGCTGGTTGGCTTCTATCTGGGCTGGCTGGGCGGCGAAGGTAAAGGCCGCGCGCTGGGCGTGGGCGAAGTAAAATTCACTGGCCAGGTTCTGCCTACGGCGAAGAAAGTGACCTATCGTATTCACTTCAAGCGCATCGTTAACCGCCGCCTGATTATGGGCCTGGCAGATGGCGAAGTGCTGGTCGACGGTCGTCTGATCTATAGCGCAAGCGACCTGAAAGTTGGCCTGTTCCAGGACACTTCAGCTTTCTGATCGTGCTTTTGGCACCCCCAGAAAGGCGAAACCTCCGCATTGCGGAGGTTTCTTTTTTGAAAGAGACGTTATCAGGCTATGAGTGCCCTGTCGCCGATGGCTTCTCGCCAGCCTCCAAGCCATTGTGACCTTTGATTTATCGTCTGATAAGGACACATTTCTTTAGAACGTCCAGCGATGCCGGCCTGATAACCACGTTGATGAGCCCGTTCCAGGCGATCTCGTTTCTGTCTCTTCATGCCTCGTTTCCCTCATTCTTTTGTCTGGTGGAAAGAAAACAGTGTCTGCACTAAATGCACAGGCACAGATAACGAATACCCCGAATTAGTCGCATCGTCAATGTTCAAAATTCATACGGGTGTCATATTTGTGAGCTAGCTGGAAGTTCATTTGTACAAAAATTGTGACGTGGCACAAGTAACAAACTGAACTGAAAACGAAAAAAAACCGCAATCAGCAACAGGCCAACTGCGGTTTTTGATGATGAATTTTACTTATGGCAGCCGGGAAATTTCTCTCGCGATGCTGGCCGACTCCTGTGCCCAACCCTGAGCCAGAACCTTCACCATTTCGTCATAGCCATCTTTCTGCTGCTTCAGCTCCAGATGGAAAGGACGCTTAATCAGCTGTCCCTGATGGTTCAGCAACCACTCCCCGCTAATCACCACCGCACCGTCATAACGGCCGTGGAAGCCCGTTACCGTGACGTTAAGCGTGTCCTGGTCGTTACCCAGCGGCTGCGACGCGACAACCCAGCCCGGAAGCTGACTGCCCAGATTGGCCACCAGCGTGTTGCGCAGCTGCTGATCCAGCGGGCTGGCCCACAGGTTGTTCGTCGCAATCACATATTTAACGTCGCTGGTCTGATAGACCACGCCGTTTCCTGCCAGATAATCCGGCACGGCAACCTGCTCAACCCACAGCTGGCGGCTTCCCTGGCTGGCCGTGCTTTGCCCACCGCTGTGGGTAGCCACAGGCAGCTGATAGTAGCTTTTATTATCTACCCCTGAACTGCACGCCGTTAACAGCAGAGCGCCAACCATCAATAGCCACTTTTTCATTCTTTTGCCCTCTTCGGCTCAGGATCCTTTTTATCTTTCGCTTCGAACACCAGCGCGTTGCTCTTCTCGTTGAGCGTTTTCAGCACCGGCTGCAGTTCACGCAAGACCTGATCAAGACGCTGCATATCTGCCACCATCTTGTTGTAGGCCGCTGAACCCGGCTGGAAGCCCTGCATACTGCGGTTCAGCTCACGCAGCGTTTTCTGCATATCCTGCGGCAGCTGCTGCATACTCTGGCTCGCCGTGATCTTGTTGATATTATCCAGCGTGGTTTGCAGACGACGCATCGTTGCCTGGCTTTCGCTCAGAGAGTTCGTCGCCGCTTCAATCATCGGATTCAGTGGCAGATTGTTGATCTTATCCAGCGTCTCCATCAGGCGCTGCTGGATCTGAGCCAGCCCGCTGCTCACCGTTGGGATGATCTTGTAGCCACCGAATTCACGAATACCGGTAATCGGCGGTGCTTTCGGGTAGAAGTCCATATCCACATACAGCGCCCCCGTCACCAGGTTACCCGTTTTCAGCGACCCGCGCAGACCACGGTTCATCAGTTCGTTAATATGCGCCGCGATATCCTGGTTCTCGCCAATCTGGTTCAGCAGACGCTCCGGCTCGATGCGAATCAGCACCGGAATACGATAATCATCGTCCAGCATTTGGCTCAGGCCCGGGACAAAGAACGGAACTTGTCCAACCGTACCAAGACGAATACCGCGGAACTCAACGGGCGCGCCCGGCTGCAGGCCGCGAACGGAGTCTTTAAAGAACATCAGGAAGTCAATGTGATCGGTATAGAGCGCGTCCTGAATGCTTCGCTGATCGTCAAAGAGTCTGAACGCCGTTTTCTCCGCAACCGGCTGCCCGAGATCCTGCCCTTCCGGCACATCAAAGCTCACCCCGCCGCCAAACAGCGTGGTTAATGATCCCATCTCTACGCGCATCCCCGCCGACGTAAGATCTACCGCGATCCCGCTGTCCTTCCAGAAGCGAACGTTGCTGGTCACCAGACGATCGTTTGGCGCATTGATGAAAAGCTGATAGCTAATAGTACGCTTTTGCGCATCGAAGGTGCTGGTTTCAACGGAACCGACGCGGTAGCCGCGGAACAGTACCGGATCGCCCGCCGTGAGCTGGCCCGCTTTTTTGCTGTCGAGGATCACGCGGATACCCTTGGCATCAGGCGGCGCAAGCGGCGGTGAATCCAGAAGCTGGTATTTTCCCGGCTGGCTACCCTTCGTGCCGGGCTGCAGTTCAATATAGGCCCCGGAGAGCAGCGTCCCTAAGCCGCTGATCCCTTCACGTCCCACCTGCGGTTTAACGACCCAGAAAACGGAATCGCCATGCAGCAGTTTTTCCATGCCGGCATTAAGGCGCGCCTTAATTTCCACATGGGTTAAATCGTCGGTCAGGGTTGCGCTTTCGACCACGCCCACATCCACGCTACGGCTTTTGATGGTCGTTTTACCGCCCTCAATCCCCTCGGCATTGGTGGTTATCAGCGTGACTTCCGGTCCCTGATGGCTGTAATGATAAAACAGGATCCATGCACCGATCAGCGCGGTCACGATGGGGAAAATCCACACCGGCGACCAGTTTTTGACCTTCTGCACTTTCGCCTCTCCACTCTTATTTTCCATGCTCTTACTCTTCCTCATGGCTTGATTCAGGCTCACGATCCCACGATAAACGAGGGTCGAAGGTCATGGCCGCAAACATGGTCATAATCACGACCAGTGCAAACATTAAAGCCCCCATCGCGGGATAAATACTCATCAAACCGCCCATCCGCACCAGTGCAGAGAGAACGGCGATGACAAACACGTCAATCATTGACCAGCGTCCGACAAACTCGACCACTTCATAAATCAGGTGCATGCGTTCGCTGTCGCGTTTTCCATGCCCCTTCGCATCCCAACAGAGCCAGGCGATGGCGATCATTTTTAAGGTTGGCACCATAATACTGGCGATAAAGATCACGCCGGCGACAGGATAGGAACCTTCGCCCCACAGCAGTATCACCCCGGCCAGGATCGTCGAGGGCATTTTGTCGCCGAGCAAATCGGTGATCATGATCGGTAGAATATTGGCAGGCAGATACAGCATGATGGAGGTGACCAGCAGCGCCATCGTCCACTGCAGGCTATTTTTACGGCGTACGTGACCTTTCGTTTCGCAGCGCGGACAAACGTCGAGATCGGCGGGCAGCACGGCGGTACAGCATGGGCAGGAACGCAGCCCCTGACGAATACCGGGCACGCCGACTTTTACCGTCTGCGCAAGCGTCGGTGCCGGGGCGATATCATCCCACGCCCAGCGCCTGTCCACGCACTGGAACGCGCGCAGCTGCAGGACGCAGTACAGGCACCACGGAATAAAGCTGCTGCCGATCCCCACGTCGCCGTACGCCATGAGCTTCACGAAACTGACCAGAATGCCCGCCAGAAAGATCTCGGCCATGCCCCAGCTTTTGAGCTGAAAAAGGATACGCGCAAGCCGGATTTTCAGTGATGAGGGCATCCTGACGCGGTTGACCAGCAAAAGGATAACGACCAGGCAAAAAGCCGGGACTATCTGGACAAACAGGAGAAAAAAGGTGCCGAGGCTGGCGTAATCTTCCGAGAACATCACGCCCGGGATTTCAAGCAAATCCACCTGGCTGGTTATCCCCCCCACCTTCATATAGATGAAGGGGAAGAGGTTGGAGAGCAGCAGCATGAACAGCGCTGCAAGAGCGTAAGCAGTGGGACGCTGCCGCGGCGAGTCCCACTCGGTTGTCAACGTTGCGCCGCAACGTGGACACAGGGCTTTATGTCCGTGACCAAGCTCTGGCAACGCCACGAGCATATCGCATTGCGAGCATAAAATATGCCTGTCGGCATGGTGCTGGTCACACATATGTTATCCCTGTTTATGCGCCGTTTTTCAGAGACTCAAGGTACTCCCAGCGCTCAAATGCTTCTTCCAGGGCTTTTTCAGCCGCGGACAGTTCAGCCAGTACTTTCTGAGTATAGTCATGCGATTGGCTAAAGAATGACGCATCAGCAACCTGTTTTTGCAGATCCTCAAGCGCGGCCTCCAGCTCTTCAAGACGCTGCGGTAGCCCCTCCAGTTCGCGCTGCAGGTTATAGCTTAGTTTAGCCGAGGTTTTCTTGACAGTTTCTGCTTTTGTTACAGCAGGTTCTGAACTTATTTTGGACTTTGACTGTTTCTGCGCCAGAGACTGCGATTGCTGTCCTTTTGCATCGTGATAACCGCCTACGTATTGTCCAATTAGCCCTTCACCTTCGAAGATCCAGCATTCGGTTACGGTGTTATCTACAAACTGACGATCGTGGCTAACCAGCATCACGGTCCCCTGATAACCGTCAATCAGTTCTTCGAGTAATTCCAGCGTTTCGACATCCAGGTCGTTCGTTGGTTCATCGAGAATCAACAGGTTACTTGGTTTCAGGAACAGACGCGCCAGCAGCAGACGATTACGCTCTCCGCCAGATAACGCACGCACAGGTGTCATCGCGCGTTTCGGATGGAACAGGAAGTCCTGCAGATAGCCCAGCACGTGGCGCGGCTTGCCGTTTACCATCACCTCTTGCTTGCCTTCGGCGAGGTTGTCCATCACCGTGCGGTCCGGATCCAACTCCGCACGGTGCTGGTCAAAATAGGCCACTTCCAGCTTAGTCCCGCAGTGAACACGGCCGCTGTCAGCCTGCAGCTGACCGAGCATTAGCTTGAGCAGCGTGGTTTTACCACAGCCGTTCGGGCCAATGAGGGCAATTTTATCGCCACGCTGCACCTGAGCGGAGAAGTCTTTCACCAGAACTTTTCCATCGACCTGGTAATCGACATTTTCCATTTCAAAGACAATCTTACCGGAGCGGGATGCCTCTTCGACCTGCATCTTTGCACTTCCCATCACTTCACGGCGAGCGCTGCGCTCGTTACGCATCGCCTTCAGTGCACGCACGCGGCCTTCGTTACGGGTACGGCGGGCTTTAATACCCTGACGGATCCAGACCTCTTCCTGTGCCAGCTTGCGGTCAAACTCCGCATTTTGCAGCTCTTCCACGCGCAGGTTTTCTTCTTTTTCCAGCAGATAGGTATCGTAATCGCCAGGATAGGTGACCAGCTTGCCGCGATCGAGATCGACAATACGCGTCGCCATGTTGCGGATAAACGAACGGTCGTGTGAGATGAAAATAATGGTACCGTTAAAGGTCTTCAGGAACCCTTCCAGCCAGTCAATCGCTTCGATATCCAGGTGGTTGGTCGGTTCATCCAGCAACAGCACCTTCGGGCCGCTGACCAGCGCGCGGCCAAGCGCCGCTTTACGCAGCCAGCCGCCGGAAAGCGCCGACAGCTCCATATCCGCATCCAGACCTAACTGATCCAGCACTTCGGTGATGCGGCTTTCAAGCTGCCACAGACCGTGATGATCCAGAAGCTCCTGCAGGCGCGCCATCTCATTGAGATTTTTTTCACTTGGGTCGGTCATCACCAGATGTGAAATTTCGTGATAGCCCTTCAGGTATTCAGCCTGCTCAGAAATCCCTTCTGCAACGAAATCATAAACGGTACCCGCCACGTTACGAGGAGGATCCTGCTGCAGACGGGAAACAATCAGATCCTGTTCGTAAACAATGCGCCCGTCATCCAGGCCCTGTTCACGGTTGAGGATTTTCATCAGCGTGGATTTACCCGCGCCGTTACGGCCTACAAGACAGACGCGTTCGTTGTCTTCAATATGCAGTTCAGTATCATCGAGAAGTGGCGCATCGCTAAAAGAGAGCCACGCGCCGTGCATGCTAATTAATGACATTTATTTTTCCTTTCAGACCGCGGTAATCAACCAGCAGTTATGAATTTGACGGTTACGGGCAAAGTCCTGAGACAGCGTTTTTTGGCTGATTTCTTGTGCTTTCAGTCCCAGGGCAGCTAAGCCGTCATGATCCATACGGAAGCCGCGTTTGTTGTTCGAGAACATAATGGTGCCGCCCTTGCGCAGCAGGCGCTTCAGGTCGGTCATCAGGCGCAGATGATCGCGCTGTACGTCAAAGCTGTCTTCCATACGCTTGGAGTTGGAGAAGGTCGGCGGATCGATAAAGATCAGGTCGAACTGCTCGTCAGTATCACGCAGCCAGCCCAGCACGTCGGCCTGCATCAGTCGGTGCTGACGTCCGGTCAGCCCGTTAAGACGCAGGTTGCGCTCCGCCCACTCCAGATAGGTGCGGGACATATCCACCGTGGTGGTGCTCCGCGCGCCGCCCAGACCCGCATGCACGCTCGCGCTGCCGGTATAGGAGAACAGGTTGAGGAAATCTTTGCCCTTGCTCATCTGGCCCAGCATGCGACGGGCGATACGGTGGTCAAGGAACAGGCCGGTATCCAGATAGTCGGTCAGGTTTACCCACAGGCGGGCGTTGTACTCGCCCACTTCGATAAAATCGCCCTTCTCATTCATCTTCTGGTACTGGTTTTTCCCTTTTTGGCGCTCGCGGGTTTTCAGCACCAGCTTGTTCGGCGTGATGCCGAGCACGGCGATGGTCGCCGCAATGACGTCCAGCATGCGCTGACGCGCTTTTTGCGCATCGATGGTTTTCGGTGGCGCATATTCCTGAATCACCACCCAGTCCGCGTAGCGGTCAACGGCCACGTTGTACTCCGGCAGGTCGGCGTCGTAAAGGCGGTAACATTCAATCCCTTCCTGCTTCGCCCACTTCTCATATTTTTTCAGGTTCTTGCGCAGGCGGTTGGCGTAATCTTCCGCCACGCCGGATGGCTTACTGTCCGCCGCTTTCTCCGCCAGATGGTAGTTTTTCTGCACGCAGTCCAGCGGGCCGTTTTTCGCTTTAAACTGGCGATCGGCACGCAGCTGCAGGCAGCTCAGCAGCTCCGGCGAGGCGCTAAATAGAGACAGGTTCCAGCCGCCGAAGTAGTCCTTCATATTGCGGCCCAGCAGGCTGTGCAGGGCAATCAGCGCCGGTTCGCTGTCCAGACGCTCGCCGTATGGCGGGTTGCTGATCACGGTTCCGTACGGGCCTTTTGGCAGCGGGTTAGTCAGGTTCGCCACGTCTTTCACCTCGAAGGTGACCAGCTCGCCGATACCGGCGCGACGGGCGTTGCTGCGCGCGCGTTCAATAACGCGCGGGTCGCTGTCCGAACCGTAGAAGTGGGAGGTGTACTCCGCCAGACCTTTGCGCGCGCGGGTCTGCGCGTCGTCTTTGACCTCTTTCCAGATCGCTTCGTCGTGCTGCGCCCAGCCTTTAAAGCCCCAGTGGCCGCGATGCAGGCCCGGCGCGCGGTCGGTTGCCAGCATTGCCGCTTCAATCAGCAACGTACCGGAACCACACATCGGATCGAGCAGCGGCGTGCCCGGCTGCCAGCCGGAGCGCATGACGATGGCGGCAGCCAGCGTTTCTTTAATTGGCGCCATACCGGTACGATCGCGGTAGCCGCGCAGGTGCAGGCCTGCGCCGCTCAGATCGAGAGAAATACTCGCCGTGTCGCCGTTCAACCAGACGTTAATACGCAGATCCGGATTTTCGCGATCGACGTTCGGACGTTCCTTATTTTTACGCGTGAAGCAGTCCACAATGGCGTCTTTTACACGAAGGGCACCGTACTGGCTGTTGCGGATCTCGTCGTTCACGCCGTTGAAATGCACCGCAAAGGTGGCATTGGGCGTGAAGATCTCTGTCCAGTCGATCATCTGTACGCCGGTATAGAGGTCCAGGTCGCTATAGACCTTGCACTCCTTCATCGGCAGCATGATGCGCGACGCCAGACGGCTCCACATCAGGCTCTGGTAAATAAGCCGCGTGTCGCCCTCAAAATGGACACCACCCTGAACCACCTGGCACTCTTGTGCACCCAGGCTTTCCAGTTCAGTTTTTAACAGCTCTTCCAGCCCACGGGCCGTACTGGCAAACAGAGAATTCATATCGTCACTTTTACTCTTAGAAAATTGTCGCGCATTATAGCTAATATGGCGTGTATGTCATAAAGTTGAAGGCTTATTTTCATTTGTGGGAGTGTGCAGTGGCGACGTTATCCAGGCTTTTTATCCATCCGGTGAAATCCATGCGCGGCATCGGCGTCTCTCACGCGCTGGCCGACATGAGCGGATTCGCCTTCGATCGTATTTTTATGGTCACCGAGCCTGACGGCACGTTCATTACCGCACGCCAGTTCCCGCAGATGGTTCGCTTTACCCCTTCCCCGCTTCATGACGGTTTGCACCTTACCGCGCCGGACGGTTCCAGTGCGGTCATTCGCTTTGCTGATTTTGCGCCTGTCGATGCGCCAACGGAAGTGTGGGGCAATCATTTTACCGCGCGCATCGCCCCGGATGAGATTAACCGCTGGCTGAGCGGTTTCTTCTCTCGCGACGTGCAGCTGCGCTGGGTAGGTCCTGAACTGACGCGTCGCGTGAAGCGCCATGACGCCGTTCCTCTCTCCTTCGCCGATGGTTTCCCGTTCCTGCTGACTAACGAAGCCTCGCTGCGTGATTTACAAGGCCGCTGCAAGGCCAGCGTTCAGATGGAACAGTTCCGTCCGAACCTGGTGGTCACGGGCGCCGACGCCTGGGAAGAAGACACCTGGAAAGTGATCCGCATCGGTAGCGTCATCTTTGATGTCGTAAAACCCTGCAGCCGCTGCATTTTCACCACGGTGAGCCCTGAGAAAGGCCAGAAGCACCCTTCCGGCGAACCGCTTAAGACGCTGCAGTCGTTCCGCACCGCGCAGGACAACGGCGATGTGGATTTCGGCCAGAACCTGATCCCGCGCTCCAGCGGCGCAATCCGCGTCGGTGATGAGGTAGAAATTCTTGCCCGAGGGCCTGCAAAAGCGTACGGCTCAGGTCAGGAAGAAGAAATGGTCGACGTTGTGACGAATGTCGCCTCTGCGGTAGATATTCACTGGCAGGGCAACGTCATCCGTGGCAACAACCAGCAGGTATTACTGGAGCAACTGGAGCAGGCAGGTATTCGCGTACCCTATTCCTGTCGCGCAGGCATTTGCGGATGCTGCCGCATCAAGCTGGTGGATGGCGAGGTCAGTGCGCTGAAAAAATCGGCAATTGGAAATGACGGCACAATTCTGTGCTGTAGCTGCATACCGAAAACGTCCGTACAGCTGGAAGCTTAAACCGCCTGTTCAAGGCTGAAGGAATCTACGCGCAGCTGCGGCTTCAGCCTGTCGTTCATCACTTTAATGGCATCGCCAAGCTGCATCGTCCGCCCGGCAATGGTTACGCCGGGCTGTGCCAGCAGGCAGAGTGCAGCATTTTCGCCTGGCTCAACCACCAGCAGGCTCACCTCTTCTGCGGTATCGCTCAGATTGACGCTGGCCGCGTCACCCGTTGCCGGGGTCCAGCTCATACCATGCGCAAGAAAATGCCAGCTTTTTGGCATTTGTGGTTTCAGGAAGCGAATAGCCACCAGCGCATTTAATACCAGCTCGGCACGCTGCTCTTTAGAGAGCACCAGATCGCGGCATTTTTCTTCAAAGGAGAAATAAAGGGCCGCATCGTCAACGCAAAAGCCCGACGGGGAAAATGCATCCGGGGTTAACATTCGGCGGGCAAAACGAGAACGAAACAACATGCCATTGGCTAAATCGAGCATCATTCGGTCATGCTCGTCGCAAAAATACCAGCGCCAGTTATCGTCAGGTTTAATTCGCATGTGTCTCTCCCGTCCCCAAACGTCCTGTACTAAAAATGTCCTGTTTGCCGCCTCGTTTATAACACCATTAATAAAAGACTATAATGACTAAATAAGCAACAGTGACGGAATATAAAACAACCAGGGCTGGAAATAAAGCCCTGGTTGTCTGATTAAGAGAAAAGATTAGATATGAGTAACGATTTCTTTAATCAGCGGCGGTCCTTTAAAAATAAAGCCGGAATAGATTTGCACCAGTGATGCACCCGCCGCCATCTTCTCGCGCGCAGCAATCACTGAGTCAATGCCGCCGACGCCAATAATTGGCAGACGTCCTTTTAATTCCGCAGACAGGGCGCGAATAATTTCGGTGCTTTTTAATTGCACCGGACGTCCACTTAACCCACCCGCTTCGTCACAGTTTTTCATTCCCTGCACGAGGGAACGATCGAGGGTGGTATTGGTCGCAATAACACCATCAATATTATGGCGAACCAAACTGTCGGCAACCTGGATCAATTCTTCAGGAGAAAGATCCGGGGCGATCTTAACCGCGACCGGAACATATTTATGGTGGATCGTCTGGAGTTCATTTTGTTTATTTTTAATGGCACTCAGAAGATCGTCCAGCGCTTCGCCATATTGTAAGGAACGCAGACCCGGGGTATTGGGTGAAGAAATATTCACCGCGATATAACCGGCATAGGCGTAGACTTTTTCCATACAAATCAGATAGTCATCTTTACCCTGCTCAACCGGCGTGTCTTTATTTTTGCCGATATTGATGCCTAATATCCCGTCAAAATGGGCTTTTTTTACGTTCTCAACCAGGTGATCAACACCGAGGTTATTAAAGCCCATGCGGTTGATCAGCCCTTCGGCTTCAACCAGGCGGAACAGGCGCGGCTTGTCATTTCCCGGCTGCGGACGCGGCGTGACGGTGCCGATTTCAATGGAGCCAAAGCCCATCGCGCCCAGGGCATCAATGCACTCGCCATTTTTGTCCAGACCTGCCGCCAGCCCCAGCGGATTTTTAAAGGTCAGACCCATACACTGCACAGGTTTTTCCGGCACATTCTGACGCACCAGAGCGGCCAGCGGCGTTCCGGTAATACGACGTAATTGCTGGAATGTAAATTCATGAGCGCGCTCAGGGTCGAGCTGGAAAAGGGCTTTACGAACGAAGGGGTAGTACATGAACTCTCCTGGATTCCCGGTGTGCAAACCGGGAGGGGATTATGGGCGATCCACGCGCGAAAGGGAATTGACCTGCGGCAAAAAATCAGCGCAAAACGCAATCGTTTACCTCCCAGTCTATTTCTTATGCACTTTTTCGCATTTTAATTGCAGATAAATCATTTAGTGGAATAACCGCGCGGTGTCACACTCCTGAAAATTGTTATGAATGTTAGATAAAAGCAAACAATTGGTTATAAGGAGGAAGTATGCGCGTCATTACCCTGGCCGGAAGTCCACGATTCCCTTCGCGCTCCAGCGCCCTGCTGGAATATGCCCGCGAAAAACTCAATGCCCTGGATGTGGAAGTGTGCCACTGGAACCTGCATAACTTCGAACCTGAAGATCTGCTCTATGCCCGTTTCGACAGCCCTGCGCTTAAAACGCTCATCGAGCAGCTTAACGGCGCTGACGGCTTAATTGTGGCAACACCTATTTATAAAGCCTCTTTTTCCGGGGCGCTGAAAACTCTGCTCGATGTGCTTCCGGAGCGCGCCCTGGACGGCAAAGTTGTGCTGCCGCTGGCAACAGGCGGTACGGTGGCCCATTTACTGGCCGTGGATTATGCCCTGAAGCCGGTGCTGAACGCGTTGAAAGCGCAGGAGATCCTCCACGGCGTTTTCGCAGATGACTCCCAGGTTATCGATTATCAACATAAACCTCATTTTACGCCGAACCTGCAAACCCGCCTCGATAACGCCCTGGAAACCTTCTGGCATGCCCTGCACCGCCGGGATATCCAGGCCCCGGCGTTTGGTCAGCCTCAAGGAGTCGCACATGTTTAAAACGTTAACCCGCATCGGCCTGGCAGGTCTGATGGCGCTTACCTCGCTGGCCCATGCCGCAGAAACGGCCCCGGAAAGTTTGCGCATTGGCTATCAGAAAGGCAGCGTCAGCATGGTGCTGGCGAAAAGCCATCAGCTTCTGGAAAAACGCTTCCCGGACACCAAATTCTCGTGGGTGGAGTTCCCGGCTGGCCCGCAGATGCTGGAGGCCCTGAACGTCGGCAGTATCGATCTGGGCAGCACGGGTGATATTCCGCCGATATTCGCCCAGGCGGCGGGAGCGGACCTCGTCTATGTTGGCGTTGAGCCGCCCAAACCGAAGGCCGAAGTGATTCTGGTGCCTGAAAACAGCGGCATTAAAAGCGTCGCCGACCTCAAAGGGCATAAAGTGGCTTTCCAGAAAGGTTCCAGCTCGCACAACCTGCTGCTGCGCGCCCTGCAAGAAGCCGGGCTGAAGTTCACTGACATTCAGCCTGTTTACCTGACGCCTGCCGACGCCCGCGCCGCGTTCCAGCAGAAGAACGTTGATGCCTGGGCCATCTGGGATCCGTACTACTCCGCCGCATTACTGCAGGGCGGCGTTCGCGTGCTGAAAGACGGTACCACGCTGAAGCAGACCGGCTCGTTCTACCTGGCCGCCCGTCCTTATGCGGAAAAGAACGGCGCATTTATTCAGGGCGTACTGGATACCTTTACCCAGGCCGACGCGCTGACCCAGACCCAGCGTCAGGAGAGCATTGCCCTGCTGGCGAAAACCATGGGCTTACCTGAGCCGGTGATCGCGAGCTATCTCAACCACCGTCCGCCGACCACCATTACGCCCGTGGACGCCCACGTCGCCGCGCTTCAGCAACAAACGGCTGACCTTTTCTATCAAAACCACCTGGTACCAAAACAGGTCACTATTCGCGAACGCATCTGGCAGCCCGCAGGCAAAGAAGGAGCTAAATCATGAGTCTGAATCTTTTCTGGTTTTTACCCACCCACGGTGATGGACACTATCTTGGTACAGAAGAGGGCTCGCGCCCGGTTGATCACGGCTACCTGCAGCAGATTGCGCTGGCGGCGGACCGAATCGGTTTCACCGGGGTGCTGATCCCGACCGGACGTTCGTGCGAGGATGCGTGGCTGGTGGCCGCGTCGATGATCCCGGTCACCCAGCGTCTGAAGTTCCTGGTGGCGTTACGCCCGAGCGTCGTCTCCCCCACCGTGGCGGCGCGTCAGGCGGCAACGCTGGACAGGCTGTCCAACGGCCGCGCCCTGTTTAACCTGGTGACGGGCAGCGACCCGCAGGAGCTGGCGGGCGACGGGGTGTTCCTCGACCATACCGAGCGCTATGAAGCCTCCGCCGAGTTCACCCGCGTCTGGCGACGTCTGCTGGAAGGTGAAACCGTCACCTTCGAAGGCAAGCATATTCACGTACGTGACGCGAAACTCTACTTCCCGCCGGTGCAGCAGCCGCGCCCGCCGCTCTATTTTGGCGGATCGTCGGATGTGGCCCAGGATCTGGCGGCTGAGCAGGTCGATCTCTACCTGACCTGGGGCGAACCGCCTGAGCTGGTGAAAGAAAAAATTGCCCAGGTACGCGCTAAAGCGGCCGCCCATGGCCGCAAGGTGCGCTTCGGCATTCGCCTGCACGTGATTGTGCGCGAAACCAATGAAGAAGCCTGGCAGGCCGCCGACCGCCTGATTTCCCACCTGGACGATGAGACCATCGCGAAGGCGCAGGCCGCGTTTGCCAAAACCGACTCCGTCGGACAGCACCGAATGGCGTCCCTGCACAACGGCAAGCGCGAGAACCTGGAGATCAGCCCGAACCTGTGGGCGGGCGTTGGCCTGGTGCGCGGCGGTGCGGGCACGGCGCTGGTCGGCGACGGACCGACCGTAGCCGCCCGGATTAATGAATACGCTGACCTGGGTATCGACAGCTTTATTCTCTCCGGTTATCCGCATCTGGAAGAGGCGTACAAGGTGGGCGAGCTGTTATTCCCGCATCTGGATGTCGCCATTCCGGAAATTCCGCAGCCGCAGCGGCTTCAGCTTCAGGGCGAAGCCGTGGCGAACGAGTTTATTCCACGCAAAGCCGCGCAGAGCTAAGGAGTGACCATGTCTGCCACCTCCCAAAAATGGCTGCTGCGCGCCGCACCGTGGTTTTTACCCGTCGGCATTGTGGCTCTCTGGCAGCTCGCATCTTCCACCGGCTGGCTGTCGAGCCGCATTCTGCCCTCTCCGGAGGGCGTCGTAGAAGCGTTCTGGTCGCTGAGCGTGAGCGGCGAGCTGTGGCAGCATCTGGCGATCAGCTCCTGGCGCGCCGTGATTGGGTTTTCCATCGGCGGCAGCATCGGTCTGGTTCTGGGCTTGATCAGCGGCCTTTCCCGCTGGGGCGAGCGGCTGCTGGATACCTCCATTCAGATGCTGCGCAACGTGCCGCATCTGGCGCTGATCCCGCTGGTTATCCTGTGGTTTGGTATTGATGAGAGCGCCAAGATCTTCCTCGTGGCGCTGGGCATACTGTTCCCGATCTACATCAACACCTGGCACGGCATCCGCAATATCGATCGCGGTCTGGTCGAGATGGCGCGCAGCTACGGCTTATCAGGTTTTTCTCTCTTTATACACGTGATCCTGCCGGGCGCCCTGCCCTCCATTATGGTCGGGGTGCGTTTTGCGCTCGGCCTGATGTGGCTGACGCTGATTGTGGCGGAGACCATCTCGGCCAACTCAGGCATTGGCTACCTGGCAATGAACGCCCGCGAGTTCCTGCAAACGGACGTGGTGGTGGTTGCCATCATTCTGTATGCCCTGCTCGGTAAACTCGCCGACGTCAGCGCCCAGCGGCTGGAGCGCAGCTGGCTGCGCTGGAACCCGGCCTACACCCTTCAGGAGGCGAAAGCATGAATACTGCACGACTGAACCAGGGAACACCGTTACTGCTGAACGGCGTGACCAAACGCTACGGCGAAAACACCATTCTTAACGGGCTGGATCTGCATATTCCCGCCGGACAATTTGTGGCCGTTGTTGGTCGCAGCGGCGGCGGCAAGAGTACCCTGCTACGCCTTCTAGCCGGGCTGGAAGCCCCCAACGGCGGTGACATTCTGGCAGGAACGACGCCGCTTTCGAATATTCAGGACGATACCCGCATGATGTTTCAGGATGCACGCCTGCTGCCGTGGAAAACGGTTATCGACAACGTCGGGCTCGGTCTTAAGGGCAGCTGGCGGGATGAAGCCCGCCAGGCGCTGGCCGCCGTTGGGCTGGAAAATCGTGCGGGCGAATGGCCGGCAGCCCTCTCGGGCGGGCAGAAGCAGCGCGTGGCGCTGGCGCGTGCGCTAATTCACCGTCCGGGCCTGCTGTTGCTTGATGAACCGCTCGGCGCGCTCGACGCCCTGACGCGGATCGAAATGCAGGATTTGATTGGATCCCTGTGGCAGGCGCACGGCTTTACGGTACTGCTGGTAACGCATGACGTGAGCGAAGCCGTCGCGATGGCTGACCGGGTGCTGTTAATAGAGGACGGGAAAATAGGTCTGGATCTGACGGTGGACCTTCCGCGCCCTCGCCGCGTGGGCTCGGCAAGGCTGGCTGAGCTGGAAGCTGAGGTGTTGGATCGGGTGATGAAGCGTGGGGGTACGGAGTTAGAACGAGCTAAGGCTAATGCCTGATGCCCTCACCCCGGCCCTCTCCCACAGGGAGAGGGAGGGTTAAGCTTTCTATCAGGCCAGTGCCTTAGCAATCTTCTCGTACAAGTCACCAGAAAGATTTTCCAGCCCTTTCAGCTGCTCAAGCGCGGCACGCATCTTCGCCTGACGCTTCGCATCGTAGCGTTTCAGACGGATCAGCGGCTCAATCAGGCGCGACGCCACCTGCGGGTTACGGCTGTTCAGCTCGGTCAGCATTTCCACCATGAACTGATACCCGCTGCCGTCTTCGGCGTGGAACGCGGCCGGGTTGCTGCTGGCAAACGCGCCAATCAGAGAACGCACGCGGTTTGGGTTGCTCAGGGTAAAGGAGCGATGCTTCAGCAGGCTGCGCACGTTGCTGAGCGCATCGGCCGCCGGGCTGGTCGCCTGCAGGATGAACCACTTGTCCATCACCAGGCCATCCTGATGCCACTTGTCGTCGTACTCCTGCATCAGCGCATCGCGGCACGGCAGTTCGGCGGCAACGCTTGCGCCCAGCGCGGCCAGGGCGTCGGTCATATTATCCGCTTCGTGATACTGCTTGCTCACCAGGGTGTTCGCCAGCTCGGTTTCACCAAACGCCAGATAGCGCAGGCAGGTATTGCGCAGAGAACGTTTACCAATGTCCGCGTGCTCAACGCGATAAGCGTCAAGCTTATTGGCGTTATAAATGGCGAGGAACTCATCGGCCAGCTCAGCAGCCAGCGTACGGGTCAGCGCTTCACGCACCGCCACGATCGCAATCGGGTCGATGATGTCAAACAGCTCGGCGATTTCAGTCGCTGACGGCAGGGTAAGAATTTCAGCGGCCAGGGCCGGGTCAATCTTCTCATCCAGCAGGATGGCGCGGAACGCGTCAGCCACATGGACAGGCAGCGACAGCGGCTGGCCCTGCTGATGGCGGTTTACGTTGAGCTTGATGTAGGTCGCCAGCAGGCTTTGCGCCGCATCCCAGCGGGAGAAGTCGTTACGCGCGTGACGCATCAGGAACGTCAGCTGCTGATCGCTCCACTTATACTCCAGCTTCACCGGCGCGGAGAATTCACACAGCAGCGCAGGCACCGGCTGGAAGTAGACGTTATCGAAGATAAAGGTCTGTTCGGCCTGGGTCACGTTCAGCACGTGGTGTACCGGGTGGCCTCCCTTCTGGAGCGGAATGACTTTGCCTTCGTTATCGTACAGCTCAATGCTGAACGGAATATGCAGCGGATATTTCTCTTCCTGCTCCGCCGTCGGCGGCGTGCGCTGGCTGATGGTCAGGGTGTACTGCTCGGTTTCCGGATTGTAATCGTCTTTGACGGTGACAACCGGCGTCCCGGCCTGGCTGTACCAGCGGCGGAAGTGAGAAAGATCGACATTAGAGGCATCCTCCATCGCCTGCACAAAATCGTCGCAGGTGGCCGCGCTGCCGTCATGACGCTCGAAGTACAGCTGCATCCCTTTCTGGAAGTTCTCCTCGCCCAGCAGGGTGTGGATCATGCGGATAATTTCAGCGCCCTTCTCGTACACCGTCAGAGTGTAGAAGTTGTTCATCTCGATGACTTTATCGGGGCGGATCGGGTGCGCCATTGGGCTGGCATCTTCCGCAAACTGCAGACCACGCATGGTACGCACGTTATTGATGCGGTTCACCGCGCGTGAACCCAGGTCGGAGCTGAACTCCTGATCGCGGAAGACGGTCAGGCCCTCTTTCAGGCTCAGCTGGAACCAGTCGCGGCAGGTGACGCGGTTACCGGTCCAGTTGTGGAAATATTCGTGGCCGATGACGCGTTCGATATCGAGGTAGTCTTTATCCGTTGCGGTATCGGTACGCGCCAGCACGTATTTGGAGTTAAAGACGTTAAGGCCTTTATTCTCCATTGCGCCCATGTTGAAGAAATCGACGGCGACGATCATATAGATGTCGAGGTCATACTCGAGGCCAAAGCGCTCCTCGTCCCACTTCATGGAGTTGATGAGAGAGGTCATTGCCCACGGCGCACGGTCAAGGTTGCCGCGGTCAACAAACAGCTCCAGCGCCACTTCGCGGCCTGAACGCGTTTTGAAGGTGTCGCGCAGCACGTCGAAATCCCCCGCCACCAGCGCAAATAGGTAGCACGGTTTCGGGAAGGGATCCTGCCACTGCACCCAGTGACGGCCATTCTCCAGCTCGCCTTCGCCTACGCGGTTACCGTTGGAGAGCAGGAAGGGATACAGGGTTTTATCGGCGATGATTTTGGTGGTGAAGCGCGCCAGGACGTCCGGACGGTCGAGATACCAGGTTATATGGCGGAACCCTTCCGCTTCACACTGGGTACACAGCGCCACACCCGACTGGTAAAGCCCTTCCAGCGCGGTGTTGGCGGCCGGGCTGATTTCATTCACGATGCGCAGCGTAAACTGTTCCGGCAGGTTGTCGATGACCAGCTGGTTGTTTTCTTCTTTATAGTCCGACCAGGCTTCATCATTAATATGCAGGGAGACCAGCGTCAGGTCTTCACCATCCAGACGCAGCGGCACCGCAGTTGCGCTATGGCGCGTCACCTGGCTTACCGCCGTAACAACGGTTTTAGTGGCATCCAGGTCAAAAGTCAGATCGATTTCGCTAATCAGGTAATCCGGCGCACGGTAGTCGTGGCGGTATTTGGCTTGTGGCTGTTGTGTCATAGAAAACCTTATGCATCGTTTGTCGAGTAACGTTTCAATATATTCCTGTTGCGCAAATCGCGCTATGCAGAATGTTCATCTTTTCAGGGTCAAAACCTTTTTTTGCTACATTTGTATAACACGGGGCACAAAATGCCCTCGACCATAAAACGCGCTTATGTTGTGATCGGGGTTCAATAAATCACTAAACAAGGTATACTCCGGAGTTGTTTATTGTACTAAACGCTCCTGTGAGAGGATGCTACTGCGCACCTATGACTCAATTCGCTTCTCCAGTTCTGCATACGTTGCTGGATACCGACGCGTATAAACTGCATATGCAGCAAGCCGTTTTCCACCACTATTATGACGTTCACGTCGCGGCGGAATTCCGCTGTCGTGGCGACGACTTGCTCGGTATCTACGCAGACGCCATTCGTGAACAGGTCGATGCTATGCAGCATCTGACGCTGCAGGACGAGGAATATCAGTGGCTTTCTGGCCTGCCTTTCTTCAAAGCCGACTACCTGAACTGGCTGCGCGATTTCCGCTATAAGCCGGAGCAGGTCACCGTGCTTAACGATAACGGCAAGCTGGATATTCGCCTTGAAGGTCCGTGGCGGGAAGTGATCATGTGGGAAGTGCCGCTTCTGGCGGTGATCAGTGAACTGGCTCACCGCTACCGTTCGCCTGAAACAGGCGTCGAGCAGGCGGTCGCCGCGCTGGAAAATAAACTCGCAGCCTTCTCTACGCTGACCGAAGGGCTGGACATGTCCCGCTTCCGCCTGATGGACTTTGGCACGCGTCGCCGTTTCTCGCGTGACGTTCAGGAGGCCATCGTTAAACGTCTGCAGCAGGAGCCGTGGTTCGTTGGCACCAGCAACTACGATCTGGCGCGTCGCCTCAGCCTGACGCCAATGGGCACCCAGGCACACGAGTGGTTCCAGGCGCATCAGCAGATCAGCCCCGATCTGGCTAACAGCCAGCGCGCGGCACTGGCCGCATGGCTAGAGGAGTACCCGAATCAGCTCGGGATCGCCCTCACCGACTGTATTACGATGGATGCCTTCCTGCGCGACTTTGGTCCCGAGTTCGCTGAACGTTACCAGGGGTTACGCCACGACTCCGGGGATCCGGTTGAATGGGGCGAGAAAGCCATTGCCCATTACGAGAAGCTCGGCATTGATCCGATGAGCAAGGTGCTGGTCTTCTCGGATAATCTCGACCTGGCGAAAGCGGTAGACCTCTATCGCCATTTCAATACCCGTGTGAACCTGAGCTTCGGGATTGGTACCCGTCTGACCTGCGATATTCCTCAGGTAAAACCTCTGAATATCGTCATCAAACTGGTGGAATGTAACGGCAAGCCGGTGGCGAAACTCTCCGACAGCCCGGGTAAAACCATCTGCCATGACAAAGCGTTTGTCCGCGCATTGCGTAAAGCGTTCGACCTCCCCTTGATCAAAAAAGCCAGTTAAGCGCTTACGGGAGCCTTTATGGCTCCCTTCTCCTTATTTATTTCTCAATTCTTCTCTTTTGACTGCGAAATTTACTTGTCTGATAGCGGATGGCAGGTAACATAGATATCCCCCCATAAGGGTGGACAAGTGTTTATTTTTTCCGACTATTAACAGAGAGAATATTATGAGCGTTGTGCCTGTAGCCGACGTACTCCAGGGCCGTGTCGCCGTTGACCAGGAAGTCACCGTGCGCGGATGGGTGCGTACCCGCCGAGATTCTAAAGCTGGCATCTCCTTCCTTGCCGTCTATGACGGTTCCTGCTTTGATCCTGTACAGGCCGTCATTAATAATTCTCTGCCCAATTACAATGATGACGTTCTGCGCCTGACAACCGGTTGCTCCGTCATTGTTACCGGCGTGGTTGTGGCATCACCGGGCCAAGGCCAGAGCTTCGAAATTCAGGCCTCTGCGATTGAAGTCACCGGCTGGGTTGAAGATCCGGACACCTATCCGATGGCGGCAAAACGCCACAGCATCGAATATCTGCGTGAAGTCGCCCACCTGCGTCCGCGTACCAACCTGATTGGTGCGGTGGCGCGCGTGCGTCATACGCTGGCGCAGGCGCTGCATCGTTTCTTCGACGAGCAGGGTTATTTCTGGGTATCTACCCCGCTGATCACCGCCTCCGATACGGAAGGTGCGGGTGAGATGTTCCGCGTCTCGACGCTGGACATGGAAAACCTGCCGCGCACGCCTGAAGGTAAAGTGGACTATGACAAAGACTTCTTTGGTAAAGAAGCCTTCCTGACGGTATCCGGTCAGCTCAACGGCGAAACGTACGCCTGTGCGCTGTCTAAGATCTACACCTTTGGCCCAACCTTCCGCGCCGAAAACTCCAACACCAGCCGTCACCTGGCGGAATTCTGGATGCTGGAGCCTGAAGTGGCCTTCGCCGACCTGGACGATGTTGCGGGTCTGGCGGAAGCGATGCTGAAGTATGTGTTCAAAGCGGTGCTGGAAGAGCGTCCTGACGACATGAAATTCTTCGCAGAACGCGTAGACAGCGATGCTGTAGCGCGTCTGGAGCGTTTCGTGTCTGCCGACTTTGCGCAGGTGGACTATACCGACGCGGTGGCGATCCTCGAGAAATGCGGTGAGACGTTCGAGAACCCGGTTTACTGGGGCGTTGACCTGGCGTCTGAGCACGAACGCTATCTGGCCGAGAAGCATTTCAAAGCGCCGGTTGTCGTTAAAAACTACCCGAAAGACATTAAGGCCTTCTATATGCGCCTTAACGAAGACGGTAAAACCGTGGCAGCGATGGACGTTCTGGCGCCGGGCATTGGTGAAATCATCGGTGGCTCTCAGCGTGAAGAGCGTCTTGACGTGCTGGACGCGCGTATGGAAGAGATGGGGCTCAACCCAGCTGATTACAGCTGGTACCGCGATCTGCGTCGTTACGGTACCGTACCGCACGCCGGTTTTGGTCTAGGCTTCGAGCGTCTGATTGCCTACGTTACCGGTGTTCAGAACGTACGTGACGTAATTCCTTTCCCACGCACTCCACGTAACGCCAGCTTCTAATCGGTACAAGACTGAAATGGCCAGCATTTGCTGGCCATTATTTTATTCTGTATTGTCAGTTTTCGTCAGCGCAAAGTCAGCGTCTTTAAACCTTCACCCCGTCACAACCACTACCTGTTACGTTTTGTTTCCGCGAAATATCCAGCCACAAAAAATAAACCCCATTCTTATTGCGATTATTACATCCTCAAGCGATAGCACAAATTTCAACCACTTTTACAGCCGTCCAGAAGTCTTTTTGGGGTCATAAGAAAAACAGAGTCGTTTAACATCTGTTTATACGAATCACCTTTATCTCAATTAATCATAAGCAATTCATATATATAGGATAGGTTTTGCCGTTTAATTCGCCAGGTTGGTCTGAAGTTTGAGGTGGTTCACAAAGTTCCCAAAAATACACATTTAGTTACACATAATTTCTTTTGGTTACTTAATCTTGAGAATTGTAGCACTTTCAGGCTAGCGAAACGCTTCGCCGAATGGAAAGATGCCTGTCAGATACATAAAGACACCAAACTCTCATCAATAGTTCCGGAAATATTTATTGACAGAATTTATTGACGGCAGTGGCGAGTGTCATAAAAAAACCAATGAGGGTAATAAATAATGATGAAGCGCAATATTCTGGCAGTGGTAATCCCTGCCCTGCTGGTAGCCGGTGCAGCTAACGCTGCAGAAATCTATAACAAGAACGGCAACAAACTGGACTTCTACGGTAAAGTTAACGCCGAGCACGATTTCGTGACTTCTGGTGATAACACCAACAATAACGACGCTACCTACGCGCAGATCGGTTTCAAAGGCGAAACTCAGATCAACGACCAGCTGACCGGTTATGGCCAGTGGGAATACCGTTTCCTGGCCAACCAGGCTGAAAATGGTGCTCAGACTAACAAAAACCGTCTGGCATTTGCTGGCCTGAAAGCGGGCGACGCTGGCAGCATCGACTACGGTCGTAACTACGGTATCGTTTACGACGTAGAATCTTACACCGATATGGCACCGTCCTTCTCTGGTATGACCTGGGGCGGTAACTATGTTGATAACTTTATGACCAGCCGCAGCACCGGTCTGCTGACCTACCGTAACAGCAACTTCTTCGGTCTGGTTGACGGTCTGAGCCTGGGCGTTCAGTACCAGGGCAAAAACGACCGTACTGACGTTAAAACCTCTAACGGTGACGGCGTAGGCTACTCCCTGGGCTACGATTTCGGCGAAGGCTTCGGTGCAATCGCATCTTACAGCAACGCTAACCGTACTCTGAACCAGAAAGCTGATGGGGAAGGTGATAAAGCTGAAGCATGGGGTGTTGGTCTGAAATACGACGCTAACAACATCTACCTGGCAACCACCTATGCAGAAACCCGTAACACCACTCGTACCGGTTCTAACGGTGACGCTGGCTTCGCTAACAAAACGCAGAACTTCGAAGTGGTTGCTCAGTACCAGTTCGATTTCGGCCTGCGTCCAGCCATCTCCTACGTGCAGACCAAAGGTAAAGACCTGGCTGCCGTCAATGGCTTCAGCGGTGGCGATGCAGACCTGGCTAAATTCATCCAGGTTGGTACCACTTACTACTTCAACAAGAACTTCAACGTGTGGGCTGACTACTACATCAACCTGCTGGACAAAGACTCCGACTACGCGAAAGCTGTTGGCGGTCTGAACGGCAACGACGATATGGCTGCTGTGGGCGTAACCTACCAGTTCTAATCAGTACACCACTTTGTTATATGCTTAATGAACAGGGCTTCGGCCCTGTTTTTTTATGCGTGACAGAAAATAATGGCGACTTTTGAAAAGCCGCACGCTTTTCGTCGCAAACGGTTGGCATTTTGTAAATCTACCGTTAACCTGATAGCGGATTTCACTTCTGTAATCACAATGGAACTTCGTCATGTTTGAGAACATTACCGCCGCTCCTGCCGACCCTATTCTGGGCCTGGCCGATCTGTTTCGTGCCGACGACCGCCCTGGCAAAATCAACCTGGGTATTGGTGTATATAAAGATGAAACCGGCAAAACTCCGGTACTGACCAGCGTTAAGAAAGCTGAGCAGTATCTGCTGGAAAACGAAACCACCAAAAACTACCTCGGTATTGATGGTATCCCTGAATTTGGTCGCTGCACTCAGGAACTGCTGTTCGGTAAAGGCAGCGAAATTGTGAGCAGCAAACGCGCTCGCACAGCACAAACCCCTGGCGGTACCGGCGCGCTGCGCGTTGCGGCGGATTTCCTGGCGAAAAACACCTCTGTTAAGCGCGTATGGGTAAGCAACCCAAGCTGGCCGAACCACAAGAGCGTGTTTAACTCTGCGGGTCTGGAAGTGCGTGAATACGCCTACTACGACGCAGCAAACCACTCTCTCGACTTTGACGGCCTGCTGGCGAGCCTGAGCGAAGCGCAGGCAGGTGACGTGGTGCTGTTCCACGGCTGTTGCCACAACCCAACCGGTATCGATCCGACGCTTGAGCAGTGGGAACACCTGGCGAAGCTGTCCGTAGAAAAAGGCTGGCTGCCGCTGTTTGACTTCGCCTATCAGGGCTTCGCCCGCGGTTTGGAAGAAGATGCCGAAGGCCTGCGCGCGTTCGCAGCCGTGCATCAGGAGCTGATTGTCGCAAGCTCTTACTCCAAGAACTTCGGTCTGTACAATGAGCGCGTGGGTGCCTGTACGCTGGTTGCCGCTAACGAAGAGACTGTCGATCGTGCGTTCAGCCAGATGAAATCGGTTATCCGCGCTAACTACTCTAACCCACCGGCTCACGGTGCGTCTGTTGTTGCCACTATCCTGAGCAACGATGCGCTGCGCGCCATCTGGGAACAAGAGCTGAACGATATGCGCCAGCGTATTCAGCGCATGCGCCTGCTGTTTGTGAACACCCTGGCTGAGAAAGGCGCGGACCGCGACTTCAGCTTTATCATCAAACAGAACGGTATGTTCTCGTTCAGCGGCCTGACCAAAGAGCAGGTTCTGCGTCTGCGTGAAGAGTTTGGCGTGTACGCGGTGGCCTCTGGCCGCGTGAACGTTGCTGGCATGACGCCTGACAACATGGCGCCACTGTGCGAAGCGATTGTCGCCGTACTGTAATTTGCGCCCATAAAAAAGCCTGCGTTATGCAGGCTTTTTTTATTCTGGTTACCAGACAGGCATCTCATCCTGAAGGAACGGATTATGGAGCCGTTCATAGCCCAGCGTCGACATCGGACCGTGTCCAGGGATAAACGTAACGTCATCACCCAGCGGCAATAACTTTTGTTTAATCGACTGAATCAGCTGCCCGTGATCGCCGCGCGGAAAATCGCTGCGTCCTACGCCACCTTTGAAGATCACATCGCCGGAAATCAGCAGACGGGACTGGTCATCAAAGAAGACGATATGGCCTGGCGTATGCCCAGGACAATGCAACACCTGTAAAGTCACATTCCCTACGTTAACGCGCTCTCCTTCGTTCAGCCAGCGATCGGGCGTCAGGGGCTGACACTCATCAAGGCCAAACATGCGGCTTTGGGCGGGTAACCCCTGCAGCCAGAACTCATCTTCTTTTTCCGGGCCAATCACCGGCACACCGTAGTGTTCAGCCAGTTCAGCCGCAGCACCTACATGGTCAAGATGACCATGAGTGAGCAAAATCTGCATCAGCGTGACGCCGCTTGCTGCGACTTCCTGCTTGATTTTCTCAGCGTCACCGCCGGGATCGACAAGCGCGGCCAGTTTAGTCTGTTCGCACCAGATCAATGAACAATTCTGGGAGAACGCGGTAACCGGAATAATACGATAGTTCATACTGCTCCTGTGTTTCGTTATTACCAGTGCCGAACCGGACCGGTATCAATATGTACAAAGTTGCTGCTGGGGTAATATCCTACACCACCTGCGCGCATAGATAACGCGGCTTTGCGAATATTGGCTAACGAAACGCCTTCAATATGGAAATCCATTGCCTGGCCCTTCGTGTGATAGCTTTTTTTGGCTACCCCACGACTGTGGGCGCGCAGTTCATTATTGGTATCAATTGAGCGATAGCCAGAAATGAGCTGCACCGGCTTGCTGGTGCCCAGCAGGCCCTGAAGGCGGAAAATCTGATCAAACAGTCCTGGATCGATGGCTTTTATTTTATTCGCGCGGAAATCACGGAAAAAATGGTTAAGTCTTGCTAATTCATCCTGAATATAGCCTCTGCCATCAAAAAACTCCGCTTTTAGCGACTCACCGGTATGAAGATTGTTGAGCGTTAAAACTCGCGGACGAGGTGTCGAGAGGGTGGCAAATGCTGGCGTCGGCAGGATGGCAGCTGCGCCAAGCGCAACGCCACCTAACGCCAGCAGTTTGCGGCGATTAGCGTCAAATTTGTCCATGATAATCAGGTCTACAGGTAAAAGAAATCGTAATATGCTTAGCGCACGAAGGGCACCTTAACTGGCAAAACCAGGTACGTCAAGGCGCCCAACCCCAGTGAATACGCGGCTTGCAGCGATATAGCCCCTTATTCACCATAACTTACGACAATCATTTTTCCCGAACTACTTCATTTACCTGATTAATTGTTCCGCTTTTGGCAAAATTTGTGCGCCGGATCGCGCGGTGAGATCATAATTGTAAATATCTGTACGATACTGGGTACGCCCGTCTTCGCCCACAAACGCCGTCAGATAGTAAAGATTGACCGGAATATTGTGGCGAATATTAACGTAACGCGTGTCCCCCTGTTTCAGGGCATCCGAGATGCGAGTATCGTTCCAGCCCGCATCCTGCAGCAGCATATTGGCCAGCTCCGAGGCTTTGTTCACGCGCACGCAGCCAGAACTCAGCGCGCGAGTATCTTTCTGGAACAGGTTGTGGTTCGGTGTATCGTGCAGGTAGATAGCTTCCGAACTCGGCATATTGAATTTGTAGCGCCCTAAAGAGTTGTGCGCCCCTGGAGCCTGCTGGAAACGGAATGGCAGATTCGACGCGGTGATCGTCGACCAGTCGACCATATAAGGATCGATGGCCTCTTTGCTGTTCCAGCCACGCATCACCGTATAGCCATGGCGTTCCAGATAACCCGGATCGTTCCAGACCTTCGGCAGAATGTCTTTTCGCGCCAGGGTCGGCGGTACGTTCCACGGCGGGTTAACCACCACGTTATTCAGCGCGCTGCTCATCATCGGCGTTTTACGATCCGGACGCCCGACAATCACGCGCGACGCCAGTTTTTCGCTACCATCCTGATAATAGACCAGGGAATACGCCGGGATGTTAACCATAATCCCGGTAGAGAGCGTTCCCGGCAGCAAGCGCAAACGCTGAATATTGAGCGCCAGCACCCCTGCCCGCTGCGCAGGCGATACGTTCAGCCAGTCGCGCGTTGTCTGGCCAATGACGCCATCGGCCCCCAGTCCCTGAGCGGCCTGGAACTGTTTAACGGCCGCAACCAGCTCGCGATCGTAAGCCGCGGGTTTGTCGCTCAGGACAACGGCTTTCTTCTCTTTTACTGGCGCTGATGGTCTGACGGCGACGTTTTGTTGATCATCCCCCGGAAGAGCAATCTTTGGCCCGCCGTCAAGAAGACCGGAACGCGTCAGGATCTCGCGCAGGGCATGAACATCGCTGCTCCACTGCCCCGGACGCAGCGTCGCGGTACCGCGCATTTGCGGCCATGGACGCGTGTCCCCCACCAGCGCGAGGAGCGACTGGTGCAGAGTGGCATATTGTGGGTGCGCCGGTGCGAGGCTGGCGATAAAGCGCGGCAGTTCGCCGTTATCCAGCGCTAGCTGCCACTGGTTAATCACCGACAGCGCCGGCGTCGCCAGCTTGTACGGCTTATCGCTGTACAGCCAGCGGTTGCCATTGACCGGAATACCCGCCACGAACTGCAGGTAGCCCATCATGGCATCGGAAAGCACCACATCCCGCGCCTGCCCGGTGACGGCAGGATCGGTTAACAGCTCAACCCACTTTGTAAACTGCGGCTGAAACCCTGCAATCGCGACTTCCGCCAGCTGCTGCTGGAAGGCGCGCACGGCATCGCGGTTTTCCCACATCGGTTTCATATCGCGGGCGGCATAGAGGAGCGTGAGCTGATTAATATAGACAGGCGTGTAGCCTGACGGCAGCCCCGACTGCAGCTGCTGGCTGAGCGATTCCGCGTCGATGCCTTCCGGCAGCGGTTTAATTCCGGCCATGATAGCCGTCGCCGGAGACTGGTCCAGCGGCTGGGACAACGAGGTTGGCTGCGCGCCTGTCGTTGCCGAGCTGTCAGTCGGCACAATTTCAGGCTCGTCGGCCTGGGCGGTTAACAGTGGAGCAAACATCACTGCCAGGCATAAACTCAGCGCAGACAGCTGACGACCACATTCTTTCTTTAGCAACATCCCTTGCCCCCTGTTTTCACGACATGCCCATCACGTTGGGGCTTTCTTTCATTATAGGTAGACGGCTAAGCTGTTGCCTTACCTTATGTAAAGAAGTTTAAAGATAACGCAGCCCCAAGCACAAGTTAAGTTTAAAAAAAAAGCGGCGCCAGTGCGCCGCTTCGGGTCAGAACATGCTTCAGGAAGCGTCCGCCGTGGTTTCCGGCAATGACTCCGGCGGCTGCGGCGCAAAGCCACGCAGACCGACAACGTGAACGTGTTCGCTGTTCTGGAACACTTTACGCACCAGTTTGTAGGTGGTGCCCTTCTCGGGGCTGATGTTCTCCGGCGCCGCAATAATGAGCTGCATATCGAGACGTTCGCAAAGCTCGAACAGCGTGGCAATCGAGCGGGCATCAAGACGCGCCGCCTCATCCAGGAACAGCAGTCGGCACGGCGAGATGTCTTTGCCGCGCAGGCGACGCGCTTCATCTTCCCAGCTCTGTACGACCATCACCAGAATTGACATCCCGGTACCGATCGCTTCACCGGTAGAGAGCGCCCCGGATTCCGCACGTAGCCAGCCGTCTGAGCCACGGTTTACCTCAACTTCCATTTCCAGGTAGTTACGGTAGTCGAGCAGCTCTTCACCGATGGTTTGCGGCGTACGTTGCCCCATATCAATCTGCGGGTTCAGGCGCTGATACAGCTTCGCAAGCGCTTCGGAGAAGGTCAGACGGTTGCTGTTGAACAGATCCTGATGCTGCTCGTGCTGCTCTGAGAGCACTTCCAGCAGCGTCGCGTGGGCCTCACGCACGTTGACGTTGAGGCGCACGCTGTTCACCTGGCCAAACGATACGCTTTGCAGACCCTGGTTCAGCTGGCGGATACGGTTCTGCTCGCGCTGAATGGTTTTGCGAATGATGTTCGCCACGCTGCGGGAGCTGATCGCCAGCTTCTGCTCGCGGGAGGTCAGCTCCTCCGTCAGGCGACCCAGCTCGATTTCCATCTGTTCGATGGCTTCAACCGGATCGTCGGTACGGATGATGTCCTGACGAATACGCTCTCGCAGGTGCTGGTAAACCGCCACGAAGAACTGAATTTTACGTTCCGGACGTTTCGGATCCTCCGACATGCGCAGCACGTCGCGCAGGTGTTCGTTATCCGCCACCGCCAGACGCAGCGCACCCAACGCCTTATCCGACATGGAGCGCAGCTCATCGGCAGAGAGGTACGCCAGTTCACGACGGTGCAGACGACGCTCAACGTTGTTGTCTTTCACCATGCGCATCACCGCGCACCAGCCCGCCTTGGCGGTCACGACCTGCTCGCGCATTTCGTGATAGTCGCGTTCCAGCTTGCGCAGGCGACGGGTCAGGTTATCCATTTCGGCTTCGCAGAAGGTCAGCGCTTTTTCCAGCTGATTACGACGCGCGCGGTTATTGCTGAGCTGCGAATGCAGCTCGTCACGACGAATACGCGCGCGCTCTTCTGCCCCGCTGTCGGCGCGAACGCCGATGTCCTGAAGCTCTTTCTGCAGATCGTTTAACAGCTCTTTCTTGGTATCGAAGGAGCTTTTCAGCGAGGCCAGCACCTGGTTGTACTGGTTTAGCTGAGCGGAATGGCTGCGCATTGCTTCGCGGGCGCGAGTACGTTCCGCTTCCGCCTGCTCAAGGCGCTGACGCAGTTTTTCGTTCAGGTCGCTGTTACCGCTCAGCATTTCAGCCGAATCGGAGTAGCCAAAGTGCGCGCGACGCTGCACCACTTCCGTCAGGGCAAACGCCTGCTGACGCGCTTCGCGCTGCACCTGCTGCGACCAGGCATAATCTTCTTTTAACTGCTCGAACTGTTCCGGGTCGCTCTGCAGGACAGACACGACGGGCTCCAGCTTCGCAAGCTGATTGCCATGCTGCTGAACGAAACGCGCGGCTTCCTGCGCTTCATCCAGACGCTCCTGGATCTCATCCACGCGGTCAGCCAGCGTGTCATCCGCCAGCAGATTCAGGCGCGGCAGAATGCGGTTAAGGGCAGAGACGCCCTCTTTCGCCTGTTCAAACTGAACGCGACTTTGCTGGTTATCACTTTCATGACTTGCAATCGCACGTTCCAGCTCGCCACGGCGGGTATTTAGCTTGCGGATTTCGGCTTCCGGATCCGCGTCAAACGCAACGGCGAGATGGCTGCCGATAAAGCGGCTGAACGACTGATGCAGACGCTGGGTTTTCTGCACGTCAAACGACAGTGTCGCAAAACGTTCAGACAGCGTTTCACGCTCGGCGTGCAGGCTCTCGATGCGGCTTTCGCGCGCGGCGCGGCCAAACAGCGGCAGCTCAGGGAAGCGGGAGTAACGCCACTGACGGTCGGCAATTTTCACCACCACCGCTTTTTCCAGCTCGTCGACGCTGAATACGCTGTCATCGAACGACTGCGGATCTCCTTCGATCAGATAGAGATCTTCCGGGCAATCTTCCAGGCCGGCAAGCTGATCAGAAATCAGCGACAGATCCGGGACAACAATCGCGTTGCGGGATGGACCGTACAGCGCGGAGAAGTACGGGGCATCGTCAAGGCCAACATCGTCATAAATCTCGGACAGCAGCACGCCGCCAAAACGCTCGGCTAGCGCATTCAGGCGCGGATCTTCTGACCCGCCCGGCTGGCTTAAACGCTCAATTTCTTCATCGACGTCGCGCTTGCGGGCGCCCACTTCGTCACGCTCAACGATGGCTTCGCGCTCGCGCTCCAGCAGCTGCTGCAGGTATTCGGTCACTTCCTGACTGGATTCGAACTGCTCGCCGCACTGCTCGCTGAGCTGGTTCAGGCTGCTTTGAGCCGCCAGCCAGACCGGCGCTCGCTCCAGGAGCGTCTTCGAACGGGACTGAATCTGCTCCAGCTCCTGACGCAGGGTCATACGCTGTTCGCTGGCGTTTGATACGGTATCGGACAGGGCCGCAATACGCGCTTCCAGCTCCTGATGCAGTGCCTCAAGCTCGTCGAAATCGTAATTTTTTCCCTGACGCTTGCAGAATTCCGCCAGCAGACGCTCGGCTTCCTGCTGCTCGCGCAGGCGCTGCTCCAGCTCGTTCAGACGCATACGCAGCGGCTGAACCTGCTCGGCCAGATGGCGCTGGTTCACACCGTCGCGCAGCAGTTCACGGGCAACGTCCCAGGCTTCGTTACGCGCCAGCGGGCCGTTAATCGCGACTACCAGCTGATAAGCCTGTTCAAACTGGCTGTGCGCCGTTTGCGCAACGCTCATTTTCTGTTCCAGGGACAGCAGTTTCTCGGTGGCTTCCTGCTCTTTGGCCTGGAAGGTATCCAGCCACTCGTCGGCACTGTCCGGCGTCAGGTCAGGCAGATGGCACAGCTCTTTCGCACGCTGTAATGCCTGCAGTGCCTGGGTGTACTGAATCGCTCGCGTCTGCTGCACGTCAAGTGCCTGCTGGTAATCGGCAAGCTGGCTTTTCAGCTCATCCACTTCCAGCTCGGCCGCTTCGGCGCGGGCTTCGTTCTCTTCCTGCATGTCGGCGGCTTCGGCCACCACTTCATTCTGCTCTTCGAGACGAATCTGCAGCTCATCGAGGTCCGCTTCATAGCGCTCGATTTTTTCCTGCTGACGCAGCGCGGTCTGCACCAGGTTCAGGTGATCGCTGGCGGCCTGATAATCGGCTTCCAGGTCGCCTTCAGCACCGTTGTGCTCGCCCAGCTCGCGCGCCATTTCGACGTGCTTGTACTGTTCGGCCACCAGCTGTTTACGGGAGGTAAACAGCTCGCGGCGGTATTCTAATGCCTGATCGAGATGCACCCGGCGCTCGTTGGCGTGGCGCATGTAGTCCGCCGCCACGTAGTTGGTGGCTTCGCTGATCAGGTGTTTAAACAGGTCGCGGTCAGACTGGGTAACGCGAATCGCTTCCAGCGTCATGCGGTTTTCGCGCAGCGCCGCTTCCATATCCTGGAAGGCCTTACGCACGCCGCTGTTTTCCGGCAGCAGGTAGTCGCGCAGGGAGCGGGTAATCGCGCTGGAGATACCGCCGTACAGAGACGCTTCGATCAGGCGGTAGTATTTGCTACGGTCTGATGCGGTGCGCAGACGACGCGCCACCACGCCCAGATCGAACATCAGCGAGTGGTAGTCGGTAATCGAGTTGAACTGCTTGAACTGTACGCCTTCGATGGCTTCAAGCTTGTCTTTCAGCTCCTGCAGCGTCAGCACGCGCGCCTGACGTTCGTTCAGGGTTTCCGTCAGCAGCGCCGTCGGCTGCACGGAGGTCGGCAGCCCCTGGATCGCAAACGGTTTGATATCCACTTTACGGTCGCGACCGGCGACCTGCTGCAGGCGCACACCCACTACCACGCGCTGATGACGGGAGTTAATGACGTCCAGAACCGAATAACAGACGCCGGCCTTCAGCTTACCGTGCAGACCTTTATCACGAGAGCCGCTTGTTGCCCCCGCTTCGGTGGTGTTACGGAAGTGAAGCAGCGTCAGGTCAGGGATCAGCGCCGTAACAAAGGCCGCCATGGTGGTGGATTTACCCGCACCGTTACCGCCGGAGAGCGTCGTGACCAGCTCATCCAGATCGAACGTTCGGGCGAAGAAGCCGTTCCAGTTAATCAGCGTCAGTGAGCGAAATTTACCGCGTTCAATCATTACTCTTCCTCCCCGCTATCCGGCAGATTCTCTTCATGCTCGTCATTGAGCTGCAAATGGTTTTCCACCGGCATCGCTTCACCGTCGCGGATCATGCGAAGCTGCGCTTCACGCGCGTCATCGCCCGCACGCACGTCGGCGCCGAAGCGGAAGACAGATTCCGTAATGCGGAATTTGCTGCTGTCGTGGCCCATAAACCAGACCATCCCCAGACGACGCAGACGGTTCAGGGAAGAGCGAACCTTTTCCTGTAATTTCTGACGGTCAAGGTCCGACCCCGTGGAGCGGTTGTTCACCAGCTTGAGCAGCTTGCCTTCATCTGCCAGCGTCAACAGCTCGTCGTAAAGTTCCTGCTGGGTGAAGATCCCTTCATTCGCCAGACGTTCCGGGCTGAGGTAGAGGTAGCAGAGAATTTTGCCGACCATCATATCCAGCTCGGAGAGCACGGAACGCGGAATCAGCGTCGTGGAGCGCGGGCGCAGGTAGAAAAACCCTTCCGGCGCGCGGATAAGCTCCACGTTGTAGCGTGCGTAAAACTCTTCCAGGTACTCCTGAAAGTCCATCAAAAAGGCGTGATTATCCAGCTCGTCTAAGCCAATGTGACGACCGGCACGCAGCTGGCTGTCCAGCGCCGGAAATAACGGATTCGCCAGCGCCTGTGCCAGCTTAACGGGCATCACTTGTTCAATATTTGTCAATGACATGCGCCTGTACCTTGGCTCCGTAATCGTTAATTGGCTGCCACTTCGGCGGCAGTCCGGTGAAATCTGCTTGCGCGACGCCCAGGCGCACCGCCTGGTCTACCACAATGCGGGCAATGTCGAAGTGGCGCGCGCGTGGATATTGCGCCAGATAGTCGCGCACCACGAGACCAAGATCCAGCGGCACTTGTCTGGTTTTGTAGACAGCGAGCTGTTCTTCGATCATCGCCGCAAGCTGCTCGCGAATTTCGTTAAATTCTTCGTATTCCAGATCCGGCGGCAGTTCACCGGTCACTTCTTCATCGCGCAGCGCCATCTCTTCGTCGCGCATATCCAGCAGACGATCGGCATTGGCGTAGGTCAGAGCCCACGGCGCATCGAAATAGGTCTGCACCGACTGACGCAGACGCTGAGCAAAGACGCGGTTTTTATCCATATCAATCGCGGTACGGATAAATTTATGCACGTGTCGGTCGTAGCCGATCCACAGGTCGATCGACTGCTGGCCCCAGCTGATAATGCGGTCAAGCTTGCTCTGCAGATCGAACACCAGGCGGTCGATAAAATGCAGATCGTCATGCGCCAGCGTCGCGTCCTGGATGCGCAGCAGGTTAGCCTGCAGCTTGTCCCCTGCGGCTTCCAGCGTATCCTGGAGTTCGCGCAGCGTGCCGGAGGTTTCTGACAGCAGAAGTTCACAGCTGGAGATGGCCGCTCGCCAGTCTTTATTAAGCAGCTGCGCGATATCGTCTTTCACCTGCTGCTGCTGTTCGTCCATCAGGCGCTGGGTGAGATCGATACTGTCGAAAATCTCGGCCACCGAATATTTCAGCGGCGCGTAGACGTTACGGTGCCAGTGGAATTCGTCACCGTTTTCATCCGCCGCGTCGGCGGCGCGCTTAAGCTCACCCGCCACGATCGAGAGCTGCATGGAAAGACGCAGCGTGGAAAATTCACGCTGGCGGATGTAGTAATCGGTAATGCCGATGCCCAGCGGCGTCAGGCGATAGATGGCGTTTCCTTCCGCCTGCTCGCTGGTAAAGCGGTTCAGCAGACGTTGACGCACCATATCGTTGATCGCGTTGTTGGCACGCACGCTAATGGTTTCGCTGGTTTGCTCAAACGCATCACTGACATGGCGGAACGCATCCACCAGTTCACCCTCGCTCATTTCACCGTCCAGCCGTTCGCCGTTCAGCGTGGCAACCGCCAGCAGGAAAGAGAGTCTGTCTACCGGCAGCGAGATGGAGAAATCGTTTTTCCTGGCCCAGGCAACCAGTTCGGGGACTGTCTGGGAAAATTCACTCATAGGTTATCCTTGCATCTGCGGCTTGTGCGCGGTGACGTGAATATAGCGGCCAAGGCTGATAAAAGGCTCCTGACGGCAATACCGCGTTTCTAATTCTGTTAAGGTGTCAAAACAGTCACGCTGTTTGTGTTTTTCACGCAGATAATCATGAAACACCCTGACGCCCGTCTTCCCAACGATCTGCCAGCCAATCGCTTCCAGCCAGCCATAAACCTGCTGTGGATCGCGCGGATAGTCCGGGGAAAGCGTGCGCTTTTTCTTTTTGGGCATCCCGACCTGCACATAGTCGAAGTTTCCTGCAACCATGTTGTGCATCAGGAAGCCGTTAGCATTGTAGAACATCAGCGACAGCGTGCCGCCCGGGCGCAACATCGACCACAGGGTTTGTAACACGCTTTGCGGATCGGCAACCCACTCCAGCACCGCATGAAACAATATCAGATCAACCTGGGTTTCCAAATGCTGCGCGATGTCCTGAGCGGCGCATTGTATAAAATGCATGTTGTCGCTCACACCTTTCTCTTCTGCTGCACGCGTCGCGCGGGAGACCATTTCAGCAGAAAGATCGCAAAGCGTGACGTGATGACCGCGCTCGGCCATTTTTATCGCCGTCTGCCCTTCACCGCCACCGGCGTCCAGCACGCGCAACGTTTGCCCGCCAAAGGTAGCCAGGATGGTGTCCAGATCCTGCCAGAGGATCGTCTGACGGAGCTGCCCTTTCGTGGTGCCATAAATGTTGCGCGAAAACTTTTCCGCGATGTCATCAAAATTGCGATCCCGCATTGGGAGAGTTCCACTCGCTAACTGCAAAACCGCTATTTTGTCACACCCGCGCGGAGAATGAACCTCTCTGGTGTAATATCACGGGTAATCACCTGCTATATGGTCAAAAAAGGAACCAAAAAGGATGCTTTTTACCCTTAAGAAATACATTGGAGGGATGATGCTTCCCCTTCCGCTGCTGCTCATCATCATCGCGCTGGGGCTGGCGCTGGTGTGGTTCAGTCGCTTTCAGAAGAGTGGCAAAACGCTTATTACGCTCGGCTGGTTTGTTATGCTGCTGTTGAGCCTGCAGCCGGTCGCGGATGGTCTGCTACGACCCATCGAAAACAAGTACCCAACATGGCAGGGAAATCAGAAAGTGGCGTACATCGTGGTGCTGGGCGGTGGTTATACCTGGGATCCTGACTGGGCGCCCAGTTCAAACCTGATCAACAACAGCCTGCCACGGCTAAACGAAGGCATTCGCCTCTGGCTGGCAAATCCGGGATCAAAAATGATCTTCACCGGCGCGGCAGCCAAAACGAACCCGGTGAGTACGGCTGAAGCGGGCGCCAGGGTCGCAGAATCACTCGGCGTGCCGCGTTCCTCGATTATCACCCTGGACAGTCCAAAAGATACCGAAGAAGAGGCTGCCGCAGTGAAGCAGGCAATTGGCGATGTCCCGTTCTTACTGGTGACCTCCGCCTCACACCTGCCGCGCGCGATGATTTTCTTCCAGAAGCAAGGCCTGCACCCGCTTCCCGCACCGGCAAACCAGATGGCCATCGACGCGCCGCTCAACCCGTGGGAACGGGCGATCCCATCCCCGGCGTGGCTGATGCATAGCGATCGCGTCGGTTATGAGACGCTCGGACGCCTCTGGCAGTGGCTGAAAGGATCGTCAGGCGAGCCAGGGCAGGAGTGATTTTGTTGCCAGATCGAAGTTTGCGCGATTAAAACGTCCGGTATTCACCAGCTGCGCGACTTCGTCCCAGAGCAGGTATAGCCAGCGCCTCCAGAGAAACGCTTCTGCAACGGGCGCGCGTTGAAGGTAGTGCCACAGTAAACCTTCCGCCGCCCCGCTGTCGCTGAGCCTGAACAGCTCATATTCGCGCGGAGCCCAGAGCATGATCCCCGGCCCCAACATCGCCAGAAGCTGATCGCTACGGGAGTCTTTGAGCATGCTTCGCAGGGTGAAATTACCGTGGATCAGCACGCAGTTGTCATTAAAACCGTCGAACAGCGCCGGTAAGCACTCGCGGGTGCGAAACAGAATACGTTTGTCCTGCATGGTTAAACCGGTATTGTTGAACTGGTTAAGCGTTCCCCACAGCACTTCCACCCGCTGGCGATACCACAGCGGCCACAGGTTTTCCTGAGTGCTGTCGACCGGACCGATAAGCCCGCGGCTATCCTGACGATGCCAGGCCAGCAGCGCCTCGACAATCTGGTCTTTTAACTGCTCCCAGCGTTCCGGCGTGCGCGCGGGCGCTTCAACGGGCACGCCGCGTAAACGCTCAATCAGCAGCACGTCCGGGCCGGGATGTTCCTCGTGGGTCATCACGCCGTACACCGTCGGCATCCGGACGGTTCCCTCCCGCGCCAGCATCGACATTTTCCATGCAAGCTGCCTGGCAACGCCCGGCGAGGTGAAACTTCTGGCCATCAGCGGCATTGGGTTGCCCTGACCGTCATACAACGACCAAAGCGCGGTATCGGCCTTTTCACTCACGCATTCGATCCGACTTAATTTCTCACCCAGCAGATGGCTAAGTTCGGCACGCAGCTGTTCCATATGAGATTACCCCCATTAAGACTACTGCTTTTATAATGAGCGTCCTGAAGGGATATGTCACCCGGAAGAGAACAATTAGGAAAAAGAAAGGGGAATTAACGGGGAGAGGACATCCCCCCGTCAGGAGGGATGCAGGCGATATCAGCGCAACTCGGCGCGAACGCGCTCAAGATCTTCCGGCGTATCAACGCCCGTTCCAGGCACTTCGCTGGCAACGGCAACGTGAATTTTTTCGCCGTACCAGAGCACGCGAAGCTGCTCCAGCATTTCGATATGCTCCAGCGGACTCGGCGCCCAGGTAACATACCGACGAATAAAACCGGCCCGATAGCCGTAGATCCCAATATGACGCAGGAAAGTATCGCCGATGGTCTCTTTAGAGAGCGCAAAGCGATCGCGATCCCACGGGATGGTGGCGCGTGAGAAATAGAGCGCATAGCCTTCGGCATCCATGACCACCTTCACGGCATTCGGATTGAATGCCTCTTCAGCGTGGTGAATAGGCACCGCGAGCGTTGCCATACCAACCTGACGCTGAGCCAGGTTTTCTGCCACCTGACGGATAATCACCGCCGGGATCATCGGCTCGTCACCCTGCACGTTAACGATGACCGTATCATCACTGAAACCACATTTCTCAACCACTTCCGCCAGACGCTCGGTGCCAGACTGGTGATCGGCGCGGGTCATACACACCTCACCGCCTGCCGCCTCAACCGCACGGGCGACGTCAGGATGATCGGTAGCAACAATCACGCGATCGGCACCGGATTCACGCGCACGCTCAAGGACATGCACAATCATCGGCTTGCCGTTGATATCCACCAGCGGTTTACCCGGCAGACGCGTTGAGGCATAACGCGCAGGAATAATGACAACAAAACTCATGGTTTGCTCTCTTCTGCCACCAGGGAACGAGCTTCATTTTCCAGCAGTACCGGAATGCCGTCACGCAGCGGGAAAGCCAGGCTGTCCAGCTTGCAGATCAGCTCCTGTTTGTCCTGGCTGTAGTAGAGTTTGCCGTTGCATACCGGGCAGGCAATAATTTCAAGTAAACGGTGATCCATAGTTCCTCCGTATGGGTAATCGCTAAAGCTTAACACATTCCCTTTTCAGGGAGTGCCTGTTTCCCAGCCACTTCGACAGGATGTAAACAGCCCGTCGGGTACCCGGCCCAGCGTCACGTCGCGGGCACCCTGCCAGCGCGCGAATTCGCTAATGGCGAACGTTAACCCTTTTTCCAGGCTCGCCGTCACCCTGATGCCCTCTTCCAGATAAAGCGCAATGATTTCAAGCGTGCCGGTCTTGCGGTGCATTTTGGCGTCCATGCGCCCGACCAGTTGCCCCTTATGCAGCAGCGGGAGAACAAAGTAACCATACTGGCGCTTTGGGGCCGGGGTATAACATTCCAGCCGGTAGCTAAAATCGAACAGCTGCTCGGCGCGTTTTCTGTCCCAGATGACCGGGTCGAAAGGCGACAACACCGCACTGTGGGTTGCCTGAAGTTTCCCCTCCAGGGCCTGAGGCAGTAGCGGGAGAAGATCCGCATGCAGCCACATTTCGCCCAGCGTTTCCACCGTGACGGGAATGACGCGCTGTTCGCGTTGCCAGATGTCCAGCAGCGGTTTCAGCGCGGGCTGGCGAAGGCGGTAATAGTCTGCCAGCCATTGCGTGCGGAAAATCCCCAGGCTGCGTGCGCTGTTCTCCAGCATGATGGCCTCGGCCGCCTCCTGGGTAAGCAGGTCACGCTCGTCGTCCCAGTGCGGCATCACGCGATGCGTCAGGTCGTAGACGCGCTGAAAATTACGCCGCTCAATCACCATGACTTTGCCAGAGGTAAACAGCCCTTCGAGATGACGTTTATGCGGCTTCCACTCCCACCAGCCGCTGGTGCCTTTGCGCGGGTGTTCAAAATCGGCGGAGCGTACGGGACCGTTATCCTGAATATGCGCGATAAGCTGCTCAATTTCGGTCGCATGTTCCAGCATCCACGCCTGACGGTATTTCCAGCCCATCTTTTCCGGGGCAAGCATACGGTGGCGAACCAGGGCAAAATCGCTGCGGGGCAGGAAGCAGGCTTCGTGCGCCCAGTACTCCATTAACGCCCCTTTGCTGAGCGCCTCATCCAGCCACTGCGAAGGATAATTTCCCAGACGGCTAAACAGGACCAGGTAAGGGCTACGGGCAACAATGTTAATGGTGTCGATTTGAAGCAGCGACATGCGCTGAACGGTCGAGAGAATATCGGCAGGCTGCGCGCGGCGGCGGGGCTTTTTAAGCAGCCCCTGCGCGGCAAGGTGTAAATGACGTGCGGCTGAAAGTGAGAGTTGCGGTAAAGACATGCGTTTTCCTGTCAGTCAAAGCACCACCAGAACCGCGTAAGCGTTTATTTCACCAACGCAATCAGTTCCTGGAGCAAACGTTCCGGCTGCTCGCCGCTGAGTTCAGCGTCAACCGGCAGATACCACCAGTTTTCTTTCGCGAAGGCACGGCATTTCACCGCATCTTTTTCGGTCATGATCAGCGACTGCCCGGGTACGGTCAGGGCGTCTACCTGCCCTTCCACCAGCGCCTGGTGGTCGGCCAGCGGAACGCGTTTTTCCAGTCGGGCACCACACAGTTCCAGAGTCGCAAAGAAGCGCGGCGGATGGCCAATCCCCGCCATCGCCACCGGTGAAGGCAGCTCAGCAACCGACCGGCGTTCACCCGTCACCAGGTTGATCGCCAGGCCCGGCTGCAGGTACATCGGGATTTCACCCGCGTTTGCCTCACCGCCGTTAACAATCACCGCATCAACGGACTTAAGACGCGAAGCGCGTTCGCGCATGGGTCCGGCCGGCAGCCACCAGCCGTTACCGAAACGGCGAACACCGTCGATGACCACAATCTCTTTATCACGCGCCAGGGCGTAATGCTGCAGGCCATCGTCAGTGATAATGATTTGTACCGCGTGTTCGGCAAGCAGTGCCTGAACGGCGTCGCTGCGCACCGGGGAGACCGCAACCGGTGCGCCGGTACGCTGGAAAATCAATACCGGTTCATCACCCGCTTCGGCGGTCGTGGTTTCCGCCGTCAGCAGCAGCGGATAACGCGCCGCTTTACCACCATATCCGCGCGATACCACCCCCGGGCGGATACCGCGTTTTTGCAATTGCTCCACCAGCCAGATCACCACCGGCGTTTTACCGTTGCCGCCCGCCGTAAGATTACCGACAACCACAACCGGAACCGGCGCACGCCAGGCACGCTTCAGCCCCAGACGGTAAAGCAGACGGATAGTGCCGCTCACCAGGCCGTAAAGCCAGGAGAGCGGCAAAAGCAGCAGCCACAGCGGAGATTCACCGGACCAGATGCGTGCAATCATTGTTGGCCAAACTGCATCTTATGAAGCTGAGCGTAAACGCCGCGGTGTTCCAGCAAATCGGCATGGCTTCCGCGTTCAACAATGACGCCATCCTCAACCACGACGATTTCATCAGCCTGCTCGATAGTCGACAGTCGGTGCGCAATCACCAGCGAGGTACGGTTCTTTTGCAGCTCATCCAGCGCGGACTGAATCGCGCGTTCAGATTCCGTATCCAGCGCAGAGGTCGCTTCGTCCAGGATCAGAATCGGGCTATCGCGCAGCAGCGCACGCGCAATGGCGATACGCTGTCGCTGACCGCCGGAGAGCAGTACCCCGTTCTCACCGATTATCGTATCCAGACCGTTATCCATCTTGTTGATAAAGTCCATCGCGTAGGCCATACGCGCGGCGTTCTCAATCTGTTCGCGGCTGTATTCATCAGTGCGTGCGTAAGCGATGTTGTTGGCGACCGTATCGTTAAACAGATGTACGTTCTGAGAGACCAGCGCAACCTGGTTACGCAGCGACTGCAGGGTATACTCCCGTAGGTCATGACCGTCTAACAGGATCTCACCTTCGTTAATGTCGTAGAAACGGGTCATCAGGCTGGCAATAGTCGATTTACCCGAGCCGGAGCGGCCCACCAGCGCAACGGTTTTACCCGCCGGAATGGACAGGTTGATATTACGCAGCGCCGGCGTTTCACGTCCAGGATAGGAGAAAGTGACATTGCGGAATTCAACGTCGCCACGGGCGCGCTCAATCTCGCGTGTACCTTCATCTTTTTCCTGTTCGGAATCCAGAATGCTGAACAGCGTCTGACAGGCGGCCATCCCGCGCTGGAACTGGGCGTTCACGTTCGTCAGGGATTTCAGCGGACGCATCAGTGCAATCATCGAGGAGAAGACCACGGTGATGGTACCCGCCGTCAGCGTCTCCATCACGCTCGGGAAGCTTGCCGCATAGAGGACGAATGCCAGCGCCAGGGAGGCAATCAGCTGAATAATTGGATCAGAGATGGAAGAGGCCGAGACCATTTTCATCCCCTGAAGACGCATTTTGTTGCTGACTTTATCAAAGCGTTTGGTTTCGACGTCCTGACCGCCAAAAATCAGAACTTCTTTATGCCCTTTCAGCATCTGTTCCGCGCTGGTCGTCACCTGCCCCATCGTGTTCTGCATATTCTTACTGATATTGCGGAAGCGCTTTGAGACGACGCGGATGGCAATAGAAACTATCGGCGCCAGAACGATAAGGATGATCGACAGCTGCCAGCTGTAATAGAACATCATCGCGAACAGGCCGATGATTGACGCACCCTCACGCACAACGGTGATCAGCGCGCTTGAGGACGAGGAGGCAACCTGCTCTGAGTCGTAGGTAATACGGGACAGCAGCGTCCCGGTAGACTGCTTGTCAAAGAACGAAACCGGCATGCCCATCATGTGGCTAAACAGGCGACGGCGCATGGTCATCACCACTTTTCCTGATACCCAGGAAATACAGTAGCTGGAGATATAGCTGGTGATGCCGCGTAAGATCATCAGTCCGATAACCACCAGAGGCATCCATAGCAACACTGAGCGATCCGTTTTACCAAAACCGTCGTCCAGTAACGGTTTGAGAAGCGATAGCATAAAAGTATCGCTGGCTGCGTTGAGGATTAACGCTACTCCCGCCACGATCAGGCCTGTTTTAAAGGGCGCAATCATCGGCCAGAGTCGGCGGAAGGTTTGCCACGTGGAGAGATCTTTGTCGTTATGCATTCAAAAAACCAGCATTCGTTGAAATAGCCGCATATTCTACCCGTTATCGACGGGCGCGCCAAACCACTGATGATACCAAACGGGTAAAAATTGCTCTCGCAAGCGCCGGATTTGCCAGTGATGTTGCGAGAATGTCACCGATATTTGTCCAGAATGAGGGGTATCGTGCCAGATATACCCCTCTTTTCGATAACGTCGAACAACTTTTGCCGACGGGAATCGCCATGCGTTATAGCGGGCCGCTGAATCCAGGGCGATCTGACCTTCCACCCGCTGCACCAGCGGCAATGAAGAAGAAGTATTGCTGCCATGATGGGGCACCTGTATGAGCGTGGACGTGAGATAACGCCAGTAATGGCTAAGCATAGCCTGTTCCGCTTGCGCTTCAATGTCCCCCGTTAGCAGAACGCTCTGCTCACCGTCATCCACCTTTACCACACAGGAATGGTTGTTCCCCTGAGCCGGGTAATTTTCAGGGGGCCAGTGGGCGGTGAAGGTAAGTCCCTGCCATCGCCATCTCTGCCCGCGAAAACAGGGGCGATGTCCCGCCTGGTGCAGGGGGCTTCTTACCCACACGTCCGGCCACGCTTTTTGCAACGATGCGAGTCCTCCCACATGGTCGAGGTGTTCATGACTGAGAATAACGCCTTCAGGCCGCAGGTGATGCCAGCGAAGCCACGGGATAATTAACCGCTGAGCGCTATCCCCGCCCGGCCAGGCAAGCCCGGTATCATAGAGAATGGCTTTCCCCTGCCGTTCAACGACCATCGCCAGCCCCTGCCCTACATCCAGCATATGCAGCGTCCAGCTCTCGTTTTTTTCCGTTCTCCAGAGAGGAAATGTGAGTAAAACACTTCCTGCAAGGCAAACGGCAGGAAGGATTTTCCAGGCACGAAAGCGCCAGCCGATGATGATAAGCCAGGGCAGTAATGTCATGTACTGCCAGCGTTGGTCGATATTTTGCCAGCCGTCAGGCAAGCGCATGAGGAGCCAGAACAGCCCCGCAAGTGACTTATTGGCTGCGAACCAGACCACGCTTTCCGGTGCCGCCAGCGGTAGGAGATGAAGCAGCATGCCGAGCAGGATCAGCGGCACGGAGACAAACGTCACCAGGGGAACGGCAAAGAGATTCGCGACCAGGGAGGAGATGCTGAAGCCATGGAAAATCAGAACCTGTAGCGGCATCAGCAGCATCAGCATACCGACCTGCAGATAGATCAGGTTCAGCAGCGGCCGTATACGTCGTGCCCGGTGCCAGCCAGGAAGAGGCAGCCACTGAAACCAGAAAATCAGCGCGGCGACAGCAAATGCAGACAAAAGCAGACTCTGCGAGAGTATGGCTAAGGGATCGCTTATCAGGATCGCCGCGATACAGCAACCCCATACCTGCCATGGAGACCATTGCCGGGCAGCGATCCGCAACATTGCAAGCACAGCAAGCGCGATGACCGTTCGTAGCGCAGGTGGTTGCAAACCGGTAAGCCAGGCGTAGAAAGCGGCAAAGCATAACCCGGCCAGAAGAGGCATTTGCCAGTGGACCCGGTGGCTGGGTAATAGAAACTGAAGCCCACGCGCGAGTAACCAGGCGAGGGATGCCGCCAGCGCGATATGCAGACCCGAAATCGCCATCAAATGTAGCGTCCCGGTTTCACGCATCAGGTCTTTTATTTCCTGGGGTACATCCAGACGTTCACCCATTCCCAGTCCGAGGATAACCGCCCCCCAGCGGTAAGCAGAAAGTCGGTTTTGCAGTGACGTCAGGTATTGCGCTCGCAGGCTGCAGCGCCCATCGACGAGTTCAGCATGGGTGAAGTGACCGCTCAGCGTTTGATGACGGGCAAAGGCGCTGCGCTGAGAATCATATCCGCCGTCGTTCAGTTCGCCATGGACAGGCCTGAGCCTGAGCGTCATGCTCCAGCGCTGACCGGCACACGCTTTCTGTGGCAGATAATTGCCATACAGCGTTACGCCGGTGGAGGCCCACCAGCGCTTGCCCTCTACGCTGAGAATGTTTCCCTGATGCAGCGTTGCGCCATCTGTGGCGGTGATCGCTACCTCAGCCTGCACAGCCCCCGTGGTTAAATGCTGCATCGGCCAGACGCTCTCCTTCGCAGCCAGAATACCCCAAACGCAACATAACAGCGTGATACCCGCATACTTCAGTCGTACGTTTCGCCGTGCGGCCAGCACGATCCCGCCAACAATCATTATCCACAAGGTATGACGTGATGGCAGTTCAGGTAACCAGAGTAACGGGGCTATCGCCAGAATGGCGCAGATGCTAAGCGCGGGAATTCCCATTGCTACCTCCCTGTTTCAGAGGGGCAGTATGTAATCAGGCTGAGCGAATTGTCAGATGGGAAAAGTACATTTTACAGCGCGCGCTGTGCTGTTTTTATCGGTTTGCAGAAAACGAAACGGAAAATGCGGGGTATCTTCAGAATGAAAGCGACAGAGACAAAAAAAGCACCCGCAGGTGCTTTCTTTCGAACCCAGTTTAACCGGCTGGCTAAACTCAGTTGCCGTAAATATTGGCGCGATCGCGCAGTTCTTTACCCGGCTTAAAGTGTGGAACGTACTTGCCTTCCAGCTCGACTTTATCGCCAGTTTTCGGGTTACGCCCGGTACGTGGAGCACGATAGTGCAGAGAAAAACTACCGAAACCGCGGATTTCAATGCGCTCGCCCTGGGCAAGAGTGGAGGCCATATGCTCCAGCATCTCTTTTACGGCATCTTCCACTGCCTTGGCAGGGATATGCGGTTGCTGACTGGCAAGTCTTTCAATCAATTCTGACTTGGTCATGATTCCTCCGGTTCCTTTCAAACCAATTAGCTGAACAGCTCATTAAACAAGGGCGGCCGTAGCCGCCCTTTGTTATTGATTACAGGACGAATCCTGCAATCTGTCAAGTTTGCTCCTCATCCTTCACGCTGTAAATGCGTTACAGCGCAAATGATGCTGAGAACCTGATATTACTCGCCTTTAGCTGCTTTGAAAGCTTCAGCCATTGCGTTGTTAGAGAAGTTTGCATCTTCCTGTTTGTTAACAGTTGCGATTGCATCTTTCTCATCAGCTTCGTCTTTAGCACGAACAGACAGGCTGATTGCACGGTTCTTACGGTCAACACCGGTGAACTTAGCTTCAACGTCGTCGCCTACGTTCAGAACCAGAGTGGCATCTTCAACGCGGTCACGTGAAGCTTCAGAAGCGCGCAGGTAACCTTCAACGCCGTCAGCCAGTTCTACGGTTGCGCCTTTAGCGTCAACTGCAGTCACTTTACCGTTTACGATTGCGCCTTTCTTGTTCAGTGCAACCCAGTTGTTGAACGGATCTTCTGCGAGCTGTTTAACGCCCAGAGAGATACGCTCACGCTCTGCGTCAACCTGCAGAACAACTGCAGCGATTTCGTCGCCTTTTTTGTATTCACGAACTGCTTCTTCGCCTGCAACGTTCCAGGAGATGTCAGACAGGTGAACCAGGCCATCGATGCCGCCGTCCAGGCCGATGAAGATACCGAAGTCAGTGATAGACTTGATTTTACCTTCAACACGGTCGCCCTTGTTGTGGGTTTCCGCGAACTGCTGCCATGGGTTGTTTTTGCACTGTTTCAGGCCCAGGGAGATACGACGACGTTCTTCGTCGATATCCAGAACCATCACTTCCACTACATCACCAACGTTAACAACTTTGGATGGGTGGATGTTTTTGTTGGTCCAGTCCATTTCGGAAACGTGCACCAGGCCTTCAACGCCTTCTTCGATTTCAACGAAGCAGCCGTAGTCAGTCAGGTTGGTTACGCGACCAGTCAGTTTAGTACCTTCTGGATAACGCTTAGCGATAGCTACCCATGGATCTTCGCCCAGCTGTTTCAGGCCGAGGGATACACGAGTACGCTCGCGGTCGAACTTCAGCACTTTAACAGTGATTTCGTCGCCCACGTTCACGATTTCGCTTGGGTGCTTAACGCGTTTCCACGCCATGTCGGTGATGTGCAGCAGGCCATCAACGCCGCCCAGGTCAACGAATGCGCCGTAGTCAGTGAGGTTCTTAACGATACCTTTGACTTCCATGCCTTCCTGCAGGTTTTCCAGCAGCTGATCGCGTTCTGCGCTGTTTTCGGATTCGATAACGGCACGACGGGAAACAACAACGTTGTTACGCTTCTGGTCCAGCTTGATTACTTTGAACTCAAGCTCTTTGCCTTCCAGGTGCAGAGTGTCACGAACTGGACGAACGTCTACCAGAGAACCTGGCAGGAACGCACGAATACCATTCAGCTCAACAGTGAAGCCACCTTTAACTTTGCCGTTGATAACACCGACCACAGTTTCAGCTTCTTCGTAAGCTTTTTCCAGCGTGATCCATGCTTCGTGACGTTTAGCTTTCTCACGAGAAAGCAGGGTTTCACCGAAGCCGTCTTCTACTGCGTCCAGAGCAACGTCAACTTCGTCACCTACCTGGATTTCCAGCTCGCCCTGGGCGTTTTTGAACTGCTCTGCCGGAATGGCGGACTCAGATTTCAGACCGGCGTCAACCAGTACTACGTCTTTGTCGATAGCAACAACAACACCGCGAACGATGGAACCCGGGCGGGTTTCGATTGTTTTTAAGGATTCTTCAAACAGTTGAGCAAAAGATTCAGTCATGTTTAATCTTCAGGTTAATATTAACGTCCACCTGGCTCCGTGCCGGATGGGGTTGTTTCACATACCCGCCGTCAATCCATTGCAGCGGGGGTACTACTAAATCGGTCGCGATTACGCGAGTGCCAGTTTTTGGCGCGCATATTGTAGCGCTTTTTCAATCACTTGCTCAATAGTTAAACTGGTTGAATCCAGAACTAATGCATCTTCTGCAGGAACAAGTGGGGCGACGGCGCGGTTACGATCGCGGTCATCGCGCTCTTTTATCTCGGATAAAAGGCGATCAAAGTTAACACTAAACCCCTTTTCCTGCAACTGAAGCATGCGGCGTTGAGCACGTTCTTCCGAAGAGGCGTCAAGGAAAATTTTCACTGGCGCATCAGGGAATACCACCGTTCCCATATCGCGTCCGTCAGCGATCAGACCCGGGGCTTCACGGAACGCGCGCTGACGGCGCAGCAGCGCCTCTCGAACGCGCGGAAACGCCGCGACCTGGGAGGCTGCATTCGCCACTTCCTGAGTACGGATTTCGCCGCTCACGTCTTCCCCTTCAAGGATGACTTCCAGGTTGCCATCGGTCGACACGAAACGCACATCCAGATGCGCGGCCAGCGGAACCAGCGCCTCTTCAGACGCGACATCCACGTGATGATGCAGCGCGGCCAGCGCCAGCACGCGATAGATTGCTCCCGAATCTAAAAGATGCCATTGCAATGCTTCCGCCATCGCTTTGCACAGAGTACCTTTCCCTGCGCCACTCGGCCCATCAATGGTGATTACCGGGGCAACTGCCGTCATCTTTTTCTCCTTAAATAAGGCATACCGTTTACATGAACGCCGCGCATTATACGCGCCAACGTGCGCAACTGTTACCTTTGCGTGCAAATTACGGAATGATTGAAGCAGAGTGTAGAAGAAATGAGCGGAGGTGTTCGTAATGAAGCGTAAGCAAATGCCGCATCGGACGATGCGGCAATACGTTATCAGGCCAGCGTACTAATGCGTGCCAGCTGTTCGAAGTAGTCCGGGAAGGTTTTCGCGGTACATTTCGGGTCAAGAATGGTGACAGGCGTGTCTGACAGCGCCACCAGCGAGAAGCACATCGCCATGCGGTGATCGTTGTAGGTGCCGATTTCCGCAAACTGCAGTTTTGCCGGAGGGGTCACGCGAATGTAGTCTTCGCCCTCTTCCACCTCGGCACCGACTTTTCGCAGCTCGGTCGCCATCGCGAACAGGCGGTCCGTCTCTTTTACGCGCCAGTTGTAGATGTTACGCAGCGTGGTGGTGCCTTTGGCAAACAGCGCCGCCGTGGCAATGGTCATCGCCGCATCCGGGATATGGTTCATGTCCATGTCGATGGCGTTCAGCTCACCGTGGGTACAGGAGATGAAGTCATCGCCCCACGTGACAATGGCACCCATCTTTTCCAGCACGTCCGCAAAACGGATGTCGCCCTGCACGCTGTTACGGCCAATACCGGTCACTTTTACCGTGCCGCCTTTAATCGCACCCGCGGCCAGGAAGTAGGACGCGGATGACGCATCTCCTTCAACCAGGTAGTTGCCCGGAGACTGGTACTGCTGCGCGCCGCGCACCACGAAGCGCTGATAAGACTGGTTTTCCACCTCAACGCCGAAGGTTTTCATCAGGTGCAGGGTGATATCAATGTACGGTTTGGAGACCAGTTCACCTTTAATGGTGATAACCGTATCCTGCGGTGCCAGCGGTGCGGTCATCAGCAGTGCCGTCAGGAACTGGCTGGAAACGCTGCCGTCCACCTCGACGTGACCGCCGGTAAAACCACCGCGCAGACGCAGTGGCGGATAGTTTTCCTGCTCCAGATACTCAACCTGCGCGCCGCCCTGACGCAGGGCATCCACCAGGTGACCAATCGGACGCTCTTTCATGCGCGGCTCGCCGGTCAGCACAATGTTGTTGCTCCCCAGGCACAGGGCCGCTGCCAGCGGACGCATCGCGGTACCCGCGTTGCCCAGAAACAGCTCAAGCTCTTCGCCCGAGCGCAGCGCGCCGCCGTTACCGGTCACTTCGCAGCGGGTACGATCGTCAGAGAGAGTGTAATGAACGCCCAACGCTTTCAGCGCATTGAGCATATGGCGCACGTCATCGCTGTCCAGCAGGTTTGTGAGGACGGTGGTGCCGTTTGCCAGAGCTGCCAGCAGCAGAGCGCGGTTCGAGACACTTTTTGAACCAGGCAGATTAATGGTGCCATCTACCCGCGCGATAGGTTGTAACGTCAGGGATTCCATGAAAACTAAACTCTCAACTCAACATAATAAAAACCCCGCAGGGACGCTGCGGGGGTGAAAAACAGCAAATTAACCGTGACGACGTTCGAAGTCGATCATGAAATCCGTCAGGGCTTTAACGCCTTCCAGCGGCATCGCGTTATAGATGGAGGCACGCATGCCGCCAACGACACGGTGGCCCTTGAGCGCATGCAGGCCTGCCGCGAAGGACTCTTCCAGGAATACTTTGTCCAGGCTGCTGTCCGCCAGCTGGAACGGCACGTTCATGCGGGAACGGTTAGCTTTCGCCACATCGTTGCGGTAGAAATCGCTCTTGTCGATCACGCCATACAGCAGTTCAGCTTTCTGCTGATTGACCTTGTCCATCTGCGCCACGCCGCCGTTTTGCTTCAGCCATTTGAAGACCAGGCCGGAGAGATACCAGGCAAACGTTGGTGGGGTGTTGAACATAGAGTCGTTATCGTTCAGCACGGTGTAATCGAGAATCGACGGGCAGGATTTATGCGCTTTACCCAGCAGGTCTTCACGCACGACGACGATAGTCAAACCGGCCGGACCAATATTTTTCTGCGCGCCCGCATAGATAACGCCGTAGCGGCTGACATCAATTGGCGCAGACAGAATGGTGGAGGAGAAATCGGCGGCAACCACGACATCGCTGCCGAAGTTTGGCGTCTCGTCGATGGCAATCCCATCAATGGTTTCGTTCGGGCAGTAGTGCAGATACGCTGCGTTATCAGAAAGCTGCCACTCGCTCATTGGCTTCACGGCGCGCAGACCGTCAACGGTCACTTTGGCGTCGATAACATTCGGCGTGCAGTATTTATGCGCTTCTTTAACGGCGCTTGCTGCCCAGTAACCCGCGTCAACGTAGTCAGCCGTCGTTTTGTCACCGAGAATATTCAGCGGAACGCCTGCAAACTGGCCGCGTCCACCGCCGTGGCAGAACAATACTTTGTAGTTCGAGGGAATATTCAGCAGATCGCGAAAATCCTTTTCTGCCTCTTCCGCCACCTGAATAAACTCTTTACCACGGTGGCTGATTTCCATCACCGACGTACCGAGACCGTTCCAGTCACAAAGTTCCTGTTGAGCCTGTTTAAGCACGTCTGCCGGTAACATTGCCGGACCTGAACTGAAATTAAAGACTTGAGCCATTTCCCCTCACCACGCTAAAAGCCATAAGTTATAACTGTGGATATCGGTTTTATCATTCAGTGACACGCGCCGCAATGTCTAAAACTTATGACCCGTGAAATGTGGCCCGCGTCACACAAAACAATCTGCCGCCTCGCTAAGACAAAACCGACAAAATGGCTGTCAGGTGATACGTTTGGCCCGGCTAACCTTCGTCCATTCCGGATTTGCACAGCGGGGGCATAATTGACGATCCCCCGGCTGCATCGCGACTACATGGCTACATCTTACGCATGCATACTCGCCTGATTCCGGTACCGTTCTGAAACGCTCAATGAGCATATCCGGCAGGATACACAGTCCCGGCTTCACCTCGTCGTCAGAATAGTAATAGACGCTGATCTGCCCGTTGGTTTCCATGATCGCCAGACGCACCTGCCCGAGCTGTTCAACGCTATTCAGGCGTAGCTCCATAAAGAACTCAAACTCGGTCATATTGGCGCTTTGTACATTTTCCCAGGCCAGCTGTCCGTCCTCGACGATAACGACCGGCTTCCCTTCAAGCAGATCTTCCAGCTTTTCGCTTTTCGACATCAGCCACATGACAAGACGGTAAAGTAGCGCCAGTGAGACAAAAACGATAAACACCGGCACCATCGGCACGTCGTCATAAAAGGCGACGTCCCCCGCCGCAGACCCCAGCGTCAGGATGATCAACACCTCAAAGAGCGACATCTGCCGCACGCCGCGGCGGCCGGTGATTTTTAGAAACAGGAAGACGAGTACGAAGGTATACAGGCTGCGCAGCGCCACTTCGCCCAGAAATTCAGGAGGAACTTTATCAAACGCCATCCGCTGGAGATCAAATGCTTTCATTTTTCTATGCCTTAACAGTCAGTTACTGCCACTAAGCATAGTCCAGCCTTTTATTTTCGCCGAAGATAGCACCCGTCACGCAAAACCCGTATCATTGCGCGCTTTACGTACGATAAAAGTGAACGCCATGACTCAAACGTTTATCCCCGGCAAAGACGCCGCTCTGGAAGATTCCATCGCTCGCTTCCAGCAGAAACTGACCGACCTGGGTTTTAACATCGAAGAAGCCTCCTGGCTCAATCCGGTGCCTCATGTCTGGTCCGTGCATATTCGCGATAAAGACTGTGCCCTGTGCTTTACCAACGGTAAAGGCGCGACAAAAAAAGCGGCACTGGCCTCTGCGCTGGGTGAGTATTTTGAGCGTCTGTCCACCAACTATTTCTTCGCAGACTTCTGGCTGGGCGAGACCATCGCTAACGGTCCGTTCGTTCACTATCCAAATGAAAAATGGTTCCCGCTGACCGAAGATGACGAGCTGCCGGAAGGTATTCTCGACGCGCGCCTGCGTGCCTTCTACGATCCAGACAGCGAACTGACTGCCAGCATGCTGATCGATCTCCAGTCCGGTAACGAGGATCGCGGTATCTGCGCCCTGCCGTTCACCCGTCAGTCTGACGAGCAGACCGTGTATATTCCGATGAACATCGTCGGCAACCTGTATGTGTCCAACGGTATGTCCGCCGGTAACACCCGCAATGAAGCGCGCGTGCAGGGTCTGTCTGAAGTCTTTGAACGCCACATTAAAAACCGCATCATCGCTGAATCCATCAGCCTGCCAGAAATTCCGGCAGACGTGCTGGCGCGCTATCCGGGCGTAGTGGAGTCCATCGCTAAGCTGGAAGCAGAAGGTTTCCCAATCTTTGCCTATGACGGCTCGCTGGGCGGCAAGTATCCGGTTATCTGCGTGGTGCTGTTTAACCCGGCCAACGGCACCTGCTTCGCCTCATTCGGTGCGCACCCTGACTTCGGCGTGGCGCTGGAGCGTACCGTTACCGAGCTGCTGCAGGGCCGTAGCCTGAAAGATCTCGACGTCTTCACTCCGCCAACGTTTGACGATGAAGAAGTGGCCGAGCATACCAACCTTGAAACCCACTTCATTGACTCCAGCGGTTTAATTTCCTGGGATATGTTCAAGCAGGACGCCGACTATCCGTTCGTGGACTGGAGCTTTGCCGGTACCACGGAAGAAGAGTTCGCCACGCTGATGGCTATCTTCAACGCGGAAGATCAGGAAGTTTATATTGCCGACTACGAACACCTTGGCGTCTACGCATGCCGCATTATTGTTCCGGGCATGTCCGACATCTACCCGGCTGAAGATCTGTGGCTGGCGAATAACAGCATGGGCGCGCACCTGCGCGAAACGCTGCTGGCTCTGCCGGGCAGCGAGTGGGAGAAAGAAGATTATCTGAACCTGATCGCCCAACTGGACGAAGAAGGCCACGATGACTTCACCCGCGTACGCGAACTGCTGGGCCTGGCGACCGGTAAAGACAACGGCTGGTATACCCTGCGCATCGGTGAGCTGAAAGCGATGCTGGCCCTGGCGGGTGGCGATTTGGATCAGGCGCTGGCCTGGACCGAGTGGACCATGGAATTCAACCAGTCTGTCTTCTCTGCCGAACGCACCAATTATTACCGCTGCCTGCAAACCCTGTTGCTGCTGGCCCAGGAAGACGATCGCGAGCCGCTGCAATACCTGAACGCTTTCGTGCGTATGTACGGAGCTGAAGCCGTTGAAGCAGCCAGCGCGGCCCTGAGCGGCGAAGCGCCGTTCTATGGCCTGCAGGCTGTTGATAGCGATCTGAAAGCCTTCCCGGCGCATCAGTCGCTGCTGAAGGCCTACGAAAAGCTGCAGAAAGCAAAAGCCGCTTACTGGTCAAAATAAGCGCAGATAACATTACCAGCAGTAGGCGTATTCAATCGTCTGGGCTATATTACGGGGCAATTTCATTGCCCCGTTTTTTATTTTCTTCGGCAATGACTGTTGATTGTAATAATAAAGTTAAACATGGGTAAATATAATAATATTTACCTGGGCTTTACTGTTACTTTTTATGGTAAATACTCCATATTAATTAACTGCGTCAGGGGTGGCCGAACGAAAAAATTCAACTCTTTTCATAACTTTTAAAATTTATTTTTATACGGATAATCAATTACTTACTCCGCATTTGTTGTAAAACCATACACACTGCGGGCCTATAAGCCAGGCGAGATATGATCTATATCAATTTCTCTTCTATAATGCTTTGTTAGTATCTCGTCGCCGACTTAATAAAGAGAGAGTTAGTGTGAAAGCTGACAACCCTTTTGATCTTTTACTCCCTGCTGCGATGGCCAAAGTTGCCGAAGAAGCGGGTGTCTATAAAGCAACGAAACACCCGATGAAGACGTTCTATCTGGCGATCACGGCTGGTGTGTTCATCTCTATCGCTTTCGTCTTCTACATCACCGCCACCACCGGTACTGCCGGAATGCCTTTCGGCATGGCCAAACTGATTGGCGGCATTTGCTTCTCACTGGGTCTGATTCTCTGCGTCATCTGCGGCGCCGACCTCTTCACCTCAACGGTGCTGATTGTCGTGGCAAAGGCCAGCGGAAGAATTACCTGGGGTCAGCTGGCACGTAACTGGCTTAACGTCTACGTGGGTAACCTGGTTGGCTGTCTGCTCTTTGTTTTGTTGATGTGGCTTTCTGGCGAGTACATGACCGCCAACGGTGGCTGGGGCCTTAACGTCCTGCAAACCGCCGACCACAAAATGCACCACACATTTATCGAAGCCGTTGCTCTCGGCATCCTCGCTAACCTGATGGTCTGCCTGGCTGTATGGATGAGCTACTCGGGTCGTAGCCTGATGGACAAAGCCTTAATTATGGTTCTGCCGGTTGCGATGTTTGTTGCCAGCGGCTTTGAGCACAGTATCGCGAATATGTTCATGATCCCAATGGGCATTGTTATCCGCGACTTTGCGAGCCCGGAGTTCTGGACCGCAGTTGGTTCATCCCCGGAAAGTTTCTCTCACCTGACTATTATGAATTTCATTACTGATAACCTGATCCCTGTCACTATCGGGAACATTATCGGTGGGGGTCTGTTAGTTGGGTTGACATACTGGGTCATTTACCTGCGTGGCGACGATCATCATTGATGGTTTTCTCAGGCAGTAAATAAAAAATCCACTTAAGAAGGTAGGTGTTACATGTCCGAGCTTAATGAAAAGTTAGCCACAGCCTGGGAAGGTTTTGCGAAAGGTGACTGGCAGAATGAAGTAAACGTACGTGACTTCATTCAGAAAAACTATACCCCGTATGAAGGTGACGAATCCTTCCTGGCTGGCGCAACTGACGCGACCACCAAGCTGTGGGACAGCGTAATGGAAGGCGTTAAACTGGAAAACCGCACTCACGCGCCAGTTGATTTTGACACCTCCGTTGCTTCCACCATCACTTCTCACGATGCTGGCTACATCAACAAAGCCCTTGAGAAAATCGTTGGTCTGCAGACTGAAGCACCACTGAAACGCGCAATCATCCCGTTCGGTGGTATTAAAATGGTTGAAGGTTCCTGCAAAGCGTATAACCGCGAGCTGGACCCAATGCTGAAAAAAATCTTCACCGAATACCGCAAAACCCACAACCAGGGCGTATTCGATGTTTACACCAAAGACATTCTGAACTGCCGTAAATCTGGCGTTCTGACCGGTCTGCCAGATGCGTATGGCCGTGGCCGTATCATCGGTGACTACCGTCGCGTTGCGCTGTACGGTATCGACTTCCTGATGAAAGACAAGTACGCGCAGTTTGTTTCCCTGCAGTCCGATCTGGAAAACGGCGTAAACCTGGAAGCGACTATCCGTCTGCGTGAAGAAATCGCTGAACAGCACCGCGCGCTGGGTCAGATCAAAGAGATGGCGGCGAAATATGGCTGCGATATCTCTGGTCCTGCGACCAACGCTCAGGAAGCTATCCAGTGGACCTACTTCGGCTACCTGGCCGCGGTTAAGTCTCAGAACGGTGCAGCCATGTCCTTCGGTCGCGTATCCACCTTCCTGGATGCATACATCGAACGCGACATCAAAGCAGGCAAAATCACCGAGCAAGACGCTCAGGAAATGATTGACCACCTGGTCATGAAACTGCGTATGGTTCGCTTCCTGCGCACCCCTGAATACGATGAGCTGTTCTCTGGTGACCCAATCTGGGCAACAGAATCAATCGGTGGTATGGGCGTTGACGGCCGTACTCTGGTAACCAAAAACAGCTTCCGCTTCCTGAACACCCTGTACACCATGGGTCCTTCTCCGGAGCCGAACATCACCGTTCTGTGGTCTGAAAAACTGCCTCTGAACTTCAAGAAATTCGCCGCTAAAGTGTCCATCGATACCTCTTCTCTGCAGTACGAGAACGATGACCTGATGCGTCCGGACTTCAACAACGACGATTACGCTATCGCTTGCTGCGTAAGCCCAATGGTTGTTGGTAAACAAATGCAGTTCTTCGGTGCGCGTGCAAACCTGGCGAAAACCATGCTGTACGCAATCAACGGCGGCGTTGATGAAAAACTGAAAATGCAGGTTGGTCCTAAGTCTGAGCCGATCAAAGGCGACGTTCTGAACTTCGACGAAGTGATGGAGCGTATGGATCACTTCATGGACTGGCTGGCTAAACAGTACGTCACTGCACTGAACGTTATCCACTACATGCACGACAAGTACAGCTACGAAGCCTCTCTGATGGCGCTGCACGACCGTGACGTTGTCCGCACCATGGCGTGTGGTATCGCTGGTCTGTCCGTTGCTGCTGACTCCCTGTCTGCAATCAAATATGCGAAAGTTAAACCAATTCGTGACGAAGACGGCCTGGCTGTAGACTTCGAAATCGAAGGTGAATATCCGCAGTTTGGTAACAACGACTCTCGCGTTGATGACATGGCGGTTGACCTGGTAGAACGTTTCATGAAGAAAATTCAGAAACTGACTACTTACCGTAACGCTATCCCGACTCAGTCTGTTCTGACCATCACCTCAAACGTTGTGTATGGTAAGAAAACCGGTAACACCCCAGACGGTCGTCGTGCTGGCGCGCCATTCGGCCCAGGTGCTAACCCAATGCACGGTCGTGACCAGAAAGGTGCGGTTGCCTCTCTGACCTCCGTTGCTAAACTGCCGTTTGCTTACGCGAAAGATGGGATCTCTTACACCTTCTCTATCGTGCCAAACGCGCTGGGTAAAGACGACGAAGTGCGTAAAACTAACCTCGCGGGTCTGATGGATGGTTACTTCCACCACGAAGCGTCCATCGAAGGTGGTCAGCACCTGAACGTGAACGTAATGAACCGTGAAATGTTGCTCGACGCGATGGAACACCCTGAGAAATATCCTCAGCTGACCATCCGCGTATCTGGCTACGCAGTACGTTTTAACTCCCTGACTAAAGAACAGCAGCAGGACGTTATCACCCGTACTTTCACTCAGTCCATGTAAGTGGAATTGACTGAAATCACGCGTTAAAAAGCGTACAATAAAGGCTCCACGTCAGTGGGGCCTTTTTAGCACCCTCTCCACCTCAGTCTCTTTTGTCCGCTATCTATACTCTATGGATATCAGCCAAAACAGACTTCAACACAGCCGGCTTTGAGCTGTGCATACTCAGGCCCCGGACGGGCCGATGCTGGAGATATCACCGCAATGTCAATTATTGGTCGCATTCACTCCTTTGAATCCTGTGGCACCGTCGATGGCCCGGGCATCCGCTTCATCACTTTTTTCCAGGGCTGCCTGATGCGCTGCCTGTACTGCCATAACCGTGACACCTGGGATACGCACGGCGGTAAAGAAGTGACCGTTGAAGACTTGATGAAAGAGGTGGTGACCTACCGCCACTTTATGAACGCATCCGGCGGCGGCGTCACCGCATCCGGGGGTGAAGCCATTCTGCAGGCTGAATTTGTCCGCGACTGGTTCCGTGCCTGCCACAAAGAAGGCATTCATACCTGCCTGGACACCAACGGCTTCGTACGCCGCTACGATCCGGTTATCGACGAGCTGCTCGAAGTGACCGATCTGGTCATGCTCGATCTTAAACAGATGAACGATGAGATCCACCAGAACCTCGTTGGCGTCTCCAACCACCGCACGCTGGAATTCGCCAAATACATTGCCGATAAAGGCATCAAAACCTGGATCCGCTACGTAGTTGTTCCCGGCTGGTCAGATGACGACGACTCCGCGCACCGCCTCGGGGAATTTACCCGCGACATGGGCAACGTCGAGAAAATCGAGCTTCTGCCCTATCACGAGCTGGGTAAACATAAATGGGTGGCGATGGGCGAAGAGTACAAACTTGATGGCGTGAAGCCGCCGAAGAAAGAGACGATGGAACGCGTCAAAGGTATTCTTGAACAGTACGGCCACAAGGTGATGTATTAAAGAAAAGGCCCGGTGAGAACCGGGCCTTTTTATATTCTATTTAAAGACGCCGTTAATAACGGACGTCACAATCGCAGTGCTCAGCGCAATTAAGACCAGGTCGTCTCCGACCACGCGCCATTCATAGCCTGGGTAGGAAGGAAGCTGACCCAGCATTGAGGCCGGTACGGTTTTCTTCGCAATGCCCGGAGGCAACGGCTTACCGCGCGCCAGGTTTTTCGCGATCCCCGGAGGCAGAGAATCATAGCCCGTTAAGCCATAATTCAGCGCCAGATGGCGGGCATGATCGAAGCTCACGCGCGCGTCGACATCGTTACCGACATCTCTACTGTTTTTAAAGCTCTTATCCGATTTTCCAGGGTTATCCTGACCGTTATTTTGCTTATTGCCATGGTTACCAGAATTCCCGTTACCATGATTGCCGCCATTACCTTGCCCGCCACCGTTTCCGTGACCACCGCCATTCCCGTTTCCAGGATTAGCCATGACCGGAGCCGTTGCAAACGTTAAAGACAACACTACGGCAAGTGCGGTAGTGGAAAAACGACGAATAGACATGATTGCTGCCTTATAGTGGTAGGACTCACATGAATTATCGCCTGGCGCAATAAACAAACAATAAGTAAAACTCTTAGTTGTGACAGGGACAAAAAAGCCTGTCATCGACAGGCTTTTAATTAATCAGGCATGAGCCACAGGCGTTGGGTGTTCGCCCACTTTGCGCAGCAGCATTAAGAGATAAATAAACGATACGCTGGCGATCATGATAAACAATAAATTATCAGAGTAATTCTGCATCAGCATCGCGGTAAACGTCGGCCCTAATAAGCTGCCGATGGTATAGCTCAGTAACAGCGCCTGGTTCATTGCCACCAGCTGGTGATGTTCAACTTTCTCACAGGCCCAGGCCATCGCAACCGGATAGAGCGTAAAGCCGGCGGCCCCGAGAATAAACAGCGCAGGCGCCATCGCGGCGTTGCTGAGCATGGCAAGGCATCCCATAATCACCACAAAGACCTGAACGCGCAGCACCAGCAGACGGCCGAAACGATCCGCCAGTCGGCCAATTGGCCACTGCCCGACGATCCCCGCACTCACCATGACCGCCATCCAGAAACCAATTCCGGAATCGCTGACGCCCTGATGATTCAGATAGAGCGGCATCAGGCCGTAGAGCGAGCCCAGTACAATCCCCGAGATAATGCAGCCGTTAACGCCCAGACGCGCCTGGCGCAGTCTGAGCATTGGCCAGACGTGGGTCGCTTCCTGATGCTCGCTGTTCTGGTTCACAATGCGCGTGAAGAGCAGCGGCAGGATTGCGGCCAGCACCATGCCCGTGACCCACGGCAGAACGCTCATCAGGTCGGTTGGCAGCTTGCTGACCATCAGTTGCCCCAGCACGGTGCCGACATAATAAACCATCATGTAGGCCGCCAGCAGGCGTCCGCGGTTGCGGGAGGTGCCGCTGCACATCAGCGCACTTTCAACCACCACCCAAATCATCGCGCAGCCTACGCCAGCGATAAAGCGCCACGCCATCCAGCTCCAGAAGCCGACCATCAGGCCCAGCCCGGCACACCCGGCGGCGAAAATCAGCGAAGCCATATAATAGCTGCGATTAAAGCCAAAGCGCTTAATCAGGCTCCCGGTCACCAGCGTACCCAGCAGGTTCCCGGTAAAAAAGGACGAGCTGACCATACCCACCTGCCAGGTCGGTAAGTTTTCATGGGCGAGCCACAGCGGGACGAGCGTATTTAACACTGCGATCGCCAGGGTCAACAGAAGCAGGCCACAGAGCAACAGAAGCACTGGCCGGGTATAGGTGGTCATGGATTAAAAACCGTGAGGAAGTTCAGATTTCGTGCGCATCATGCCACTGGCAAAAACAAAGTCAATCCACTGACTTAGCCGCCTCGCACAATATGTTCCCTGTCGATTTAAAAAACTTATCCTGCTAATGCCACGCCTGCTATAGATATTAATTATGTGTCTGTTTTTATTTATTAATGGGCAAAATTAAAACAAAACGACAGTCGAAAAATTTCATGATCGAAAAAAGAAAAAGCCGGGCACTCAGGCCCGGCTTGATATAACGAAATGCAACGTTAGCTGGCGATAGCCATACCTACGGTCATATGCAACCCGTAGAACACGCCGCGGCCAATCAGTTCCCCCGCCAGGACCAGCACAAAGGCCAGGGACAGCAGCGGCAGTGCGGGCTGATAGCCTTTAAGCTGAGGAGCGATCCAGAATACCAACGCCGCGACCAGCAGAACGATGCGCCAGGCCATCAGAGAACCGTAGTCCGGCACCAGGGCAGAAGCCTGCTGAATAGAGCTGTGAATGGTTGCCAGTTCAGCCCCCTGCATCAGGGCGACCATCGCACTCACCACCAGCGCCAGCAGCGAAACAGCGGGCAGCAAACGCATTGCCCAACCGTCTACGCCCGCCACGCGCAGCAGCAGGTAGCCCAGCAGCGGTCCGCCGATAAACATCGTCAGGAAGAAGCTCATCGGCGTCCAGACGCTGTACCAGGTTGGAACGGTATCGATAGTGTTATAGACGCGCACCATCATCCACACGAACACCACGCCCAGAACCATCGTCACGATCAGCCACAGGCTGCGCAGACCCGCAGGCAATTTCTTCAAAGCGGCCAGCAGCCAGCCCAGCCCACCGACGGCAAAGAAAATTGCCCCGCTGGCAATCTCGTTACTGAGGGACGATGCCCCTACGCGGTTCAGAGAGTTAAACGCGCGCATCGGCGAACCCAGGTGCAGCGTAGAGGCGATAAAGCCAATTCCCATCAGCACCCACAGGCCAAACATGCTCAACACCAGACGCTGCTGCTGTTCGGCATTGAGGTTCCCTTTTAACAGCGCCAGCGCGAGCACAATGAAACCGCCCGCCACGCACTGACCAAAGACCGTGAAGATCATCAGCGGCCATTCATGCCATCCACTTCCCATCTCACACCTCCTTCGGGTTTGCCAGGTAGCCGGTGGTGTCACCAGTAGGACGGCTGTTGGCGTTAGGTTTAATCACAATGCTCGGCTTCGTGAAGTGCGCAGACGGCAGCGGCGCCACTGCGGCAAGCTGACCATGTTTTTGACGCAGCTCTTCAATCGGGCCGAAGTCCAGCGCGCGCAGCGGGCAGGACTCGACGCAAATCGGCTTTTTGCCATCCGCCACGCGGGTGTGGCAACCGTCGCATTTGGTCATATGACCTTTGGCGGCGTTGTACTGCGGCGCGCCGTACGGGCACGCCATGTGGCAGTACCGACAGCCGATGCAGACATCTTCATCCACCACCACAAAGCCGTCTTCACGCTTGTGCATCGCCCCGCTCGGGCAGACCTTGGTGCAGGCCGGATCTTCACAGTGGTTGCAGGCAATCGACAGGTAATAGGCAAAGACGTTCTGATGCCAGACGCCCTTATCTTCCTGCCAGTCGCCCCCGGCGTATTCGTAGATGCGTCGGAAGCTGACGTCAGGAGTCAGGTCTTTGTAATCTTTACAGGCCAGCTCGCAGGTTTTGCACCCGGTGCAACGGCTGGAATCAATAAAAAATCCATACTGGGTTGTCATCGGCTACTCCTTAAACCTTTTCAACCTGGACAAGGTTTGTGTGGGATGGGTTGCCCTTCGCCAGCGGCGACGGACGCTGCGTGGTCAGCACGTTAATACTGCCCGCCTGGTCGATGCGGTTGGCATCAGGGCTGTACCAGGCCCCTTCCCCCAGCGCCACCACGCCTGGCATCATGCGCGGCGTCACTTTGGCTTCAATGTGCACCTCGCCGCGCCCGTTGAAGATACGCACGCGATCGCCATTGCTGATGCCGCGTGCTTTGGCATCCATCGGGTTGATCCACATCTCCTGACGGCAGGCGGCCTTAAGTACGTCGACGTTGCCGTAGGTGGAGTGCACGCGCGCTTTGTAGTGGAAACCGGTCAGCTGCAGCGGGAATTTCGCCGTCAGCGGATCGTTGTAGTTCTCAAAACCCGGCGTGTAGATTGGCAGCGGATCGATAACGTCCCCTTCCGGCAGCTCCCAGGTCGACGCGATTTTTGCCAGCTCTTCGGAGTAGATTTCGATTTTGCCCGACGGCGTGGTCAGCGGGTTCGCCTGCGGATCTTCACGGAACGCTTTGTACGCCACGTGGTGCCCTTCCGGATCGCGCTGTTTGTACATACCCTGCTTGCGGAAGGTATCGAAATCAGGCAGGTCAGGGACCGCCTTACGGGAGAGTTCATGCAGATGGCGCATCCACCCTTCCTGTGTACGCCCCTCGGTAAACTGCTGCTCAACGCCAAGACGTTTCGCCAGCTCAGAGGTCATCTCATAGATGGTTTTGCACTCGAAGCGCGGTTTGATGGCCTGATCCGTAAAAATCACGTAGGACATGTTGCCGCAGGAGGCGTCCAGCGCGAAATCCATCTGCTCAGAGGCGGTGCAGTCCGGCAGCAGGATATCGGCGTATTTCGCCGAGGAGGTCATGTGGCAGTCGATCACCACAATCATCTCGCACTTCTTATCATCCTGCAGGATTTCATGGGTGCGGTTTATTTCGGAGTGCTGGTTGATGAGACAGTTACCGGCATAGTTCCAGATCATCTTGATTGGCACGTCCAGCTTGTCCTTGCCGCGCACGCCGTCGCGCAGGGCGGTCATTTCCGGGCCGCGTTCGATCGCATCGGTCCACATAAACATGGAGATGCTGGTCTGAACAGGGTTATCCAGCGTCGGCATACGTTCAAACGGCACTTCATACGAGCCTTCACGCGCGCCGGTGTTACCGCCGTGAATACCGACGTTGCCGGTTAGAATGGAGAGCATGGAGATGGCACGGGTCGCGATTTCGCCGTTCGCATGGCGCTGCGGTCCCCAGCCCTGGCTGATATAGGCCGGTTTGGCCGAGCCAATCTCGCGCGCCAGCTGAACGATACGCTCGGCCGGAATACCGGTGATGGTGGACGCCCACTCGGGCGTTTTCGCCACGCCGTCGCTGCCCTGACCGAGAATATAGGCCTTGTAATGGCCATTTGCAGGCGCGCTGGCTGGCAGGGTTTTCTCGTCATAGCCGACGCAGTATTTATCCAGGAAAGCCTGATCGACGAGGTTTTCAGTGATCATCACCCATGCCAGCGCTGACACTAATGCCGCATCGGTACCCGGACGGATTGGGATCCACTCGTCTTCACGTCCGGCGCCGGTGTCGGTATAGCGCGGATCGATGATGATCATGCGGGCATTGGATTTTGCGCGGGCCTGTTCCAGGTAGTAGGTTACCCCGCCGCCGCTCATGCGGGTTTCGCCCGGGTTGTTACCAAACAGCACGACCAGCTTACTGTTTTCGATATCGGACGGGCTGTTGCCGTCCGCCCAGCCGCCGTATGTGTAGTTCAGGCCAGCAGCAATCTGCGCCGATGAGTAGTCGCCGTAGTGATTAAGATAACCGCCGCAGCAGTTCATCAGGCGCGCCACCAGCGTTTTTCCCGGCGGCCAGGAGCGGGTCAGCGTGCCGCCGAGCGTCCCGGTGCCGTAGTTCAGGTAGATGGATTCGTTGCCGTACTCTTTGATAAGGCGCTGCATATTGGTGGCGATGATGTCGTAGGCTTCGTCCCAGCTAATGCGCTCGAACTTCCCTTCCCCACGCTTACCGACGCGCTTCATCGGATATTTCAGGCGGTCCGGATTATACACGCGACGACGCATGGAGCGGCCGCGCAGACAGGCGCGAACCTGATGTAACCCTTCATAGTTATCGTCCCCGGTATTGTCGGTTTCGACATATTTAATTTCGCCATCCACCACGTGCATACGCAGCGGACAACGGCTACCGCAGTTAACGGTACAGGCACTCCACACCACTTTTTCCGGAGCTGAAGCGGGGGATAATGCATCCGCCGCTGAAGCCAGTCGGGTAAAAGGGAGCGTGAAAGCGCTGCTGGCTACGGCCAGGCCGCCTATTGCCGTGGTTTTCATCAACCCACGGCGAGTGACCTCGGCAGCCATTAATGCTTCAGGCGCGTTGATTTTCATAGAGACTCACTTTGGTTGCTCACAAAGAAAAGAGTGGCGGCGCAAACCGCTATGTAGTTTTATATACAACGAATTTTTACGTAATCAGCTTTTTATACTGACTTTCATTCGGAGGAGTATTACTACTTTAGAGGGAGGGGGTATTGCGTCGTGTCAATTCAGCGGCATAAAAAAAGCGCCTAAAGGCGCTTTTTTGTTGTGAGGCAAAGAATTAGCCGATGTACTGCTGGCCTTTCATGTATGGACGCAACACTTCAGGGATCTCAATACGACCGTCTGCCTGCTGATAGTTTTCCAGCACGGCAACCAGCGTACGGCCCACAGCCAGACCAGAACCGTTCAGGGTATGCACCAGACGGGTTTTCTTGTCAGATTTGCTGCGGCAGCGTGCCTGCATACGACGCGCCTGGAAATCCCAGACGTTAGAGCAGGAGGAGATTTCACGGTAGGTGTTCTGCGCAGGCACCCACACTTCCAGATCGAAGGTTTTGCAGGCGCCAAAGCCCATATCACCGGTGCACAGGGCCATACGACGGTACGGCAGACCCAGCAGCTCCAGCACTTTTTCAGCGTGGCCGGTCATCTCTTCCAGCGCGTCCATGGACTCTTCGGGACGGACGATCTGCACCATCTCAACTTTGTCGAACTGGTGCATACGGATCAGACCGCGCGTGTCGCGACCGTAAGAACCTGCTTCAGAACGGAAGCACGGAGAGTGTGCCGTCAGCTTAATTGGCAGGTCGTCTTCATCGATGATCTCATCACGCACGAGGTTAGTCAGCGGCACTTCAGCGGTTGGGATCAGCGCGTAGTTGCTGCTGTCTGCTTCCTCGTCCAGCGGACGGGTATGGAACAGGTCGCCTGCAAATTTCGGCAGCTGACCCGTACCGTACAGCGTATCGTGGTTGACCAGATACGGCACGTAGGTTTCGCTGTAGCCATGCTGCTCGGTGTGCAGATCCAGCATGAACTGCGCCAGCGCGCGGTGCAGATGGGCAATCTGGCCTTTCAGCACCACAAAACGGGAGCCGGTCAGCTTAACCGCTGCCGCAAAGTCCAGGCCCGCGTGCATTTCGCCCAGCGTCACGTGATCGCGCACTTCGAAGTCAAACTCACGAGGCGTACCCCAGCGTTTCACTTCAACGTTGTCGTTTTCATCTTTGCCGACAGGCACGCTGTCGTCAGGAATATTCGGGATAGCCAGGGCAATATCACGAATCTCGGCCTGAAGAACGTCCAGCTCAGCTTTCGCCTGATCCAGTTCTTCACCCAGTTTGTTCACTTCCAGGCGTAATGGCTCAATATCTTCCCCGCGCGCTTTCGCCTGGCCGATGGATTTCGATCGAGAGTTACGCTCTGCCTGCAGATTTTCAGTTTGTACCTGCAGTACTTTACGACGCTCTTCAAGAGCGCGCAGCTTATCTACATCCAGCTTAAAGCCCCGGCGTGCCAGTTTTTCAGCGACTGCGTCTGGCTCATTACGCAGCAGATTGGGATCGAGCATGCTTATCCTGTGCTTATCGAATTAAAATAGGAAAATGTGACCACAGCCTGCGGCCACAAGGATACATTGCCAACATTACCGCAACGATTGAACTAACGGTAGCGTTTTATAGGGCTATTTTGATCCTGTCCGGCGAGCCAGGTGAGCTTTTCACCAATCTTGCCTTCAAGACCTCTGTTTGTGGGGTGATAATAGCGCGTTTGTGCCATCTCCTGCGGGAAATATTCCTCTCCGGCAGCGTAGGCGTTGGGTTCATCATGAGCGTAACGATACTCCTGCCCATACCCCATCTCTTTCATCAGTTTAGTCGGCGCGTTACGCAGATGAACCGGCACATCGTAGTCCGGGCGTTCACGCGCGTCTGACATCGCCGCTTTGAAAGCGGTATAAACTGCATTACTTTTCGGCGCGCAGGCCAGATACACAATCGCCTGCGCAATGGCACGTTCGCCTTCCGCAGGTCCAACGCGGGTGAAGCAGTCCCAGGCCGACAGCGCGACCTGCATGGCGCGAGGATCGGCATTGCCGACATCTTCTGACGCAATCGCCAGACAGCGACGCGCGACATATAAAGGATCGCCACCCGCAGTGATAATGCGCGCGTACCAGTAAAGCGCCGCATCTGGCGCGCTGCCGCGCACGGACTTATGCAGCGCCGAGATCAGGTCGTAAAAACGGTCGCCTTTGTTATCGAAACGCGCGCTGCGTTCACCCGCAATTTCGGTGAGCAGTTCCTGCTTCAGCACCCGCTTCCCGGCATCGTCGACTTCGGCCATATCGGCCATCATTTCCAGCGTATTCAGCGCACGACGCGCATCGCCGTTGACCAGCTCGGCGATCGCACGACGCGTGTCGTCAGGCAGAACGATATCCTGCCCGCCGTAGCCGCGCGCTTTGTCGTCCATCGCCTGGGTGAGAACCTTTTCGATATCCTCGGTGGTCAGCGATTTGAGCAGGTAAACGCGCGCGCGGGATAGCAGCGCCGAGTTCAGTTCAAACGATGGGTTTTCGGTGGTCGCACCGATGAAGAAGATCGTGCCGTCTTCAATATGCGGCAGGAAGGCATCCTGCTGGCTCTTGTTGAAGCGGTGGACTTCGTCCACGAAGAGGATGGTGCGCCGTCCGGCATTGCGGTTCTGCCGCGCACGCTCGATCGCCTCACGGATCTCCTTCACGCCGGAGGTGACCGCCGAAATGCGTTCAACGTCCGCGTTGGCATAGCGGGCGATCACTTCTGCAAGCGTGGTCTTGCCGGTGCCAGGGGGGCCCCAGAGAATCATGGAGTGAAGATGCCCGGCCTCAATGGCGCGCGGCAATGGCTTACCGGCAGCCAGCAGGTGCTGCTGGCCGATGTACTGCGCTAAATTTTCTGGCCGCATACGAGCGGCCAGAGGTTGAAACGCGTTATCTGAAAAATCGAGCGACAGATTGCCCACTCACGCCTCTTACTTATTGCGTTGGTCGTCCACCGTTACGCCCTGCGGCGGGGTAAAGGTGAATTTCGATGCATCAACGGCGCCGTTCTGCTGAGATTTAAGCTGGTAGCTGCTGCGCTGATCGTCCTGCTCAACCGCGCCGAACTGATTAATGGTACCGTTGGTGCTTACGTTAATGGTGAACTGCTTCAGGTTGCCGTTGCTGCCTTTCGGCGTCAGGACAAACTCGTCACCCGTCTGTTTAATATTGTACTGCTGCCAGTCGCTGGACTGGTTACGGGCAATCAGCATAAACGGTGTATTGCTGGTGGCATCTTTCAGCCAGGTCGCCGTTGCCTGCTCAACGAACGGGTTGAAGAACCATAAGGTTTTACCGTCAGAGACCAGGATGCTTTCATCCGGCTGGGTCATGTGCCAGTTGAACAGATTCGGGCGTTTTACCCACAAATCTCCCTGACCTTCCTGCACCGCGTTGCCGCTGCCGTCCGTCACTTTTTGCGTGAAGCTGGCGTGGAAGCTGCTTACTTTATCCAGTCGGCTTTTAAGGTCGCTGGCTGCATCAGCCCAGACGCTGCTGGCGACAAAACTGGTGAGTAATGCACAGGCGATGGCGATTTTTTTCATTGTTATTCCTTAAAATACGTCTTCCCGATATGGGGTTTCCGTCTTCTATTCTGGACCTGCCCGAAGGCAGGCGACAGAAGAAAATGCTTAATTTTGGCTGATTTACCCTTCTTTGCAATCGCTGAAGGTTAATCAAACGGCGGCGGCGCCAGCACCTCGCGGTTACCGTTATGCCCCTGCTCGCTCACAATGCCCTGCGCTTCCATCTGCTCAATGATGCGCGCCGCGCGGTTATAGCCGATGCGGAACTGACGCTGCACGCCTGAGATGGACGCTTTGCGTTTTTCGGTAACGAAGTTAACCGCCTGATCGAATAACGGATCCAGCTCTTCGCCGCCGTCGAAGCCACCGCCGCCGCCTTCGCTTTCCGTGTCGCTGGTAATACCGTCAACGTATTGCGGACGACCGCGCGCCTTCCAGTCCTGCACGACGGCGTGTACTTCCTCATCGCGGACGAACGCACCGTGGACACGCACCGGAGAGGTGGAGTTCGGGCCGGAATAGAGCATATCACCCATACCCAGCAGCGACTCTGCGCCGCCCTGATCAAGAATGGTACGTGAGTCAATTTTACTGGATACGGTAAAGGCGATACGCGTCGGGATGTTCGCTTTGATAAGACCGGTGATAACGTCCACGGAAGGACGCTGGGTCGCGAGCACAAGGTGAATACCGGCCGCACGCGCTTTCTGCGCCAGACGGGCAATCAGCTCTTCCACTTTCTTACCGACGGTCATCATCAGGTCAGCAAATTCATCGACCAGCACGACGATATAAGGCAGTTTTTCCAGCACCGGATGCTGGGCATCCATGCTGTCACCCGGCTTCCAGTAAGGATCCGGGATTGGACGTCCCATGCGCACAGCCTGGGCAATTTTCTCGTTATAGCCGGCCAGGTTACGCACGCCCAACGCAGACATCAGCTTGTAGCGGCGTTCCATCTCGTTGACGCTCCAGCGCAAGGCGTTGGCGGCGTCCTTCATGTCGGTAACCACTTCGGTCAGCAGATGTGGGATGCCTTCGTAGACCGACAGTTCGAGCATTTTCGGGTCGATCATGATGAAACGCACATCTTCCGGCTGCGCTTTATAGAGCATGCTGAGGATCATGGCGTTCACCCCGACAGACTTACCGGAACCGGTAGTACCCGCGACCAGCAGGTGAGGCATTTTGGCGAGATCTGCCACCACCGGATCGCCCGCGATATCTTTACCCAGCACCACGGTCAGCGGGGACGGGTTATCGCGGAACTTGGTGTTATCCAGCACTTCACGCAGGTAGACGGTCTGACGTTTCTTGTTCGGCAGCTCGAGGCCAACGTAAGGCTTGCCTGGGATCACTTCCACCACACGCACCGCAACGGTCGACAGAGAACGCGCCAGGTCGCGGGACAGGTTGGAAATACGCGCGGCTTTAACGCCAGGCGCCAGGTTCAGTTCAAAACGGGTGATAACAGGACCCGGGGAGTAGTTCACCACGTCCGCCTTGATGCGGAAGTCAGCCAGACGCGCTTCCACCAGACGCGCCATCTGCTCAAGCGCGAAGGTATCAACCGGCTCCACTTCTGACGGCGGCGGCGTTAACAGATCCAGAGACGGCAGCGGCGTGCTTGGACGCTGCAGCGGACGGCTGTCACCGTTACGCATCAGCAGCGGGTGAATCAGACTTTCCTGCGGCTGAGGCGCAGGCTGCTGGAACTGTGGTGGCTGCTGCGGTTGCTGAACAGGTTGATGCGGCTGCGCATACGGCTGCTGAACAGGCTGCTGCGGCTGCACGTAGGCTTGTGGTGCTGGCTGCTGGCGCACAGGCTCCGCTTCCGGCATCACGCTCGGGGTAAATAAAGGCTCGCTCGGGCCATCATCCACCAGATCCTTCATTGGCGAGAATTCAAAATCAGACAGCGAGAACGGATTTGCGCCAGCCGGTTGCTCACCGGAATAGCGCTGCTGCTGGGTGGCGGCGAACTGGCGCGCCAGTTCTGCTTCAGCCGCGTCCTCTTCGTCTTCCAGCATAGGTTCATCGTGCTGATATTCTTCACCGTAGCGCTGATTCTGCTGCGCAGCGAACTGACGGGCCAGCTCGTCCTGCTGCATTTCATCGGCGTCATCTTCGTACTCAGGCTCGCGCGCTTTCTCTTCGGCCATACGCTGGGAAGGCAGCTTGATGCCATAAGAGGCAAGCTCACGGCGGGTTGGAACGCGAACGCGGTTAGGGCGAGGCAGTTGCGGACCAATCCCCTCCTTCACCTGAGGACGTGGCGTGCCCCCGGTTGCCAGGCTAAAGACAGGTGCAGCTACGGCAGCGGCCGCGGTAGCCTGCTTCAAGCTTTCCGCTACGGGTGCGACTGCAGGCGTCGGGTCGATCGGTGGAACGGAAACAGAAGGCGCTTTCGTCACCGGCTCCTGCACCGGTTCAGGCACAGGCTGGTACCAGGCCGCCAGCTGCTCGCGTTCACGCGCACGACGCTCTTCAACTTCTTCAAAATAGTACATCGGTGGACGAGAGGGTTTTACCTCTTCCACGATTTCAGGTTCAGGCTGCGGCTCTACATAAAGCTGCACAGGTTCAACCGGCTCAGGCACATACTCCTGATAAGGTTGGGCCACAGGCTGTTCATAGTGCGGGTAATCTTGCGGTTCATACGCGGGCTGCTGCCACTGCTCCTGCTGCACAGGGATGTAGCTTTCAGGTTCAGGCGCGATAACCGGCTCCGGCGTGTGAACGCCTGGCGCAGTCTGCCAGTCAACCTGAGGCTGCTGAATAACGGATTCCGGTGGCGAAACCGGCGCGGATGGCATCACGGCGTCGACAGGCGCGGCATACGCCTGCGCAGCGGTCGTCGCGGCTGCGGCGGCCGCAACCGGCTCGGTAACCGAATGGCCATTTAACAGCGGATCGTATTCGTCGAAGTCACCCGGAGTGGCCCGGCTGCCGGAGAAGAGCACATCGTCAGGATCGACGGCGACACCCGCCGCGCGATACGCTACCTGCTCGTCTTCATCCATGCGTTTACCGGAGAAGAGCGCCGCATCGGTTTTACGACCCAGCGGGTTGGCAAATTTCTCAGCAACACGCTGACGACGGGCCAGCGCGCCGCGCAGAATACGCGCACGACGAGACTCGCGACGCTTCACAGGCGCGTCATCTTCCTCTTCATCTTCGTATTCTTCTTCATCAACCCACGTATCGTCACGGCGAGTACGGTTGCTGGCGAAAGTCAGAATGGTGAGGATAAAACTTCCGATCTTCTCGGCAATGCTCACCCAGGACCAGCCGGTAAACAGCGTCAGCCCGGCCGCCCAGATACACAGCAGCGCCAGCGTGCCGCCGCTGCTGTGCAGCATCGGCTGCAGCGCAGAACTGAGTAAACTGCCGATCACCCCGCCAGAGGCGAAGTACCAGATATCATCCGCATTGATTGCCGCCAGCCCGCACGAGGTGAGGATCAGCGCCAGCGCGCCAATCAGGCGCAGCGACACGGCAAAATAGTCGATGTAATCATCGTTCTGACGATGACGCCACGCAAACCAGCATCCGCCAATGATAATGACGGGAAGGGTGTAGGCCATCACACCGAAAATGAAGAACAGCGTGTCCGCCAGCCAGGCACCGGGGACACCGCCTAAATTATGGATAGGCTCATGCCATGCAGTTTGTGACCAGCTGGGATCTGAGGGGTTGAAACTGAGTAAGGCTGCCATCAGCCAGACGGCAAAAAGGGCAATAACAATCAGCAAAGCCTCGAGGAGACGACGTCCGCTGCTTAGCTTCGATAGTGTGACTTCTTTGTCTTCAGTGTATTCCTGGCTCAAAAAAGGCTCTCCAGGTATCAGGCATATCCTGCCTTTTTGCTAAAACGGACAACAGCGCCGGGACTCCCCGGCACTGTTGCTGTATGGATTAACAGGAGTGTAATCAAACTACGCTGATTTTGCACCTGTTCCGTGTTAGCGCGTCTTAATAACCAGACGATTGCTCTGTTTGACCTCTTCCATCACCACATACGTACGGGTGTCGTTCACGCCTGGCAGACGCAGCAGGGTTTCCCCCAGCAGCTTACGGTAGGCGGACATATCAGGCACACGGGTTTTCAACAGGTAGTCGAAATCACCGGACACCAGGTGACACTCTTGAATTTCTTCAAGTTTTTGTACAGCGGCGTTAAATTGCTCAAACACATCCGGCGCACCACGATTCAGAGTAATCTCAACAAATACCAGAAGTGAGGCATCCAGATAATGCGGGTTCAGCAGAGCAGTATAGCCCTGAATGAAACCCTGTCTTTCCAGTCGGCGCACACGCTCAAGGCACGGCGTCGGGGAAAGTCCCACACGTTTTGAAAGCTCGACGTTGGAAATACGCCCATCCTTTTGCAATTCATTAAGAATGTTACGATCGATACGGTCGAGATCTTTGCCAGGGCGCTTCTTGCTATCTACCATTATTATTGTCTCTCTGTATTCCTTCCCTACTCCTGCCTGGACCCTGTGCACATCACTGTTCAGAGCCTGTACCCGTTAGTCATCACATCGCCTGGTTTTGTATTAGACGCGATGCGGATTCGGGTTCTGTTGGTAAGAAGACCGTTGCCCGAAGGCAGTCACCGACATCACGTATGGCGTCTGTCCACGCCATGCGTAGATTTCACTGACCCGGTAAAAATGGCATTTACGTGCATGCCTATGCGGCATACGGTTAACGCGGTTTTTTTTTCTTCCTTGAATGTTTTCGCAAAAGCGCAGGGGATTGTCAAAGCAAAACATCGTTTTTTAGTACAACATGCCGGATATTCATTACGGCAGGGTATTAATCCTCATTTTATTGCCTTACAAACGACCGGTTTTCAGGCGAAAGCGTGATGTTATAGCGCGCCACTCATCGTCCGTGGCTATTACACAGATTGATATCAAAATTGCTGCGCTCTTTTTTTACGACAACAAATTCCCTACAATCCAGCCAAATGTCTGCCAACAACAATGGGGATCTCATGGGCACGGCCAAACACAGTAAGCTGCTAATCCTTGGTTCTGGACCTGCGGGATATACCGCAGCGGTCTATGCTGCACGCGCTAACCTGCACCCGGTACTCATCACCGGTATGGAAAAAGGCGGTCAGCTGACCACCACCACCGAAGTGGAAAACTGGCCAGGGGACCCGAACGACCTGACCGGGCCGCTGCTGATGGAACGTATGCACGAGCATGCCGCTAAATTCGAAACTGAAATTCTGTTCGACCACATCAATAAGGTCGATCTGCAGAACCGTCCGTTCCGCCTGACGGGCGACAGCGGCGAATACACCTGTGATGCGCTGATCGTCGCCACCGGCGCCTCTGCCCGTTACCTCGGTCTGCCATCCGAAGAAGCATTCAAAGGCCGCGGCGTCTCTGCCTGCGCAACCTGTGACGGTTTCTTCTACCGTAATCAGAAAGTCGCGGTCATCGGCGGCGGCAACACCGCAGTGGAAGAAGCGCTCTACCTGGCGAACATTGCCTCTGAAGTGCACCTGATCCACCGTCGCGAAACCTTCCGCGCGGAGAAGATCCTGATCAAACGCCTGATGGATAAAGTGGCAAGCGGCAACATCGTGCTGCATACCAACCGTACCCTGGAAGAGGTGACGGGCGACCAGATGGGCGTTGCCGGTCTGCGTATCCGTGATACCCAGAACACCGATAACGTCGAAACGCTTGAAGTGGCGGGTCTGTTTGTGGCGATCGGCCACAGCCCGAACACCGCAATCTTCGACGGTCAGCTGGAGCTGGAAAACGGCTACATCAAAGTGCAGTCCGGCATTCACGGTAATGCGACCCAGACCAGCATCCCGGGCGTGTTCGCGGCTGGCGACGTGATGGACCACATTTATCGTCAGGCGATTACCTCTGCGGGCACCGGCTGTATGGCCGCTCTGGACGCTGAACGCTACCTCGATGGACTGGCTGAACAAGGTAAATAATCTTTACAAGTCAGTAACAAACGTAAATAAAGGCGGCGATAAGTCGCCTTTATTGTCTCCCCGTTGTAACATTGCGCTGCCCAATTTCTAATAACGTCACCTGCAAAGTACGCAATGGAAAAAACCCGTCAACAAGAGTTAACACGCTGGCTGAAACAGCAAAGCGTTATTTCCCGCCGCTGGCTTACGATTTCCCGTCTCCTGGGATTCGTTAGCGGTCTGTTGATTGTTGCCCAGGCATGGCTGCTGGCCCGCATTCTTAATCACATGATCATGGAGAACATCCCGCGCGAAGCGCTGTTGCTGCCCTTTATTGTCCTGATCCTGATTTTTATCCTGCGCGCCTGGGTGGTGTGGCTGCGTGAGCGCGTCGGTTTTCACGCCGGACAGCATATCCGCTACGAGATCCGCCGTCAGGTGCTGGATCGCCTTCAGGAAGCCGGGCCCGCGTGGATCCAGGGTAAACCGGCCGGTAGCTGGGCGACGCTGATCCTTGAGCAGATTGACGATATGCACGACTACTATGCGCGCTATCTGCCGCAAATGGCCCTTGCCGTCTTCTTTCCGCTGCTGATCGTAATCGCCATCTTCCCGGTGAACTGGATGGCTGCGCTGATTCTGATGGGCACCGCCCCGCTGATCCCGCTGTTTATGGCGCTGGTCGGCATGGGGGCAGCGGATGCCAACCGCCGTAACTTCCTGGCACTGGGTCGCCTGAGCGGCCATTTCCTCGATCGTCTGCGCGGCATGGAGACGTTACGCATTTTTGGCCGCGGTGAAGCGGAAACCGAAAATATTCGCCAGGCATCGCAGGACTTCCGTCAGCGCACCATGGAAGTGTTACGCCTCGCCTTCCTGTCTTCCGGCGTACTGGAATTCTTTACCTCACTGTCGATTGCCCTCGTGGCGGTCTACTTTGGCTTCTCCTACCTTGGCGCGCTGGATTTCGGCCATTACGGCACGGCGGTGACCCTTTCTGCCGGTTTCCTGGCGCTGATCCTGGCCCCGGAGTTTTTCCAGCCGCTTCGCGATCTGGGAACCTTCTATCACGCCAAAGCGCAGGCGGTTGGCGCAGCCGATAGCCTGAAAACGTTCCTTGAAACGCCGCTGGCTCACCCGGAGCGGGGGGACGTGACGCTGAATGCTAAAGACCCCGTGACCATTGAAGCGCAGGACTTTTCTATTCTGTCACCGGAAGGCAAAGTGCTCGCGGGTCCGCTGAACTTTACCTTACCTGCCGGACAACGGGTGGTGCTCGTCGGCACCAGCGGTTCCGGGAAAAGTTCTCTGCTGAATGCGCTATCCGGTTTTATGGCCTACACGGGTTCACTGCGGATCAACAAAACCGAACTGCGCAACCTCGATCCTGACGCCTGGCGTAAACAGCTCAGTTGGGTAGGACAAAACCCACAGCTTCCAGCCTCTACGCTGCGTGAAAACGTTCTGCTGGCGCGCCCGGACGCGCGTGAAGATGAACTGCAATCGGTGCTCGACCGCGCCTGGGTCAGCGAGTTTCTGCCGCTGCTTCCGCAGGGGGTAGATACCGTGGTCGGCGATCAATCCGCCGGGCTGTCGGTCGGACAGGCGCAGCGCGTAGCCGTTGCCCGCGCACTGCTTAATCCATGCCAGCTGATGCTGCTGGATGAGCCCGCTTCCAGCCTGGACGCCCACAGCGAGCAGCGCGTAATGGAGGCCCTGAACGCCGCCTCCCGGCAGCAAACCACCCTGATGGTTACCCATCAGCTTGAGGGGATTGCCGACTGGGACCAGATCTGGGTCATGGAGAACGGCCGTATTGTTGAGCAAGGCGATTACGCCTCTCTCGTTGCCGCGCAGGGACCGTTTGCCGCCCTGCTGGCGAACCGTCAGGAGGACATCTGATGCGTGCTCTGCTGCCTTATCTTGCGCTCTATAAACGCCACAAATGGATGCTGACGCTGGGGATTGTGCTGGCGATTGTCACGCTGCTCGCCAGCATTGGCCTGCTCACGCTTTCCGGCTGGTTCCTGTCGGCCTCGGCCGTCGCGGGCTTTGCCGGTTTATACAGCTTCAACTATATGCTCCCGGCTGCCGGTGTTCGCGGTACCGCCATCACGCGGACTGCCGGACGCTATTTCGAACGGCTGGTCAGCCACGACGCCACTTTCCGCGTGCTGCAGCATCTGCGCATCTACACCTTCAGCAAACTGCAGCCCCTCTCCCCTGCCGGGCTGGCGCGTTTTCGTCAGGGTGAATTACTTAACCGTGTTGTTGCGGATGTCGACACGCTGGATCACCTTTACCTGCGCGTGATTTCCCCGATCGTGGGCGCGTTTGTGGTGATTGTGGTAGTCACGCTGGGGCTGTCTGTTCTGGATGTTCCCGTTGCGCTGACGCTGGGCGGGATCATGCTGCTGACGCTCATCATTCTGCCGCCGCTGTTTTACCGCGCCGGGAAATCCACCGGGGAAAACCTGACGCGCCTGCGCGGGGACTACCGCCAGCAGCTCACCTCCTGGCTTCAGGGGCAGGCAGAGCTGACGATTTTTGGCGCCAGCAAGCGCTACCGTGCGCGAATGGAAAGTACGGAGCTTAACTGGCATGAGGCCCAGCGCCGCCAGTCGGAGCTGACGGCCTTCTCTCAGGCGCTGATGATGTTAATCGGCGGCGTGGCGGTGATTGCCATGCTGTGGCTGGCTTCCGGCGATGTCGGGGGAAATTCACAGCCGGGTCCTCTTATTGCCCTTTTCGTCTTCTGCGCGCTGGCGGCGTTTGAAGCGCTGGCCCCGGTGACGGGCGCCTTCCAGCATCTGGGTCAGGTGATCGCCTCTGCCCTGCGCATCACCCAGATTGCGGAGCAGGAGCCCGAAGTTACGTTCAGTGCCGGGCAAACCGCTGTACCAGAGCAGGTTGCGCTGACGCTTGAAGATGTCACCTTCGCCTACGACAAGCAGGCGCAGAACGCGCTGGAAGGTATCAACCTTTCTGTTAAGGCAGGACAGCGGATTGCGATCCTCGGCCGTACCGGCTGCGGTAAATCGACGCTGCTGCAGTTGCTGACCCGCGCCTGGGATCCGCAGCGCGGTCATATTCGTTTTAATAACACGTTGCTGACCGATTTCAGCGAGCAGGCCCTGCGCAAGACGGTGAGCGTCGTTCCGCAGCGCGTGCATCTGTTTAGCGCCACCCTGCGTGATAACCTGCTGCTGGCCGCGCCAGGGGCCTCTGATGATGCGCTTCGCGCCGTGCTGGAGCAGGTCGGACTGCAAAAACTGCTTGAGGACGACGGGCTGAACGGCTGGCTGGGCGAAGGCGGCCGTCAGCTCTCCGGCGGCGAGCTGCGCCGTCTGGCCATTGCGCGCGCGCTGCTGCACGATGCGCCGCTGATGCTACTCGACGAACCCACCGAAGGGCTGGACGCCACGACTGAGAGCCAAATCCTTGATTTACTGGCGAATGTCATGGCCGGCAAAACCGTGCTGATGGTCACACACCGCCTGCGCGGACTGGCTAGTTTTGATCAGATAATTGTGATGGACAACGGACACATTATTGAGCAAGGTAGTCACGCAGAGCTGTTGGCGAAACAGGGTCGCTACTACCAGTTTAAACAGCGTCTGTAGACTATATTTGTAGCGTCCTTACTCGCGTACTGGAGTTTTGCTGTCATGCGCCTGGTCCAGCTTTCTCGTCATAACATCGCGTTCCCTTCTCCGGAAGGGGCGCTGCGTGAGCCCAACGGGCTGCTGGCCCTTGGTGGTGACCTCAGTCCCGCGCGGCTATTAATGGCGTACCAGCGCGGTATCTTCCCCTGGTTTTCCCCCGGCGATCCGATTTTATGGTGGTCCCCCGATCCGCGCGCCGTGCTGTGGCCAGCGCAGTTTCACGTGAGCCGCAGCATGAAGCGTTTCCATGCGAAATCACCCTATCGCGTCACCCTCAACCACGCTTTTGGTCAGGTCATTGAAGGCTGCGCTGAAGACCGCTATGAAGGGACATGGATAACCCGCGATATCATTACCGCCTACCACCAGCTCCATGAGCTTGGCTACGCCCACTCCATAGAGGTGTGGGAAGGCGGAGCGCTCGTCGGCGGCATGTACGGCGTGGCGCAGGGGACGCTGTTTTGCGGCGAGTCGATGTTCTCTCGTGCGGTTAACGCCTCGAAAACCGCGCTGCTGGTCTTCTGCGAGGCGTTTGCTCAGCGCGGCGGACGCCTGATCGATTGTCAGGTGCTCAACGAGCATACGGCCTCCCTGGGTGCGGTTGAAATTCCGCGACGCCAGTACATCGAACAACTGGATGCCAGCCGTCAGGAGAAGCTCCCGCGCGACTTCTGGATACCGGGAACGCTCTTTATGCCCAATGCCTAAATGTTTTCCGCATATTTTTTGTGAGGGTGTTATAATTATGCCGCAGAGTAGCTTCTGCCTGTTGCCCCGCCGCCGTTTGGGACCCTCGCTTCAGATAACGTCCTGACGTTTATCCTGTTGTCTCCCCTTTACGAATGCGCTTCCTGTTCGGTTGTACCGTGACGCTTGGGCAATGCGCCGAAACTGTTTTGCTGCGTTTTAATCGCGCAATTCTTTACTTAATTGATGAATTTCGGCATTATCTTGCCGGTTCAAAACTTGGTAGTGATACCCCAGAGGATTAGATGGCCAAAGAAGACAATATTGAAATGCAGGGTACCGTACTTGATACGTTGCCTAATACCATGTTTCGCGTAGAGCTGGAAAACGGTCACGTGGTAACTGCGCACATCTCCGGTAAAATGCGCAAAAACTATATCCGCATTTTGACGGGCGACAAAGTGACTGTTGAACTGACCCCGTACGACCTGAGCAAAGGCCGCATTGTCTTCCGTAGTCGCTAATTGTTTTCGCCTGTAATGGCAGATGAATATTTAAAAGGTCGGGATTATCCCGGCCTTTTTTATTTATGGCTTTAGTGTTGCTGAGTAGGAAGATGTATTGTCATCCACGGTTGTATAGGAGCGATTAAATCCCCCGCCATAGAATGAGCCATGTCATGGAGTAATCCCGTAAGGTGCGGCAACATATCGCGGTCAAAATGAGATACCAGCAGCACATGGTTTAACGCCCGGCAGTAGTCACATTTCGTTTCTGTATCTTCAAGTAACCACTCTTTTTGTCGCGGTTGTTCCGCTTCTCCCTCAAATTCCACTATCTGAAAATCACGCATGGATTCTGTGAGGCCGGATTTCATCTCTTCCAGGTAGGCTCCGAGACAGCGGCAAACGGGCTGCGTTTGCGGGAGTGATTTGCAGTCGAGGAGGATTTCGGTGAGCAGTTTGCAGCGCTCGGCCAGGGTTGGGAGATCGGGGTTGAGGGAGAGTTCGGTGTAGAGCAGAGAAAGATTGTTATGTTCCATTTGATTATGACTCCGTGTGAAATGATGAGATCTCCACCCGAACGCCAACTCAGGTGGCAGACTGAACCGGTTTGGCGTACCGACCCACACGGGAAAATCGGCGCTTCAAAAGAAGCCCCGGTTCAGCCCACCATAATTGAGTCTGCGGATTATATCGCTAGCTTTCAAAAGTGTGAACGAACCTGATGATAGTTGACGTATCAATATCATTTCTCGTGTGTAATCAGGACGCCAATCCCGGCACCTGATTTTGCAGGTGCGCCGCCATTTTATTACTGTGGATTTATCCAGCAACTGACTTCGAAAGAAACTGGAAAGCGCCTCGCAAAATTCCTCTGCGGCCTGATGCCCTCACCCCGGCCCTCTCCCACGGGTAGAGGGAGAAAACAAAAAAAACGGCAACCGAAGTTGCCGTTTTGCTTTTATCTTACAACTCAGTGAGCCGCTTCCGGCTTGTGCTTCGCCGCACTCTGGAAATCGTACGTCAGTTCGTTCTTCGCCTGATCCAGCGCCACGGTCACCTGGCCGCCGTCCACCAGCGAGCCAAACAGCAGCTCGTTCGCCAGCGGTTTCTTCAGGTTGTCCTGAATCACGCGCGCCATCGGACGGGCACCCATCGCACGGTCGTAGCCTTTCTCGGCCAGCCAGTTGCGGGCCTCCTGGCTCACTTCCAGCGACACGCCTTTCTGATCCAGCTGAACCTGCAGTTCGACGATGAACTTGTCCACCACCTGATGGATCACGTCGGTAGACAGGTGATCGAACCAGATAATGTTGTCCAGACGGTTACGGAACTCAGGCGTGAAGATCTTCTTGATCTCCTCCATCGCATCGGTGCTGTTATCCTGGTGGATCAGGCCGATGGATTTACGCTCGGTTTCACGCACCCCGGCGTTGGTGGTCATCACCAGCACCACGTTGCGGAAGTCCGCCTTGCGCCCGTTGTTGTCGGTCAGCGTCCCGTTGTCCATCACCTGTAACAGGATGTTGAACACGTCCGGGTGCGCCTTCTCGATTTCATCGAGCAGCAGGACCGCATGCGGATGCTTGATCACCGCGTCGGTGAGCAGGCCGCCCTGGTCAAAGCCCACGTAGCCCGGAGGCGCACCAATCAAACGGCTGACGGTGTGACGCTCCATATACTCGGACATATCAAAGCGCAGCAGCTCAATGCCCAGCGCTTTGGAGAGCTGAACCGTCACCTCGGTTTTCCCCACGCCGGTCGGGCCAGCGAACAGGAAAGAACCGACAGGCTTGTGGTCATGCCCCAGTCCGGCGCGGGCCATCTTGATCGCTTCGGTTAAGGCCTCAATGGCCTTATCCTGACCAAAGACCAGCATTTTCAGGCGATTGCCGAGGGTGCGCAGCGTGTCGCGGTCGCTCTGAGAAACGCTCTTCTCAGGGATACGCGCGATGCGGGCCACCACGGACTCGATATCCGCCACGTTAACGGTTTTCTTACGCTTGCTGGCCGGCATCAGGCGCGCACGCGCCCCTGCCTCATCAATCACGTCAATCGCCTTATCCGGCAGATGACGGTCGTTGATGTATTTCACCGCCAGCTCCACCGCCGCACGGACCGCTTTCGCGGTGTAACGCACGTCGTGGTGCGCTTCGTACTTCGGCTTCAGGCCGTTGATGATCTGCACCGTTTCCTCGACGGACGGCTCGGTCACGTCGATTTTCTGGAAGCGGCGCGCCAGCGCACGGTCTTTCTCAAAGATGTTGCTGAACTCCTGGTAGGTCGTGGAGCCAATCACGCGGATCTTGCCGCTGGAGAGCAGCGGTTTGATCAGGTTCGCGGCATCCACCTGGCCACCGGAGGCCGCACCTGCGCCGATGATGGTGTGGATCTCATCGATAAACAGGATGCTGTTGGTGTCCTGCTCCAGCTGTTTTAACAGCGCCTTGAAGCGTTTTTCAAAATCACCGCGGTATTTGGTGCCCGCCAGCAGCGAGCCGATATCCAGCGAGTAGATGGTGCAGTCGGCAATCACTTCCGGCACGTCGCCCTGCACGATGCGCCAGGCAAGCCCTTCGGCAATCGCGGTTTTACCCACGCCTGACTCACCCACCAGCAGCGGGTTGTTCTTGCGGCGACGGCACAGCACCTGGATCGCGCGCTCCAGCTCTTTATCGCGACCAATCAGCGGGTCGATACCGCCAACGCGAGCAAGCTGGTTAAGGTTGGTGGTGAAGTTTTCCATACGATCCTCCCCGCCTGCTTGCTCTTCATTGTTATTGACCTGATTGCTGGAATCCGATGCCTGGTTAGGCTCGTCTTTGCGCGTTCCGTGAGAAATAAAGTTAACCACGTCGAGGCGGCTGACTTCGTGTTTGCGCAGCAGGTAGGCAGCCTGTGACTCCTGCTCGCTGAAGATGGCGACTAAGACGTTTGCGCCAGTCACTTCGCTACGTCCGGAAGACTGGACGTGGAATACCGCGCGCTGCAGCACGCGCTGGAAGCTGAGCGTCGGCTGCGTGTCGCGCTCTTCTTCACTGGCTGGCAGCACCGGTGTGGTTTGTTCGATGAAGGCTTCGAGTTCCTGACGTAGCGCCACCAGATCCACGGAGCAGGCTTCCAGCGCTTCGCGGGCAGATGGGTTGCTAAGCAGTGCGAGCAGTAAATGCTCGACGGTCATAAACTCATGTCGGTGCTCACGCGCTCTGGCGAAAGCCATGTTTAAACTGAGTTCCAGTTCTTGATTGAGCATAGGCACCTCCCCCAATTTTATGCCTTATCAGGCCTTTTCCAGCGTACACAGCAACGGATGCTCGTTCTCCCTCGCATAGTCGTTCACCATCGCCACTTTGGTTTCCGCCACTTCGGCTGTGAAGATGCCGCAGATAGCTTTGCCACGATAATGAACGGTAAGCATCAGTTGCGTTGCACGTTCTACATCATAAGAAAAGAACTTTTGTAGCACGTCAATAACAAATTCCATCGGCGTGTAATCATCGTTCATTAACATAACTTTATACATAGATGGCGGTTTTAGCGCGTCGCGCACTTTATCTTCCGCCAGCTGGTCAAAATCCAGCCAATCGTTGGTCTTACCCATTATGCATAACCACTTTGAATCTACCTCAGATGTTAGATAACAATCATCTATTACTGTCATCCGCGATGTCTGTCACAAACTGTTGCAATAGCGTTAACTGCTTCAAACTTTGGTTGATTATTGTCCCATCTCCAGCGCCAAACGCTTGACGACTTCTTTCGTTTCTCTAAATTGTACAAGCGTGAGATGGCGAGGTTTTGAACAGCCCCCACTCCACCACCGGTTCATTCCATCTTAACTTATAAGATTTACGAAGGATGTCGAAGCATGGAAATGGGTACTGTTAAGTGGTTCAACAACGCCAAAGGGTTTGGCTTCATCTGCCCCGAAGGCGGCGGCGAGGATATCTTCGCTCACTATTCCACCATTCAGATGGATGGTTACAGAACGCTCAAAGCCGGGCAGTCCGTCCGGTTCGATGTACATCAGGGTCCAAAAGGCAATCATGCCAGCCTAATCGTACCCGTTGAAGCAGAGACGGTTGCATAGCTCTCTGTTTTATTGTGTACATCCCGCAGTCAAAATGCCAGCCCGATCGGCTGGCATTTTTATTTTCGGGTTATTCCCGAGCCAGCGCGTCCACCGGATCCAGTCGCGCCGCGTTGCGGGCGGGCAACCAGCCAAACAAAATGCCGGTAAAGGTCGAACACAAAAATGCGGTAATAATGGCAACCGGCGAGAAGCCAATCTCCCAGCCGGGTAAAAAGATCTGGAGCGCAAAGGCGATCATCATCGAAAGCGCAATGCCCATCGCCCCGCCGACCAGACACACCAGTACCGCTTCAATCAAAAACTGCTGCAGCACGTCGCTGGCCCGGGCCCCGACCGCCATGCGGATGCCGATCTCCCGGGTGCGCTCGGTTACCGACACCAGCATGATATTCATCACCCCGATGCCGCCGACGACCAGCGAGATCACCGCCACCAGCGTGAGGAACAGCTGAAGAGTACGTGTGGTCTTTTCCGCCGTTTTCAAGAGGCCGTCCATATTCCAGGTGAAGAAATCTTTCTTCCCGTGACGCAGGGTTAACAGCCGCTCAAGCTGCTGTTCGGCGAGCGCGCTATCGTAGCCCTCCTTCACGCGCACGGTGATGGAGTTGAGCCAGGACTGCCCCATAATCCGCCCTGAGATGGTGGTGTAGGGCAGCCAGACGCGCAGGATCTTGCTGCTGCCAAACATCGACTGCTTCTCTTCCGCCACGCCGATGACCGTGGCAGGCATGTTGCCAACCAGGATCACTTCGCCTACCACGCTGGCTTTATTGGGGAAAAGCTGCCTGCGCGAGTTGGCGTCGAGCACCACCACCTGCGCCCTGCCCGCCAGCTGCTCGGCGTTGAAGGTGGCGCCTTCGCTGAAGGTCATGCCGTAGACGTTGAAATAGTCTCCGCTCACGCCATTAGCGCTGGCGGCCACGTCAACGTTGCCCACGCGCAGACGCAGGTTCTGCGAAACCGCAGGCGTGGCGGAGTTCACCCACGGCTGCTTCTGAATCGCCGCCAGGTCGTCGTATTTTAGCGCCTGCTGATACTGCGGCTCGTCGTCGCCAAAGTCTTTGCCGGGATAAACGTCAATGGTATTAGTGCCGATGGCGCGGATATCGGCCAGCACCAGCTGCTTGGCCGCGTCGCCCACCACCACGATCGACACCACCGAGGCGATACCGATTATGATGCCGAGCATCGTCAGCAGGGTGCGCATTTTGTTGGCCGCCATCGCCAGCCAGGCCATGGTCAGCGCCTCGCGAAAGCCGCTGGAGAACTGTCCCCATCCGGTTGATGCCGGTAGCACTTCTTTCGGCGCCGCAGCCCTGGACTCACGCGGCGGCGGGTTGCTGACCAGCTCGCCGTCGTGGATCTCAATAATGCGTTCCGCCTGCGCCGCTACCTGCGGATCGTGGGTAACGATAATCACCGTGTGCCCCTGATCGCGAAGCTGATGGAGGATCGCCATCACCTCTTCGCCGGAATGGCTGTCGAGCGCGCCGGTCGGTTCATCCGCGAGGATCACCTGCCCGCCGTTCATCAGGGCGCGGGCAATACTCACGCGCTGCTGCTGGCCGCCGGAAAGCTGCGAGGGCTGATACTCCACCCGCTCCGCCAGCCCCAGACGCGTCAGCAGCATCTGCGCGCGCTCAAGGCGCTTTTTACGCTCGACGCCCGCATACACCGCAGGCACTTCCACGTTCTGGGCCGCGTTAAGGTGAGAAAGCAGATGGTAACGCTGGAAGATAAAGCCGAAGTGTTCCCGGCGCAGCTTCGCCAGCGCGTCGCCGTCCAGCGTGGAGACATCCGTCCCGGCCACGCGATAGGTCCCGCTGGTCGGTTTATCCAGGCAGCCGAGAATGTTCATCAGCGTCGATTTACCGGAACCCGACGCGCCGACAATGGCCACCATCTCGCCCGCCTCCACGCGCAGGGAGATGCCCTTCAGCACCTCCACCGGGCCGTCGCCTGACGGATAGCTGCGACGAATGTTATTCAGCTCAAGCAGCGCCGTCATTTAGCGGCTCCGGGCAGGCTTTCGCTGACAACAACCTCCTCGCCCTCTTCCAGCCCTTTCACCACCACCACGTCGGTGTCGTTGCGCGCGCCAATCACGACCTCGCGCTCGCGCGTTTCGCCGTTGCGCAGCACTTTCACTTTATAACGGCTCTCCCCGGCGGATTCACCGAGCGCAGAGAGCGGAATGGTCAGCACGTTCTTCACGCCGGTCAGCTGGATATGCACCTGCGCGGTCATATCCAGACGCAGCACGCCCTGAGGGTTTGGCACCTCAAAGCGGGCATAGTAGAAGATTGCGTCGTTCACTTTTTCCGGCGTCGGCAGAATGTCTTTCAGCACGCCTTCGTAGCGCGTCTGCGGGTCGCCAAGCACCGTAAACCAGGCGTTCTGCCCCGGCTTAAGATGGATCACATCCGCCTCTGAGACCTGGGCTTTGACCAGCATGGTGCTCATGTCAGCCAGCGTCAGGATGTTTGGCGCCTGCTGCGCGGCAATCACCGTCTGGCCCTGCAGCGTGGTGATCTGGGTGACTTCGCCCGCCATCGGCGCGACGATTTTGGTGTAATCGAGGTTGGTTTTTGCCGTATCCAGCGAGGCCTGATTGCGTTTGATCTGCGCGTCAATCGTGCCAATCTGCGCCTGTTTCACCGCCAGTTCAGTGGTGGCAGTATCTAAATCCTGTTTCGAAATAGCCTGGGTTTTGGCCAGCGCCTGCTGACGGGTCAGCGTTACCTGGGCCAGGTTACGTTCTGCCTGCGCCTGCGCACGCTGCGCGCGCAGCTCCATCAGCGTGGCTTCCACCTCGCGGATCTGGTTCTCAGCCTGCTCAGGATCGATAACGCCTAGCAGCTGGCCTTTTTTCACCTTGTCGCCAATCTCAACCGACAGCGTTTTCAGCTGGCCGCTGACCTGAGCGCCGACGTCAACCTTGCGCAGCGCGTCAAGCTTGCCCGTCGCGAGGACGTTTTGCTGCAGTTCGCCCGGGCGAACAATCAGTGTCTGATACTGCGGCACCGGCGCATTCAGCACCTGCCATAGCCAGTACCCACCGGCTAAAATCGCGACCGCCAGCAGCAGAAACAGCGTTCTGCGTTTTCCCTTGAGGTTCATAAATATTCCAAATAAATGTTCTGGCAATGATAAGCGTTGATTCTAACTAAACGACTCTTCAACGAAAGCCCTGTTATCCGAAATCGTCCTAATTTGTTTACGAGATGTTGACATTTCTCCTGCTGAAATAGCGATATTCCAAAAGGATCAGGATCTACCATGTCTTCTATCGTCGATACATCACTTTCAAACCTGCCGCAGCCAAAATCCGGCTGGCAGCTCTTCAAAAACCTGGCTTTCGGTGAGATCGCACCCGGGCTGGCATGGGAAAAAACCGCCTATCGACGCAAGTTCATGCTGCGTTCACTGGCGACACCGCTCAGCACCGCTCGCCTGCTGTCTGATCTTGCGAAACATCCGCACCTGATGCAAATGCTCCAGGTTCAGCCAGGGCTGCCCTGCCGCCTTCATCGCCCGTGGCTGACGGTCAATATGGATCGACAGCATGTGCTGGAATCGCTGTCCTGGCACTATCAGACGATGTGTCGTCAGCTGCCGGCGACGCTGACTCATGGTTACCTTTCAAAACAGGGCGTGACTCTGCTGACCTTAACCGGAAAAGATGAACAGCAATTTAGCGTCCGCCTGTGTGCCGACGCGTTTATGGATAAAGAGGGAGAAGCTACCCTCGTTTTCTGTGACGGTCAAAATACGGCGCTGGCGGAGATGACCTTTACGCTGTGCCAGTTTGAGGGAAAATCGACGCTGTTCATTGGCGGTTTGCAGGGCGCAAAAGCGCATGTTCCCCATGAGCTGATCCAGGGAGCGACGAAAGCCTGCCACGGTCTGTTCCCGAAACGTCTGCTGGTCGAGGCCGCAATGACGCTCGGCGCCGCGTTCCCGGTAGAGCAGATTGTCGCCGTCAGTAACGATACCCATATTTATCGCAGCTGGCGCTACCGCAAGAAAAAAGAGGGCAAACTGTTGGCCGATTACGACAGTTTCTGGCTCTCCATCGGCGGTGAAAAACAGGACAACGGTAACTTTATGCTGCCGCTCGTCATGCCGCGTAAACCGATGGAAGAGATCGCCAGCAAAAAACGCGCCGAATATCGCCGCCGCTACGCGCTGCTGGATAGCCTGATTCAGCAGATGAAACAGGCGACCCAACGCTAATCCGCTTTCCCGCGTGCCAGCCACAGCACGCGGGAGAACATCTTCCGCAGCAGGGTCGGTACCGCCTCCACGCCCCGCCTACCCGCTTCCGTCGCCACTTCAATGGCTAAATCCGGTTTTGACGAACGGTGAATGGCTTTGGCGATCACCCGCCGCATGTTCATCGGGACATCGACCGGCACCATGGCAATGCGGTGGAAGACGTCGTCGAACCCCTGACGATACATAAAGTGTTCCATGTCCATCGCGGGGAGCATGGTTAAATGATCGCGCTCTTCCTCGCGCTCGTTATTCAGCAGGCTCCGCACGGTCGAGGCATATTTTTTACCCGCCTCATCACCGTCTACCAGCACGTGCCACTCGATCCCCATCCGGCGGGCAAATTTTATCAGCGGCTTTAATCCCGACTGGGCGAATTCAATCACCTTAATGCCTTCCGCATCAAAATGGTGGCCGCACTGGCGCGCCAGCTCGTTGATGACCCAGGTTTCCGTTTCCCCCTCCACCAGCAGCCAGCAGCGGGCAAAGAGCGACGACGCCCGATTAAAGCGAATATGAAACGCGATGCGTCGCCCGTCTTCCGCATTCAAACCGCCCGGCCCAAGCCGGAAAGCGGAGACGCGGGAGGATTCACGCACCAGGCGACAGACGTGTTCTACCGGCGTCAGCGATAATAACTCTCCGGAATTGGTGGTCGTAATGCGCTGGAGCGGCAGCAGATTCAGCAGATGCCAGGCCACGGAGAGCATGATGGGATGCAGGCGCGTTTCCGGGTCTTCCACCAGCAGCAGCGGCCGGGCGTCCCGGTCAAGACGAACGGTGCCTTTGGCCTGCAGAAGCGTAGAAAACAGCCCCAGCAGAATCACCCGATGGGTACGACCGCCGGGCCGGTCGATCATCCGGTTAATGATGTCGAGATAACGCCAGCTTCGCTGCTCATCATGAGAGCGGCGGCGCATCAGACGATGGCGCGACTCCGAGGTTCCCTGCTCGGAAAAATAGTGCTCCAGAAGTTGCACCATTGCGGACAACCCCTGTCGGATTTGACCATCGGTCAGATTCTGCGGACGCGACACCAGCTCTCTTGCCAGAAAATCCAGCTCGCGGGCGGTGACCTCCACTTCCGGCATATTGGGTACGGTACCGTTACGAATACGCCGCATAAAACGCGCATCGCGCAGGCGTAAAACCGGCGTCAGGCGGATCAGGTGACGGGCCAGATCGTCGATATTGTCCAGCGGGATCGGGTTGGCTTTCTCATCGAGAAAATCACGCAGGGTGAGTACCCCTTCGTTCTCCGCCATCTCGCCTTCCAGCCGATAGAAAATCCGGTGGAAACCGTCGTCGCACGGCACCCAGCAGGGTGACAGCGGGCGGAAGCGACGCACGCGGTGACGTCCGGGCTCGGATTCGCGGAACGTCAGGATGATATGCAGGTGCTTCTCGCGCCCCGTCACGTCGCCGGGCGGGAACCAGAAATCGTCGCGGACGAAGTGATACAGATCGTCTTCGGGCGAAAGCAGTAGCGTCAACGCATCCAGCAGGCTGGACTTACCCCACGCGTTCTCGCCGATCAGGACGTTGTTCTGCTCCAGCTGCAGCGACAGACGGTTAATACCGCGAAACCCGACAATTTCCACACGTTCGAGAAGCATAAATCCCCCGACAAATGATCACTTTTTCCTTCAAGTAATCAGCAGTATAGCGGGATGCATACAGGCTTGACACTGCAATCCGCCTCCATAACCTGGCGGAAGCACGAAAAATTCAGAATTTATCCATCAGGTTTCATTTGAAATAACCCTCATCTCGCAAGATACTACCGCCCGCAAATTGGACTATGCTCTATTTACCTCCAGTTTGAACAAGGATTGACATCACATTGCCTTAAATCAAATTAATCGAATTTATTTAAGTGGCGAAGGGGTGTTGTTGGTTTTTAAAATACGAGCTCTTTGAGTCGTCATCCCTTTATGGCGATATATCCCCCACGCGGGAATGCGTGCGGATAATTATTTGAGGTGGTTATGTTTAGAAAATTGGCAGCAGAATGCTTTGGTACATTCTGGCTGGTATTTGGTGGCTGCGGTAGCGCCGTTCTGGCAGCAGCATTCCCGGAATTAGGTATCGGTTTTGTCGGCGTCGCGCTGGCGTTTGGTTTAACCGTATTAACCATGGCGTTTGCCGTGGGACATATTTCCGGCGGTCATTTTAACCCGGCAGTGACGTTAGGTTTATGGGCGGGCGGCCGTTTCCCGGCGAAAGACGTGATTGGCTACATTGTGGCGCAGGTAGTTGGCGGTATTATTGCGGCAGGCGTTCTGTACGTGATTGCCAGCGGTAAAGCCGGCTTCGACGCGGCGGCCAGCGGCTTTGCCTCTAACGGCTTCGGCGAACACTCTCCGGGCGGCTACTCCATGCTGTCTGCCATCGTGATTGAAATCGTGCTTACCGCCGGCTTCCTGCTGGTGATCCACGGCGCAACGGACAAACACGCGCCGGCCGGTTTTGCCCCGATTGCGATTGGTCTGGCGCTGACGCTGATCCACCTGATTTCTATTCCGGTCACCAACACCTCCGTTAACCCGGCACGCAGCACCGCCGTCGCTATCTTCCAGGGCGGCTGGGCGCTTGAGCAGCTGTGGCTGTTCTGGGTAATGCCAATTATCGGCGGTATCCTGGGCGGCGTGCTGTATCGCACCCTGCTGGAAAAACGCGATTAATCTTTCCCTCCCTCTCCCCGTGGGAGAGGGCCGGGGTGAGGGCCACAGGCCGCACACCCCACATTGACACAAGCCGGGTAAGGCGCAGCCGCCACCCGGCTTTCTTTTGCCGCTTTACTGAACAGCCTTTATTGGGTAGTGTCACTGGCGCTTAACCGATACTAAAAAGGACCGGCTGTTCATGTTTTCAGGACTCCTCATTATTCTGCTGCCCCTGATTGCGGGCTACCTTATCCCACTGCATCAGGAATCCGCATTACGGCTTATCAACCGTTTTCTCAGCTGGATTGTTTACGTTATTCTTTTCTTTATGGGGATTAGCCTGGCATTTCTGGACAACCTGTCGGCGAATTTACTCTCCATCCTCCATTATTCTGTCGTCACCGTGGTGGTTATTTTGCTGTGCAATATTGCCGCGCTGCTGTGGCTGGAACGCACTATTCCATGGAAAAATCACCATCATCAGGAAAAGCTCCCTTCTCGAATTGCAATGGCGCTTGAATCATTAAAATTATGCGGCGTCGTGGTGCTCGGCTTTCTTCTTGGGCTGACCGGTTGGGCATTTTTACAGCACGCGACAGAGGCCAGTGAATATACGCTGATCTTCCTGCTGTTCCTGATTGGTATTCAGCTGCGAAATAATGGCATGACGCTGAAACAAATTGTCCTGAACCGTCGGGGAATGATGGTTGCGGTGATTGTTGTCGCCAGTTCAATGGTGGCGGGCGTCATTAATGCCTTTATTCTCGATCTGCCGCTGAAAACCGGCCTGGCGATGGCGTCAGGTTTTGGCTGGTACTCCCTCTCCGGTATTCTGCTAACCGAATCATTCGGCCCGGTGATCGGCAGCGCCGCCTTCTTTAACGATCTGGCGCGCGAGCTGATTGCCATCATGCTGATCCCAGGCCTGGTTCGCCGCAGTCGTTCTACCGCGCTGGGCCTGTGCGGCGCGACGTCGATGGACTTTACCCTGCCGGTACTCCAGCGCTCCGGAGGGCTGGAGATGGTGCCCGCGGCTATCGTGCACGGCTTTATTTTAAGCCTGCTGGTTCCGATCATGATGGCCTTCTTCTCTGCCTGATACTTCTTTGGCGGTAGGTTTCCTGCCGCCAAAATTGCGCTATATCAATCTCCCTCTATTTTGTAGCAGAAAGCCCTTTTCTCCGTTCTGGCACAGGCATAATCTTAAACATGTATATCAAATATAACTTTAACAGGTGTGATTATGTTTTGTGTGCAATGTGAACAAACCATCCGTACCCCGGCAGGCAATGGCTGCTCTTACGCACAGGGTATGTGCGGCAAAACCGCAGAAACATCTGACCTGCAGGACCTGCTGATTGCCGCCCTGCAAGGCCTTTCCGCATGGGCGTTCAAAGCCCGCGAATACGGCATTGTCGACCACTACGTCGACAGCTTCGCCCCGCGCGCGTTTTTCTCCACGCTGACCAACGTTAACTTCGACTCTCCGCGCATTGTCGGCTACGCCCGCGAAGCGATTGCCCTGCGTGAAGCGCTGAAAGCCCAGTGCCTGAAGGCGGATGCCGGCGCGCGCGTGGAAAATCCGATGTCTGAACTGCAGCTGGTCAGCGACGATCTCGGCGAGCTCCAGCGTCAGGCGGCAGAATTCACCCCGAATAAAGACAAAGCGGCGATTGGCGAGAACATTCTCGGCCTGCGCCTGCTGTGCCTGTACGGCCTGAAAGGCGCTGCGGCCTATATGGAACACGCGCACGTGCTCGGCCAGTACGACAACGACATCTACGCCCGGTACCACAAAATCATGGCGTGGCTGGGCACCTGGCCTGCCGATATGAACGCGCTGCTGGAATGCTCAATGGAAATCGGTCAGATGAACTTCCGCGTGATGAGCATTCTGGATGCCGGTGAAACCAGCACCTACGGCCACCCGACGCCGACTCAGGTCAACGTCAAGGCGACCGAAGGCAAGTGCATCCTGATTTCCGGTCACGACCTGAAAGATCTCTACAACCTGCTGAAGCAAACCGAAGGCACCGGCGTTAACGTCTATACCCACGGCGAAATGCTCCCGGCGCACGGCTACCCGGAGCTGCGTAAATTTAAGCATCTGATCGGTAACTACGGGAGCGGCTGGCAGAACCAGCAGATGGAGTTTGCCCGCTTCCCTGGCCCTATCGTGATGACCTCTAACTGCATCATCGACCCTACCGTCGGCGCGTATGATGACCGCATCTGGACCCGCAGCATCGTCGGCTGGCCTGGCGTGAGCCATCTTGAAGGTGACGATTTCGGTCCGGTTATCGCCCAGGCGCAGCAGATGGCAGGCTTCCCGTACAGCGAGATCCCGCACCTCATTACCGTCGGCTTTGGTCGTGAAACCCTGCTCGGCGCCGCTGATTCGCTGATCGATCTCGTCAGCCGTGAAAAGCTGCGCCACATTTTCCTCGTCGGCGGCTGCGACGGCGCGCGCGGCGAGCGTAACTACTTCACCGATTTCGCCACAAGCGTGCCGGAAGACTGCCTGATCCTGACCCTGGCGTGCGGCAAATACCGTTTCAACAAGCTGGACTTCGGCGAGATCGAAGGTCTGCCGCGCCTGATCGATGCGGGCCAGTGTAACGATGCTTACTCGGCCATCATTCTGGCGGTCACCCTGGCGGAGAAACTGGGCTGCGGCGTGAACGACCTGCCGCTGTCGCTGGTGCTGTCATGGTTCGAGCAGAAAGCGATTGTCATCCTGCTGACCCTGCTCTCTCTCGGCGTCACTAACATCGTGACCGGCCCGACCGCGCCAGGCTTCCTGACGCCGGACCTGCTGGCGGTGCTGAACGAGAAATTCGGCCTGCGTTCCGTGACCAACGTTGAAGATGATATGAAACAGCTGCTGAGCGCGTAAGGAGTTATTCATGACCATGCCAACCTCACAATGTCCATGGCGGATGCAGGTTCATCACATCCATCAGGAGACGCCGGATGTGTGGACGCTGTCGCTGCTGTGCCATGACTACTATCCGTACCGTTCAGGCCAGTACGCGCTGGTCAGCGTTCGCAATTCGGCGGACACCCTGCGCGCCTACACGATCTCCTCAACGCCGGGGGTGAGCGAGTACATTACGCTCACCGTCCGCCGCATTGAGGACGGCGCGGGCTCGCAGTGGCTGACGCGGGACGTGAAGCGCGGGGATTATATCTGGCTGTCTGACGCGCAGGGTGATTTCACCTGTGACGACAAAGCAGACGATAAATTCCTGCTGCTGGCGGCGGGCTGTGGCGTGACGCCGATTATGTCGATGCGCCGCTGGCTGGCGAAGAACCGCCCGCTGGCCGACGTGCAGGTTATTTTCAGCGTACGTTCCCCGGAAGACGTGATTTTTGCCGAGGAGTGGCGTGATTATCCAGTGACGCTGGTGGCGGAGCACAACGCGACCCACGGCTTTGTGCCCGGTCGCCTGAGCCGCGAGCTGCTGCAAAGCGTGCCGGATATGGCGAACCGCACCGTGATGACCTGTGGCCCGGCGCCTTACATGGATATCGTCGAGAAAGAGGTGAAAGCGCTTGGCGTGACCCGCTTCTTCAAAGAGCAGTTCTTCACGCCGGTGGCGGAAGCCGCAACCAGCGGCGTGAAGTTCACCAAGCTGCAGCCTGCGCAGACCTTCTTTGGTCGCGTGGGTACCACGCTGCTGGAGGCGCTGGAAAGCAACAAGGTGCCGGTAGCGGCGGCCTGCCGCGCGGGCGTGTGCGGCTGCTGTAAGACGAAGGTCGTTTCCGGAAAATATACCGTCACCAGCACCATGACGCTGTCCGACGCGGAAATTGCCGAGGGTTACGTGCTGGCGTGCTCGTGCCACCCGCAGGGCGATCTGGTCCTCGCATAAGGGTTAAACGTTCGATCGTAGGCCCGGTAAGCGTTAGCGCCACCGGGCTTTTTGTCGGGTGGCGCTACGTTTACCCGACCTACAACAACCCTACCGCCATGCGGGCGCTTTACCCAGCGCAAACCGCCCTGCGCCTAAAAACGCGACCGCCAGCGAGCCGATAAAGAAGTACACCAGGCTTTCAATCGCCCATGCGCCTACTTTATCGAGGGCGAGCGTTTCACCCATTCCCACCATCAGCCACGCCACAATCATCGTAAAGGCCAGCACCAGCGCGGCCGGACGCGTAAAAAGCCCGACAATAATCAGAACCGGTGCCACCACTTCTCCAACCAACACGCCGTAGGCGATAAATCCCGGCAGCCCTTTTTCCACCAGCATGCCGCTAATAAAGCCCACGCCGCCAAAAAGCTTGTGCAAACCGTGAAAAAGCATCAGCCCGCCGACGGCAAGTCGTAACAAGAGTTTGCCAAGATCGTCGCACGATAGCTTTTCATTAACAGCAATTAACAATGATTTAACCATTTGAAATTATTCCTGTTTTCACCGAGACATCACCAGATTATGCCGAATAATTGCGCGTGAAAAGCACCTTTTAATTGGGGGGATGCGACGGGCAATACGGAGACTTTCTTCTAAGCTTGTAAGCGAAATCACAAAAAGGAGACGGAAAACCATGAAACAAACCGTGGCTGCATATATAGCGAAAACGCTCGAACAGGCTGGCGTGAAACGTATCTGGGGCGTAACCGGCGATTCCCTGAACGGACTTAGCGACAGCCTCAACAAGATGAAGACTATCGAATGGATGCCAACCCGCCATGAAGAGGTTGCCGCCTTCGCCGCAGGCGCTGAAGCACAGCTTACGGGGGAACTGGCCGTGTGTGCGGGCTCGTGCGGTCCCGGCAACCTGCATCTGATCAACGGGCTGTTCGACTGTCACCGCAATCACGTGCCGGTGCTGGCGATTGCCGCCCATATCCCCTCTTCCGAAATCGGCAGCGGCTATTTTCAGGAGACGCATCCGCAGGAGCTGTTCCGTGAATGCAGCCACTATTGCGAGCTGGTTTCATCCCCGGAGCAGATCCCGCAGGTGCTGGCGATCGCCATGCGCAAGGCCGTGCTGAACCGCGGCGTTTCCGTGGTCGTTATCCCGGGCGATGTGGCCCTCAAGGCCGCGCCGGAAGGGGCCAGCACCCACTGGTATCACGCCCCACAGCCCGTGGTAACGCCTGCCGAAGAGGAGCTGAAAAAGCTGGCTCAGCTGCTGCGGTACTCCAGCAATATCGCCCTGATGTGCGGCAGCGGCTGCGCTGGCGCCCACAAGGAGCTGCTTGAATTTGCCGGTAAGCTGAAATCGCCGATTGTCCACGCCCTGCGCGGCAAAGAGCACGTCGAGTACGACAACCCTTACGACGTGGGGATGACCGGGCTGATCGGTTTTTCCAGCGGCTTCCACACCATGATGAACGCCGACACGCTGATCCTGCTCGGCACCCAGTTCCCGTATCGTCCGTTCTATCCGGCGGATGCCAAAATCATTCAGATTGATATCAACCCGGCCAGCATCGGCGCGCACAGCAAGGTCGATATGGCGCTGGTGGGCGACATCAAATCTACCCTTGCCGCCCTGCTGCCGCTGCTGGAAGAAAAAACGGACCGCAAGTTCCTTGATAAGGCCCTGAGTGACTATCGCGACGCCCGCAAGGGGCTGGACGACCTCGCCAAACCGAGCGACAAAGCCATTCACCCGCAGTATCTGGCGCAGCAGATCAGCCATTTCGCGGACGACGACGCCATCTTTACCTGCGACGTGGGCACGCCAACCGTCTGGGCGGCACGCTATCTGAAGATGAACGGCAAGCGCCGCCTGCTCGGCTCGTTTAACCACGGCTCGATGGCCAACGCCATGCCGCAGGCGCTGGGCGCAAAAGCGACGGCCCCGGAGCGTCAGGTGGTAGCGATGTGCGGCGACGGCGGGTTCAGCATGCTGATGGGGGATTTCCTGTCGGTGGTGCAGATGAAGCTCCCGCTGAAAATTGTGGTCTTCAACAACAGCGTGCTGGGCTTCGTGGCGATGGAGATGAAGGCCGGAGGCTACCTGACGGACGGCACCGAGCTGCACGACACCAACTTCGCGCGCATCGCCGAGGCCTGCGGCATCACCGGTATTCGCGTGGAGAAAGCCTCAGAGGTGGATGAAGCCCTGCAGCGCGCGTTTTCCATCGACGGTCCGGTGCTGGTGGATGTCGTCGTCGCCAAAGAAGAGCTGGCGATCCCGCCGCAGATCAAGCTGGAACAGGCCAAAGGCTTTAGCCTGTATATGCTGCGCGCCATCATCAGCGGACGCGGCGATGAGGTGATCGAACTGGCAAAAACCAACTGGCTCAGGTAAAACATCTGGCATCGCCTTTTTAATAATAAGGACATGCCATGATCGATTTACGCAGTGATACCGTAACCCGCCCGAGCCGCGCCATGCTCGAAGAGATGATGGCCGCCCCGGTCGGGGACGACGTCTACGGCGATGACCCGACGGTCAACGAGCTGCAGCGCTACGCGGCTGAACTGAGCGGCAAGGAGGCCGCGCTGTTCCTGCCAACCGGTACGCAGGCTAACCTGGTGGCGCTGCTCAGCCACTGCGAGCGCGGGGAAGAGTATATCGTCGGCCAGGGCGCGCATAACTATCTGTATGAAGCAGGCGGTGCCGCGGTGCTCGGCAGCATTCAGCCGCAGCCGATTGACGCCGCGCCGGACGGCTCCCTGCCGCTCGATAAGGTCGCGGCGAAAATCAAAGCCGACGATATTCACTTCGCCCGCACCCGGCTGCTCAGCCTCGAAAACACCCACAACGGCAAAGTGCTGCCGCGCGAATACCTGAAAGCAGCGTGGGAATTCACCCGCGAGCGCGGGCTCGGCCTGCACGTTGACGGCGCGCGTATCTTTAACGCCATCGTGGAGTATGGCTGCGAGCTGAAAGAGATTGCGCAATACTGCGACTCGTTCACCATCTGCCTCTCTAAAGGTCTGGGCACGCCGGTGGGCTCTCTGCTGGTGGGCAACGCGGACTACATCAAGCGCGCCAACCGCTGGCGCAAAATGACCGGCGGCGGCATGCGTCAGGCGGGTATTCTGGCGGCGGCCGGGCTGTATGCCCTGAAAAACAACGTGGCGCGCCTGAAGGACGATCACGACAACGCCGCGTGGATGGCTACGCAGCTGCGCGAAATTGGCGCCGACGTGATGCGCCACGACACCAACATGCTGTTTGTTCGCGTGGGCGATGATCGCGCCGCCGCGCTGGGCGAATTTATGAAATCACGTGGCGTGCTGATCAACGCCTCACCTGTCGTGCGCCTGGTTATGCATCTCGACGTGAGCCGCGAACAGCTGGCGGACGTGGTGAAACACTGGCAGGCGTTTTTACAGCGATAAGGAGCATCACGTGCCGCAACGCATTCTGGTGCTCGGCGCCAGCGGGTATATCGGTCAGCATCTCACCGCGGCGTTAAGCCAGCAGGGACACCGGGTGCTGGCAGCGGCACGCAACACCGAACGCCTGCAAAAACTCAGCTTGCCCGGCGTCACCTGCCACAGCATTGACCTCAACTGGCCGAAGGAGCTTCCCGCGCTGCTGGAAGGGGTCGACACGCTTTACTACCTGGTGCACAGCATGGGCGAAGGCGGGGATTTTATCGCCCACGAGCGGCAGGTGGCGATGAACGTCCGCGATGCCCTGCTGCAAACCCCGGTGAAGCAGGTCATTTTTTTAAGCTCGCTCCAGGCGCCTGAACACGAGCAGTCCGATCACCTGCGCGCCCGCCAGCTGACGGCTGAAACCCTGCGCGGGGCGAATATCCCCGTCACCGAACTGCGCGCCGGGATCATCGTCGGTGCAGGCTCCGCCGCCTTCGAAGTGATGCGCGATATGGTCTACAACCTGCCGGTACTCACGCCGCCGCGCTGGGTGCGCTCGCGCACCACGCCGATTGCGCTGGAGAATTTACTGCATTATCTGGTGGCCCTGCTGGATCACCCGGCGGAGCAACACCGCGTGCTGGAGGCGGCAGGCCCTGAAGTGCTGAGCTATCAGGAGCAGTTCGAACATTTCATGCGCGTCAGCGGCCGCCGCCGCTGGCTGATCCCCATCCCCTTTCCAACCCGCTGGATTTCGGTGTGGTTTTTGAATGTGATCACCTCGGTGCCGCCGACGACCGCCAAAGCGCTGATCCAGGGGCTCAAACACGATTTACTGGCGGACGATCGCGCGCTGAGGGCACTCATTCCCCAGGACCTGATCCGCTTTGACGATGCCGTGCGCAATACGCTGAAAGAGGAAGAGCAGCTGGTGAACTCCAGCGACTGGGGCTACGACGCCCAGGCGTTTGCCCGCTGGCGGCCGGAGTACGGCTATTACCCGAAACAGGCGGGCTGCACGGTGAAAACTTCCGCCAGCCTTGCAGATCTGTGGGAAGTCGTGAACCAGATTGGCGGCAAAGACGGTTATTTCTTCGGCAATATCCTCTGGCAAACGCGCGGGGCAATGGATCTGCTGGTGGGGCACAGGCTGGCAAAAGGCCGCCCGGCACGCCCGTATCTTGAGGTGGGCGATGCGGTCGACAGCTGGAAGGTCATCATCGTCGAGCCGGAAAAACAGCTGGCGATGCTGTTCGGCATGAAAGCCCCGGGGCTGGGCCGGCTCTGCTTTACCCTGAAAGACAAAGGCGATCGTCGTGAACTGGACGTCCGCGCCTGGTGGCATCCCCACGGAATGCCCGGTCTGTTCTACTGGCTGTTGATGATCCCCGCACACCTGTTTATCTTCCGCGGGATGGCAAAGCGGATTGCGCAACGGGCAGAACAAAAGACGGAAAAGATCTAAATAAAACTCTCTTTCTTTCACCTTTCCCATTGCATAGCGCCGTAATTCACGAAAGAATGCGCACGAAATTCTTTTCAACACAGTGGATTGATATGAAGGTACTGGTTACCGGGGCGACCAGCGGCTTAGGCCGAAATGCGGTCGAATTTCTGCGCAACAAGGGCATCAGCGTCAGGGCTACCGGTCGCAACGAAGCGATGGGAAAACTGCTGCAAAAAATGGGCGCGGAGTTCGTCCATGCTGACCTGACGGAGCTGGTTTCCTCTCAGGCGAAAGTGATGCTTGCCGGTATCGACACGCTGTGGCACTGCTCCAGTTTCACCTCCCCGTGGGGTACCCAGGAAGCCTTCGATCTCGCCAACGTGCGGGCAACCCGCCGTCTGGGCGAATGGGCCGTCGCCTGGGGCGTGCGCAACTTTATTCATATCTCGTCACCGTCGCTCTATTTTGACTATCACCACCATCGTGACGTGCAGGAAGATTTCCGCCCTGCTCGCTTTGCCTGTGAGTTTGCCCGCAGCAAGGCGGCCAGCGAAGAGGTGATTGACCTGCTGGCACAGTCCAACCCTCATACGCGCTTTACCGTGCTGCGCCCCCAGAGCCTGTTCGGGCCGCACGACAAAGTGTTTATTCCGCGCCTGGCGCAGATGATGCACCACTACGGCAGCGTGCTGCTGCCGCGCGGCGGCGATGCGCTGGTGGATATGACCTATTACGAAAACGCCGTCCACGCCATGTGGCTGGCAAGCCAGCCGGACTGCGATAAGCTGATCTCCGGTCGCGCCTACAACATCACGAACGGCGAACCCTGCACGCTGCGCAGCATTGTGCAGCGCTTAATTGATGAGCTGCAGATCGACTGCCGCATCCGTTCAGTTCCTTACCCGATGCTGGATATGATTGCCCGCAGTATGGAGCGTTTTGGCAGTAAATCGGCCAAAGAGCCTGCGCTGACGCATTACGGCGTATCAAAGCTTAACTTTGATTTCACGCTGGATATTTCGCGGGCGGAGAACGAGCTTGGGTATAAACCGGTTGTGACGCTGGATGAAGGGATTACGCGTACGGCGGCGTGGCTGCGGGATCACGGGAAGCTCCATCGGTAGATCGGGTCCTGCCTTTTTGCGATGAGAAAAAAACGGCAACCCGAAGGTTGCCGTTTGTCATTTTGCCGATTACAGCGCAGTCCACGCGTCCTGCCATGCAATCCCTTTACCTGGCTCGTAGTAGGATGGCGCGTTATTGCACCAGCCGCTGTACGGATAAGGTTTGCACTGGAACAGCTGGCCGCGGTTGTTAACGATATCGCCTGCTTTCCATTTGGTTTTGGAAGTCCAGGTCGGGTAAGTCCCGGTCTGGCCGCCGTTGGTCTGCTTAGCCTGTACGTTCAGCGTATAGGTTGTGGTGCTGCTCAGCTCGCCGTCACTGACGGTAAGGTTGATCGGGTACTGCGTCGCCGCCGCCACTTCCGGTGCATTGAACGTAATAATCGCTTTATCATCGCCGCTTACGGTCTGGCCGTTCGGAGCCGTCCAGGTATAAGTCAGGTGGTTACCGTCTTCGTCAGTCGAGCCAGACGCGTTCAGAGAAACAGATTTACCCGCTTCAACCGCCCCCACCGGACCGGCGATTTTTGCTACCGGCGCATGGTTTACCGGCGCTGGCGTAGTATCCTCCGGAGCCGGGGTGTTATCGTCCGGCACCGGCGTGGTATTGCCTTCGTCCGTTGGGTCGACAGGGGTTGGCGTCGGGGCTGGCGTGACGCTACCGCCGTCGGAAGTCCCGTCTTCACCCACCACGTTGACGTTGAAGTAATGCTTCACGCATTTGGTGTAGTCACCCTCTTTAAAGGCGCTGAATGGCGTCTGGTAACCCACCAGCTGGCAAGAGTAGGTCTGGCCTGACGGGGTATCCGCGCTCCATCCCCAGTCCTGTTCCCAGTAGATCTTCAGCGCGCCGGCACCGCCTTCGTCGAACTGCTTCATGTTGGCGCAGCCCAGCACTTCGTTAGACGGAACAGGCACTTTCAGATAGTTGGCGAACTCTTTGTAGTATTTGATACGGTTTTGAGACTGGGCGATCTCTGTCGGACCACCGCACTCCACGCCGCCGTTGATGATCTGCGTGGTTACGCCGAAGCCTGGAACCAGACCATTCGCCTTATCGTGATCGTTCGGCTGCCAGGTGCCGTCGATAACCTGCAGCATGCTCGGTTTTGGCGGCTGCGGGTAGGCGAAGAAGAAGATCGCGGAAGCAAGGTTCAGCCAGGTGTCCGCCACCAGCTCAGGTTTGTCCAGCAGTACGCGGACGTCGCCGTACATCGCTTCAGAGAACGGGCCGTAGTTGTAGTTATAGGAGAGCTGTTTCGCACCGCGACCAAAGTAGCTAACGAAATCACCATCTTTGTCTTTACCGCACGGCCAGGTCTGCCCCTGCCAGACATCCGGGTTACATTCGCCGTTATAGCCACCCTTCTGACCTTCGCTCCAGCCCATCTCACGCACGTAAACCAGCGCCTGACGCCACTCGGCTTCCGGACGCCAGGACTCGTGGCCGCCGGTTTCCTGCGCGAAGTGCGCGAACATGGTTGCCAGAGACTTACGGCAGATGGCATCGCTGTTACGACCATCGGTATAGGTCTGGCACAGCGCCGGGAATTTACCGACCGCTTTCAGGAAGTTGCTGTAGGTATATTCCGGCGCACGCAGTGGGAAGAGGTATTCCCAGTCGCTGGCCTTGATAATCCCTTCCACGCGCTTGACGTTTTCCGGGTTTGTCGATTTACCCGGCTCAATTTGTTCCACCAGGCTGTTGTCCAGCGTGCGGATGGTTGACTTCACTGAAGCCATCAGCGGGAAGTTGGTCAACTCCTGCTCTTTCTTCTGCAGATCGCTGGCCTTAACGGTGTAAGGTTCGCTGCTGGCCTGCAGCTGGGTTGCCTGAGCCATAAACGGTGCAACACATGCGCCCGCAATAAGAACACTGAGTAATGTTCTTTTGTTCATGTCAATGGTCCTCTTAATTATATTAAGGGTCTATAAAAGTTAATTGTTTCGCGGTTTATTTATTAATCATTTAATAAATAAACCCGGGAGCAGTTTTCGTTTTATGAAGAACACCAGCCGGTACTCTTCAAAAAACAAAAATCAATAATAATAACGGTTACGGGTGCTACGTTTTAACTTCTGATATTTATTCCAGACCTTACGGGCATAGACCATACGCTGCGGGTAATTCTCTTTTTTCAGACCCGCGTTATAGGCGCCGACCGCCTCCCAGTTATAGCCATAAACTTTAATCATTCCGGATAATATCGATGCGCCAACCATAATCGAGGTGCAGGGCTCGGTAATTAACCGGTACTCATTAATGCCTTTTCGCTCCAGCTCGGAAAAATGTGAACTGTTAATCTGCATCAGGCCGACATCACGCGTGCCATCATTATTCTGTCCAATCGCATTGGGATTCATTCCCGATTCAACATTAGCAATGGCATACAGCAGATAAGGATCCACATGGTAATAACTGGCGGCTTTATCCCAGCAGTTGGCAAAGACGCTATGACTTATTATCAGCAACAATAAAAATAACGTTTTCATTTTCAGTCCGGCTCTTTTTCATTGTCTCCTTACGCGCTTATTGCTCTGTTTCCTGATTTACGGTCCACGTCCGTCACGGGACGTGGACCGTGATGGCGGGCAAGTTCCTTACCCGCATCGTTATGGCAGTGACTTACTGGCAGTCAGCCGCAGGGCCTTTTTTCACCCAGACATCGCTGCTACCGGGTTTATCACCTTTCGTCCACCATTTCGCGGTGTAGGTGTAACCGTTGTAGGTAGTGGTGTCGCCGCCGTTATAGACCACGTCGGAGCGCCAGTTGAATTTCACCTGACTTACCAGCTCCCATGCATCCACGCCGAAGCCCGGCTGGTTGCCCTGAGTCCAGTATTTTGCTTTCCAGACCAGGTTGTCGAAGCTGACGGTATTGCCCGCGTTGTAAACCTTGCTTGCGCTCCAGGCAGCATATTTACTGGCGTTGGCGTCAACAGGCTTATCGCAGCTATTGGAGGCAGAACCTTCGTCAGACGGCGTATTGCCTTCATCGGATGGGGTGTTACCTTCGTCAGACGGGGTATTGCCTTCGTCAGACGGGGTATTGCCTTCGTCAGACGGAGTGTTGCCTTCATCGGAAGGGGTATTGCCCTCGTCAGACGGGGTTTCCGCCGCTTTAGGCGTTACCGTCACCTGTACGTTAGTCTGTACGCTGGACTTGCCATCGCTTACCACCACGGTCAGCGTGTAAGTAGATTCGGTGTCCACGTCCGGCGCGGTGATGTTCAGGTTCGCGGTATCTGCGCCTGTGGCCTGCATATTCGCAGGAACGCTCCAGGAGTAGGTCAGCGCGTCGCCATCAGGATCGTTAGCCTGAGCGTGCAGAGAGTAGCTCTGGCCCGCTTCCAGCGTCACGGCTTCCATCTGGTTCACGACCGGCGCCTGGTTTGCTTTCGGCGCTTTGTTCACGACCTGTACGTCAGCGGTGCTGCTCAACCCTTTCGCGTCAGTGACCGTCAGGCGGAACGCCAGAGTCTGGTTACTGGTGACAGCGGCAACGTTGAAGGTCGCTTTCGCTTTGGTGCTGTTGGTGATGGTCACCGACGGGCCAGAGATCTGCGTCCACTTGTAGGTGATGGCATCGCCATCCGGATCGGTGGAAGCCGAGCCGTCCAGGGTCACCGTCGCCGGACCGGTTACGCTCTGGTCAGCGGATGTCGCCACCGGCGCATGGTTGGTCACCACCGGATCAACCGGCGCAGCGCCGCCGCCTGTCAGGCTTTCATTCATCGCGTTCAGAATGTCTCCGGTATCGGAGTCGATAGACCAGGCAAACAGACCGCCCAGATTTTTCGCCAGCACATACTGACCTTTCGCCGTTGCGGAACGCGCATCTTCATAGGTGATCAGATCGCCGGTGGTTTTGTTAAACAGATACGGCGCTTCAGCGGTAGCATCATAGTTGTATTCCCAGCCCGCTTTACCTTTGTACTCGTTAACGATCTGACGATAGTCAACCACGCCCGGTTCCCAGGTCCCTTTCACCATGCCCGTTGCCGTGCCGGTGAACGGGTTGTTATTGCTGTAACCGTGAACGCCGGTCCAGCCGCGACCATACATGGCCGTCCCCACGACGATTTTGCCGGGCTGTACACCCTGCGCCAGCAGCGCATTCACGCCGTTTTCGGTGGTGTAATTGGTATCCGGTTTGTTTGCCGGCGCACGCAGTGCCGCCTGGTGACCCAGATCGGTGTTGCTCCAGCCGCCGTAGAAGTCGTAGCTCATCAGGAAGATGTGATCCATGTACTGCTGGGCAGTGGTGTAATCAACGTCTTCAATTTTGTCGCTGCCTGAACCGATTGCTGAGGTCAGCTCAAAGGTACGGCCGGTTTCGGCTGACAGTTCATTCATCATGGCGCGCAGTTCGCGCATCAGTGCGGTATACGTCTCTTTATCCTGCTGCGGGTTGCCCAGCGTTTCGTTCTGACCGCCGCCGCCCGGGAATTCCCAGTCGATGTCCACGCCGTCGAAGAATTTCCAGGTTTTCAGGAAATCTTTCACAGAAGCCACAAAGCGATCGCGGATCGCTTTGTCATGCATTTTGAAGAACGGATCGGAGAGGGTCCAACCGCCGATAGACGGCAGTACCTTCAGCCCTGGATTGGCTTTCTTCATTGCCATCAGCTGGCCGAAGTTGCCTTTGTAGGGGTCGTCCCAGCTGCTGACGCCAGCCTGAGGTTTCTGCAGTGCGGCCCACGGGTCGTGAATCGCCACCTGGAAGTCCTGACGGCCCGCACAGGCGCGCTTCAGCGCTTCGAAGCTGTTACCGCCTTCGATGGTTTTCAGGCTGTCGTTGATGCCATCGCCGCCGCAGATTGGAATGAAGCCATACAGAATGTGGTTAAGGTTAGCCGCCGGGATTTTATCCACCGGGAAATTACGGTCATAAACGCCCCACTCAGGGAAATAGGCACCGACCACTTTATCGGTGTGCTTAGAGAGGGTTTTATTATTTTCCTGCATGGTGGTGTTAAGCGGCAGCAGATGGCTACCGTCGGTATCCGCGACGATAATCAGTTTGCTGGCGCTGGTGCTGCACCCGCTGGCATTGCAGAGTTCAACCGTTTCCTGATAGCGGCCGCCTTTGGTCACTTTAAATGTTGCCGTGCCGGACATGCTGCCTGCACCGGTCCAGACGGTTTTGCCGTCGAGCAGCACTTTCGCTGAAGTCGGGGCCGCGCCGCTCCAGACATCCCACTGCACTTTAACATCGGCACCATCATGGACTTTGACGAGGCTGTTGTACGCAGAAGCAGACTGATCGACTTCGACAATGGCAAATTTATCATTACCGCTGGCGATAGTTGCTTTACCCGGCACGGCTGCGAACACCGGGCTTGCAGCCGCTGCAACGAAGAGTGCCAGATATTTAGGCTTCAGAAATTTCATTATTTGATCCTGATAATACGATTTGTGAAATTAAATACCCATGCTTTTCCATTAAACATGGACGAACGTTATTTACTGATAAATTAATCGTGAACGTTTCTGGTTCGCGAAAGACCTGTTTATAATTGTGCTGTACCTTCCTCCACTCATAAAACCTTCGACAAATGTTTTATTGCGGAGAGAAGAATACAGCGGGTAATTTATTTTATCCTTTCATTCCCCCAATGAAAAAACTTCAAAAAAAACTTGACTGCATTATTTAAAAGATGAGATGTGGAATTTGCGCGATAAATACAACCAGCCCGGAAAATGCAATATATGGACCAAAGGAAATAAGGTTATTTTTATTCTCAAAGGGCTTTAACAGGCAATGCATGATAATGCCCCCCAGCGCTGCGATCAGCACAATAGAAGGTAACGCTTGCCAGCCGCACCAGGCGCCCAGCGCCGCCAGCAGCTTAAAATCACCATAGCCTAATCCTTCCCGCCCGGTCAGCAGGCGGAATGCCCAGTAAACCAGCCAGAGCGACAGATATCCCGCCACCGCGCCGTAGATAGCATCGGTCAGCGGTAGCGTACGGAACAGGGCATGAAACATCAGCCCCGTCCACAGCAGCGGCTGGGTCAGGCAGTCCGGCAGCAGCATATGACGCGCGTCGATCACCACCAGCGGCAGCAGCAGACTCCACATCAACCACAGCGCGATCAGCGCCGTAAACGAGGGTGCCAGCGCGGCGCTGGCGGCAAAGAAGAGAGCGCTACAGACTTCCACCAGCAGCAGTCGCAACGGAATCGCGCTATGGCAGTGGCGGCAGCGGCCGCGCAGCGCACACCAGCTAATGATGGGAATATTTTCCCACGCGCTCAGGGCGTGGCGGCATTCCGGGCAGTGAGAGGCGGGAAACAGCAGATTGCCTGCCCCCTCTTCTTCCATTACCAGCGGCGGAATACGCTCCGCCACTACGCCCAGGAAACTGCCGAGGATCGCGCCCAGCGCTCCGCTCATCACGCACAGACCCGGCAGATTCGCCTGCTGCAACAGCATTAGCGGGTTCATGCGCTTTTCGCCCAGCTCAGCGTAATGTGCGCTTTCACGTCACTCTGACGATCCACCGGCGTTAACGCGAGTTTCTCCAGATGGATACCGGAAGAGACGTTCATCTCACGCAGCCAGTTTTGCAGGGCAGAAACGTTGACGCGCTCGACATCAAAGGTCAGCGACTGCTCTTGCTGACGCACGTCTGTCAACGCGACGTGCACGACTTTGGCACTTTCCTCCACCACGCTGCGCGGGTTCGGGGTATTGACGATTCTGGACTGGAGATGGTTTTTATCAATTTCCTGGCGCATCCAGTTCAGCGTCTGCTTTTGCTTAAATAACACGGCCTCGTTATTTTTTATTAAAGTATCGAGCGGCATCATCGCGCCGTAATAAACCATCGCACAGCAGAGTGCCCCGCCGCAGAGTTTAAATAAATTACGCTCGCGTGGACTGTAATTTTGCCAGCGGTTTTTTAACTGGGCTATTTGCGTTTTCATTTATAGCTCCCGGTAATAATGGCGGTATAAGGCGCCTCGCCGGAAATCGGCTGCATCGTAAATTCAAAGGTTTCGGCGCTGCGGGAGACAAAATCCTGCAGGGTCTGTTTATCCATGGATTTCACATTCAGCGTCAGCTGATTTTGCGTTTCGTCATATTCCACGTTGTTGATCTCCAGAGACGGCAATGACTGCCTGATTTGATTCAGCGCTTCGAGCTGCAGGAAGACCCCTTTCTTCGCCTTGCTGATATTTTGCCCGACGTAGTACTTCAGGTTGCTGGTCTGGCGCAGGGTCGGGAAATAGTGCTGCGCTACGGTGGTCATCTCCCGGTGGATCTCGTTTTGCTGATGAGTGAGCATCCACGCCATACCAACGCGGGGGCCGATCAGCAGGCCGACGCAAAGCAGCGCCGCCGCCGCGAGGGCCTTTTTCGCGTGGCGAAAACGCGGGCCGCTGGCGTTGCGCCCGGAAAACTCCCCGTGCAGCATGTTGACACGACAGCCCTGCCACTGGGGCTGGATCAGCACCAGCGGATGCTGCCACGCCAGCCGTTCATCCACCTGTACCTCCTGCGGCACATCGCCGTAGCAGCACACCTCACCCGCCGGGCATTTACTCAACAGCAGCGGCAGCAGAACCGTATCGGCTTCGCCAGCGCTGCCGGGGGAAAAACGCAGCCAGTAGCTCTCCTCCAGGCTCACCAGCGTAGTGCCCCCTTCGCTCACCGGCAGCAGCCAGGCATCCGGCAGCGCCTGGACCACCGTGAGCCCCGCCTGAGCGAACAGCTCAAGCCAGTGGCGCAGACGATCAGCGTCGATGGCCACGGCATCCACCTCCGGCCCCTTTTTGTTCAGCACCGTCCAGTGCAGCGTCTCCACCTCGCCGAGCAGCGTCTCTTCCGCCATCCACGAGAACTGCGCCGTCTGGGCGGAGAGCCCTTTTTTCGGCAGGGTAAAATGACGAAAGATCGTCTCGCTCGCCGGCAGCAGCAGGCACACCTGCTGAGAAAGCGGGTGGCAGGAAAGTTCGCTCAGTGCGCTCCAGCCCGTCAGATATTCCACCCGATCGTTACCAGATTCACACCACCAGATTTTGCCGTCCTCACGGGTGTCGGGACGAATAAAAAGCACCTTTTTCATTATCTTCATCTTATTCAACCATTCGGTAGCGGCGTTGCCAGGTCACGACCTTGCCAGCCTCACTGTCAACGTGAAGCTGGCTGACGACGCGCAGCGTTAAATCATCGGTATTGCCGGTGGTATCCACCCGAAAATAGCGACTGTTGACCGCAACCCTGTCCTGAATCTGCGCCAGGATATCTTTGGTCTGCGGATAGTTGCTCTCCAGCACTTTGCTGAATGCCTCCAGCGACGCCCACCCCTCCTCCGGGCGTGAATCGATCAGGCGGGCAGCGTCGTCCGTGTTTAGCACGCCGGTAAAAACCGCCGCCAGCAGCGGCGCCTGTTCGCGTGTTAAGGTATTCACATTTATGGTGCCATCCGTATCCGGCAAGGCGCACAGCAGCTTGCTGACCTTCGGCCACGCAGCCTGCGGAAAGGCGGGCAGCACTCTGATTTCGTTGATGGAGCGCATCATTTGATTCGCCGGACCGCGGGCGGGCGTCACGCTCGCCCAGGCATCGGCCTCCTGGCCCTGTTTCGCCGTCACGTCGTCGGCGTCAAGATAATCCACCAGCTGCTGGTAAATCTCTTCTGCCGCCAGCGTACCGACGCCACTTTCTGTCAGCAGTTGTTCGATAATCTGCTCTTTGACCGGTTTTTCCGGCAGCGCAGTTGGGTCGGCCGGGGCCGCTGGCGCCGCGTCACCGGCCAGCAGACTATTGACGTTAAAGCAGGTCCGGGCATCCTCCACCTGACTCACCACGGTGTAATTATCCCCGTGGGTTTCCAGCGGCTGCGCCCAGTCACCCTGCGGCGACAGCCCCGCCCCTTCTGAACTGGCCGCTTTCTGCAATACGTTTTCCAGTACCTTCTGTTGACGGGCAATGGCCCAACGCAGCGTCTGCTGGCTGACCTGATAATGCGTTTTTTGCAGGTGGCGGCAGAACTGCTGACTGATTTTCGCCGCCAGGGCGGACATCATCACCAGCAGGATCAGCACCACCAGCAGCGCCACGCCACGCTCTTTTCGCGCTGTTTTGCCGCTCATGAACTCACTCCTGGCTCTACTGCCGTATCGGGCTGCGGGGTTGTTACGGTCTGGGCCGCATTCTCCGCAGCCGGCTGCGCCGGGTCCGCATTCGTCTCTTTTGGCGCGGTCTGGATCTCAGGCATATCGCCGGGAGTGATAAAAACCCAGCGCCAGGTTTCCCCGTTTTCCATGGTCAGATTCAGCTCAACGCCATCAGGCTGATGGCCGATGTCGGTCCATTTTTCCTGCCAGCCTTCGTGCCAGAAGCGCCATTTCATCTCTTTCACATCGCTCAAAATCGGCACGTCTTCCGGCTGCGCGCTGACGGGACCGTCGATAGCAGCCCAGACGTTGCGCCACAGGCGCTTGTCCTTTAACGTCCAGCGCACCCGCTCCAGCTGCACCTGGCCGCTGATGCCGTTCAGGGTTGTCATTTCCACACCATTCTGCTGCTGGACGAACACCTCGCCGCTGTTGCGCGGCGCACGCGCCTGCTGCTGATAAAAGTCTCGCGAGAGGAGGTTGTACGTGCGCTGAAGCGCCGTCACTTTTGTCGCCGCCTCGTCGCTGGCCGTCGAGGTGCGCATCGCGCCGTCGAGAGTTTGCCAGGCGAGAATGCTGATCACCGCGAAGATGGCCAGCGCAATCATAATTTCCAGCAGGGTAAAGCCCTGCTGACGCTGCACCTTACTCACGATCCACCTCCGGTTCGGCGAGCTGAAGCGCCACCACCGGTTGCGCATCGCTTGCTTCGCTGTAAACCCGTACCTCATCGGCAAAGGTATTGTCGGCGGTTTTCACCCGCTGGATATGCCAGGTCCAGGTTTGTCCGCCCATGGTTTCGGTGCCCACCTGCTCGGCGTCCGGGAAATCGGTCTGAGCCAGCTGCGCTTGCGCCAGCTGATTTTCCGCCACCCAGCCCGCCTGCAGCGTTTCCGACAGGCTGTGGGTAAAGCGCACGTTCAGGGTGACGGAGTTCATCAGCGCCAGCGCCGCGGTGGAGAAAATCACCAACGCCACCATCACTTCCAGCAGGGTCATCCCCTGCTCTTTGGTCTTGCGTTTAGTCATCGTTTTCCACCATCACGGGAACAGAGCCCTGTGACGTCACGTGAAAGCGCTGCTTTTTATCCAGGCTTTCGAGGCTGAGCGTGAAGCGGCTAAGCTCGCCGTCAGGCAAAAAAATGATTTGCGGTTCATCGTCCAGCGTGGCCGCCAGCGTTCGCGATGAGAGGGAGACATGCATCTCCTCAGGAAACTCACCGCGGGTGGCGATCCGCCCCGACTTTAAGGGTGCCCAGTGACGTTCGCCGTTATTTCCAACCTGCGTCACCAGTTCAAATTCTGACGAGGTCATCACCAGCCCGACAATATTTCCGTCCATTACCGCACGGTCAGAACCATATTCAACGAGGGATTTTAGCTGCTGACCAAATGTATCTGCGCCGCTGCGTGATGGAATGGTGGTGACCACCATCATGGCGCTCAGGGCGAATATCACCAGCGCCACGATAATTTCCAGCAGGGTAAATCCACGTTGCTTATTCATTACTTATCTTTTTTATCAAAAGACCAGTTGCTGATATCGTCGGCAGTATTAGCTTCTGCATCCGGACCGGCTGAGAAAATATCGACAGCGCCATGCTCACCCGGGCTAACCAGAATATAGTCATTGCCCCATGGATCCTGCGGCAGGCGGCGAATATAGCCATCGTCACGGTAGCCTTTCGGAATGGGCGCAATTTCAGGTTTGGTCACCAGCGCCTGCAGCCCCTGCTCGGTGGTCGGATAGCGATGGTTGTCGAGTTTGTACATATCCAGCGAACCTTCCAGCGCCACAATATCGCTGGTCGCTTTCTGAATATCGGCTTTTTCTTTATTGCCCATTAAATTAGGCACGACCATACTGGCCAGCACGCCGAGAATAACGATAACTACCATTAATTCGAGCAGCGTGAACCCCGCCTGACGCTTCAGGCTATTTTTTTTCAAAGACATGATTAACCCACCATATTATTAAGTTGAAGAAGCGGTTGTAATATTGAAAGAACGATAAATAAAACAACGGTCGCCATAGTTACTACCAGTGCCGGTTCAAATACCGACAGCGTTAACGTAATTCGATGCTGTAATGCAGATTCCTGGTTTTCCGCCGCACGATCCATCAACGAGCCCAGCTCGCCGCTCTCCTCCCCGGAGGCCACCATGTAGAGCATGGTGGGTGGAAAAATTCTCGCCTGTTCCAGCGCGTTGTAGAGGGATGCCCCCTGGCGCACGGTGTCCGCCGCCTGCTCAAGCACCTGCCGGGCATAGAGGTTTTCAATCCCGTCCATCGCGATGTACATCCCCTCCAGCAGCGGAACGCTGCTCGCCTGCAAAATACTCAGCGTACGGATGTAGCGCGCGCTGTTGATGGCGCAGACCAGTTTTTTCAGCGGTGACTTTAGCAACAGCCACCGATGATAAACAAACCGGTTCTTTTCTACTTTTATCCAAAATTTAAAGCTCGCCGACGCCCCGAACAGGCCGCCGGCGATAACGATGCCCCAGGCCTGTAAAAAGTCGCTCACCGCAATCAGCGTGCGGGTGGTCACCGGCAGCTCTTGTTTCATGTGGGTGAACTGGTCGATGACCTGCGGCACCACGGCGACCAGCAGAATAGAGATCACCGCGATCGCCACCACCGTCAGGGTAATGGGGTAGACCATCGCCTGAGTGAGCTTGCTTTTCATCTTCTGGCGCTGCTCGTTGTACTCGGCGAGCTTTTCCAGCACGCCACCGAGATGACCGGTCTTTTCACCGGCCATCACCAGGGTGCAGTAGAGCTTGTCGAAGCTGCGCGGAAACTGGCTGAAGGCGTCGAACAGCGTGTGACCTTCCACAATCTTGTCGCGGATCTCGCTCACCATCGCCGCCAGTGTTTTATCTTCCGTCTGCTTCGCAATCGCCTTCAGCGCACTCTCCAGCGGCAGCGCGGCATTGACCAGCGTCGCGAGCTGTCGGGTAAACATCGACAGCACCGGGATCGACAGTTTTGCCCCTTTACGGGCGTTTTTTCCCGCCGACGGATCGCTGGTCGGCGCAATGTTCACTGGCATCAGCTTCTGTTCGCGCAGCATCTGGCGCACCTGCTTGGGCCCTTCGGCCTGCAGGGTGCCGCGCTGGGTTTTCCCCGCGGCGTCCGTCGCGGACCACGCATACCAGGCCATTACGCATCCCCCCCGCGCTCGGCGGTGACACGCATCACCTCTTCCAGCGAGGTCACGCCGGAGATCACCTTCAGCAGACCGTTTTCACGCAGGCTGTAGGCCTCTTTGAAAAGCTGCGTTTCGATGGACATCTCATCTTTGTCTTCATGGATCGCACGCCGCATGGCGCTATCGACCACCAGAAATTCATGGATGCCTGCGCGTCCCTGGTAGCCGCTCTGGCGACACTGTTCACAGCCCACGGCGCGATAAATCGCTTTCGGCGGCGTTTCCATAAAGGTGAACAGCGCTTTCTCATTGTCATCCAGCGGACTGGTCGTGCGACAGTGCGGACACAGCCGACGCACCAGACGCTGGGCAATGACGCCAAGCAGCGACGAACCGATTAAAAATGACTCCAGCCCCATATCACGCAGACGGGTAATGGCGCCCGCGGCGCTGTTGGTGTGCAGCGTGGACATCACCAGGTGACCGGTGAGCGAGGCCTGTACCGCGATTTGCGCGGTTTCACCGTCACGAATTTCCCCGATCATCACCACGTCCGGGTCCTGGCGCAGAATGGCGCGCAGTCCGCGCGCAAAGGTCATGTCCACGCGCGGGTTGACCTGGGTCTGCCCGACCCCTTCAAGTTCATACTCGATCGGATCTTCCACAGTCAGAATGTTGCGTTCATGGCCGTTAAGCGCCGACAGCAGCGCGTACAGGGTGGTACTTTTCCCCGAACCGGTCGGGCCGGTCACCAGGATGATGCCGTGCGGACGTTCAATCAGTCCCTTTAACTTCACCAGCTCTTCGTCAATCAGACCGAGCTTGTTGATGTCCGGCTTAAGGTTGCTTTTGTCCAGCAGACGCATCACCACGCGTTCGCCGTACTGAGACGGGATAGTGGAGACACGCACGTCAATGGCCTTACGACCAATGCGCAGCGAGATACGACCGTCCTGGGGGAGACGTTTTTCGGCGATGTCCAGTTTGGACATCACTTTGATACGCGACACCAGCAGCGGTGCGAGCTTGCGCGCCGGCTGCAGCACCGGACGCAGCACGCCGTCAACGCGAAAACGAATGCTCAGGGTGCGCTCGAAGGTCTCGATATGAATATCGGAGGCCCCCTCTTTCACCGCTTCGCCCATAATGGCGTTGATCAGGCGGATCACCGGCGAGTTCTCGTCGTTATCCAGCAGATCTTCGTTGTCAGGGATCTCCTCGGTTAACGCCATCAGGTCAATATCGGCGTCCATGTCGTCCACCAGCTGCTGCGAGACGCCGCTGTTCTGCTGCCAGATGTTGGTCAGCAGTTCGTCAAACGCTTCCGCCGTCAAGATCGTCGGGGCATAGGAGCGCCCCAGCACGCGGCGCATCTCCAGCAGGGCATACGCCTGCGCATCCTCGCGGATATACACCTCGTCGTTATAGAACAGGACCCCGTTCTCTTTCGCCCAGGTGCTGGTACAGAGCGCATTACTCATCTCGGTCATGTCGCTTGCGCCTTATTCTTTAAACGGATTGCGGGACGACACCGGCGCACTGGCGCTCACCGGCGCGGCGCGGCTCTGGGCCGGATAGGCTGGCAGCATCGGCGAATCAGCATTCTCTACGATGCCCAGCTTGTGCTCTTCCATACGCTGCTGCTGACGCGCCTGGATCTGCTCATATTTCTCTTTCGAGGCCGCGCCGTAGTTGTCGTCGTCGCGCAGTACGGTGGTGTGGATAAACACCATCAGGTTACGCTTGGCGCTGTCCTGGGAGGTATAGCGGAACAACTGACCCACCACCGGAATATCGCCCAACAACGGCACTTTCGAGACCGACTGTTTGGTGACGTTTTCCATCAACCCCCCCAGCACCACCGTCTGCCCGCTGTGGACCATCACTTCGTTGTTGATGGTGCGGGTGTTGAACGTTGGGCCCAGGCTGGCATCGGCCGTCGAAGTGTTATCCACGCTGGAAACTTCCTGCTCGATCTTCAGATGGATCATGTCGCCATCGTTGATCTGCGGTACGATTTTCAGCTTCGTACCGACGGTTTTACGTTCCACAGAGTTAAAGACGTTATCGCCGCTGGTGGTCTGTGAACCGGAGAGGACCGGAACATCCTGACCGACGTTGAACGACGCCTCTTTGTTATCCAGCGTGACCACGCTCGGTGTCGACAGAATGTCGTTTTTGCCGTTAGTGGACAGCGCCGTCATCAGCGCGCCAAAGTCGCCGTTAAAGAAACCGGTCGCCAGGCCCGTATAGCTGCCAATGACTTTTGACTTCTTGATTTGGCTGATCGGCAGGCCGGTCGAACCAAACTGAACCCCGCCGTGTTTACTGGTCCACTGCACGCCCAGATCCAGACCGTTACCGTCCTGAACTTCGGCGATGATCGCCTCCACCAGTACCTGCGGACGGCGGATATCCAGCTTGTCGATCACTTTTTCCAGTGAATTCATGACGTTTGGCTGGGCGGTGATCACCAGCGAATTGGTAGACTCGTCGGCGGAAATATTCAGATCGCCTGCCATCGGCGCGGCTTTGCTCTTGCCACCGCCCGCTTTATCCTTCAATTGCTCGCCGATCCCCGTCAGCACCGGCACCACTTTGCTGGCGTTGGCGTATTTCAGGTAGAAGACGCGGGTGTTGCCCTCGTTGTTCTGCTCGCGATCGAGCTGGGAGATCAGCGTCCGGGTGCGCTGACGCGCGTCCGGGCTGCCGCTGATCACCAGGCTGTTGGTTTCATCGTCGGCGACCACTTTGGTCGCCAGCTGCGGGGCGTTTTGCCCTTTCTGCTCTTCGTTATTGAGGTTGTTCAACATGTCAGAAAGCTCTTTGGCCGAGGCAAAACGCAGTGGCACGATTTCACGGCGCTGGACGCCGCTTTGATCCACACGCTGCACCAGATCCACCAGGCGGTTAACCACCGAGGCTTTGCCGGTTAACAGCAGCACGTTTGACGGTTCAAAATGGACCACGTTGCCGATGCCGGAGGCGTCGTTCAGCTGACGCAACAGGGGGGCCAGCTCGCGTACCGGGACGTTCTCCATCCGCACCACGCGGGTGATGACTTCGTCGCCTTTGCCAGGGTTTTTGCTGTCGGCAATCGGTGCGCCCGACATGCGGGCCACCGAAGAGCGCACGACTTTCACCATCCCGTTATCCATCGGAATCACCGACAGACCATAGAGATCCAGCACGCTCAGGAAGAACTGGTAATATTCATCTTCCGTCAGTACGTTGTAGGTGCGAACCGACACCGTTCCCTGAACGGAAGGATCGACCAGAATGGTTTTATTAAGGTTACGCCCGACGGTATCGATAAATTCGCGGACATCGGTATTTTTAAAACTGGCGCTAAAGTTCGCCGCGAACAGCGAACCTGAATATAACGACAATGCGGTCAGCGCTACGCACGCCCATGGAAATTTCTTCATGTCTGTACACTTATTAATTGTTTAGAACATTGACCCGAATATTTTCAAGGTGAGCGTGACGCCGAATAACGACATCCGCCTCTTTCATTTTTGACCAGCGGGCAACGAGCTCTTTTGCCTGCGCCTCTTTAGTCATGTCCACATCGTCAACTTTTACCACTACATCACCTTTTTCCAGGCCAGCATGGCTGTAGAAAGGCGACGCATTGCGTGGATTAATGTTGTAGCCTTCCAGCTGGCCTTTTTCGATTATTGGTTTTAACACCAGATAATCATCCAGATGCAGATTATCTAACCCTGCATCTTTCTTCGATTTGGTTACCGGGGCGCTGTCAACGCCGCCTTTGAAATAGTCTGGTTTTTTAAGTGAAATAACCTGCGGCGCGCCTTCATAATTCACCACCACATTATCAGGATGAATTTCGGCAATATAGGCATTGTCAAAACCGGCGAGCATTTCGCCCTCGCGATAGCTCTTTTGTCCGGCGGGGGTTTTTATCACCGCAAAGGACAGCCAGGCTTCATCGCTGCTGAGAATACCTTCGATTTCCGCACTGAGCGGCTTTTTCACCGCCGCTGGCTGCTTCGCTGGCATCACCGCCGGCGAAAAAAGTACAAACTGGTTTTCATCGTGACTTTTTTTTTGCATATTCTTTTTTGAATCAGATAACCTGTTCGTCACTTTTTTATAATCTTTATAAACCATATACCCTTGCTGGCCGCAGAAAATAAGCAGCACAAACATGACGCAGGGCATAATCAATTGAGTAACAAATGACATACGCATTTTTTAACGAGCCTTTCTGCCAGTCAGTAATTCACAGCGCTGGGCTGTATGAGTGAGTGGCGTAAATACTAATGTGTTTCCTCGCCCCCGCCCATTCACACTTCCGCTAACAATAATTTAGAAAAAGGTTGATCGTTAAATAAACTCATGATAGAGGCGCAGACAGAATATTTTTATCCTGCATTCAAATTGCCCCTTCCACCTATATCCTTTACTTTTCTGGCTCCTTGTTATGAATGTAAGAGACGGTAATACGCTATGTATATGCGCCATTTTAATTTCACTACCCAGCCTTTCCGGACTATCACCCGGATGCCAGGTGATTTTTTTGTTCCGTATCATCAGGATGTGTTCGGTTTGCTGAAAGAGAAGTGCCAGACAACAGGCGTCACTGCGCTCTTAAGCGACGACAGCTATCTCGCCTCGCAGTTTTGCGATGCGCTGAAAAAGCATGACGGCACACTGCTTGCCATTAACGCCTTCCCGAAACTCAGCGCCAGCGGCCTGCTCTATAAACTCAACACCACCACTAAAGAGAGCAAAACCCGGATCCAGGCTATTGATGCTGTGCTGCGTCAGTGGAAGGACGAGATGTTGTCCTGCAAAACCACGCGTAAAGTGCTGGTCATTTCGCATATTCAGTCAATGAAAGCGAATTGCCACGACGCTCTGTCCATGCTGTTAACCCGCGCGCAGGAGCTGGATGTGCCTCTGTCGGTTGTGCTGATGGGATCGGCCGACCAGGAAGCCGCCCTCCAGCAGTCCGGGTTGCGTGAATTTCTTCATACGCATCACACGCTCCGGCCTCTCACCTGCCGCGAGTCCCTGAGCTATGTTCAGGCCCAGTGTGAAGAACATGGCAGCGACGCGACGCCGTTTACCCGGGCCCGCGTGCGCAAAATGCATGTTCTGACCAAAGGACAGGCAGGGAAACTCAACGAGCTGGCGCACCTTGCAATGCTTGCCGCCTGGACCGAGCGTTCAGCGCAGGTATCGCCGCGCCATCTGCGCCTCGCCGCAGGAGAAGTTCTGCCGGCGAAACCGAAGGGCAAACGCCTTGCCGTTATGGGCCTTTTTGCCTCCGTACTGTTTGCCGCCTGCGGCTGGACATTGATGCCCACCATTACCGCCAGACTGCCGGTACAGCTGCCCGTGATGGCCAGCTGGAAACCGCAGGCACCAAAAACCGACGCCCCAGCGGTGCCGGTTATTGATAATGAAGTGGTGAATAAGCCCGATGCGATGCATCAGCTCTATACCATGTGGGGTTATGACGCCACGATGGAAGAGGCGCTCTGCCAGAACGCCGGGCAGGTCAATCTGATGTGTAAGGAGGGTAGCGCTCCGGTCGAAGAGCTGGCAAAAGAGGGTTACCCGTGGATTGGCGAGATCAAAACAGGCGATCACCTGAACTATGCCGTGGTGGCCAGAGTAGACGATAACTCGCTGGATCTGCTGATGAATAATCGCACCTGGCAGGTGAGCCACAGTTGGTTTAACCAGCATGCAACGGGCAATTACACCCAGTTGCACCGCCTTACGCCGCAGGGGAAAGATGCCGTGAGCGCCGAAAGCAGCGCCAAAGATCTGGGCTGGATGGATCAGCAGCTTAGCCTGGCGCTGAATCTACCCGAAACCCACACAAAGGTGTGGACGGCCGAACTGATGCAACGTACCCGCGAGTTTCAGCAGAAAATGCATCTGCATGTGGACGGGATTGCGGGTGAAGATACATTGATGCAGTTAATGCGTGAAACCCGGACTACGCCAAGCGTACTTATTCAGTCCGCAAATATATCTGCGACCCCCAACGCGCAGGAGAAGCATTCATAATGTCGACGATTACTCTGGCTGCCCAGCGCAGCGCTACCCTGAATGCGCCGGTCTGGTTTTCTTACCGGCGCCCCTCGCTGAAAAAAGTGGTCTGTACCACCCTGATCTGGGTGGTGGGAATAGTGATGACGATCGCTGCGGGACTCTACGCTCATCTCTACTGGGATCTGCGTCATCCGGTACCTGAGCCAGTAAAAGCAAGCGCCGTTAAGCCAGAAACGACGCTATCGGATATGCATTATGTCTATGTCAGTAAACCGTTCCCGCAGCCTGAAGCAAAGCAAGAACCGGTGACAAAAGAGATGCCGCCGCTGCATGAGATGCCCATTGATAGCGGCGATGCCGACTGGCAGCAGGCGCCCGACGGTGAAATGCCGCATGATATTTCCCGGGATATATTGCCAGGAACAGAAGTGAAGAATTCTGCTATCCCCGAACAGGATAATTCCGGTCAGACAGTTGATGACGGGGCGATCAAGGCATTATTGATAAAGGCGTTAAAAGAACAGGAAAACGATTATTCGCAGGGGAAAATGCCCGCGCCTCCCGTGGATGAAACCACGTCAGGAACGCAGGCAAATAATTTACTGAAACATAGCCCTCCTTTCAGTTAAAAAGGAGATAAAAGCGATTAATACTTCTCCGGCAATGCTGACAAATACATAAGACGACCTTTCTCAACCTGAATATAATTACCTTTTTTCAGGTCAGCGAGGATTTTAATAATGGTACTGCGGGCCAGGCTGGTATATTCCTGAATATAGTCATAAATATTGATATCGCGCTGATGGTGCACCATCAGTTCGTTAATTTCCAGCAAGAACTCGCGAACAATCGAGTAGGCGCTGCGGGCCACCAGCACTTCGTCACGCTTGCTGAGCAGGCAAACATACCAGGAGAGGACTTTACTCAAGGCTTCCCAAAGATTTTTTTCGCTTATCAGACGGACAAAATCATCTTTTTTAATGGTGCGCACCACGGTATTGGCACGAACCAGGCCATACATATGCGTTGAGTTGTAATAAATAGAGGAGAGACCAAAAATACATTTATTCTGTAAGGTGAACATACACAGTTCATCCGACTCGCGGCGGAATTCAACTTCACCGCTAACGATAAAATGAATATCTTCGTTGTTCTCGGTACTGATACGCTGCCATTTGCGTAAGGTTCTTTCTTCAAAACCTTCAGTTGCCGCGATAAGGGCGTCAAGTTCTGCTTGTGGACGGCTATTTTTACTGTAGATACTTAACATTGTTATACCTATTAATATTTAATTGAAAAAGGTGAACGTGTGCAATCACAGCGCATAAATGCGTAGTCCATTTAACAAATGTAAAGTAAAGCTAAGACGTTAGAACATCCGTATTTCTTATTTGTCGTGCTGATATATTGTCAACCACGTTTGCGAGTAATTTCGACTGAGGAAACTATAAAACATTTACACCGTGAATGTGATTAAAAATCAGTCCAAAAGGAGATCGTGTAAAGTGGCGTCGGGTAACCCGAAGGATTACCCCTGCCCGTAGCGCTCTAACAGCGCCTCCGCGATAGCCAGCGTTTCGCGATCGGCCATGCCGTCCCAGCGCGCCGGGCGAAAATGCATCTGAAACGCGACGATCACGCGCTTCTGCTGCGCGTTCGTCATGTTATCGGTCACCTCATAGCCGTAGCGCGCCAGCAGATCGAGCAGCACCTTCGGCTCCACGAGCTCGTCGCGCGGCTTGCCGTTCAGGTAAAACGCCACCCGCGCCGGGTCGGGCCACGCGCCGATGCCCTGCATGGCGAGCGCCTGCCACGGGAACAGCGGGCCGGGATCGTCTTTACGCTGCGGAGCGATGTCCGAGTGGGCCACCACATTTTCAGGCCTGATGTTGTAGCGGGTAATAATGTCTTTGGCGAGCGGAACCAGCGCCGCAATTTGCTCAGGCTCAAACGGCGTAAAATGCTTAACGCCCGACGTTTTTTGCCAGCCGCGGTTCTCCAGCTCAATGCCGACCGAGGTATCATTAATCCGGTTGGTGCCGCGCCAGAAGCTGATGCCCGCATGCCAGGCCAGTTCGCTTTCGGGTACCAGCTGCCAGATGCGCGGCTTACCGTCCGGTGCCGGGGGTTTAGCCGGGATCAAATAGTGAGAGCTGACGTTCTTATCCGTCAGCGTGGCCAGCGAGCTGTCAAAGTCATCTGCGGTGTAGTGGATCACCAGCACCTTTATACGCGGGTAAGCCGCCTGCGCCTGATGGCGCGTGTCCAGCTCGTAGGCGCCTTTATCGATGATCCCTTTTTCGGTGGCACACCCTGCCAGCAGCAGCGCCAGCAGGAGCGTGGCAAGCGAACGCCTCATCGGAGGGTTTTCACCGCCGTACCGCTTACGCTCACCATCAGCATGCTGGCATCTTTTCCGACCGTTTCGTAGTCGATATCAATCCCCACGACCGCATCAGCGCCGAGGGCTTCCGCCTGCTCGCCAAGCTCTTTAAAGGCGATTTCACGCGCTTTGCGCAGCTCTTTTTCGTATGCGCCCGAGCGGCCGCCAACGATATCGCGGATACCGGCAAAAAAGTCGCGGAAGATATTGGCGCCGAGAATCGCTTCGCCGGTAACCACACCGCAATACTCGGTTATTGTCTGCCCTTCCAGGGTTGGCGTTGTTGAAAACTGCATGGTTTCTCTCCTTCTTTAGCGTTCAATGCCTTAGGCACAGCATTATCGGTTCGTTACGCTATGATTGAAAGGATAGTTAATAAATAAGGAAATCAACATGCGCTATTCTGCTTTAACACTTTTGGTGCCCTGCGCGCTGGTGCTCAGCGCCTGTACCACCACGGTCACGCCAGCCTTTAAGGATATCGGTACCCGCAGCGGCCCCTGCATTGAGGGCGGCCCGGACACCGTGGCGCAGCAGTTCTATGATTATCGCATTCAGCACCGCAGCAACGATCTCACAGGCCTGCGCCCGTATCTGAGCGACGGTCTGGCAAAACTGCTTAACGACGCTACCCGCGATCCGCAGCACAACACATTGCTGAAATCCGATCCGTTCTCCAGCCGTACCACGCTGCCGGACAGCGCCGAAGTGGCCAGCGCGTCAACCATCCCGAACACCGATGCCCGCAATATTCCGCTGCGCGTGAAGCTGACGCAGGGAACCCAAACCTGGCAGGATGAAGTGCTGATGATCCGTGAAGGACAGTGCTGGGCGGTAGACGACGTGCGCTACGTTGGCGGCAGCGTTCATGCCCCGGCAGGCACGCTTCGCCAGTCGATTGAGAATCGCTAAACCCGCCGATACAACCTGGTAACCCCCGTAAAATGTGCGGCATTTCATGCGGAATGCCGACATTTATTCTCGCCGACCTTACCGTTCGCTATTTTGTGCTATGTTTAAGAGGAAACACGGGTTATATTTAACTTTTAACGCATAAATATTGCATAACTATTCTGTCAACGGTACTATCTGCGGCCTCAATTGCTATAGATTGCCTGGATGAGTAAAGACTGCCCCGATGAGTATTAAACTAAACGGCATTAACTGCTTCTACGGCGCACACCAGGCGCTGTTTGACATCACGCTGAACTGCCCGGAAGGCGAAACGCTGGTTTTGCTTGGCCCAAGCGGTGCAGGCAAAAGCTCCCTTCTGCGCGTCCTTAATCTGCTTGAAATGCCCCGTTCAGGTACGCTGGCAATTGCCGGTAACCATTTTGACTTCGCGAAAACGCCGTCTGATAAAGCGATTCGCGAACTGCGTCAAAACGTCGGCATGGTCTTCCAGCAATACAATCTCTGGCCGCATCTGACCGTCCTGCAAAACCTGATTGAAGCGCCGTGCCGCGTGCTGGGGTTAAGCAAGGATCAGGCGATCGCGCGTGCCGAAAAGCTGCTGGATCGTCTGCGTCTTAAGCCTTACAGCGACCGCTATCCGCTGCATCTTTCCGGTGGTCAACAGCAGCGCGTGGCTATTGCCCGCGCGCTGATGATGGAGCCCGCGGTACTGCTGTTTGATGAGCCAACCGCGGCGCTGGACCCGGAAATTACCGCCCAGATCGTCAGCATCATTCGCGAGCTGGCGGAAACCAATATTACGCAGGTTATCGTCACCCACGAAGTGGAAGTGGCGCGTAAAACCGCCAGCCGTGTGGTCTATATGGAAAACGGTTATATCGTTGAGCAAGGTGATGCGGGCTGCTTCGCGAACCCGCAAACCGATGCCTTCAAAAACTATTTATCTCATTGATTGTGTCAGGGGAAATATAATGAAAAAAGTATTACTTGCCGTGCTGCTTGCTGGCGTTACCCTTTCCGCTACCGCAGCCCAGACCATTCGTTTCGCCACGGAAGCCTCTTACCCTCCGTTTGAGTCGATTGATGCGAACAACAAAATTGTTGGCTTCGACGTGGACCTGGCTAACGCCCTGTGTAAAGAGATCGACGCGACCTGTACCTTCAGCAACCAGGCGTTCGACAGCCTGATCCCAAGCCTGAAGTTCCGCCGTATCGACGCCGTGATGGCCGGTATGGACATCACCCCGGAGCGTGAAAAGCAGGTGCTGTTCACCACCCCTTACTACGACAACTCCGCCCTGTTCATTGGTCAGAAAGGGAAATTCACCTCTGTCGATCAGCTGAAAGGCAAAAAAGTTGGCGTGCAGAACGGCACCACGCACCAGAAATTCATCATGGATAAACATCCGGAAATCACCACCGTTCCGTATGACAGCTACCAGAACGCGAAGCTGGATCTGCAAAATGGCCGTATCGACGGCGTATTTGGTGATACCGCGGTTGTGACCGAGTGGCTGAAAGCCAACGACAAGCTGGCGCCAGTGGGCGACAAAGTGACCGATAAGGATTACTTCGGTACCGGTCTGGGGATTGCCGTTCGTCAGGGCAACACTGAGCTGCAGCAGAAATTCAACGCTGCGCTGGAAAAAGTGAAGAAAGACGGCACCTACGAAACCATCTACAAAAAATGGTTCCAGAAGTAATTCCTGATGAATGAAATTTTTCCTTTAGCAAGCGCCGCCGGGATGACCGTCGGCCTTGCCGTTTGCGCATTGATTATCGGCCTCGTGCTGGCGATGTTCTTTGCGGTGTGGGAATCCGCGAAATGGTTCCCCGTCGCCTGGACAGGCTCCGCGCTGGTCACCGTGCTGCGTGGGCTACCGGAAATTCTGGTGGTCCTGTTTATCTATTTCGGCTCCTCACAGCTGCTGCTGACGCTGTCGGACGGCTTCACGATCAATCTTGGCTTTGCGCAGATCCCGGTGCAGATGCAGATTGAAAACTTCGACGTCAGCCCGTTCCTGTGCGGCGTGATTGCCCTCTCCCTGCTCTACTCCGCGTACGCGTCGCAAACCCTGCGCGGTGCGCTGAAAGCCGTGCCGCAGGGTCAGTGGGAGTCGGGTCAGGCGTTAGGCCTGTCGAAATCAGCGATCTTCTTCCGTCTGGTCATGCCGCAGATGTGGCGCCATGCCCTGCCGGGCCTCGGCAACCAGTGGCTGGTGCTGCTGAAAGATACCGCGCTGGTGAGCCTGATAAGCGTTAACGATTTGATGCTGCAAACCAAAAGCATCGCCACCCGCACCCAGGAGCCTTTTACCTGGTACATTGTGGCGGCGGCTATCTACCTGGTGATCACGTTGCTCAGTCAGTACATCCTCAAGCGTATTGACCTGCGTGCGACGCGCTTTGAACGGAGACCAGGCTGATGCTTGAATATTTCCCCGAGCTGATGAAAGGGCTGCACACCAGCCTGACGCTGACCGTGGCGTCCATTATCGTGGCGCTGATCCTGGCCCTTATCTTCACCATCATCCTGACGCTGAAAACGCCGGTGCTGGTGTGGATTGTGCGCGGCTACATCACCCTGTTTACCGGTACGCCGCTGCTGGTGCAGATCTTCCTGATTTACTACGGCCCGGGCCAGTTCCCGTCGCTGCAGGAGTATCCGGTTATCTGGCATCTGCTCTCTGAACCGTGGCTGTGCGCCCTGATTGCCCTTTCGCTCAACAGTGCGGCCTATACCACCCAGCTGTTCTACGGGGCGATCCGCGCCATTCCGGAAGGACAATGGCAGTCCTGCGGAGCGCTGGGCATGAGCAAGAAAGACACGCTGGCGATCCTGCTGCCGTACGCCTTTAAGCGCGCGCTCTCCTCTTACTCCAACGAAGTGGTGCTGGTGTTCAAGAGTACCTCTCTGGCCTACACCATCACCCTGATGGAGGTGATGGGTCACGGACAGCTGCTGTACGGACGCACCTATGACGTGATGGTGTTCGGTGCGGCAGGCGTGGTTTACCTGGTGGTTAACGGCCTGTTGACGCTGATGATGCGCCTGATCGAGCGTAGAGCGCTGGCGTTTGAGCGCAGAAATTAACTACGCGAGTGCATAAAACGGTATTTATGGAGCGGGTAACCTGATGGGTTATCCGCTTTTTTTTATGATGAATATAATATTTAATCATTTTTATTGCATACAAATTCATTAACTGGCATTGTACATCCATGCCGCAGACACGGCGCATAAATAAGACAGACGGGAGCATTACAATGAAAAAGTTAGTTCTGGCCGCATTACTCGCCACCTTCGCCGCTGGCGCATCCGCAGCTGATAAAATCAATTTTGGCGTGTCCGCCACCTATCCGCCGTTTGAATCGCTGGATGCCAGCAACCAGATCGTGGGTTTCGATATCGACCTGGCGAAAGCGCTGTGCAAACAAATGCAGGCCGACTGCACCTTTACCAACCATGCCTTCGACAGCCTGATCCCGTCGCTGAAATTTAAAAAATACGACGCGGTGATCTCCGGGATGGACATCACGCCTGAGCGCAGCAAGCAGGTCGCGTTTACCGACCCGTACTATGCCAACTCTGCGGTCGTGATTGCGAAGAAAGGCGCTTATACCTCTTTCGATCAGCTGAAAGGCAAACGCATCGGGATGGAAAACGGCACCACGCACCAGAAATACCTCCAGGACAAGCATCCTGAAGTGAAAACCGTCGCCTATGACAGCTATCAGAACGCGATTATCGACCTGAAAAATGGCCGCATCGACGGCGTGTTCGGCGATACCGCCGTGGTGAACGAATGGCTGAAAACCAATCCGCAGCTGGGCACCGCAACCGAGAAAGTGACCGATCCGCAGTACTTCGGTACGGGCCTCGGCATCGCGGTACGTCCGGATAACAAGGCCCTGCTGGAAAAGCTGAACGGCGCGCTGAAAGCGATTAAAGCGGACGGTACGTATCAGAAAATCAGCGAGCAGTGGTTCCCGCAGTAACGTTTTTTGCCGGGTGACTCGGCCTGCGGGGGTGGTAGTCTGTAGGCCGGGTAAGGCGAAAGCCGCCACCCGGCAATTTCTTAAAGCGGCACAAAGAACCTGAACCGTGCCCCGCTCGCCGACTCCATCAGCCTAATCCCGCCGCCGTGCAGCTCCAGCATGCGTTTCACGATTAACAGCCCCAGCCCGCCGCGATTCTCCCGCGATGCCTGGGTATTCAACGCCGATGGACGCTGGAACAGATCGTCGCGCAGCGAGGCATCCACGCCCGTTCCGCTGTCTGCTACTTCTACCTGAAGCCGTTCATTCTCCTGCCAGACCGCCAGACGAATTTCCCCGCCAGATGGCGTATGGCGCATCGCGTTATCGAGCAGGTTGGTCACCACGCGTTCGATCATCGACACGTCGGCGTTAATCAGCGGCAGCGGTCCCGGCACGTCAATATGCAGATTCACCTCGCGCGTGCGGGCGGTGAGCTCAAACTTCTGCGCCACGTCGGAAATCAGCTCCCCCATCGCAAAACGCTCGCGCTGCGGCTTAATGCCGCCGTGCTCAAGGCGCGCCAGCTCAAACAGCTGCTGCGAAAGATGACGGACTTTTTGCCCCTGACGCAGCGCGGTGGCGAGATACTGCTGGTGCTCCTGCGGCGTCAGCGTGGCGGCTTTTAGCGACAGGGTTTCCAGGTAGCCCAGCAGCGAGGTCAGCGGCGTACGGAGATCGTGCGAAATGTTGGCGATAAACTCCCGGCGCTGGCGATCGCTGTCGGCCAGCTGGTCCCACTGGCGGGTGATTTTGCGCGCCAGCTCGATAAAGCTGTTGCGCAGGATCGCCACTTCATCCTTTGCCGCCGCGTCCGACGGCTGCGCCGCCAGCTGTCTGATAGCGCTGATGCTGTCCTGCTCCAGCCCGGCGAGCTCCACCGTCAGCTGTTTTACCGGGCGCGTGACCCAGTACCAGACCAGTAAACCTGCCAGCAGGCCAAACAGCGCGACCCACAGCAATGACCACAGCACCGTGCTCCACAGCGCCTTATGCCAGGCCATCTCCGCCAGGGCGTTTGACTCCTCGCCCTGTAAAATAATGTACAGATAGCCCTTAAGCTCGCCGTCCTGCCGCAGCGGCGTGGCGCTAAAGACCTTTTTATTTTGACTGCGAGGATCGTCGCCCAGGACCGGTATGGCGGTACCGCTCAGGAAGGTCTGCACCGGGGCCAGATCGATTTTTTGCCGCTGAATGTGGCCCGGCGGTGCGGCATCGGCCAGGATATCGCCGTCCGGGGAGACAACGTACAGCTCAACGCTCGGATTAAAGGTCATCAGCCGATCGAACAGCGGCTTGAGTGCCGTTCGGTCGACCCTGCCCTGCGCGTCCAGAATCGGTTCACGCTGAACGATCTGCTGCGCCAGCCCGCCCGACAGCCGCTGCACCATCGCATTACCGTACTGCGTACTGGTGTAGAGCTGTACCGCGCAGGCGACGGTGGCGCAGAGCATCATCAGCAGGATGAACAGCAGCGTCAGGCGCTGGCTCAGGCTAAAGCGGCGCATCATGATTTGGCTCCGCAAATTTATAGCCCTTGCCCCAGACGGTGCGAATAATCTCCGGCTCGGCGGCGTCCTTCTCAATCTTGATGCGCAGGCGGTTAATATGGGTGTTAACGGTGTGCTCATAGCCTTCGTGCTGATAGCCCCAGACCTGCTCCAGCAGCGCCAGACGCGAAAAGACCTCGCCAGGATGACGGGCAAAAAAGTACAGCAGCTCGAATTCGCGCGGGGTGAGATCCACCACCTGGCCGTGAAGCAGCACGCTGCGCGCCAGCGGATCGATGGTCAGACCGTGGGCCTGAATTTGACCGTCGGTTTGCGCCTGCCCCATCGCCTGCTGGCGGCGGAACAGCGCTTTGATGCGTGCAATCAGCTCCTGCACGGAGAACGGCTTAGCCAGATAATCATCGGCGCCGGTTTCCAGCCCGGTGATGCGGTCGGTCTCGCTGCTGCGGGCGCTGATGATGATCACCGGCAGGTAGCGCGTCATCTGACGGATGCGGCGGCAAATCTCCAGACCGTCAACGTTGGGCAGCATCAGGTCGAGGATCACCGCATCCCACGGCTGTTTTTCAAGGCGCTGTAAGGCCTTGCCCCCGTCGGGCTCGTGGGTGATGGCGTAGCCTTCGTCTTCTAAATTGAGTCGCAGAAGCGCCGCGATATCGTGGTCGTCTTCCACCAGCAGGATCTGCTTCATGGGTAAGCCTTCAATCATTTCTTATGACGTAAGCTTACCTGATTTCGAGCGGGGGAAGAGTTCACATTTTGTTGAACATTGTGCGGGGTTCATACCGGGTGGCGCTGTGTTAAGGATTAGCGCGTTTTCACCAACAACGTCAGCACTTCATAATGCGCGGTATGCGGGAACATATCGAAAAGCTGAACGCGTTCAATGCGGTAGCCCGGCAGGCTGCCGATATCCTTTGCCATGGTCTGGGCGTTACAGCTGGAATAGACGATGTACTCGGGCGCCATCTGGCTCAGGTAGTCGCACAGCGCCTTGCCGATGCCGCGACGCGGCGGGTTGACCAGCACCAGCTCCGGCACGTTGCCCTGGCCGGTCGCAAACTGCGTGGAGTCCAGCGCCTGGAAGTGCAGATTCGTTAACCCCAGTCCGGCGGCAGACTGTTTCGCGCAGGCAATCGCTTCGGCAGAGATCTCAATGCCGGTGAGCTGCATCTCGGGCGTGGCGCAGTGCAGGCCAAAGCCGCCCACGCCGCAGAAGAGATCCCACATATGCTGGATGTTTAACGCACGTACCCAGTCGCGGGCGGTGGCGTACAGGCTGCTTGCCACGGTCGGGTTGGTCTGGAAGAAGCTTTGCGGGCGGATCCACAGCGGCACGCCGTTGAAGCTTTCGGCCAGCGCGTGCTGGTCGGTGAAGAAAATCTCTTTCTCCCCTTCCATGATCGCCATATGCACCGGCTGAATATTCGCCGTAATGACCTTCAGCTGCGGCAGCTGTTCCTGCAGCCACGGCAGCGCCGCGCGCAGCTGCTCCAGCTTGGTTTCGGAGCGGAGCACGAAGCGCAGCATCATGCCGCCGTCGAGTTGGCTTTCCGTCAGCAGAAGGTATTTCAGCTCGCCGCGCCTGCGGGCGACGCTGTATGGCGTTAACCCTGCACGCGCGATAAACGGTTTCAGCGCGGCAAAGACGGGCTCAAAGGAGGCGGGATACAGCGGGCAGTCGGTTAAATCTTCCGGCGTGCCGTCGCGGTGCAGCATCCCCAGCAGCGGTTTTTCAACGCTGCCGCTGACCACCATTTTGGCTTTATTACGAAAGCCCTGCTCCGGGCCGCTGACGGGTGCGCACCACTCGCCCACCGCGTGCGCTGCGAGCAGCTGTTGCAGGTCGGCCATTTTGGCGGTGAGTTGTTGAGAGACCGGCTGTTCTATCCACTGACAGGAGCGGCAGCGTCCGGCGTCATAGAGTGCGCACTGCATATGAAAACCTTAAGAATCACGAGGGCTGCGATTATACACATTATTGCAGGCGGAAGAACCGCCGACTGGAGGCGGGGATAAAAAGCAGGAACAGAACCAGCATGTCCGGGAGTTTTTGCATAAACAGCGCGCGCAGGATCTCGCGTTTGGATTCACCGGCAATGCTGAACAGCTCCGGGTAGCCGTATCCCAGCGAGGCGGCCCACAGATAGCTGGCGGCGGTAATTTGCGTCAGCAGATAGACCCAGCGCGCCCAGTTGCGTCCTTTGACCAGCGAAAACGCGCAGTAGATCTCGATAAACACCAGCACCAGGCTGCTCAAAAAGACCAGCGTCAGATTCCACGTCTGCACGCTGCGGTGAATGAATTCACCGATGCCGCGCACGCCCAGGGTGTTCAGAATCATCAGCACGTCCAGGCAGCGGATCATAATAATGGCGAGCGCCGCCACCTGAACCAGTGCAGGTACGTTAGGACGCGCGTGCGTAGTACGTGATTTCTTTAATAATCCCAATGTTTTACTTCCCTGAAAAACAGTGCCGCGTCATGCGCGGCACATCACTGGAAATTTTAAATCCTTCAGCCGCGTCTTGCACGCTGGATATCGCGCACGCGCTGTTTTTCCGCGCGCGCCATCAAATACCAGGCGATAAATCCGACAATTCCGACCACGCCGAGGATGATGGAAGCCAGAGCGTTAATCTCCGGGTTAACCCCCATGCGCACGCTGGAGAAGACCAGCATCGGCAGCGTCGTCGCGCCCGGTCCGGAGACAAAGCTGGCGATAACCAGATCGTCCAGCGACAGCGTAAACGCCAGCAGCCAGCCGGAGATCACCGCCGGCATAATCATCGGCAGGGTAATGATGAAAAAGACCTTCAGCGGCGTCGCGCCAAGATCCATCGCCGCCTCTTCAATGGAGCGATCCAGTTCGCGCATGCGCGAGGAGATCACTACCGCCACGTACGCCGTACAGAAGGTGACGTGCGCCAGCCAGATGGTGAGCATGCCGCGATCCGCCGGCCAGCCGATGGCGTGCGCCAGGGCCACGAACAGCAGCAGCAGCGCGAGGCCGGTGATCACGTCCGGCATAACCAGCGGCGCGGTGATCATAAAGGCGAACCCGTTTGAGCCGCGAAAACGCCCGAAGCGCACCATCACCAGCGCGGCGATCGTACCCAGAACGGACGCCATTGTCGCCGCCAGGGCGGCAATCGTCAGGCTCAGCCCCACCGCGCTCATCATCGCATCATCGTGGAACAGCTCGCTGTACCAGCGCGTCGACCAGCCTGCCCAGACCGTCACCAGCTTGGAGCTGTTGAAGGAGTAGATCACCAGCATCAGCATCGGCGCATACAGGAAGGTAAAGCCGATCACCAGGATCGCTATTCGCCACGGGGAGCGCACTACCGGTAAGTTGTTCATCCGTGATCTCCCATCTGTTTCTGCTGATGCTTGTGGAACCACATGATCGGCACGATCAGCAGCAGGAGCATAACAATCGCCACCGCAGAGGCCACCGGCCAGTCGCGGTTATTGAAGAACTCCTGCCACAGCACGCGGCCAATCATGATGCTGTCCGGGCCGCCGAGCAGTTCCGGGATCACAAACTCCCCTACCGCCGGGATAAAGACCAGCATTGATCCGGCGATAATGCCGCCTTTGGTCAGCGGGACAATGACGCTGAAGAAGGTTTTTAACGGGCGGGCGCCGAGATCGAGCGACGCTTCCACCAGCGAATAATCAATACGCGTCAGGGCCGTATAGATCGGCAGCACCATAAACGGCAGATAGGCGTACACAATGCCAATATAGACCGCGAGGTTGGTGTGCAGGATCGTCAGCGGCTGATCGATAACCCCGAGCCACATCAGGAAGTTATTCAGCACGCCGTTGTTTTTCAGGATCCCCATCCAGGCGTAAACGCGGATCAGGAACGAGGTCCACGACGGCAGGATCACCAGCAGCAGCAGGATATTACGCGTCGACGGCTTGCTGTGCGCCACCGCCCACGCCAGCGGGTAACCCATCACCAGACAGCAGAGCGTCGAGATCGCCGCCACCTGCAGCGACTGCAGATACGCTTCGAAATAGAGCGGATCGTCGGTGAGCTGCAGGAAGTTGCCGAGATTAAGCGTCAGCGTCAGCTGCCCGTCGGCCCAGTCCAGCAGGTTGGTGTAAGGCGGTATCGCCCGCGCCATTTCCGCCAGGCTTATCTTGAAAACAATCAGAAACGGCAGCAGGAACAGCAGGATCAGCCACACGTACGGCATGGCGATCACCAGCTTGCGGCCGTGGTTCATCTGCATGCGCGTCAGCCACTGGGCAAAGCCGCCCGGCTTTTCTGCGCGGGCTGGAGGTTCAAGTGCACTCATTTGCCGCTCCTTATACCGTCAGCACGACGCAACTGTCAGCATCCCAGCACAGGCGCACTTCGTCACCCCATGTTGGCTGCCCCTTGCGGTAGCGATGTTCGTTCTGCAGCTGCGCGCTGAGCATCTGCCCGCTTTTCAGCCGCACGTGGTAGATAGACAGGTCGCCCAGATAGGCAATGTGCACCACTTCGCCCACGGCAAAGTTATAGCCATCGGCAGGCGGATCCTCACAAAGCATGATTTTCTCCGGACGCAGCGCGACGTAGACCGGCACGTTGTCCACCACGGAGTTATCAGGATCGACCTTAAGCGGATGCTGCAGCCCCGGTGATTCGATGACCAGACCATCCTCCTGACGATCTTTCAGCAGCCCTTCGAAGACGTTGACCGAGCCGATAAACTCCGCGCTGTAGCGGGTGGTCGGATGCTCATAAATTTCTTCCGGCTCGCCGATCTGCACGAACTTCCCGCGGTTCATGATCGCAATACGCCCGGCCATAGTCATCGCTTCTTCCTGGTCGTGGGTCACCATCACGCAGGTCACCCCCACGCGCTCCAGGATATCCACCACTTCGAGCTGCATACGGTCGCGCAGTTTTTTATCCAGGGCCCCCATCGGCTCATCGAGCAGCAATAATTTCGGACGTTTTGCCAGACTGCGCGCCAGGGCCACGCGCTGGCGCTGGCCGCCGGAGAGCTGGTGCGGCTTACGCTTCGCGAACTCCTGCATGTGCACCAGGCTCAGCATCTCGGCCACGCGCGCGGTAATTTCGGCCTTCGGCAGCTTGTCCTGCTTCAGGCCAAAGGCGATGTTCTGCTCCACCGTCATGTGCGGGAACAGCGCGTAGGACTGGAACATCATGTTAATCGGGCGCTGATACGGCGGCACGCTGGAGAGATCCACGCCATCGAGCATGATTTGCCCGGCTGTGGGCTGTTCAAAACCGGCCAGCATACGCAGCAGGGTCGATTTTCCGCAGCCAGAAGCCCCGAGGAGGGCAAAAATTTCGCCTTTATAGATAGTCAGGCTGACGTCGTCCACGGCATGCTGGCCATCGAAAGATTTGGTGAGGTTACGAATTTCAAGAAGCGGGGTGAGCGCTTTACGGACTTTCGCCTGCGGGCGGGGGATCGCGTCATTCACGGGGTGTTCTCCGGCATAGATCAGTACTGGTGCAAACGCACCGTCAGGGTGCGCATCGCCGGGCGGCGCTAATGCTTGCCCGGCCTACGGGTTGTACAGGCCCGGTAGGCGACAGCGCCACCGGGCAACAATACCCAACGCCGTTATTTACCGCTTTTCACCTTGGTCCACGCGCGGGTACGCACGCGGTCAATTTTTGGATCCTGAACTTTCAGGGTGAAGAGCTTGGCGAACACATCCGCCGGCGGATAGATAGCCGAGTTGTTACGGATTTCTTCACTTACCAGCGGCACGGAGGCCTTGTTACCGTTCGCGTAGTAAACGTGGTCGCTGATGTGGGCGATCACCTCAGGACGCATCAGGTAGTTGAGGAACTGATAGGCTTCGTCTTTGTTTTTCGCATCAGCCGGCATCGCGAAGACGTCAAAGAACGCCAGCGCCCCCTCTTTCGGAATGAAGTAAGAGACGTTCACGCCGTTTTTCGCCTCTTTCGCGCGGTTAGCCGCCTGCCACACGTCCCCTGCCCAGCCGATCGCGACGCAGATGTCGCCGTTCGCCAGGTCGTTGATGTACTGAGACGAGTGGAAGTAACGAATGTTTGGACGCAGCTTCAGCAGCAGATCGGTAGCCGGGCCGGTGTAATCATCGGCTTTACTGCTGTTCGGGTCTTTGCCCAGGTAGTTCAGCACGGTGGCGAAAATCTCTTCCGGCGCATCAAGGAAGGAGACGCCGCAGCTTTTCAGCTTCTCAAGGTTTTCCGGCTTCAGCACCACGTCCCAGCTGTCCAGCTTGACGTCCGGGCCGAGCACCGCTTTGACTTTATCCACGTTGTAGCCGATACCGGTGGTCGCCCACAGGTAAGGCATCGCGTATTTGTTGTCCGGGTCATGCTTCGCCACCAGCTTCAGCACTTCCGGATCGAGGTTTTTCCAGTTCGGTAACTTGCTCTTGTCCAGAGGCTGGAAGACGCCTGCCGTCAGCTGGCGCTCGAGGAAGCTTGCAGAAGGCACCACGAGATCAAACCCGGTGCTGCCCGCCATCAGTTTTCCTTCCAGCACTTCGTTGGAATCGAAAACGTCGTAGACCACTTTAATGCCGGTCTCTTTTTCAAAATTCGCCACCGTGTCCGGCGCAATATAGTCAGACCAGTTGTAAACGTGCAGCGTTTTTTGTTCCGCAGCGAGCGTGCCGGCAGAGACGGCCATCAGAGCACCCGCAACCAGACCCGATAACCATTTTTTATTCAAGGCGATCATATCTTTATTCCTTCTGAAAGCTCGTTAACAAACGAACTAAAACTGTGCAATCTGAAGATATGCAATAATCATGCATAGTTTGTCGCTCTGCCTAAAATAAAAAGAAACCTCTTTACCCGGCAGCTTCCGCTCGCTTTTTTAAGCATCGCAAGAATAACTGTAGCCCGTGTCTCCGGCTATAGCCCAGACGAAAAAACGCCTTTTATCAATTTTTTATGCAGGTTATGTCTACGTGATAAGCCGAAACGGCCTTCAGGGAGGTGAAAAATTCTTTAAAGAAAGGTTAAAAGCAGCAGAAAAAATGGCCTTCTGCAGCCGCTATGGCAGCGACTGCGCAAAAGTCAGACAGGCTTAGTGAAGAAAATTGGGAGATGCATCATTATTCTCTGCATCATCTTCCGCGCTATACAGCAGATGGTGTGCATTGGCTTCCATCATGACCATGGAAATTTGCTCTTCACTCAAGCGCATAAACCAGGAGAACTGCTTGAACGACAGCCCGGCACCGGAGAATAAAGACTGGCAAACGACCAGTTTTGGCAGATTATCATCCTGTATGTCGAGAAATGCTTTCACCGTCAAAGAACTGGCGTTGATCGCCGACAGGTCGGAGGCCAGCGCCAGCAGCGCGGACGGCTTCACTTCGGCCAGCGCGGAGAAAAGGATCACGTCGTTAATGAGATCGATTTTGGCATCGAAAATGCCGTCGAAATTCTGCATATGAGGCAGATGCAGCGCCTGACAGGAATCGCATTCGAAGAACGTAATTCCGGCATCATCAAGCCATTGACGTAATGTATCCAGTGTAGGTACGACCTGTAAATCCATCGCTGTGCAGCCTCTTAAATAAAAACTTTGCATAGATTACGCAAAAAGTGCGTTCAATACCATTTAACCGCCCGTTTTCAGACAGTAGCCCGGCGTGGCATGACGCTCGATCCATGCGATCATTTTACCCGCAATATCGACACCTGTGGTTTTTTCCACGCCTTCCAGCCCCGGCGATGCGTTCACCTCCATGACCAGCGGCCCGCGCGTCGCCCGCAGAAGGTCTACGCCCGCCACGTCCAGCCCCAGGGTTTGCGCCGCTTTCACGGCAATTTCCCGTTCGCGATCGCTAATATCGGCTACCCGCGCCACGCCGCCGCGGTGAAGGTTAGAGCGGAAATCGCCCTCTTTCGCCTGGCGCTCAATGGCCGCCACCACTTCATTGCCGACCACGAAGCAGCGGATATCGCGCCCTTTCGCCTCTTCGATGTACTCCTGCACCAGGATGTGCGCATTGAGGCCCCGAAAGGCGTCAATGACGCTCTCCGCCGCCTGACGCGTTTCCGCCAGCACCACGCCAATGCCCTGCGTGCCTTCCACCAGCTTAATCACCAAAGGCGCGCCGCCCACCATATCGATAAGATCGCTGGTGTCGTCCGGTGAATGGGCAATCCCCGTGACGGGAAGATCGATCCCCTGACGGGCGAGGAGCTGCAGCGAGCGCAGCTTGTCGCGGGCGCGCGAAATAGCAACGGATTCGTTGAGCGGATAGCTGCCCAGCATCTCGAACTGGCGCAGCGCGGCGGTGCCGTAATAGGTGATCTGGGAGCCGATGCGCGGGATCACCGCATCAAAGTGCGGCAGCTTGCGGCCTTTGTAGTGAATCGACGAGGCGGCCGGGTCGATGTTCATATAGCAGGACATCGGGTCGAGGATCTCAACCTGATGCCCGCGTTTCGCCGCCGCCTCACGCAGGCGTTTACATGAATAGAGCGTTCCATCCCGGGACAATATGGCAATTTTCACCCTGCACCTCTCTGAAGACATGGAAAAAGCCTGCGTATCATATACGCAGGCAGTCGCAGGCGGAATGGACTATCGCGTCGCCCAGCCCTGTTTGTGGAGGTAATCAAGAATAAACGGGCGATTTTCTTTAATGATGGTGCGACGAATATGGTCAGTCCAGGTATCGCGACGGTTATTGCTGCCGCGCGTCAGGTAGTAGTTCGCCAGCTCTTCATCATATTGATTCAGGACGTCCTGATCGACCGGCTGGTAGTGGTTTTCGTGCACCAGCATGGCGGCAGGAATGCGCGGCTTCAGATCCGGGTTATCCGCAGGCCAGCCGAGGCACAGGCCGAACAGCGGCAGGACGTGTTTTGGCAGCTTCAGCAGCTCGGTCACGCTTTCGATGTTGTTACGCAGGCCGCCGATGTAGACACCTCCTAACCCAAGCGACTCCGCCGCCGTAAAGGCGTTTTGCGCCATCAGCGCGGTATCCACCACGCCCAGCAGCAGCTGTTCGGCCAGCCCCAGCTCCGCCTCTGGGCAGATCTGCAGGTGGCGGTTAAAGTCGGCGCAGAACACCCAGAACTCCGCGGCCTGGGCCACATGCTTCTGCCCGCCGGTCAGCGTGACCAGCTGTTCACGCATGGTCGGGTCGGTGATGCGGATAATCGAGCTGCACTGCAGGAAACTGGAACTGGAGGTCGCCCTGGCGCTGTTAATAATCGCTTCGCGCTGCGCCTCGGTAATCGGCTCATCGGTGAAGTGGCGAATGGAACGGTGGGATGTGAGCAGGTCTATGGTTGGCGTCATCTTGTCTCTCTTTGTCTTGCTTAAACCGTATGGCAGCCAGTATAGGCAATGATTTGCGCGGTGTAATTGGCGAAACATAGCCTTACTGTATCAAAGCGACAGGCGAAACCTTCTTTAATGGCGGCAGGTTATCGGGCACTATATGTCCTATTCGCCGTCAGGCTTGTTTTTTGAGGAGAGAGAAATGTTTGCAGTAATTTTTGGTCGTCCAGGGTGCCCTTACTGTGTTCGCGCGAAAGAGCTGGCTGAGAAACTGACCGAAGAGCGCGATGACTTCAACTTCCGCTACGTGGATATCCACGCGGAAGGCATCACGAAAGCGGATCTCGAAAAAACCGTTGGTAAGCCGGTTGAAACCGTACCGCAGATCTTCCTCGATCAGAAACACATCGGCGGCTGCACTGACTTTGAAGCTTACGCCAAAGAGCATCTGGGCCTGTTTGCCGCTCAGTAATGCGAAGACGCCCTCACCCTGAGGGCGTTTTTAATTGTGGTGCCGTCGATGCTTAATCAGACTGCACACAAACAAATAGCACAGCGCGCCAAGGGCGCACCAGAAGACACCGCTCAGCAACCACGCCAGCTCCTGCCAGAAACTTCGCGTTGATACATACAGCATGCGCATCAGCAGCAGACACAGCGGTGCCGCCAGCATTGCGCCAATAAGCGGCTTGACCACCTCCCCTTTACGGGAAAGAAAACTGGCAGCGGCCCCCGGCAGGGTAAAAAAGAGCAGCCCCAGCTCCGGATGTCCGGCAGCCCTGAATGCCCCTTTCACATTAAAAGCGAGCGACATGCACACGACGGTAAACAGCAAAAAGCAGCTGATCACCCCCGCCCAGTTTCGTTTAATGCTCAAACTATCCTCCTGACTTATCTCTATCAAATACACCTTCGTCGGGTAGACGCCCAGTCAGATAAAGCAGTGCGGCAATCCTTGCCAAAGTACGCACAGGGTGATGCGATAATAGGTAGCTGTCAGTAGCTAATGCGATTAAACTACACGCCAGCTAATGTTTTAGGGAATAAAGCAGGAAACAGGGAGCGTTAACGCCTTTCCCTGACCCAGAAAACAGTAGCCCAAATAGTCCTTTCATTCAACAACTTACTGGTAAACAAGAAGTTAGCCTCCGTGAATATAAACGTCGCAGACTTGTTAAATGGGAATTACATCCTGTTATTATTTGTGGTACTGGCGCTGGGCCTTTGCCTGGGTAAATTGCGCCTGGGTTCAGTTCAACTTGGTAATTCCATTGGCGTTTTAGTCGTCTCCTTATTATTAGGCCAGCAGCACTTCAGCATTAACACGGACGCGCTCAACTTAGGCTTTATGCTGTTTATTTTTTGTGTTGGCGTGGAAGCAGGACCGAACTTTTTTTCAATTTTCTTCCGCGACGGCAAAAATTATCTGATGCTGGCGCTGGTGATGGTCGGCAGCGCGCTGCTGATCGCGTTAGGGCTGGGTAAACTGTTTGGCTGGGATATCGGGTTAACGGCCGGTATGCTGGCAGGCTCCATGACCTCCACCCCCGTGCTGGTGGGTGCCGGTGATACTCTTCGCCATTCCGGCATGGCCGGCGCGCAGCTCTCTACCGCCCTCGACCACCTGAGCCTCGGCTATGCCCTGACCTATCTGATTGGTCTGGTGAGCCTGATCGTTGGCGCGCGCTACCTACCAAAACTTCAGCATCAGGATCTGCAGACCAGCGCCCAGCAAATCGCCCGCGAGCGCGGTCTCGATACCGATTCCAAACGTAAAGTCTATCTCCCGGTGATCCGCGCCTATCGCGTCGGGCCAGAGCTGGTGGCATGGGCTGACGGCAAAAACCTGCGCGAGCTGGGGATTTACCGCCAGACGGGCTGCTATATCGAACGTATCCGCCGCAACGGCATTCTGGCGAACCCGGACGGCGACGCGGTGCTGCAGATGGGCGACGACATCGCGCTGGTGGGTTACCCGGATGCCCACGCCCGTCTCGACCCGAGCTTCCGTAACGGCAAAGAGGTGTTCGACCGCGACCTGCTCGACATGCGTATCGTCACCGAAGAGATCGTGGTGAAAAACCATAACGCCGTGGGCCGCCGTCTGGCGCAGCTGAAGCTGACCGACCACGGCTGCTTCCTCAACCGCGTGATCCGCAGCCAGATTGAGATGCCTATCGACGATAATGTCGTGCTCAACAAAGGCGACGTTCTGCAGGTCAGCGGCGACGCGCGTCGCGTGAAAACCGTTGCCGACCGCATCGGCTTTATCTCCATTCACAGCCAGGTCACCGACCTGCTGGCCTTCTGCGCCTTCTTTATAGTCGGCCTGATGATCGGGATGATCACCTTCCAGTTCAGCAACTTTAGCTTCGGCATCGGTAACGCCGCCGGGCTGCTGTTTGCCGGGATCATGCTGGGCTTCCTGCGAGCGAACCACCCGACCTTCGGCTACATTCCGCAGGGTGCGCTGAACATGGTGAAAGAGTTCGGTCTGATGGTCTTTATGGCAGGCGTCGGCTTAAGCGCGGGCAGCGGTATCGGCCACAGCCTGGGCGCCGTCGGCTGGCAGATGCTGGTTTCCGGACTTATCGTTAGCCTGGTGCCAGTGGTGATCTGCTTCCTGTTCGGCGCCTACGTGCTGCGCATGAACCGCGCCCTGCTCTTTGGGGCAATGATGGGCGCGCGTACCTGTGCGCCTGCGATGGAAATCATCAGCGACACCGCGCGCAGCAACATCCCGGCGCTGGGGTATGCAGGCACGTACGCTATCGCTAACGTACTGCTTACGCTGGCGGGTACGCTGATCGTTATCATCTGGCCGGGACTCGGATAACTCCTAAGTTTGCGCGCGGGGAAAATTATTTTCGTTACGCGCAGAACTTTTTTATCAGGGGGCAGTCATAACTAGTGCCACTGCTTTTCTTTGATGTCCCCAATTTGTGGAGCCCATCAACCCCGCCGTTTTGGTTCAAGGTTGATGGGTTTTTTGTTGCCTGAAATTCCCCTTCCTCTAATCTCACCTTCTCTCTTGCCATCAAAACATATATGATTAAACATATATAAAATTACACCTACAGGAACTCCCATGCTCCACCCGCTCCAGCTCTTCAAAACCCTCTCCGATGAAACGCGGCTCGCCATCGTCATGCTGCTCCGTGAAGCGGGGGAGCTGTGCGTTTGCGATCTCTGTTCCGCGACCACCGAGTCGCAGCCGAAGGTCTCCCGCCACATGGCGCTGCTGCGTGAGTCCGGGCTGGTTATCGACCGCCGCGAAGGGAAATGGGTCCATTATCGTCTCTCTCCCAACATGCCTGCCTGGGCGGCAACCGTTATCGACACCAGCTGGAACTGTCTGCGGGAAGAGACGCGCATGAAGCTAAAAAACTGGGTTCCGGGCTCATGCTGATTAAAACACATTCATAAAAACAGATATAACGGAGTAAGCGATGTTTCTGGCAGGGGCTATTTTTCTGTTTACGCTGGTACTGGTCATCTGGCAGCCCAAAGGGCTCAGTATCGGCTGGAGCGCGACCATTGGCGCCGTGCTGGCGCTGGCCAGCGGCGTGATTCACATTAACGATATACCTGTGGTGTGGAATATCGTCTGGAACGCCACGGCAACGTTCATCGCCGTCATCATCATCAGCCTGCTGCTGGATGAGTCCGGCTTTTTCGAGTGGGCGGCGCTGCACGTTGCCCGCTGGGGGAACGGTCGTGGGCGATTGCTGTTTACGTATATCGTGCTGCTGGGCGCAGCCGTGGCGGCGCTGTTTGCCAATGACGGTGCGGCGCTGATCCTGACGCCTATCGTCATCGCCATGCTGCTGGCGCTGGGGTTCAGCGAGCAGGCCACGCTGGCGTTTGTGATGGCGGCGGGCTTTATCGCCGATACCGCCAGCCTGCCGCTGATTGTGTCCAACCTGGTCAACATCGTGTCGGCAGACTTCTTTAAGCTGGGGTTCAGCGAATACGCCTCGGTGATGTTCCCGGTAGATATCGCCGCCATTGCCGCAACGCTGGTGATGCTACATCTCTTCTTCCGCAAGGAAATTCCCCCGAAATATGACCTTGCAAAACTTCGCGAGCCCGCGCGGGCCATTCACGACCTCCCGACGTTCAGAACGGGCTGGATCGTCCTGCTGCTTCTGCTCGCCGGTTTCTTCGTACTTGAACCTCTCGGCATTCCGGTCAGCGCCATCGCGACCGTCGGCGCGCTGATTTTATTCGCTGTCGCAAAACGCGGACATGCGATAAATACCGGAAAAGTGCTGCGCGGCGCACCGTGGCAGATCGTTATCTTCTCGCTGGGGATGTATCTGGTGGTGTATGGCCTGCGCAATGCCGGGCTGACGGAATATCTCTCCGGCGTACTGAACAGCCTGGCCGGACACGGGCTGTGGGCCACCACGCTGGGAACCGGATTCATCACCGCGTTTCTGTCATCCATAATGAACAATATGCCCACGGTGCTGATTGGCGCGCTCTCCATCGAGGGCAGTACGGCGACAGGTTTGATCAAGGAAGCAATGATTTACGCCAACGTGATTGGCTGCGACCTGGGGCCGAAAATCACGCCTATCGGTAGCCTCGCCACCCTGCTCTGGCTCCACGTGCTGGCGCAGAAAAACATGACGATCACCTGGGGCTACTATTTCCGGACGGGCATCATCATGACGCTGCCGGTCCTGTTTGTGACGCTCGCCGCGCTGGCGCTACGTCTCTCCTTCACACTGTAATGAGCCATTGATATGAGCCACATCACCATTTACCACAACCCCGCCTGCGGCACGTCGCGCAACACGCTGGAGATGATCCGCAACAGCGGCACGGAGCCAGAGATTATCCTCTATCTGGAAACCCCGCCGTCGCGCGATGAGCTGACCACCCTGATTGCCGATATGGGCATTTCGGTGCGGGACCTGCTGCGTAAAAACGTGGAGCCCTATGAACAGCTCGGCCTTGCCGACGATAAGTTCACCGACGACCAGCTTATCGATTTTATGCTGCAATACCCGATCCTGATTAATCGTCCGATCGTGGTGACGGCGCTGGGTACCCGTCTGTGCCGCCCTTCAGAAGTCGTCCTCGACATCCTGCCGGATGCGCAGAAAGGGGCGTTTACGAAAGAGGATGGCGAAGCCGTGGTGGACGCCAGCGGAAAAAAAATCTCGCCAAAGTAACCCGTTGATAATGGCGCAGTAAGGCCTGCCAGCCGCATCCCCCACCCGCCGGACAGGTTGCATCAGCCGAAACCCGGCACATACTTCTGAGGATTAATCCTGGTGAGGGTATGCAGGTATGGGCTTGAAAAACAAAACCGCCGTCATCTTCGGAGGCAGCGGCGCCATCGGCAGCTCAGCGGCGCACGCACTGGCGCGTGAAGGGGCGGATGTGTACCTCGCCGCGCGTGACCACGTCAGGCTGGAGCAGGTCGCCAGCCGTATTCGCGCCGCCGGAGGGTCTGCCAGCACCTTTATGTTCGATGCGCTCGATGATTCCTCGCAGCTCCCGGACCTTGCCCGCATTGATGTCGTCGTCAATGCCACGGGCTTTATGCACGATCAGGGTAAACGACTTGAGGCGTTAACGCTCGGCGAGTTCAGGCAGGGTTTCGACCCCTTCCTGGCCGCGTACTTTAACATTGCAAAAGCCGCGTCGCCCCGCATGGGCGGCGAGCATGGCGGGACCATAATTACCGTCGTCGCCCCCGCCGCCAACATGACAATAGCGGGCCACCTCGGGCATATCGTCGGCTGCGCGGGAACGGAAGCCTTGACCCGGGCGCTTGCGGCTGAGCTGGGGACACACAATATTCGCGTGCTGTGCGTGCGTTCACACGCGATAGCCGACGCGGTGCAGGCGGGTTCGTATGTGGGGACCATTTTCGCCTCCAGGGCGAAGGCGATGGGGATTACGGTTGAGCAGTTTCTCGGCGGTGCCGCGCAAAGCACCCTGACGCATCGTCTGCCGACGCTGGCACAGGTGGCAGACACGATTACGTTTCTGGCCTCAGATGCGGCAGGCGCTATGACGGGAACCACCGTCAATATGACCGCGGGCGCAACCTAGCGGCCGCCCTCGCCCGCAATCCTGCCCACCATCGCCCGGATCTCTTCGCGGGTTAACGGCGCCCGGTCGGTGACATAGTGAAGCGTCATCCCTTCGATAAACGCGTCCAGCGCGCGGGTGGTGACCGGGTCGAACCACTGCTCCAGCGTGGTCTGGCTCATCTTCATCCAGTCCTGCATCACCGTTTTGAGCGCCGCGCTGCGGTGCATAAAGGCGTAGAGCTGATACATCAGCGCCATGTTGTGCGGCGTGGTCACCTGCGAGCTGTGGATCAGCGTGGTGATAGATTCGCACGCCATTTCCGGCCCGGTAACGCCGGCGAAGAAATCCCGGTACTGCTGCGACATCTGCCGGGTAAACCACGTGAAGGCCTCCTCCAGCAGCGGCTCCATGCCGTCGAAATAGTAGGTCATCGACCCAAGCGGCACGCCCGCGCAGGTGGCGATTTTACGGTGCGTGACGGCGTGAATACCGTGCTCGGCGATAGTATCGAGCGTTGCCTGCAGGATCTTCTCCCGGCGATGCGGATCGTTCGGTGGTCTGCTCATAAATTCCTCACGTGGTTTGTGTACAAATGTACACAAACTTGCTAGTGTTGTCGCTATTGTTGTACTTCTGGTGCTACCCCAATGACGCTGACCTCTCCCCGTAAAGCCCTGCAGCGACGCCTGTGGGCGCTGTTTATGTTCTTCTTCATTCCCGGCCTGCTGATGGCCTCCTGGGCCACGCGCACCCCCGCTATTCGCGATATTTTGTCCGTTTCTACCGCTGAGATGGGCATCGTGCTGTTCGGCCTGTCGATAGGCTCCATGAGCGGCATTCTCTGCTCCGCGTGGCTGGTTAAGCGCTTCGGTACTCGGGCGGTGATCCGCACCACCATGTGCTTTGCCGTGTTCGGGATGGGGATACTGAGCGTGGCGCTGTGGTTTGCCTCGCCGGTGCTGTTCGCCCTGGGCCTGACGGTATTCGGCGGCAGCTTCGGTTCGGCTGAAGTTGCCATCAACGTTGAAGGGGCGGCGGTCGAACGTGAGATGAACAAAACCGTGCTGCCGATGATGCACGGTTTTTACAGCCTCGGCACGCTGGCCGGCGCGGGCGTGGGGATGGCGCTGACGGCCACCGGCGTAAGCGCGAATCTGCATATCCTGCTGGCGGCGCTGGTGTGCATCATTCCGATCCTGACCGGCATCCGGGCGATCCCGGACGGCACCGGTAAGAACTCCGCTGACGAACAGCACTCGGCTGAAAAAGGGCTGCCCTTCTACCGCGACTTCCAGCTGATGCTGATCGGCGTGGTGGTGCTGGCGATGGCGTTCGCCGAAGGTTCCGCCAACGACTGGCTGCCGCTGCTGATGGTCGACGGTCACGGCTTTAGCCCGACCTCCGGCTCGCTGATTTACGCCGGGTTTACGCTGGGGATGACCGTCGGGCGCTTCACCGGCGGCTGGTTTATCGACCGCTACAGCCGCGTGGCTGTGGTGCGCACCAGCGCCCTGCTGGGCGGCCTGGGTATTGCGATGATCATCTTTGTGGATGTGGACTGGATTGCCGGCGTCTCGGTGATCCTCTGGGGACTGGGCGCGTCGCTCGGCTTCCCGCTGACCATTTCAGCCGCCAGCGATACCGGCCCGGATGCCCCGACGCGCGTCAGCGTGGTGGCAACCACGGGCTATCTCGCCTTCCTGGTCGGGCCGCCGCTGCTCGGCTTCCTCGGCGAGCACTACGGGCTGCGCAGCGCCATGCTGGTGGTGTTAGGGTTGGTCATCATCGCGGCGCTGGTGGCGCGCGCGGTGGCAAAGCCAGAAACGAATCAAACGACACTGGAGAAGGGATATGAGCGTTAAACTGATCGCCGTCGACATGGATGGTACTTTTCTGAGCGATGCCAAGACCTATAATCGCCCGCGCTTTCTGGCGCAGTATGCCCGCATGAAGGCGCAAGGCATACGCTTCGTGGTCGCCAGCGGCAACCAGTATTACCAGCTGATCTCCTTTTTCCCGGAGATTGCGCATGAGATTGCGTTCGTCGCCGAAAACGGCGGCTGGGTCGTGAGCGAAGGTGAGGATGTCTTTAACGGCGAACTGTCGAAAGCCCATTTCGAGACCGTCGCGAACGTCTTAAACGACGTTCCAGGCATTGAGATCATCGCCTGCGGGAAAAGCAGCGCGTACACGCTGAAATGCTATGACGAGGGCTTTAAGGATATCGCGGCGAAGTATTACCACCGCCTCGAAATGGTCAGCGATTTCGACAATCTGAACGATATTTTCTTTAAGTTCGGGCTTAACGTGTCTGACGATGAAATTCCGCGTATTCAGGCGCTGCTGCATGAAAAGCTGAGTGACATCATGGTCCCCGTCACCACCGGCCACGGCAGTATCGACCTGATCATCCCCGGCGTGCACAAAGCTAACGGTCTGCGGATCCTGCAAAAGCGCTGGGGCATTGACGATAGCGAAGTGGTGGCCTTCGGCGACAGCGGCAACGACGTGGAGATGCTGCGCCAGTCCGGGTTTAGCTTTGCGATGGCGAATGCCAGATCGCATATTAAAGCGGCCGCGCGTTTTGAAGCGCCACATAATAACGATGAAGGCGTTTTAGACGTGATTGAGAAGGTGCTGAAAGGGGAAGCGCCGTTTAATTGATACCGTGCGGTTTGATGCCCTCACCCTAGCCCTCTCCCACAGGGAGAGGGGACTGTTCCGTGCTCGCCAACAGGGAGAGGGAATAAGAATTAAGGTTGCAGGGCGTTTCCGACGCGCTTGTCTTTCAGGAACACCACCATCAGGCCAACCCACAGCACGCCGTTGGCGAGGTTGAACAGGCTGAACAGCCCGTTGCCGCCCATCGCGTAGGCATGCTTGCTCACCTCGATACCGACGGTAAAAATCAGCATCTGCAGCATCCCCATCGCTGCTGAGACAGTGCCTTTACTCATCTCGCTGGCAAACAGCGTCAGGCGCACCAGCCCGGCGTTGGCCACGCCAATTCCGAAGGCATAGAGGCTCAGCCCCGCCGTCATCCACAGATAGGCGTGGGATGACGCGACGGTCGCCACCGCAGCCAGAATCAGCCCTGCCGCAATCGGCCAGCCGCCCATGATAATCAGGGAACGCACGGTCCGGCGTGACGTCAAACGTGCCAGCACCAGGTTACCGATAATCAGCGCGCCAAAGATCGGCACCTGCAGCAGGCCATACTCATAGCTGCTGAGCTTTTCACCGCTGATGATAATGACCGGCGACTGCGCGATCCACGCCAGCAGCGGCAGGCTAACGAACCCGGTCGCCAGCGCGCCCGCCACAAAGCGGCCATTCTTCAGCACCTCTTTGTAATCCCGACCCAGCTCTTTCAGCGAGAGTTTCTCGCCGATGCGGGTGGCCGTTTCCGGCATCGCACGGTGCAGGCCAAAGAACGAGAAGGCGGCGAGAAGCGCAAAGAGCACAAACATCCCTTCCCACGGCGCAACGTGCACCCACGCGGCCCCCACCAGCGGCCCGAGTAAGGGGGCGATCAGCGCCACGTTCGCCATCAGCGCGGTAATTTTGATGCACACCGCCTCTTCAAACGACTCCTGAATGGCGGCATACCCCACGGCGCCGATAAAGCACAGGCTCACCCCCTGCAGGAAGCGCAGCAGGGTAAATTGTTCAATGTTTTGCGCCAGCAGCGTGGCGAGACAGGTGACGATAAACCACACCACGCCCGTGAGCATCACCGGACGACGGCCAATACGATCCGACAGCGGGCCTAACAGCCACTGTAAAAACATGCCGCCGGCCAGATAGGCGGTCATGGAGGTCGGCACCCACTCAATACCCGCGTTGTACTGCGCCACAACGGCCAGCATACCGGGCTGGATCATATCGTTGCCGATATAGGTAGAGAATTCGTAGAGCACCAGACACAGAGGGAAAAGCAACGCCTGACGACCCAGACGTGAACCAGAAGAAGAACGGTTTAACATGCAATCTCTTTATAATGACAAAATCGCGACGAGTTTAATGAAATGCCGCAGCCCGAGATAGTGATTTATCGAGGATAAACAGAAATAAAGCACATATCGTCTTCGTTTAAGGTTTCCTTAAGTTGACAGTTTTATGATAGCCCGATTACTCGTCAACGATCCCAAATTATGGCACTCACCTCCAGCCGTTCAGAATTGTCTAACTTACAGACAAATAAGACAAAACGACTTTACCGCTTGCCGGGCCGCTTTTATGGTTATCAGCTTTTCGTACTGATCGCCCTTGCCGTGCTTTTCACGTGGCTATCGCGCAATGAAGCGCTCGACAGGTGGATCACCGGCTTTTGGTATGACGCGGCAACGCAGACCTTTCCGCTGCAGAAAGATCATCTGCTGGATCTGCTGAACCACCGCCTGGCGAAGTACATTGCCATCGCCTTAGGCGCCGTGGCGCTGTTTTACGGCGCCTACAAGCGTAACGCAAGGCTGGTCACGGCGGCGCTGCTGATGGGCGTTGGCGCGCTGGTGGTGGGCGTGCTGAAAAGCGTGAGCCATCACAGCTGCCCGTGGGATCTGGTGGAATATGGCGGTAAGGCTATGTCTTATCCCCTGTTCAGCGCCGTCCCTGCTGACAGCGGTCCGGGGCGCTGTTTCCCCGGCGGTCATGCCTCCAGCGGCTTTATGGTGATGGGGCTGTTTTTTGCCTTCTGGCGCGAGCGTCCGCGTCTCGCCTGGTGCTTCGTCGCGCTGGGCGTGGTGTTAGGTCTGGCGATGGGCTATGGCCAGGTCATGCGCGGGGCGCATTTTTTCTCTCACAACCTGTGGGCCGGGTGGTGGGTCTGGTTTTCCCAGGTGGTTGTCTACGGACTCATTTCCACCCGGTTTGCTAAAGAGTGATAACGCTATGTTAGAGAATCTGAATTATCAGCTGTTTTATCTGATCAACGCCACGCCAGCCTCGCCTGAGTGGACGATCGATTTTGCCACCTTTCTGGCAAAAGATCTGATCAGCATCGTGCCTGCACTGGCTGCGATTCTCTGGCTGTGGGGGCCCCGCAGCCAGGTGAAGGCGCAGCGTCAGCTGGTGATTAAAGTGGCGATGGCGCTCGGGGTAAGCGTACTGCTGAGCTACATTCTGGGTCACGCCTTCCCGCACGATCGTCCTTTTGTCGATCATGTCGGCTATACCTTCCTGCACCACGCGCCGGATGACTCGTTCCCGAGCGATCACGGTACGGTAATCTTCACCTTCGCGCTGGCTTTCCTGTTCTGGCATCGCCTGTGGTCCGGTGCGGTCCTGATGGTGGCGGCCCTGGCAATTGCCTGGTCTCGCGTTTACCTGGGCGTTCACTGGCCGCTGGATATGGTGGGCGGTTTCCTGGTCGGGCTGATTGGCTGCGTGAGCGCGGCTATCCTGTGGAGCCTCTTCGGTGAAGCGCTCTACCGCACGCTGTCTTCGCTCTATCGCGCCATTTTCGCTATCCCGATCCGCAAAGGCTGGATACGTGACTAACCCCAACCTGACAGGTTACACTTGAACCCCCGCCCTGCGGGGGTTCACTTTTTTATCCCGAGGAACTATGGAAACACGTCGCGATGACCGCATTGCTCAGCTGCTACAGGCGCTGAAGCGCAGCGATAAGCTGCATCTTAAGGAAGCCGCCAACCTCCTCGGCGTCTCAGAGATGACCATTCGTCGGGATCTGAACAGCGAAAGCGCGCCCGTCGTGCTGTTGGGCGGGTATATTGTGCTTGAGCCGCGTAGCGCCAGCCATTACCTGATCAGCGACCAGAAGACGCGCCTGGTGGAAGAGAAGCGCAAAGCCGCCCGGCTTGCGGCCTCACTGGTACAGCCGCACCAGACGTTGTTTTTTGACTGCGGAACCACCACGCCGTGGATTATCGAAGCCATCGACAGCAGCATCCCTTTTACCGCCGTGTGCTACTCCCTGAACACCTTTCTGGCGCTTCAGGAGAAACCCAAGTGCCGGGTTATTCTCTGCGGCGGCGAGTTTCACGCCAGCAACGCCATCTTTAAGCCGCTTAACCTGCACGACACGCTCAGCAATCTCTGCCCGGATATCGCGTTTTATTCCGCCGCAGGCGTCAACGTGCGTCAGGGTGCGACCTGCTTTAACCTGGAAGAGCTGCCGGTGAAACACTGGGCGTTAAGCGCGGCGCAGTATCATGTGCTGGTGGTCGATCACAGCAAGTTTGGCAAGGTACGTTCGGCAAGAATGGGCGAGCTGGCGCAGTTTGACGCCATCGTCAGCGACTGCCGCCCGGACGACGAGATTGTGGCCCACGCGAAGGCGCAGCAGGTGAAGTTGATGTATTAAGAGGGGTGTGGCCTGATGCCCTCACCCCGGCCCTCTCCCACAGGGAGAGGGAGAAAACCCATAAGGTTTAGCTAAACCAGCTGCCAAACCATCCGTGGAATTTCATCATCACGAAATCCCACATCCGGCTGAAGAAGCCGCCCTCTTCCACCGCTTCCATTACAATCAGCGGACGCTGTTCAATCGACTTACCGTTTAGCTGGAAATCAATCGTCCCGACCACCTGGCCTTTTTTCAGCGGCGCCGTGAGCTGCGGGTCGGTCAGAGTATAGCTGGCCTTCAGGTTTTTCAGCTGACCGCGCGGAATGGTCACCGAGCCGCCTTCACCCGCCCCGAGATTGACTTCACTCTTGTCGCCAAACCAGACGCGCTGGCTGACGAACGTGGCATCCGGTTTAATCGGCGTCACGGTTTCATAGAAGCGGAAACCCCAGGTCAGCAGTTTTTCTGACTCATTAAAGCGAATACGGTCGGTTTTGGTGCCCAGCACCACCGAAATCAGGCGCATGTCGCCCTGGGTCGCGGAGGCCACCAGGTTATAGCCCGCGCCCGCCGTAGTGCCGGTTTTCATCCCGTCCACGTTAACGTTGCTGCTCCACAGCAGGCGGTTGCGGTTCGGCTGGCGGATTTTATTGAAGGTAAACTCTTTCTCTTTATGGATGGCGTATTCATCCGGCACGTCGTGGATCAGCGCTTTCCCAAGCAGCGCCATGTCGCGCGCGGTACTGAACTGTCCCGGCGAATCCAGACCGTGAACCGTTTTGAACGTGGTGTTGGTTAAGCCCAGTTTCTGCGCGTAGCCATTCATCAAGCCAATGAAAGAATCCTGGCTGCCGGCAACGTAATCGGCCAGCGCGATGCAAGCATCATTTCCCGACTGAATAATTACCCCTTTGTTCAGATCGGAAACGGAGACCTGATCCCCCGGCTTCAGGAACATCACGGAAGAGCCCCGCAGCGCCGGGTTGCCGGTGGCCCAGGCATCCTTCCCGATGGTGACCATATCGTCCAGCTTGATCTTGCCCGCTTTCAGCGCCTGGCCGACCACGTAGCTGGTCATGATTTTGGTCAGGCTTGCCGGATCGAGTTTCTCATCCGCATTCCCTTCCGCCAGCACTTTACCGCTGGAATAATCCATCAGGATCCAGGCGCGCGCATCCACAGGCGGCGCTTCGGGTGCAGCCTGTTCAGCTGCATAGAGAGTTGGTGCAAACAGGAAAAGGAGCGCAGAGCCTGTCGCAAGGCTGCGCAGAGAAGTCATTTTACGCGTCATAAATGCCACCCGAGTGTCCATTCAAAAATTACGTCACATCACCGTGTCGCAAGAAGCGATGAGTAATAGCGCACTAAAACGGTTAAAGAAACCCAACGAGGGTAAAGTTATTAAAGTTTATGCAATAACATTCAGATACGCTTTGATTCAGACGATTTTTTTGTCTTCTGTTGCGTAATTGTTAGGTTTATCTCACCATGGCGAAAGCTGACCCGGATTCACATCTCATCAGGAGTAAATATGATTACGCTTTGGGGCAGGAACAACTCGACCAACGTTAAGAAAGTGCTCTGGACGCTCGAGGAGCTGGATTTACCGTTCAATCAAATCATGGCTGGCATGTCGTTCGGCGTAAACAAAGAGGCCGACTATTTGGCCATGAACCCGAACGGCCTGGTGCCGCTGCTGCGCGATGATGAAACCGACGCGACGCTTTGGGAGTCCAACACCATTGTCCGCTACCTCGCAGCCCAGTACGGTCAGGGCCGCCTGTGGGTAGAAAGCCCGGCCCGTCGCGCTCAGGGCGAAAAGTGGATGGACTGGGCGAACCAGACGCTTTCCCCCACCCACCGCGTGATCCTGATGGGGCTTATCCGTACGCCGGAAGCCGAGCGCGACTATCCGGCTATTCATGCCGCCCAGGACGCCTGCGAAAACCTGTTCGCGATGATGGATGACGAGCTGGCGAAGCACGCCTGGTTCTCCGGTGAGGCCTTCGGTACAGGCGATATCGCCGTGGCGCCGTTCGTCTGGAACCTGACCAATATGGGCCTGAAGTGGACGCCGCGCCCTCACCTTGAGCGCTGGCTTAAACAGCTGAGCGATCGCCCGGCGTATCGCAACGTTGTGATGATCCCGGTCACCTGATTACACACCGGACGGGCTGACTTTTAACAGCTGCCCGTCCGTCTCGTCGGTCAGCACATATAAATAGCCGTCCGGCCCCACCCGCACATCGCGAATACGTTGATTCCGGTCGCCCAGGATTCGCCCGTCTTCCGTCACCTTATTGCCCTCCACGCTCAGCACGATCACGTCCTTTTCCTTCAGCGCCCCAATAAACAGCTTGTTTTTCCACTGCGGGAAAACGTCGCTGTTGTAGAACGCCATGCCGCTCACGGCAGGTGACACTTTCCAGACGAACAGCGGTTTTTCGGTGCCCTCAACGTGCTCGCCTTTGGCTTCCGGAATTTTCAGACCGCTGTAGTTAATGCCGTGCGTCGCCAGTGGCCAGCCGTAGTTCTTTCCTTTCTCCGGGATGTTGATCTCATCCCCGCCGCGCGGGCCGTGCTCGTTCAGCCACAGCGTGTCGCTCCAGGGGTTCATCGCCATCCCCTGCGGGTTGCGTATGCCGTAAGACCAGATTTCGGGTCGCGCGCCGGGGGTATTCACAAAGGGGTTATCCGGCGGCACTTTTCCGTCTTCGGTGAGGCGCACCACTTTACCCTGCAATTTATCCAGATCCTGCGCCGTTGGACGCTGGTTATTCTCGCCGAGTCCGATAAAGAGCGAGCCTTTGCCGTCGAATACCAGTCGCCCGCCAAAATGGTTACCGGTGGAGAGTTTCGGCATCTGGCGGAACACCACCTGGAAAGCGTCAATGCGCGTAAAATCGTCGCTCAATCGGCCATAGCCCACCGCCGTTCCGGCCTTGCCGTCGCTCCCTGCTTCGGCGAAGCTCAGCCAGATGCGGCGTGATTTTTCAAAATCCGGGGCGAGGACCACGTCCAGCAATCCTCCCTGACCGTTTGCCCAGACCTTCGGCACGCCGACAATCGGATCGGACAGCCCTTTTCCGGCCTGCCAGCGTTTGAGCTGACCGTCCTTCAGGGTCACCAGCAGGCCTTGATTGTCCGGCAGAAACGCCAGGGACCAGGGGTGATCGAGTTTATTTTGCAGCACCTCAACCTTGACCGCCTCTGGGGCAGCAAGAAGCGAAAACGGAATGAACAACACAGGCAGGGAAATTAGCGAGGATCGAGGCATAACGCGCTCCTTTATCGGCATATGGCATAAAGGTTAGCCACTGCATCCGGGCGCGTTACCACTTTTACAAAAGCTTAATCAGAAGGGGGAGTTGCCTCCCCCTGGGTCAGTGCTGTTCAAGCTTCTCGTGCTCGTTCAGGCACATGATGCATAGAGAGAGCGTGGTCAGGCAGTTTTCAAGCTTCTCCGCGTTAACAGCGATAAAATTCGGGCAGTCGTGGCGTCCATTCATCAAACATACCCCAGCGATGGAGAGCACCTCAGCGGCGCGGCGCAGGGCGATCAGCTCACTTTCGCCGTATTTCGCCTTCAGGGTTGGTGCTTTTTCACGCATGAAATTGCAAAGTTCAAACAGGTTATCACGCAGATGTTCGCTTTCGCTGACTGACATATACCCTTTCGCCTTCCTCAACTGCAGGTACGCGGCGAGATCGATTCGGGCGTTGATCAGCTTGTTAAGCAGATCGCGTTTAAGTCTGTCAACGGTCATGCTCTTTCCTCCTCTGTCAGCCATTGTGCATAGTCAGGATAAGTTCATTTTTTGTACAGTTTAATGCCTGGGATCAATTTTTATTAACTGATTAACATTATTTACAATGTTACAACGTCTGCCCGAGTCATCCGCCTTGCAAAGAGTGTATAAATCCCCCGCGATACGCTGTAAAATCCCGCCCTGATAACTCCATAATTGATGAATTTTTAACCTATGAGCAATGTTACGCACCAGCCGAAAATCGGCTTCGTCTCCCTGGGCTGCCCGAAAAACCTCGTGGATTCCGAACGCATCCTGACCGAACTGCGCACCGAGGGCTATGACGTGGTGCCAAGCTACGACAACGCCGATATGGTGATCGTGAACACCTGCGGATTTATCGACAGCGCGGTTCAGGAGTCACTGGAAGCCATCGGTGAAGCCCTGACGGAAAACGGCAAAGTGATTGTTACCGGCTGTCTGGGCGCCAAAGAAGACCAGATCCGCGAAGTGCACCCGAAGGTGCTGGAGATCACCGGCCCGCACAGCTACGAGCAGGTGCTGGAACATGTTCATCACTACGTGCCAAAACCAAAGCACAACCCGTTCCTGAGCCTGGTGCCAGAGCAGGGCGTGAAGCTGACGCCGCGCCACTATGCTTACTTAAAAATTTCCGAAGGCTGCAACCATCGCTGCACCTTCTGCATCATCCCGTCCATGCGTGGCGATCTGGTGAGCCGTCCGATTGGCGAAGTGCTGGCGGAAGCTAAACGTCTGGCCGACGCGGGCGTGAAGGAGCTCCTGGTCATCTCCCAGGACACCTCGGCCTACGGCGTGGACGTTAAACACCGCTCCGGTTTCCACAACGGCGAGCCGGTGAAAACCAGCATGGTCGGCCTGTGCGAACAGCTGTCCAAGCTCGGTATCTGGACGCGTCTGCACTACGTCTATCCGTACCCGCACGTTGACGATGTGATCCCGCTGATGGCGGAAGGCAAAATTCTGCCGTACCTGGATATCCCGCTGCAGCACGCCAGCCCGCGTATCCTGAAGCTGATGAAGCGTCCTGGCTCCGTTGATCGCCAGCTGGCGCGCATCAAGCAGTGGCGCGAGATCTGCCCTGATCTGACCCTGCGCTCCACCTTCATCGTCGGCTTCCCGGGTGAAACCGAAGAAGACTTCCAGATGCTGCTCGACTTCCTGAAAGAAGCGCGACTGGACCGCGTAGGCTGCTTCAAGTACAGCCCGGTAGAAGGCGCAACCGCCAACGAGCTGGCGGACCAGGTGCCGGAAGAGGTGAAAGAAGAGCGCTGGAACCGCTTCATGCAGCTGCAGCAGCAGATCTCTGCCGAGCGTCTACAGGAAAAAGTAGGCCGCGAGATCATGGTGATCGTTGACGAAGTGGACGAAGAAGGCGCGATTGGCCGCAGCATGGCGGACGCCCCTGAAATCGACGGCGCGGTGTACCTGAACGGCGAAACCAGCGTTAAGCCGGGTGATATTATTCGCGTGAAGGTTGAAAACGCGGACGAGTATGACCTGTGGGGTAGCCGGGTTTAATTACATTCCCCTCACCCCGGCCCTCTCCCCAAAGGGGCGAGGGGGAAAACCGCACCGAGCAGTCCCCTCTCCCCTCCGGGGAGAGGGTTAGGGTGAGGGGCAATAAACCTACCCCTTAATCCTCGGATCCAGCGCGTCGCGCAGCCCGTCACCCAGCAGGTTAAACGCCAGCACGGTCAGAAAAATCGCCAGACTCGGGAAGATCGCCACGTGCGGCGCAATCACCATATCCGCCCTCGCCTCGTTCAGCATCGCGCCCCACTCCGGCGTTGGAGGCTGCGCCCCTAACCCCAGAAACGACAGGCTGGCCGCCGAGATAATCGACACGCCGATACGCATGGTGAAATAGACCACGATGGACGACACCGTACCCGGCAGAATATGGCTGAACAGGATCGTGGCATCGCTGGCACCCATGCTGCGGGCGGACTCGATAAAGGTCTGCTGTTTCAGCACCAGCGTGTTGCCGCGCACCAGACGAGCAAAGGCCGGAATCGAAAAGACCGCGACCGCAATGATGACGTTCGCCATGCCGCTGCCCATGATCGCTACCACGGCAATCGCCAGCAAAATGCCGGGGAAAGCAAACAGCACGTCGCAGATGCGCATGATGATGCGGTCCCACCAGCCTTCGTAATACCCGGCAACGAGGCCCAGCACGGTACCGATGGCCGCACCGATCAGCACCGCGAACACCCCGGCGGCAAGCGAGATCTGCGCCCCGACCAGCACGCGGCTAAAGATATCGCGCCCGAGGGAGTCCACGCCGAACCAGTGCAGCATCGACGGTCCGTCGTTCAGACGGTCGTAGTCAAAATAGTTTTCCGCATCAAACGGCGCCACCCACGGCGCAATCACCGCCACCGCAATAAGCAGCAGCACAAACAGCCCCGCGGTCATCGCGACCGGCTGACGGCGAAAACGCCGCCAGAATTCAGACCACGGGGTGCGGACGTGGTCCGGTTTTAGCCCCGGCATCGCGTTTAAAACGGCCTGACGTCGCCAGTTTAACAATCGCATCTTACTTGTACCTGATAGCCGGGTTAATGGCGGCGTAGAGCACGTCCACCACTAAGTTGATAAGAATAAACTCCAGCGAGAAAAGCAGGACTTCCGCCTGAATCACCGGGTAGTCGCGCATCTCGACGGAATCGACCAGCAGGCGTCCCAGCCCCGGCCAGTTGAAGACCTTTTCCACGACGATCGAGCCGCCAAGCAGAAAGCCAAACTGCAGCCCCATCATCGTCACAACCGGGATCATCGCATTGCGAAACCCGTGCTTGAGAATGACCCACTTCTCGCTGACCCCTTTCGCCCGCGCGGTGCGAATATAATCTTCGCTCAGCACGTCAACGAACGAGGCGCGGGTAAAGCGGGCCATTACCGCCGAAACGGCAGCGCCCAGCGTCATGGAAGGAAGGATGTAATGCTTCCAGGTATCGGCCCCGACGGTCGGCAGCCAGCCCAGTTCGACGGAGAAGATCTGCATCAGCAGCATCCCCAGCGCGAACGCCGGGAAGGAGATGCCGGTCACCGCCAGCGCCATGCCGAGCTTGTCCGGCCAGCGGTTGCGCCAGACGGCCGCGATAATCCCGGCGCCAAGCCCAAACACGACCGCCCAGCTCATGCTGGCTATCGTTAACCAGAACGTCGGCATAAAGCGGCTGGCAATCTCCTCCGACACCGGACGGCGCGACACCATCGAGATACCAAAATCGCCCTGCAGAACGTTGCAGATATAATGGATGAACTGCATATACAGCGGCTGGTCGAGGCCAAGCTGCTTACGCACCAGGTCAATGACGGTGGCATCCGCTTCGGGCCCGGCAACCAGACGCGCCGGGTCGCCCGGCAGCATATGGACAAACAGAAACACCAGGACCGCCACAATCAGCAGCGTCGGAATAAGCCCCAGCAGGCGTTTACAAACATAATTCAGCATGAGGTTTATTTTAAATCCGCATCGTCAAAGCTAAAGCCGGTGTCCGGCATGATGTAGAAGCCGGTCAACGCTTTGTTATGGGCTGACACCAGTTTCTCCACCACCAGCGGCACCCACGGTGACTCTTTCCAGATAATATCCTGCGCGTCTTTGTAGAGGCGGGCCTTCTCTTCCGGTTTGGTGGTTTTCAGGGCATCGGCCAGGTCTTTGTCCACCTGCGGGTTGCTGTAAAACGCGGTGTTGAACAGGGTTGGCGGCCAGTTCTGCGAGGCAAACAGCGGCGACAGCGCCCAGTCGGCTTCACCGGTCGAGGCCGTCCAGCCGGTGTAGAACATGCGCACGCCGCTCTCTTTCTGCCCTTTCCCCTCCACTTCTGCCGCACGCTGTCCTGCATCCATTGCGGTGACCTGCACCTTGATACCCACCTGCGCCAGCTGCTGCTGGGTAAACTGCAGCACCTTCTGGGCGGTACTGTGATTATGCGAGGACCACAGCGTGGTGCTGAAACCGTTCGGGAAGCCCGCCTCTTTCAGCAGCTCGCGCGCTTTGGCCGGATCGTACGGCCACGGCTGATAGCTTTGCGCATAGGCGATCGCCGGCGGCAGCACGCCGGTGGCCGGAGTGGCATAGCCGGCAAAGGCGACCTTCACCAGCGCCTGACGGTTAATGGCGTAGTTGATGGCTTCACGCACCTTCGGGTTATCGAACGGCTTTTGCGTGACGTTCATGCTGATGTAGCGCTGCATGATCGACGGGCTGGCGACCAGCTCCAGCTTGCTGTTTTTCTGCAAAATGGCGGCCTGCTCGTACGGGATCGGGAAAGCAAACTGCGCCTCGCCGGTTTGCAGCATCGCCGCGCGGGTGTTGTTGTCCACCACCGGACGCCAGGTGATGGTGTCGAGCTTCGGCAGCCCCTGCTGCCAGTATCCGGCGAATTTCTTCACCTTCACAAAATCGGTCTGGTTCCAAGTGAGCAGTTCGTAAGGGCCGGTGCCAACAGGGTGGAAACCGATCTCCTTGCCGTATTTCTTCAGCGCGGCAGGGGAAATCATCGCCGTTGCCGGATGCGCCAGAATATTGATAAACGCGGAGAACGGCTCTTTCAGGGTGATTTTGACCGTCGCCGGGTCGACCACCTCTGTGCTGGCGATATTTTTATACAGGTTATAGCGCTTGAGGCTATTTTCCGGATTGCTGGCGCGGTCCAGGTTAACCTTCACCGCCTCCGCATTGAAGTCTGTCCCGTCCTGGAACTTCACGCCGGTCCTGAGCTTGATGGTATACACCAGCCCGTCCTCGGATACGGTGTACCCCTCCGCCAGCACGTTTTTGAGCTTCATCTCTTTATCGAGGCCAAACAGGCCCTGATAGAACGATTTCGCCACCGCCTGAGAGAGCGTGTCGTTGGCGTCATACGGATCGAGCGTGGTGAAATTAGAGCCGACGGCAACCACCACATCTTTGGCAGCGAACGCGGGGGCAGCGGCCAGGGCTGCCGTCACGCTCGCGGCTAACAACCATCTACGCGCTACAAATGTAACCATTGTGTTCTCCTGCCTGTTGTAAGTTATAACCGCGAAAAAGCGTTGTCCTGACGCGGGGGAGCGACGAAATGACCCGGCCCGACCTCGCGCAGCCTCACGCGCTCCACGGCCTCGCCGCGTTTATGAATATTGCTCGGCATTTCATCCTGCAGCAGCACGCGCTGGCCGTGACGATGCGCGGGATCGGCAACCGGTACCGCCGCGATAAGCTTGCGGGTGTACGGGTGCTGCGGGTTTTCAAACACCGCCCTTCGCGGCCCAATCTCCACGATCTGCCCCATAAACATCACCGCCACGCGATGGCTGATGCGCTCGACCACGGCCATATCGTGCGAGATAAACAGGAAGGCGATGCCCATATCCCGCTGTAAATCCAGCAGTAAGTTGATGATTTGCGCCCGAATAGAGACATCCAGCGCCGAAACGGACTCATCGGCAATCACCACTTTCGGGTTTAGCGCCAGCGCGCGGGCGATGCAGATACGCTGCCGCTGTCCGCCGGAAAACTCGTGAGGATAACGCCAGGCGTGCTCCGGCTTCAGGCCAACGCGCTCCAGCAGCCAGGCCACGCGACGCTGTGCCGCTTCGCCGTCGAGCAGGTTATGCACCCGCAGCGGCTCCATGATCGAATACCCCACCTTATGGCGCGGATCGAGGGAGGCATACGGATCCTGGAAAATAAACTGAATATCCCGCCGCACCGCCTGCAGCCTGCTGTCCGGAAGGGTATCAATGCGCTCACCGTTAAAGGTAATGCTGCCTTCCTGTGATTCCACCAGACGGAGCAACGCGCGCCCGGTGGTGGATTTACCGCAGCCGGACTCCCCCACCAGCGCCAGCGTTTCGCCCGGCCAGAGATCGAAACTGACGTTTTCCACCGCGTGCACTTCGCGCTTAACGCGGTTCAGTACTCCGCTGCGCAGCGGAAAACGGGTGACCAGATCGCGCACTTCCAGAATGGGTTTACCCGGCACCACGGTGTCCTGCTCGCGCTCATCCTCCTGCTGCTCAGACGCCTCGAGAGAAATCAGGGGGAAGCGGCGCGGCAAATCGCTGCCGTTCATCGCCCCCAGGCGCGGAACCGCCGCCAGCAGCGCTTTGGTGTAAGGATGTACGGGCGCGTGAAAAATCTGCTCAACCGGGCCGGTTTCCACCGCGCTGCCCTTGTGCATCACCAGCACCCGATCGGCGATATCGGCGACCACGCCCATATCGTGGGTGATAAAAATCACCCCCATCTCCATCTCCTGCTGCAGCACTTTGATGAGCTGCAGGATCTGCGCCTGAATCGTCACGTCCAGCGCCGTCGTCGGCTCGTCGGCAATCAGCACCGCCGGACGGCAGGAGAGCGCCATGGCAATCATCACGCGCTGGCGCATGCCGCCGGAAAGCTGATGCGGGTAGCGACCCAGAATGGCCTGCGCCTCCGGAATGCGCACCAGCTCCAGCATCCTTCGGGCCTCGCTGAGCGCTTCATCGCCGCTCAGCCCCTGATGCAGGCGGATGGACTCGGCGATTTGTTCCCCGACCGGGAAAACCGGGTTCAGGGAGGTCATCGGCTCCTGGAAGATCATCGCAATATCCGCCCCGCGCACGCCCTGCATCAGCGAACCGCTCAGCTCATTTAAATCGATGACCTGACGGTTGCGGCGGCGCAGAAGCATTTTCTCACTGCTGATTTGCCCGCCCGTCTGTTCCAGCAGGCGCATCAGCGCCAGCGCGGTGACCGATTTACCGGAGCCGGATTCGCCAACAATCGCCAGCGTCTCGCCGCGCCTGAGCGTGAACGATAAATTCTGTACTGCGGGGATGAACTGCCGCTCTTCCTGAAACGCAATATTGAGCTGATGGACAGCCAGCACTTCGCGGTTGTCCAGTTCTTCACTGTGCGGCACGCGCTGCCCCCTTATTCACGATAGATGCCCGTGCTCGGTTCATCACCGGCATAGCCCCAGGCGCGATACATGCCTTCGCTGTTGAACGGCAACGCCACGTTGCCCTCACGATCCACCGCAATGAGCCCGCCGATGCCGCCAAGCGCAGGCAGTTTCTCCATCACCACGCGCTCGCAGGCTTCGCTGAGGCTTAAGCCGCCGTAATCCATCAGCGCGGTGATGTCGTAGGCCGCAAGGGCGCGGATAAACACTTCACCGGTTCCGGTACACGACACCGCCGCCGTCGCGTTATTGGCATAGCAGCCGGCGCCCGGCAGCGGGCTATCGCCCACGCGCCCGGGCAGCTTGTTGGTCATCCCGCCCGTGGAGGTCGCCGCCGCGAGGTTCCCGGCCTTATCCAGCGCCACCGCGCCGACCGTGCCCATTTTGGTGGTTTCATCCAGCGGCGCGCTGTGGTCAAGCTGCATCATGCCCGCCGAACGGGCTTCCAGCAGCTGCTGATAGCGCTCCTCGGTGGAAAACAGATCCGGCGATACCGGCTCCATTCCGTGCTCGAAGGCAAACGCCTCTGCCCCGGCCCCCGTCAGCAGCACGTGCGGACTCGCTTCCATCACCAGACGCGCGGCCAGCACCGGATTGCGCAGATGACTCACGCCCGCCACGGCGCCCGCTTTCAGGGTGACGCCGTCCATCACGCAGGCATCCAGCTCGTGCGTTTCATCCCGGGTAAAGACCGAACCGATCCCCGCATTAAATAACGGGCACTCTTCCAGCAGGCGTACCGCCTCGGTGACCACGTCCAGCGCGCTTTCGCCCGCTTCCAGCATTCTCTGGCCCGTTTCCACAATGGCGTACAGCGCGTCGATATAGCGCTTTTCCTGCTCGGGACTGAGCTGTGCTCGGGTGATTGCCCCGGCGCCACCATGAATTGCGATTACCGCATTAACCATTCGCATCACCCGTTAGCCTGATTTGCGGCTTTTTCTATAAATATCATTATCGTCGATGAAACTTCAGATGATTTTTGAATATAGAAAGACGTAACTGTGATGTAAAGCGTACACCTATCGGGTCATACAGTTAGCCGCACTTTTCTGCCATAATGAGCGCTTTCGTTGTTACTCCGCAGGAGCCCACCATGGATTTTACCGCCGGACTGATGCCGCTTGAGACGGCACTCACGCAGATGCTTGACCGAATTTCCCCGCTGCATGACGTTGAGACGCTGCCCCTCGTGCGCTGTTTTGGCCGTATTGCCGCGCGCGATATCGTCTCTCCGCTTAACGTGCCGGGGTTTGATAATTCCGCGATGGACGGTTACGCGGTACGCCTGGCGGATCTCCAGACAGGGAACGCCCTGCCGGTGGCGGGTAAAGCCTTTGCGGGCCAACCGTTTAGCGGTGAATGGCCTGCGGGCACCTGTGTACGCATCATGACCGGCGCGCCCGTACCAGCTGGCTGCGACGCCGTGGTGATGCAGGAAGAGACCGTACAGACCGACGACGGCGTGCGTTTTACCGCGAACGTTAAAGCGGGCCAGAACATCCGCCGCACGGGTGAAGATATCACCCTTGGCGCAACGGTCTTTGCCGCCGGACAGAAGCTGACGGTAGGTGAACTGCCGGTGCTGGCCTCGCTTGGCGTTGCTGAAATCGACGTTATCCGTAAAGTGCGCGTTGCCGTTTTCTCCACCGGCGACGAGCTGCAGCTTCCGGGCCAGCCGCTGCAGGACGGTCAGATTTACGACACCAACCGCCTGGCGGTACACCTGATGCTGGAGCAGCTGGGCTGCGAGGTGATTAACCTCGGCATCATTCCTGACGATCCGGAAAAACTGCGCGCCGCGTTTATCGAGGCGGATAACGCCGCCGACGTGGTCATCAGCTCCGGCGGCGTCTCCGTGGGCGAAGCGGATTACACCAAAACCATCCTTGAAGAGCTGGGCGAGATCGCCTTCTGGAAGCTGGCTATCAAGCCGGGCAAACCGTTCGCATTTGGCAAGCTGCAACACAGCTGGTTCTGTGGCCTGCCGGGTAATCCGGTCTCGGCGGCACTCACCTTCTACCAGCTGGCGATCCCGCTGCTGGCAAAGCTTTCCGGCAACAGCGCCAGCCCGCTGCCTGAACGCCAGCGCTTGCGCGCCGCCACGCGCCTGAAAAAATCACCGGGCCGCCTCGATTTCCAGCGCGGCATTCTGGCGCGCAACGCGGACGGCGAGCTCGAAGTGAGCACCACCGGCCATCAGGGCTCTCACATTTTCAGCTCCTTTAGCCAGGGCAACTGCTTTATCGTCCTGGAGCGCGAGCGCGGCAATGTGGAAGCAGGCGAGTGGGTTGAGGTAGAGCGCTTTAACCACCTGTTCGGAGGCTGACATGACGGTGGAGCTGAGCGACCCGGAGATGATGCGCTACAACCGCCAGATTGTGCTGCGCGGGTTTGACTTCGAGGGCCAGGAAGCGCTCAAGGCGGCCAGCGTCCTGGTTGTCGGCCTGGGCGGTCTGGGCTGCGCCGCCGCGCAGTATCTTGCGGCGGCGGGCGTGGGCAGGATGACGCTGCTGGATTTCGATACCGTATCGGTGTCCAATCTGCAGCGCCAGACGCTGCACAGCGACGCGACGGTTGGCCAGCCGAAAGTGGACTCCGCCCGCACGGCGCTGGCGCGCATCAACCCCAACGTTCAGTTCACCCTGATTGACGCGATGCTGGATGACGACGCGCTGTCGGCGCAGATTGCGCAGCACGACCTGGTGCTCGACTGCACCGATAACGTCGCCGTCCGTAACCAGCTGAACGCGGGCTGTTTTGCCCACAAAATCCCGCTGGTCTCCGGCGCGGCGATCCGCATGGAGGGGCAAATCAGCGTCTTCACGTACGCGGAAGGCGAACCCTGCTACCGTTGCCTGAGCCGTCTGTTCGGCGAGAACGCCCTGACCTGCGTTGAGGCAGGCGTGATGGCGCCGCTGGTCGGCGTGATTGGCTCCCTGCAGGCGATGGAAGCGATCAAAGTGCTGGCGCACTACGGCACGCCTGCCGCGGGGAAAATCGTGATGTATGACGCGATGACCTGCCAGTTCCGCGAGATGAAGCTGATGCGTAACCCGGGGTGTGAGGTTTGCGGAGGTTAAAGCAAACGGCAACCTTCAGGTTGCCGTTTTAGTGTTTGCTCCCTCTCCCTGTGGGAGAGGGTTGGGGTGAGGGCATCAGGCCGCCCCCGTCAAATCGACGTCCGTCCAAACGCCCCCTGCCAGTCCTGCTCAAACTTCACGATCGCCGCATCCACGGCCGGAGCGGTAATAAACTGCTGCGCCACGTCCAGCGGCAGCGTGATGGACTCGCAGCCTGCCAGCAGGCAGTCCAGCGCCTGACGCGGCGTTTTAAAGCTCGCGGCCAGCACCTTTGACTGCGGGGCGTGCAGCGTCAGCAGCTGCTGTAATTCCACAACAGTCTGGATCCCGTCCCCGCCCTGCGCGTCCACGCGGTTAACGTAAGGGGCCACATACTCTGCCCCCGCCAGCGCGGAGAGCATCCCCTGCGCGGCGCCGTACACCGCCGTGCCCAGCGTCGGGATCCCTTCCGCTTTCAGCATCTTGATTGCCGCCAGCCCTTCTGCGGTCACCGGCACTTTTACCACCAGGTCGTTAATGATGGCGCGCAGCTTACGCGCGTCCTCCACCATCCCTTCGGCGGTGGTCGCCATCACCTGAGCGAAAAGACGGCCTTTGCCGCCCAGCGCGTCGTGCAGCTCCGGCAGCAGCTCGTCCAGCGGCGTTTTACCTGCCGCCACAATGCTTGGGTTAGTGGTCACGCCCGCCAGCGGGAAGATACGCGCCAGCTTTTTGACTGCCGCAACGTCAGATGTGTCGAGATAAAGTTCCATGATGTCACCCTCAAATTTAGCCTGCACTTACCCTATCACGACAAAACCTGCTCAGTAGTTGACCTGCATCAAGATAACTTTCATTCGAAAGTAATTTAATCTTCATATGCAACATGAGAGGCGAAATCATGATCTTCAATATTCAGCGTTACTCTACCCACGACGGCCCCGGTATTCGAACCGTGGTGTTCCTGAAAGGCTGCTCGCTGGGCTGTCGCTGGTGCCAGAACCCGGAAAGCCGCTCCCGCAGCCGGGACGTGCTGTTTGACGCGCGCCTGTGCCTGGACGGCTGCGACCTGTGCCAGCAGGCGGCGCCGGGCTGCATCGAACGCGCGCTGAACGGGCTGGTCATCCATCGTGAGAAGCTTGATGACGCCACGCTCAACGCCCTTACCGACTGCTGCCCGACGCAGGCGCTGACCGTCTGCGGTGAAGAACAGCAGGTCGAGGAGATCATGGCGACCGTACTGCGCGATAAACCCTTCTACGACCGCAGCGGCGGCGGGATCACCCTCTCCGGCGGCGAGCCGTTTATGAACCCTGAGCTGGCGCACGCCCTGTTTAAAGCCAGCCACGAACAGGGGATCCACACCGCCGTCGAAACCTGCCTTCACGTGCCGTGGCACTATATCGAGCCGTCATTACCCTACGTCGATCTGTTCCTCGCCGACCTGAAGCACGTCGACGGTGACGTGTTCAAACAGTGGACGGACGGTTCGGCCAAGCGGATCCTGAATAACCTGAAACGCCTTGCCGCCGCCGGAAAAAAAATCACCATCCGCGTGCCGCTGATCCAGGGCTTTAACGCCGATGAAGCGTCCATAACCGCCATTACCAACTTCGCCGCCGACGAGCTTGGCGTCGAGGATATTCATTTTCTGCCGTATCACACGCTGGGCATGAACAAATACACCCTGCTCGGCCAACCCTACTCTGCCCCTGACAAACCGCTGGATAACCCTGCCCTGCTGGACTTCGCGCAGCAGTACGCCTGCCAGAAAGGGTTAACCGCGACCTTACGAGGATAAACCTATGACAACCCTGAATCTCAACACCCTCAGCGAGCGCATTAAGGCGCACAAAACGGCGCTGGTGCATATCGTCAAGCCGCCGGTCTGTACCGAGCGCGCGCAGCATTACACCGAAATGTACCAGCAGCACATGGACAAGCCGATCCCGGTACGCCGCGCTCTGGCGCTGGCGCATCACCTGGCGGAACGCACCATCTGGATCAAACACGACGAGCTGATTATCGGTAACCAGGCAAGCGAAGTGCGCGCCGCGCCGATTTTCCCGGAATACACCGTCTCCTGGATTGAGAAAGAGATCGACGATCTGGCGGACCGCCCGGGCGCGGGCTTTGCGGTGAGCGAAGAGAACAAGCGCGTGCTGCATGAGATCTGCCCGTGGTGGCGCGGCCAGACGGTGCAGGATCGCTGTTACGGCATGTTCACCGACGAGCAGAAAGGCCTGCTGGAAACCGGCATTATCAAAGCCGAAGGCAACATGACCTCCGGCGACGCGCACCTGGCGGTGAACTTCCCGCTGGTGCTGGAGAAAGGCCTCGACGGCCTGCGCGCTAAGGTGGCGGAACGCCGCTCGCGCATCAACCTGACGGTGCTGGAAGACCTGCACGGCGACCAGTTCCTGAAGGCGATCGATATCGTGCTGGAAGCGGTGAGCCTGCACATCAAACGCTTTGCCGATCTGGCGCGTGAAATGGCGTCCACCGAGACCCGCGAAAGCCGCCGCGACGAGCTGCTGGCGATGGCGGAAAACTGCGACGTGATTGCCCACGAGCCGCCAAAAACCTTCTGGCAGGCGCTGCAGCTGTGCTACTTCATCCAGCTGATCCTGCAGATTGAGTCCAACGGCCACTCCGTCTCCTTCGCGCGTATGGACCAGTATCTCTATCCGTACTACCGCCGCGACGTGGAGCTGAACCAGAGCCTGGATCGCGAGCACGCCATCGAGCTGCTGCACAGCTGCTGGCTGAAGCTGCTGGAAGTGAACAAGATCCGCTCCGGCTCACACTCGAAGGCTTCCGCCGGTAGCCCGCTGTACCAGAACGTCACCATCGGCGGCCAGAAGCTGGTCAACGGTGAGCCGATGGACGCGGTAAACCCGCTCTCCTACGCAATTCTGGAATCCTGCGGTCGCCTGCGCTCCACCCAGCCGAACCTGAGCGTGCGCTACCACGCGGGCATGAGCAACGACTTCCTCGACGCCTGCGTGCAGGTGATCCGCTGCGGCTTCGGGATGCCCGCGTTCAACAACGATGAAATCGTCATTCCGGAATTCATCAAGCTCGGCGTTGAACGAGACGACGCCTACGACTACGCGGCCATCGGCTGTATCGAAACCGCGGTGGGCGGCAAGTGGGGCTACCGCTGCACCGGCATGAGCTTTATCAACTTCGCCCGCGTGATGCTGGCGGCGCTGGAAGGCGGGCGCGACGCCACCAGCGGCAAGGTGTTCCTGCCGCAGGAAAAAGCGCTCTCCGCCAGTAACTTCGACAACTTCGACGAAGTAATGGCGGCGTGGGACAGCCAGATCCGCTACTACACCCGCAAATCCATCGAGATTGAGTACGTGGTGGACACCATGCTGGAAGAGAACGTCCACGATATTCTCTGCTCGGCGCTGGTGGACGACTGCATCGAGCGCGCGAAAAGCATCAAGCAGGGCGGCGCGAAGTACGACTGGGTCTCCGGCCTGCAGGTGGGCATCGCCAACCTCGGTAACAGCCTGGCGGCGGTGAAGAAGCTGGTGTTCGAGCAGGGCACTATTGGTCAACAGCAGCTGGCGGCGGCGCTGGCGGATGACTTCGACGGGCTGACCCACGAGCAGGTGCGCCAGCGTCTGATCAACGGCGCGCCGAAGTACGGCAACGACGACGACAGCGTGGACATGCTGCTGACGCGCGCCTATCAGACCTACATCGAAGAGCTGAAGCAGTACCACAACCCGCGCTACGGTCGCGGCCCGATTGGCGGTAACTACTACGCGGGCACCTCTTCCATCTCTGCAAACGTGCCGTTTGGTGCGGCAACGATGGCCACCCCGGACGGACGTAAGGCGCAAACCCCGCTGGCGGAAGGGGCAAGCCCGGCCTCCGGTACGGACCACCTCGGCCCGACGGCGGTAATTGGCTCGGTGGGTAAACTGCCGACGGAAGCGATTCTCGGCGGCGTGCTGCTTAACCAGAAGCTGAACCCGTCGACGCTGGAAAACGACAGCGATCGCCAGAAGCTGATGGTGCTGCTGCGCACCTTCTTCGAGGTGCATAAGGGCTGGCATATTCAGTACAACATCGTCTCGCGCGAAACGCTGCTGGAAGCGAAGAAACATCCTGACCAGTATCGCGATCTCGTGGTGCGCGTCGCGGGCTACTCGGCGTTCTTCACCGCCCTGTCGCCGGATGCGCAGGACGATATTATTGCGCGTACTGAGCATACGCTGTAACGGTGTATCCCTTAAGGGGAAATGCGCACGCTGATGCCCTCACCCCGCCCCTCTCCCGCGGGGAGAGGGAGAAAACACTAAAAACGGCAACCCAGGTTGCCGTTTTGCTTTTACTTTCGAATGAAATTAAATTTGTGCTCCCCGTCACCTTGTTATTAGAATGTTTCAAAACGCAGTGACCCAGGAGCACAGTATGACCGTTAAAGTTATCGTCACCGATATGGACGGAACTTTCCTTGATGATGCCAAGCAGTACGATCGTGACCGCTTCCAGGCACAGTTTGATCAGCTTAAAGCCCGCGACATTGAATTCGTTGTCGCCAGCGGCAACCAGTATTACCAGCTCATCTCCTTCTTTCCGGAGCTGAAAGACCGGATCTCCTTCGTGGCGGAAAACGGCGCGCTGGTGTTCGATCGCGGCGAACAGATTTTCCACGGCGAGCTGACGCGTCATGAATCGCAGATCGTGATTGGCGAACTGCTGAAAGATAAAGGGCTGAACTTCGTGGCCTGCGGGCTGGAGAGCGCCTGGGTCAGCGACCAGGCTCCTGAAGAATTCGTGGCGCTGATGTCAAAGCACTATCACCGCTTAAAGCGCATCAGCGATTACCGCGAAATTGACGACGTGCTGTTTAAGTTCTCCCTGAACCTGCCGGACAGCGATATCCCTAATCTGGTGGATAAACTGCACGTCTCCCTGGACGGCATTATGAAGCCGGTCACCAGCGGCTTTGGTTTTGTCGATTTGATTATCCCCGGCCTGCACAAGGCCAACGGCATTAGCCGTCTGCTGAAACGCTGGAAAATCTCCCCGCAGGAGTGCGTGGCCATTGGCGACAGCGGCAACGACGCCGAGATGCTGAAGCTGGTGAAATATTCCTTTGCGATGGGCAACGCGGCAGAGAGCATCAAAGAAATCAGCCGCTACGGCACCGACGACAACAACCATCAGGGCGCGCTGAACGTCATTCAGGCCGTGCTCGACAACCATTCCCCGTTCGACCTCTGATCCTTTCCTCGCCGGAGCGTCGCTCCGGCCTCTCACTCTTTTTCCGTCCTGTGGCTTGCGTCAAGTTTTTAAACTTGCATTAACTTATTTTTAACTTAAAGTATCACTTGTAGACATTTTTACTTTCGAATGAAAGATGCGAGGCAGTTATGACCTTTACCAGTGAAACTTTGCCAGCGGATCACAAAGCGGCAATCCGTCAGTTAAAACGTGAGCTGCGCGCGCAGATCGGCGACGTGCAGGCGGTGTTTAATAAGCTCAGCGACAAAATTGCCACCCGCGTGGCGGAAATCAACGCTCTTAAGAACAAAGGCGAATCCGTCTGGCCGGTGATCCCGTTTGCGGATGTGAAAAACGGCACGATTACCGACACACAGCGCGAGGCCGTTAAACGCCGCGGCTGCGCGGTGATTAAAGGTCATTTCCCGCGCGAGCAGGCGCTGGCGTGGGATCGGTCGATGCTCGACTACCTCGATCTGAATAAGTTTGACGAGGTCTACAAAGGCCCGGGCGATAACTTCTTCGGCACCCTGACGGCCTCCCGTCCGGAGATTTACCCGATTTACTGGTCGCAGGCGCAGATGCAGGCGCGCCAGAGCGAAGAGATGGCGCAGGTGCAGTCGTTCCTGAACCGTTTATGGACATTCGAGAGCAACGGCAAGCAGTGGTTCAACCCGGACGTGAGCGTGATTTACCCGGACCGTATCCGCCGCCGTCCGCCGGGAACCACCTCGAAAGGGCTGGGCGCGCATACCGACTCCGGCGCGCTGGAGCGCTGGCTGCTTCCGGCCTATCAGCAGGTGTTTGCCCGCCTGTTCGACGGCAACGTCGATAAGTACGATCCGTGGAACGCCGCGCACCGTACCGAAGTGGAAGAGTACACCGTCGATAACACCACCAAATGCTCCGTTTTCCGGACCTTTCAGGGCTGGACGGCCCTGTCGGACATGATCCCAGGTCAGGGGCTGCTGCACGTGGTGCCCATCCCGGAAGCGATGGCCTATATACTGCTGCGGCCGCTGCTGGACGACGTGCCGGAAGACGAGCTGTGCGGCGTGTCGCCGGGGCGCGTGCTGCCGGTTTCCGAGAAGTGGCACCCGCTGCTGATCGAGGCGCTGACCAGCATTCCGGCACTCGAGGCAGGCGATTCCGTGTGGTGGCACTGCGATGTGATCCACTCCGTCGCGCCGGTGGAAAATCAGCAGGGCTGGGGCAACGTGATGTACATCCCCGCCGCGCCGATGTGCGAGAAAAACCTCGCCTACGCGAAGAAGGTCAAGGAAGCGCTGGAAACCGGCGCGTCGCCGGGAGACTTCCCGCGCGAGGATTATGAAAAGAGCTGGCAGGACCGCTTTACCGTGAACGATCTCAACATCCACGGCAAGCGCGCTCTGGGCATGGTCTAACTGTCGTACAACCCTTCCCGCTCTACGGCGGTGCGTCGTTTCCCCTGACGTATCCGCCGTACCGATTCCCGCACGGCCAGCGTGCCGTTAAGCAGTAACGTCCCAACCGGCGCGTCCGGGCGCATCAGCCGCTGCTGGAGCATATAAACCGCTTCTGTTCCCAGCTCATCGCGGGGGACATGCACGGCCGTCAGAGGCACATCCTGGATTGCCGCCAGGTTAAAGCCGTCAATGCTCATCACCGACACGTCCTGCGGCACGCGCAGGCCGTGGTTTTGTAAGGCGCTAATGGTGCCCGCCGCCATGAAGTCGCCGCCAACCAGGAACGCGGTAGGTAAATCCTTCCCCTGCACTTCACTGAGCCAGCTGCTGACCATCTGTTCCGTTTCGCGCGCGCTGAAGCTGGGCACCACCAGCAGATCGCGTTTATCGTTGAATTTCAGGTTGTGAGACTGCCACGCGTCGCGGATCCCCGCCAGGCGCAGCTCCATGGTGTAGCGGCGCAGGCACAGCACGTTCATCACCTCACGATGTCCCATTTCGAACAGATATTCCGCCGCCCGCTCGCCAATGGCACGATGATCCGGCGCGACGGCAGGCAGACGCATGTGCCGGTCGCGGCAGTTAATCAGCATGCAGGGTTTACCGACGTCCACTGCCAGATCGTGGATATGGGGATCGTCGATGCCAAGAAGGATTGCCGCCTGGGTATCCCCTTCGTTCATGCGTGCCAGAAACAGCTGGGCGTCGCTGTCGTTCTCCTCCAGCGCGCAGTAGCGAAGGCGCACATCGTGGGACGCCAGGCCTTTACTCACGCTCTGGATCACGCGGTAGTAAAAGATGTCGGACCGCTCGTCAAACGCCCGCTGCGGGGCAAAAACCACCAGGCTGTTAAGCAGCAGGCGCCCTGCCGCCATACCATCCATCACCCCCAGCTCCCGCGCGCACGCCAGCACCTTCGCGCGTGCTTTTTCACTGGTATTCGCTTTTCCCGCCAGCACCCGCGACACGGTGCTGATCGAGAGCTGCGTCCGGGCCGCGATTTCGGTGATTTTTAGCCTTTTGTCCATTTTGTGATCTGGCTCCATTTGCGAAATGAAAAAATTTTCATAGCGTATTGGTCAGTCAATAGCTGACATAAAGGCCATCATGCCAGAGGGTTTATGTCAGTTATGAGAAATTTTGCACAAAATCCACTTTTGCCCACTCATTTTCTTCCTTAAGGTGAACTTGTCACACAACTTCCATACTAGTTGTATACCAACTTAGGCATTTTAAACGGATAGAAATCAAAGGCATAAAAATCCGTGTGACACCTGAACCTCCGTCCCCTTACCGTCCGTCTTGTGGAGAGTAAAATGAGTCAGGACATCAATAACACCGTAGCGACAAGCAAAACCCGTCGCGTCATCAAGAACCTGCGCTGGTACGTGCTGGTGCTGTTCTTACTTGGCGTCACCGTTAACTACATCACCCGAAACTCACTCGGGATACTCGCCCCGGAACTGAAAGAGAGCCTCGGGATCACCACCGAGCAATACTCCTGGATCGTCGGCGCGTTCCAGATCGCCTATACCATCTTCCAGCCCCTGTGCGGCTGGCTGATTGACGTCATCGGTCTGAAGATTGGCTTTATGGTCTGCGCCGGGATCTGGGCGCTGATGTGTATCTTCCACGCGGGCGCCGGAAGCTGGCTGCACCTCGCTATTCTGCGCTTCTTTATGGGTGCCTCTGAGGCCGCCGCTACCCCGGCAAACGCCAAAACCATCGGCGAATGGTTCCCGAAATCAGAGCGACCTGTTGCCGCCGGCTGGGCGGGCGTGGGCTTCTCCATCGGCGCGATGCTGGCCCCGCCTATCATCTACTTTGCTCACGCATCGTTCGGCTGGCAGGGCGCGTTTATGTTTACCGGCGTGCTGGCGCTGCTGTGGGTGATCCTCTGGTGGGCGTTCTACCACAACCCGGAGCAGCACCCGAACCTGAGCAAGGACGAGCTAGCGTTTATCAAGCAGGACAACGAACCGCCTGCGGTGAGACTGCCCTTCCTGACCGCGCTGAAAACCGTCTCGAAAAACAAACGCTTCTACGGTATCGCCATTCCGGCCTTTATGGCTGAACCGGCCTGGGCGGTGCTGAGCTTCTGGGTGCCGCTGTACCTCGCCAAAGAGCACGGCATGGACCTGAAGCAGATTGCGATGTTTGCCTGGCTGCCGTTCCTCGCCGCCGACCTCGGCAGCGTGGCGAGTGGCTACCTGACGCGTCTGTACACCCGTCTGTTCGGCTGCTCGCGCGTTAACTCGGTCGTTGCCAGCTCCGTGACGGGCGCGTTCCTGATGATCTCGCTGGGCATCGTGGCCATTACCCGCGACCCGTATATCACCATCGTGCTGATCTCCATCGGCGGCTTCGGGCACCAGATTATCTCCTGCATGCTGAGCGCCCTGGTCGTTGAGTCGTTCGACAAAGGCCAGATGGCGACCGTAAACGGCATGCGCGGCTCTGCGGCGTGGATCGCCAGCTTCCTGTTTTCGCTGTTAATCGGCGTGACCGCCGACAAAATCGGCTTTAACCCGCTCTTTATTGCCATGGGCTTCTTTGACCTGATTGGCGCTGTCTTCCTGGTAGCATTTATTGCTGAACGTCGCGCCAAGCGCGCCTGATAGTGGATGTATTGCATATGAAAACCCTGAAAAACTGGACCCTTGATACGCAGTCGGCAAACCATCTGGAACTGCTGGTCGATAACCAGCACCGCCTGTGCCTGTATGTGCTGGAAGAGAACCTGTTCCGCGTGCTGATCAAACGCAAAGGCGAGCTGGCGCTGGACCGCACCTGGAGCATCGCGCCGGAAAAAGACGTTCCGTGGGAAGGCCGCCGTCGTGACGATATAAGCGGTTTCTCCTGTCCGGCCTGGACCCTGACGCAGCAGGATGAGACGCTCACCGTGGCAACCGAACAGCTGCGCGTGACGGTCCACCAGCCGCTGTGGCTGGAGTGGCACTACCGCAATGAGGCGGGCGAGTGGCAGCCGCTGGTCAACGACCGTCCAACCAGCGCCTACCTGCTGAACGCCCACGGCGACGGCGTGGCGCACTACCTCAGCCGTCGCAAGGACGAGCGTTTTTACGGCCTGGGCGAGAAAGCGGGCGATCTGCAGCGCAACGGCAAACGCTATGAGATGCGCAACCTCGACGCAATGGGGTACAACGCGGCCAGCACCGACCCGCTCTACAAGCACATCCCGTTCACTATCGCCCGCCGCGACGATATCAGCTACGGCCTGTTCTACGACAACCTGAGCAGCTGCTGGCTGGATCTGGGCAACGAGATCGACAACTACCACACCGCCTACCGTCGCTGGCAGGCGGAAGCGGGCGACATCGATTACTACATCTTTACCGGCACGCGCGTGCTGGACGTCACCAAAGCCTTCGTGCGCCTGACCGGGAAAACGCTGTTCGGACCGAAGTGGAGCCTGGGCTACAGCGGCTCGACCATGTACTACACCGACGCGCCGGACGCCCAGAACCAGCTGATGAACTTCATCCGCCTGTGCGAAGAGCACGCCATTCCATGCGACTCGTTCCAGCTCTCCTCCGGCTATACCTCCATCAACGGCAAGCGCTACGTCTTCAACTGGAACTATGACAAGGTTCCGCAGCCGAAGGTGATGAGCCAGGCGTTTCACGACGCGGGGCTAAAGCTGGCGGCCAACATCAAGCCGTGCCTGCTGCAGGATCATCCGCGCTATAGCGAAGTGGCGGAGAGCGGCCTGTTCATTCGCGATTCAGAAACCGATGCGCCGGAACGTTCCAGCTTCTGGGATGACGAAGGCTCGCACCTCGACTTTACCAACCCGCAGACGGTGCAGTGGTGGCAGAACGGCGTCACCACGCAGCTGCTGGAGATGGGCATCGACTCCACCTGGAACGATAACAACGAATATGAAGTGTGGGACGGAGAAGCGCGCTGCTTTGGCTTCGGCAAGGAGATCGCCATCAAGCACATTCGCCCGGTGATGCCGCTGCTGATGATGCGCGCCTCGCTGGAAGCGCAGCAGCGTTTCGCGCCGGAAAAACGTCCGTATCTCATCTCCCGCTCCGGCTGCGCCGGGATGCAGCGCTACGTCCAGACCTGGAGCGGCGACAACCGCACCAATTGGGACACCCTGCGCTATAACATCCGCATGGGGCTTGGCATGAGCCTGTCCGGGCTGTTCAACGTCGGCCATGACGTCGGCGGTTTCTCCGGCGACAAGCCTGACGCCGAGCTGTTCGTGCGCTGGGTGCAGAACGGCGTGATGCACCCGCGCTTTACCATTCACTCGTGGAACGATGACCACACCGTGAACGAGCCGTGGATGTACCCGGGCGTCACGCCAGCCATTCGCGGTGCGGTTGAGCTGCGCTACCGCCTGCTGCCGTACCTCTACACCCTGCTCTGGCAGGCGCATGCCGACGACGAGCCGATGCTGCGCCCGACCTTCCTCGACCACGAGCATGATGCGCAGACGTTTGAGGAGTGCGATGACTTCCTGCTGGGCCGCGACCTGCTGGTCGCCAGCGTCGTCGAAGCCGGGCAGCGCGAGCGCCGCGTCTGGCTGCCGGAGAACGACACCGGCTGGTATGATTTTTACACCCACGCGTGGTATGCGGGCGGCCAGTCGATCGTCCTCGACGCGCCGCTGGAAAAACTGCCGCTGCTGGTGCGCGCCGGTGCCGGTCTGCCGCTGAGCGAACGCATTACCCACGTGTCCGCTGAAAAAGACAACACCCGCGAGCTGAAGCTGTTCCCGGTGAAGGGCGTCGGGACAACCTCAGGCATGCTGTTTGAAGACGACGGCGAAAGCTGGGGCTATCAGAACGGCAATGCGCTGTGGGTGGAGTGGGAAATGGTGTGTGACGGCGCAACCATCAACCTGAAGGTCAACGCGCGCGGGGATTATCGTCCGGCGTGGAAAGCGCTTAAGGTGTCGCTGCCTGTAGGGGAAAAACGTACGCTGCTGGTGAACGGAGTTGAAGGGGGCGAGTGGGTGGTGTAGTGCGGCCTGATGCCCTCACCCTAACCCTCTCCCACGGGGAGAGGGAATAGAACGTAGGCCGGGTAAGGCGAAGCCGCCACCCGGCTTTTTTTAGTTCTCGATACCTTTACTGCGCAGGTAGTCTTCATAGTTACCGGTGAAGTCCACCACGCGCTCTGGCGTAATTTCGATCACGCGGGTCGCCAGCGAGCTGACGAACTCACGGTCGTGAGAGACGAAGATCAGGGTACCCTGATACATCTCCAGCGCCATGTTCAAGGATTCGATAGATTCCATGTCCAGGTGGTTAGTCGGTTCGTCCATCACCAGGATGTTTGGTTTTTCCATCATCAGCTTGCCGAACAGCATGCGGCCCTTCTCGCCACCGGAGAGCACCTTAGCCGGCTTTTTGATGTCGTCCTGGCTGAACAGCAGACGACCCAGAATGCTGCGCACCGCCTGCTCGTCGTCGCCTTCCTGCTTCCACTGGCTCATCCAGTCGAAGACGGTGAGGTCGTTTTCGAACTCGTACTCATGGTCCTGCGCGTAGTAGCCAATCTGCGCGTTTTCAGACCACTTCACGGTGCCGTTGTCCGGCTGCAGTTCGCCAACCAGGGTTTTCAGCATGGTGGATTTACCCACGCCGTTGGCACCGAGGATGGCAATCTTCTCGCCCACTTCCAGCAGCAGGTTGAATTTTTTAAACAGCGGACCGTTCTCAAAGCCTTTTTCAAGAGCTTCCACTTCCAGCGCGTTACGGAACAGTTTCTTGTCCTGCTCGAAGCGGATGAACGGGTTTTGACGGCTGGAGGCTTTGACTTCGTCCAGCTTGATTTTGTCGATCTGACGCGCACGCGAGGTCGCCTGACGCGACTTAGAGGCGTTGGCGCTAAAGCGGCTGACGAAGGACTGCAGGTCAGCAATCTGCGCTTTCTTCTTGGCGTTATCCGCCAGCAGACGTTCACGCGCCTGGGTGGCCGCCGTCATGTATTCGTCGTAGTTGCCCGGATAAACGCGCAGCTCGCCGTAGTCCAGATCCGCCATGTGCGTACAGACCATGTTCAGGAAGTGACGGTCGTGCGAGATGATGATCATGGTGCTGTCGCGATCGTTCAGCGTCTGCTCCAGCCAGCGGATGGTGTCGATGTCCAGGTTGTTCGTCGGTTCGTCGAGCAGCAGGATGTCCGGGTTAGAGAACAGCGCCTGTGCCAGCAGCACGCGCAGCTTCCAGCCTGGCGCAACTTCGCTCATCGGGCCGTAATGCTGTTCAACCGGAATGCCTACGCCCAGCAGCAGCTCGCCCGCGCGCGCTTCCGCAGAGTAGCCGTCCATCTCGCCGTACTGCGTTTCCAGCTCGGCCACTTTATAGCCGTCTTCTTCGCTCATTTCGGCCAGCGCGTAGATGCGATCGCGCTCCTGCTTCACTTCCCACAGTTCCCCATGCCCCATGATCACGGTGTCCAGCACGGTGAACTCTTCGAAGGCGAACTGATCCTGACGCAGCTTACCGATACGCTCGTTAGGGTCGAGCGATACGTTGCCGAGCGTCGGCTCCAGGTCACCGCCGAGGATCTTCATAAAGGTGGATTTTCCGCTACCGTTGGCACCAATCAGGCCGTAACGGTTGCCGCCGCCAAATTTGACGGAAATGTTTTCGAACAGCGGCTTACTGCCAAACTGCATAGTGACGTTGCTGGTAACTAACACGGGGAGATTCCTGCGAAAAGTGTGATAAACACGGCATTATGCCACAATTCCGAATTGAGATCCCGTGTTGCGGCAATCCACTAAACTTTAACAAAATCGAAAAAAATGTGATTTCGTACACATCTGAATTCCCTGTGAGCGGGAATGCACATATAATGCGCTCCCATCACAGATTCAGACTTATCAACTCATCGCCTGAATGGCTTAGATACCTCGCACAACATGAACATGAAATTGACAACGCTTTTTGCGGCAGCGTTAGCCGTAGTAGGTTTTTGCAAGACCGCTTCTGCGGTGACGTATCCCCTGCCAACAGACGGTAGCCGTCTGGTGGGCCAGAACCAGGTTGTGACGGTACCAGAAGGTAACTCTCAGCCACTGGAGTATTTCGCTGCGCAGTACCAGCTGGGCCTGTCTAACATGCTGGAAGCGAACCCGGGCGTTGACCCGTATCTGCCGAAAGCGGGTACCGTGCTGAATATCCCTCAGCAGCTGATCCTGCCGGATACCGTTCATGAAGGTATTGTGATTAACAGCGCCGAAATGCGTCTGTATTACTACCCGAAAGGCACCAACACCGTTATCGTGCTGCCAATCGGTATCGGCCAGCTGGGTAAAGACACCCCAATGAACTGGACCACCAAAGTTGAGCGTAAGAAAGCGGGCCCAACCTGGACGCCGACCGCCAAAATGCACGCGGAATACATCGCTGCGGGCGAACCGCTGCCAGCCGTTGTACCGGCAGGCCCGGATAACCCAATGGGTCTGTACGCGCTGTACATTGGCCGCCTGTACGCTATCCACGGTACCAACGCCAACTTCGGTATCGGCCTGCGCGTAAGCCACGGCTGCGTGCGCCTGCGTAACGACGACATCAAGTTCCTGTTCGAAAACGTGCCGGTCGGTACGCGCGTGCAGTTCATCAACGAACCGGTGAAAGCGACCTCTGAGCCAGACGGCAGCCGCTACATCGAAGTGCACAACCCGCTGTCCACCAGCGAAGACCAGATCAACAACAACGAAATCGTCCCTGTTACGCTGAACAGCGCGGTGCAGGCGGTGACTTCTCAGCCAGACGTAGAAACGGCGATTGTTGACCAGGCCGTGCAGAACCGCTCCGGTATGCCGGTGCGTTTGAACTGATAAAGAAGCATTAAAAAAGCGGGCCTCGTTGCCCGCTTTTTTTTATCCGTTATTCACGATCACGATCCCGCCGTGGTCGTACCGATAGTGGCAGTGGGCATACTCCAGCGGCGTGCCATCCTCCAGATAAATCACCTGCTCCACTTCCAGTACGGGATCGGTCTGCTCGCAGACCAGATGCTCCCTGTCCAGCGCGTTGGGCTTAAGCGCCCGCACCACCCGATACGACCCCATAATTTTCAGTGCCAGCGTCTCCTGCACGTACTGGAACACTGAACCTTCAAGATGGTTTTTCGTCAGGCCCGGCACCAGATTCATCGGCATCACCGTGGAATCCAGCGACATCGGTTCGCCGTTCAGCAAACGGAGTCGAATGAAGTCATAGATCGGCGCATCGGCGTTAATCATCAGCGACGCCTGCTCTTTGTCGTTCGGGAAGCGCAGCTCGAAATGCACCACCCGGCTGGTCACCGTGCCCAGATGTTCCCAGGTTTTGGTCGCACCAAAGTAGTCGCTGCCGGAGAGATCCCACTGCGAGAGCTGAAGAAAGTTTTTGCGGATGAACGTGCCCTGCCCCTGACGGGTATAGACCAGACCTTCGACGATCAGCTGGCGCATCGCCTGCTGAATGGTCATCCGGCTGGAGCTGAACTCCGCCGCCAGCGCAAACTGGTCCGGCAGGGGTTCGTTGGCGGCGTACTGCTGGCTGATAATGCGTTTCTTAATTTCCCGCGCTATGGTGATGTACTTCGCCGCCATCGTCCTTCCTTTCAGTTAGTTTTCTATCCCGCTGTTTTTCAACGCCACTCTCTCGGCAATCTTGAGGAAAGGCAGGTAGAAGAATACACCAAATACGATGATTGCCAACTGCACCACCACCGCCCGCCAGTCTCCCGCAGTGGCCAGCCAGGCGCTGAGAATTGGCGGCGTGGTCCACGGGATCATCACCACGCAGCGCGACATTAACCCCAGCGTGGTACAGAGCCAGGCGAAGTAAATGCCGATGGCGGGCAGCAGCACAAACGGGATCATCAGCGGCAGGTTAAACACGATCGGCAGGCCGAAAATCACCGGCTCGTTGATGTTGAATAAACCGGGCGCCAGCGACAGACGCGCCACCTGCTTCGCCGATTTTTGTCTGGAGAAGATAAAGATGGCAATCAGCAGCGAGATCGTGCTGCCCGTGCCGCCCACCATGCCAAACGTCGGCACGAAGATGTTGTTGATGATATGCGGGATGGGCTGGCCGTTGGCGAAGGCCAGCATGTTCTCGTTGGTGTTGATCAGCAGGAACGGCTCCAGCACCACGCTGTTAACGACAGATTGATGAATACCCAGCGTGAACAGGAAGTTACCGAAGCTGTAGATGAAAATCGTCCCCGGCAGGCTGGTGTTGATCAGCCGCAGCGGCTGCTGGATAAAGGTGGTAATAAGATGGATCAGGTCCGTGTGCAGCACGTTTGCCAGCACGGCCGCCAGCACGGCGAACAGGGAGAGCGTGAGGATGGTCGGGATCAGCGCGGTAAAGGATTTGCTCACCGCCGGAGGCACGTTTTCCCCGAGGGAAATGTTCAGCGCCTTCAGCCGCGAAATGGCGATAAACAGTTCCGTTGAGAGCAGCCCGATCAGCACCCCGGCGAAAATCCCGGTTGAGCCGATATTGGCGAACGTCAGCACCTGGGTGACGTTCACCGCGGCATCGCTGCCGACGGGCGTAATCTGCAGGCGCATCGGCATCATGATGATGAAGCTGCTGACGGCGATAACCACTGCCGAGACCGGATTGTCGAAATCTTTGTTGCGCGCCAGCGACCAGGCAATCATCGGGGCCAGCAGCAGCGCGGCAATATTCAGCGTGCCGTTGATAATCGCCTCGCCCCACACCTTAAACTGCGCGAGCGTGTCGCCGTGGAAAATCCACGGAAAAACCACGTTGTTCACCAGTACCGCCAGACCGGCGAGGATGAAAATGGGCATCACCGTGGCGAAGGCGTCGCGCAGGGAGCGAAGGTGCACCTGATTAGCCAGGCGCGCCGAGAACTCAACAAATTTATCGACAAAAGACTGCATGTGCGGTGTTATTTTTGTTTCAGACATAGCGGATAGTTCCCATCAATCAGTCACAAAAACGGCCCGGCAGCGTACGGCTTACATCTCGCGTCCGTTGGTATGGATAACCTGTTTTAACCACGCGTAGCTCTTCTTCGGCACGCGCTTCAGGTCTTTCAGGTCGTGGTTTTCCCGGTTGACATAGACCACGCCGTAGCGCTTACGCATGTCGCCCTGGGAGCTGAGAATGTCGATTAACCCCCAGCCGAGGTAGCCGATTACCTCTGCCCCGTCCTCGAACATCGCCTCCTTCATGGCATTGATATGCGCCCGGTGGTAGTCGATGCGGTAGGTGTCCTCAATAGGGTTCACGCCGTCCCAGGACTCAATCACCCCAATGCCGTTTTCGATCGGGAAGACCGGCATCCGCCAGTCGTTGGCGTAGCGGGTGATGATGGTGCGAAAGCCCAGCGGATCGATCTGCCAGTTCCACTCGGTGGCATTCAGGTACGGGTTGTTTTTCTCGCCGTGCAGCAGGTAATAGTTCACCGGCGTGCCTTCCGGGATCGCATCGCTGTCCAGCGTTTTGCTGGCGTAGTAGCTGAAGGCCATATAGTCGTTTCTGGTGCGCGCCAGCAGCGCTAAATCCTCGGCGCGGTAGATATCGCCAAAGCCCTCCTGCTCCACCACCGCCATCACCGCCGGGCTGTAGCCCTGCCCTGCGAAGACGCGCAGCAGGTTCTGGTTGAGGAATTCGTCGTACTGCTGGGCGCAGAAGATATCGCGCGGTTTGCAGGTGGCCGGGTAGATCAGCTGGTGCGCCAGCATGCCGCCCATCAGCTGGCCCGGTCTGGTCTGGTGCAGATACTCGGTCAGCGCCATGTGCGCCACCATCGTATGGTGCTGCAACTCGTACAGCTCGCGCAGGGTTTTCTCGCCGTGCATATAGCCGGAAATGCGGAACGCTTCCGGCATGTGGAAGATGTTCTGCTCGTTGAAGGTCAGCCAGTACTTCACGCGGTCGCCATAGCAGTCGATCATTTTTTTGCCGTAGCGGATAAAGGCGTCCATCACGCGGCGGTCGTTGAAGCCGTTGTACTCCTGCGCCAGCGCCAGCGGCATATCGAAATGGTACAGGCAGACCATCGGCTCGATGCCGCGGGCGATGAGATCGTCAATAAAGCGGTCGTAAAACGCGATGCCTTCGTCGTTGAACGCACCGTCGCCCTGCGGGCAGACGCGGCTCCACGAGATCTGAAAGCGGTAGCAGTTCATGCCCAGATCCTGCATCAGGTCGAAATATTCCCGGTAGCGGTGGTAGGAGTCGGTCGCGACTTTCCAGTCGGAGACGTTCTCCCCGGCTTCGCGAATGTCGTACACCGACATCCCTTTCCCGCCCTCGTTCCATGCCCCTTCCGTCTGCATGCTGGACACCGAGTTGCCCCATAAAAAATTGGCCGGCAGCGAATTGTTCATGCTCTCTCCCTATATGACTAGTCATTTAAAATTTCATGACTAGTCATATAGGGTAAGATTGAGACGCGATCAAACGGAAGGTTCATTTTTTGTGAGCCTTGCCGGAAAAAGAGGGATACAGACGCATTCACGTCGCCGTTACGCGGGCCCGTTTACTATCGCGTCGGGCAATTTATCTTATGAGCAAAGACAGAGTATGGATATACATCAGAAGGAAAGAGGATAATCAGAGAACTTTTATTTTTCGCATTAAACTTATAATATCAGTTAGGCTTTTCAAACCATACTTCCTATAAATAATATACTTATGAGAATATAAAGTCTTTATATTAACATCCATTAGCTTTGAAATTTCCCTCATTGATTTCCCTGCTGTGACGTATTTTAATATGTTTGTTTGCTGAACAGTAAGCTTAACGTGCCTACAGTTATAACACCCAACTTTAGCAAAATACATATTTGTGAAGTTCGCTTGTAGTTTCGGTAAAACAATACGCTTTAATATATTATCCAGCCCCTGCAAGCTTAAATTATAATCAACAGGGATAATATTTTTTAGACAATTCGGCAAGTCGTTCACAACAAACTCTTGTTCAATTATACCGATAGTAATATGGGCATGATTGCAATTTATTACACCTGGGCAAGTAAATATTTCTCCACGTGCAAAGTGATGAATGCTCAGATCAGGTGAAAAATTTAACGCCCCTCCCTCACCAAATTCAAATAAAACGTCCATTCCGGCATTGTGAAAAAAAATCCTTAATCTTTCTTTTAGTCCATAGGCAAAAAAAACATCAGGAATATTGATGAGTATTTTAATCATAATCCATGATTATAGTTTGTACGATTAAAGACGAGCGCTATATTCACACGTTCGGGAAGGTAACCCCTTCCCGACGCGGAATCATATTAGTAAGGCATCATCACAATAACGCTGGACCCCGTATGGAAACCCTCTTTGGTCACGCCTGTCAGAAGATCTTTAACGGGCACCAGCGAATCGCCCTCTGGCAGATCGATTTTTGTGTTCAGCGGTTTATCAGCAACGGTTAATTCGGATTTCCCCTCATCAAGATACACATATTTATCTTTCGTAATCAGGTTGAACGTAACCGAAGCCGGTACAGAGCACTGTACACCCATCGACGTGGTGGCCACATCGCCCTCAGCCTGCTTTAACGTTATCGTCCCATGCTCAAGGACAATTTCTGGCGAGGTAATTTTGCACCATTCCTGGGCTGGTGGAATCAGCAAACAACCGCCCGGTACGAAAACGGAGTTCCATGATGTACCTAAATATGGAGTCACGATATATGCAACACATTCTTGTGATGATGGAGAATTGCCGTTATGAGTAATATAAGCTACATTTTTCCCAGAGGTATTATATAAGTGCATAGCAATTTCACTAATCGTCTGAGTTGCGTTAGTTGATTCCTCTACTTCCCACGTACCGGTAACATTACCTGATGTTGGGTTATGTCGATGAGTTAATTCTATATATTGATTATCCATTACCACATCCACAGAAGGTCCTATTTCCACAGGCTTTTGAGTAACATAGTAATGATATTCACTATTTCCCATGCTTTCATTTCGAATGCTGGTAATAATTGGCCAAAGCCCTGCTTGCGCCGATATTGAAAAAAACAAGATTAGAAAAACAAAAAAACGTTTCATGCTTTTTCTCTGTTTATTGATACGTTAAAACAAAAGTACTGATAGCACTGAAGTCACCAACAGCGAGCGTTTTTGCCGTAATCGCAGTAGGTCGAGCCTGAACGTAAGCGTAGAATTCAAGGTTGTTTTTGCCCTGACTCAGCTGCTTGACAGGACTGATTTTATTCACGGCCAGAGAAGAACCATCCGGCATCGAAAACCCAATCGCCACGCCTTTTGCACTGCTCGCTGGGTCAAGTGCCAGCATATCCGTGAGTTCGTTGTCCGCTTGCCCTTCAAACGTGACGCCCACTGTATTCATAAGCGACGGATCGCAGTCTTCCAGATGGAGAGTAAACGACTGGCCCTTAGTACGCTGATACTGATAAAGATACTTAACAACAACCGTACCGAAATCGACATGAATATCCGTGTCGGCATCAGGCAGCGTACAGGGCTCAGCTACTAACGCTCCCGAGAAGTGGACGTTTTCCGCAGCCCGCGACGCATTCACCGTCAGCATGCCGGCCAGCAAAGCCGGAAGGAATAGTACAAATTTCATGTTGGCTCCTCAGAGGTAATCCGCACGCAGCGTCATGGTGGCTTCAAACGCCCCTTCGGTGAGCGTAACCGCCGAGTCCTGCACCGGAACCGCCTCTATCTTCGGCGGCGACGCCGGGTCTGCTACAGCAACACGCTTAGCGAAGGTGGCCGCCACACCGTCCACGAGAATGCGAATGCCCAAACCGGTTTTATTCGTCATGACCGCAGAGCTATCAAAGGCTGCGTGCGTGGTGGTATCAATAAAAATCGCCAGATTGTTAACGCTGTAGCCCGCATCGCAGTCCACGCTGTAATTCACCGGTTGCTTATAGTTGTTACCATCGATTTTGTTCACACCAAGATTTGTGCCAAAAAGCACCTCAATGGTTTGACCGTTATTGATGCTACACGGGGGTGCCACCAGCGTGCCGTGAAACGCCATATTTTCAGCCGCCTGAGCGCCCAGAGACAGCAGCCCTGCCAGGCTTAACGTGATGATTCGCTTTTTCACTGGTAGTTCACCGTCATTGTTGCCCCAGCGGTAAACGCGCCGGTCGGCAGATGTGCGCCTGGCTGCTGTACCAGCAGTGCCTTCAGCACGGGTTTGCTGGTCGAGCTCGCCAGCGCCAGTTTCGTGTTCAGCGGATAGTCGATACCGTCCGCTTTGATGCGGATCCCCAGTTCCGGGATAGTGGTTTTGAGGATATCGGCATCAAAATCTGCCCCAGCGCCTTTAATGGTCATCGCCAACGTTTTGCTCTGGTCCGCGCTTGTGCAATCGAACGTGTAATTCACCTCTTTTTCCACAACCCCTTTCGCTACGTCGGTGGTAATCACGTTATCGCCGAAATCCACGTCAATAATTTGATTGTTGTTTATCTCGCACGGCGAGGTGTTGATGGTCACATTCACTGTAACCAATGCCGTATTCTGAGCCGCCCATGCCCCCTGATACGCCGTCAGCGCTAGCACGACGCCCAGCCATTTCATTTTGCTCATGGCGTCTCCTATTGGTAAATCATGCTGAAGTTAACCAGCGCGTGATACGGCCCGGCGACAAACGGTGCGGAAGTCCGCTCCGGTTGCAGCGTAAACGTCACCTGGTTCTGCCCCGGGTTCAGCAAAATACTGTCGCTGTTGCGCGAGAGCATCACCGTTTCGCCGCGACTGTCGCGCAGGCGCAGGCCGATACCCGATGCACCCGTCACTTTAATCAGCGCCGGGTTGCTCTCGTCCTGTACCGCCGTAAATCTTGCCTTATAAGGCGGCTGCAGCGTGCTGAAGGTCGTCGTCATCGGCGTGATGTTGGTGCTCCAGTTCGCCAGTTCCGGGCAGTCCTGCAGATAGATATTGACCTTCACCGGGGCTGCCGCTTTGCCGACCTGGTTCACGTCGGCCCGACTGGTACTGCCGAGATCCACATCCTGCCAGGCTGAGTCCATGGTCATCCGGCAGGTGTTTTCCAGCAGATCGCCATGGACAAATAACGTGCCGGTATCTACCAGCGGCTTCTCATCTTCCGCACGGGCTGCCCCGGATACCGCGAGCAGCAGGCTAACGGCCAGAACCGTCTTCGTCATTCCGTTCATTGTTGTTATCCCTTACGTCCTGATTATTGGTTTTTCAGTAGTTTTGCCGTGCAGTTAGCGCCGCTACAGGTGAACTGAACTTTTGGACGTCCGCCATAATCATTCACGTAGGTCAGTACCGGTGAGGTCCCCAGGGCTGCGGCAGAGGCCTCAATGGTCACCTTATCTTTAGGCGCCACCATCACAGGCTGCAAGCTCACCGGGCTCCCCTTTTCTGACGTACGTCCTTCCACGATAGTCAGGAAGTACGGCGTGGGGTTGTTCAGCACGTATTTATCCCCGTTACGCGTAAGCGTCACTTTCTCCACCCAGTCCCCGGTTGCTGCCTGAGTCTTGTCCAGCGCAATGGCTGCGGGTCGGTAAAAAAGTTTGATACGCGTCTGCAGAGCAATTTGCAGCGTGTTCGGCTTGTTGCTGCGCGGCGGAATTTCGCGCAGGTTGAAGTAGAACAGCGATTCACGATCCTGCGGCAGTGCGCTCATGGCCGGTGACGTCTGCACCTTCACCTGACTTTTGGCTCCTGCTTCCAGGCGCTGCACCGGCGGCAGCACCGTCATCGGTGAGGACACCTTGTTGCCCTGCGCATCTTCAATCCAACCCTGTGCCAGATACGGCAGGTTTTTGTTCTCATTACTGATGTTCAGGCTGACGGATTTCTCGCCGCCGTTCACGATCACACGGGTGCGATCCAGCGAAATTGCAGCGTTCGCCTGCTGCGCGGCCATCAGACCACCCAGCACTACAGCCAGAACGGAAAGGGTATTTTTACGGTTTAACATCTTCATCTATTTCACTCGTTTAAAGGTTTTCTGAACCGTGGCTTACTGGCACGGCAGTAACAGATTTCCGTTCTGGTTGAGTCCTGATAATTTTTCCGGCACGGTGACGGCACACTGCACCTCACCATCCCAGCTCACATTCAGTTTCGCGCCCGGCTTGAGGCCGGAGAGATACGTCTGACCGTCATCGTTAACAATGCCGATTTCTTGTTTCTCGGCGTTCTGCACGCTGGCACCAAACGGTGGATAGCTGCTGTCAGCCAGGCGAATGACACCCATCGCTTTCTCGCCGGAAATTACATTAAATTTCCGGTAGCCAATGGCGCCTTCGGTCAACGTTGCCTGTACAACGGAGGAAGAAGCTTCAGCGTTATCAGGAAGATCGTTAATGTCGATGCTCAGGTTGTTCTTGTTGTAATTGCTGACCTCGGTAATAACCGCTTTGCCAAACCGGTTGGTACGCGTGCTATCGCTGTAGCCCTGCACCGGAATATCCACAGCATCACCGGTATCCACCATCACTCGGGTACCTCCCAGGTTGTTCGACCGATGCAGCGCCGCACCGTGGGTGGTGGCCGTCATCCCGCCGCGAAGGGAGAGCCCGGCGGAGGTGTACTGGTTCTGCTGGTAATCGACGTTAGCCGTAATGTCGGCCACATCTGCCGTATGGTCGTAGTAACCGCTCAGGGTACCGCCGTCGTCGCTACCGCCCGCCGCAATGCGGTAGTTATCGCCATTTTTCAGATGGTCAAAGTACGCCAGGTTATGGCTGTTATTGTTACCGTTAACCGAGCCGTTATAGCTGAGCGACCCGGAGTCACCCCATGGCACCGAAAACGACAGGTACATGCCATCATCGTTTTCACCGTTGAATTTGTTGCGATAGGCCGTCAGCGAGCCATTAATGTTTTTCCATTTGCCAATGTCGAAATAGCGCGACAATGACAGGTTGTAACGATCCTCAGTAGGGGTATTCCAGTAGGTCTGGTGTGCATAGTTCAGGTACGCGGAAAGTCCGAGCGATTTAAACTGCTGGCTGAACGTCGCGGTGTACATCTCCTTACTCTGCATAAAGTCATCATTGTTCGTCTTGTAGTTCAGGTAGTCGTTGAAACTCATGTAATTTTTTTCAGAGAAACGGTAGCCAGCAAATGTCACCTGGCTGTCGGTTTCATCGAAACGTTTTGAGTAACTGACGCGGTATGACTGCCCGTGACGGTCCTCCTCGTCGAGTTTTGCATCTGAACGGGTGACGTCGAACGACAGGGCGCCCAGCACCATCAAATCGCGACCAATACCGGCAGCCAGAGAGAGATAGTCGTTGCTGCTCACCGCCCCGCCGTAAAGCGACCAGCCATTGCTGATGCCCCAGGAAAACTCACCAGAGCCAAAAGTATCGCCTTCGGTACTGTGGTCATAGCTTGTCGGTTTACCGGCAAACACCTTATAGCGAACGCTGCCCGGACGGGTCAGATAAGGGATACTCGCGGTGCTGACCTTAAAGGTCTGTACCGAGCCATCCTGTTCCTGTACCCGAACATCCAGCATCCCGGCGACGGCATTGTTAAGGTCCTGAATCGCGAATGGGCCTGCCGCCACCTGAGTTTCATAGATCACTCGCCCCTGCTGGGAGATGGTCACTTTGGCGTTGGTTTTCGCCACACCGGTTACTTCCGGCGCATAGCCGCGCAGGTTCGGTGGCAGCATATTGTCATCGGAAACCACGCTCGCCCCGGCAAAGCGGAAACTGTCGAATAAATCTGAATTCAGATAGTCCTCGCCCAGCGTCAGCTTCGCTTTGAGAGCAGTCAGTGCGCGATAGAGATAGACCCGGCTCCAGCTCCACCTTTTTTGATCGGAACCATTTTCCCCGTCAGTGCTATCGTCATAGTTTGTTTGCCAGTCTGCGCGAGCGCGCCATGCACCGAGGTTGGCGCCGAAGGTGCCGTTACCCGAGACGCTATCGTCATCGCTGCCGTGCTGGTTCTGCCGTGCCTGAGCGTTGAGGTTATAGTCCGCCAGCAGGCCCGGCACGCCTTCATCCCACATGCTGCTCGGCACCCAGTTGTCATCGGAATATTCGACGTAGGCCTGAGGGACATTGATGGTTAATACCCCGGCGCTCAAATCAGGATTCACCAGCACACCTTTCAGGGCCGTAATGTCGACGCACTGGTTGTTGTGCCAGAAAGTAAACGCCTTCTCACTGTCGGCTTTGAATCCCATCTTGCTCACGACATCGGGAGTAAAACAGACTTTTGAATCTTTGCTATCATCCTCAGCGGCATAGACGCTTACAGGCTGCTCATCCAGCTCATTCTGATTTATTTTAATTTTGAAGGTATAATCACCCGGCATAATATAGCCACGTTTTGAAAAGTGGCTCAAATCGATATTAACCTTGTCCTTAACGTCAAGCACATCGGTATTAAACTGGATATCATCAGCAGCCTTTACAGTGCCGTGACAATAAATGAAAACACAGGCGGCGAGCACGGACCATTTAGCCATCCTTGCGCCGAGTTCATTTTTAATTTTCAAATTAGCCATATTCGCCATTCATCGCCTGCCAGACATATAAAGAAAAAATAAATAGTGATTCGAATTTGAGTTCAAAAATATTCAATGCGGTAGCGGATAATTGCGCTGTAATCACCCACAACTAAGTTGCGCACGGTATTTTTGAGTGTAAACCGGTAATCCAGACGATTATTTGTTACCGTTGACTGTTGCCACGGCGTGGGTTTTCCCGGGTGAATAACATTGCCCTGACTGTCCTTTAATTCAAGCGCGATGCCAGAAGCATTGCCGCTTACCCGAAACAGACCGTCTTCATCCTGGCCGTCAAATATAATATTGATATACTGCCAGGACGCAGGCTCTGCGGAAGGATCAAGAGCACACTGAGTGAGCTGAATGGAAAAATCTTGCGGCTCACCTTCGCCAGTACGCTTAATATGTCCGCGCGTTTCACCTGGCATGGAGATTTCCTGATAGCCATCTCCGGTATCAATATCGCAGGCACTGGAAATTATCGAGCCATCCATACTGATACGCCCGGTCAGCGCAGGATCAAATTCAGATGACGGATTTGCAGTTCCCTGCGATGCCTGTGCCGCGAAAGCCATTGCGGTAAATAAAAACGTCTGTACGGCGCGCGTTAATTTACTCATAGTTTCCGGTTCTGATAATTAAAAAATACGCCTGCTTATGCAGGCGTTTTCAGCTCAGCAGTGGGGATTACTGGTAAGCGAGAGTGAAGTCAGCAATAGCGGTGAAATCACCTGGAACTGCGTCAACACCGTCATCGCCCTGCAGATAAGCAGAGAACAGCAGCGTGTTGTTACCGTCCTGCAGAATGTGGCCGTCGGAAGCTTTACCTAATTCGATCTGCTTACCGTTGCCATTGGTCAGGATGATGCTGGCGCCTTTTGCGGTACCCGTGATGCCCAGTGAACCAGTGGTTGCACCTTTAGCACCGGTAAAAGTGGTGGTAACGGTTTTAGCGGTCACGTCGGTGCAGTTTTCCAGCTTGATTTCAAAGTTGCGTGGAACGGACGTTCCGCTGTCAGCCAGGGCTGCGTTTGAAATCTGGCCGAGAGAAACGGTCTGATCGATACTGTCCGGGCTAATAGAGCAAGGCGCATCAATAATAGAACCGGTAAAGGTAATTTTACCGTGGCCCTGATCGGCTGCATTTGCATTACCCACTAAAGCCGCAGCAACCATGGCTGCAACAAAAGCAATTTTTTTCGCGTTCATAAAAGGTCTCAAAAAGTATTAAATCCATTTTGTTGATGGTTTTAAAAAAACACATCTCTATCGATAACGCTCATTAAGGGCCGTTATCTACGGAAACAATTTTGCAGAAACATAAAGCTGCTTACAATTCGAATCCGATCCCAAATTAGACTACTGTTAATGTTAAAAATATGTATATCCAAAGCCGAAGATACCTTCAGTACAATCCAGTCCTGGATCGAATAAAGCTTGTTTACGATAATATCAGATGGTATTCCTCAACTTTATTGTCGTTCAGATGAAGAACACAGAGGGGAAAATGAATAAATTATCAAGCAAGAACATGCACTTAGTGACTAAAGATAATAAGCTGGTTATCTTCTATTGCTTTGAGGATTTCAGGAAATGGTATTTACAACTTCACGACTTTAGCATGTTTTCTGAAGCAGATATTCAGACTATGATCAACGAGGAAAAACCGGAATATTATCCTTGCTCTCCCTTAATTATCGACGCGTATCATGGTATATATTATTTAAACACAAAGAACATCAGGATTAAATTATTATAAGTTAATTAACACGCCGTCCAATAAACAATTAATGTTTTAGCACAGACAATAATTAAATTTGACAAAAGAGAGGCTTGCGTCTATTTTTAAATATTCACTCAAATATTCATCTTAAACTCATGGCTAATATTAATATCAGGTCAACGCGAACCGAGCCAGCCCCTTTATTGGCGTTGATGAAACAGCTTGATCCTTTTTTGCATTATCACCCTGTCGCGGTTAACACCCGCTATGTCATCTCAGCACAGCAACAATCACAATGTTATTTCGTCCGCTCGGGTGCGATCTCAATGTACCGTCAGCCGGATGATATTCTCATTGATCTGTTTGATGCCCCTACCCTTCGCGGCGTGATTTCGCTTCCGGCAGATACACTTTCAACCTATATCATTAAAACCATCGTCCCGTCAGAAATTGCCATCCTTGAGCGGGAAAAACTGTTCGCCCTTTTGACTGAGCATAATTTGTGGGAACTCTTTTCCCGCCACCAGCTTGCTATTGGCAGCATGGTAATCGAGAAGATGTTTAAGCTGATTACCCCAACAACCTATAATGTTGTTCGTCACCAACTGTATGAGCTGATCAATATCCCGACGGAAATTCGTGAAACCATCCTGGCAGAGACCTATATCCGCAGTAAAACCCGACTCTCCCGCAGCGGCATTATGCGCATCCTTTCAGATCTGAAAGACGGAGGATATATCGTCATCGTCAAAGGTGTACTTAAAGAGGTGAAGCACCTGCCGGTAAACTATTGAGAAGCCGCGCCGCGCCGTCACTGCTGCAACGCCTTAAAGGATACGTTATCACCCGTATTAATCACGCTCTTAAATTGATGTCCCTATCCTGAAAAGTTGAACTCCTGTTCACTCATCGACAGAAATAATGTCTAAGGGAAGCATATTGATTCCTTTCAACACACCTCTGTCACTCCCCCGGTGAACGATGCGCCACCGGGGAAAAGTGCATTACTGTTGCGCGAGCTGATTGCGGCGATATTCACCCTGCCGCTCCAGCATCCAGCCCGGGTATTCGCGCGGCAGCGCGCTCACCGCATCAAGCTGCTTAAGCTCATCTTCGCTTAAGCGTATCCCGGTCGCGGCGATATTGTCGTCCAGCTGTTCAACGCGTTTCGCGCCAATGATGACGCTGGTCACCGCTTTCTGATGCAGCAGCCAGGCCAGCGCGATTTGCGCGACGGAGACGCCCTTGCTTTCGGCGATAGTGCGCATCACGTCTACGCAGTCGAAGGCGCGATCTTTGTTCACCGGCGGGAAGTCAAACTCCAGACGACGACCACCGGCTTCGCTCTGCCCGTCGCGGCCATATTTTCCGCTCAGCAGGCCGCCCGCCAGCGGGCTCCAGACCATCAGCCCAACGCCTTCGCTCTGCATCATCGGCACCAGCTCGCGCTCCAGGTCGCGCCCGGCAATGGTGTAATACGCCTGCAGCGACGCGAAACGTGCCAGCCCAAGACGTTCAGAAATACCGAGCGCTTTGGCAATCTGCCACGCCGCCCAGTTCGAGACGCCGATGTAGCGCACGTGGCCGTGCTGCACCAGGTTATCCAGCGCGTAGAGCGTCTCTTCAATCGGCGTTGCGGGGTCGAAGCCGTGAAGCTGGTAGAGATCGATATGATCGAGCTGCAGGCGGCGCAGGCTCTCCTTCACGCTGCTGACGATGTGATAGCGCGAGCTGCCGCGCGAGTTCACCCCTGCCGTTCCCGTTTCGCCGAACACTTTCGTGGCGACCACCACGTTCTCGCGCGGGATTTTCAGGTTTTTCAGCGCCTGACCGGTGATCTCCTCCGAGCGCCCTTCCGAGTAAACGTCCGCGGTGTCGATAAAGTTGATCCCGGCATCCAGCGCGCGGCCCACCAGCTGCTCGGCTTCACTTTGCTGGAGCTGGCCAATCTTGCCCCACATGCCGCCCTCGCCGCCGAAGGTCATGGTGCCGAGGCACAGTTCAGAAACAAACAGACCGGTGTTGCCCAGTTTTTGATAACGCATAACTTATTCCTCGCATGTCGATTGGGTACCCGATAGTTATACCCGCCCCTCAGCCATCGCGAATGTGGTGTTCCTGTCCGTTTCTTGCCCAATCCTCTTAATTTATCCGCGCGGGGCGTCGCCAAAGACGCTGTAGTTCGGTAACTGCACCTGCTGATACGGCTCCCAGCCGCCGCCGAGGGCCTTGTAGAGCGCCACCAGATCGAGCGCGCTCTGCACCTGCGCCTGTGCGCGCTGCTGCTGGGCCTGCGCCAGCTGACGCTGGGCGTCCAGCACGTCAATAAAGCTGGCGATCCCCTGCCGGTAGCTATCGCTCGCTAAATCAAAGGCGTTTTGCAGGGCGTCGATCGTTTTTGCGAGACCCGCTTCACGTTGCTGGTCGGTGCGATAGCTCACCAGCGCGTTTTCCACATCGCCGAGCGCAGTCAGCACCGTCTGGCGATAGTCCAGCACCGCCGCCCCCTGCTGCGCGCGCGCCACCTTCACGCTGGAGACCAGTCGACCGCCCTGGAAGATGGGAATAGAGACCTGCGGGCCGAAGCTGTAGAAGTGGCTGCTCCAGTCGGTCAGCCAGTTGGTTTCGCTGTTGCGCAGGCCAAACTGCCCGGAGAGCGTAAAGCTCGGGAACAGCTCCGCCACCGAGACGCCGATTTGCGCCGTCGCGGCGTGGAGGTTCGCCTCCGCTTCGCGCACGTCCGGACGGCGTCGCGCCAGCGTGGACGGAATGCCCGTTTGCACAATATCCGGCAGGGCCGGCATCGGCTGCACGCTTTGCAATTCCGCATCCAGCGCCCCCGGTGGCTTGCCGAGCAGGATCGCCAGGCCGTTCATCGCCTGCCGCTCCTGCGCCTGATATTGCGGAAGCTGGGCCTCAAGGTTGCCTAACTGCGCCCGGGCGTTTTCCACATCCATCTGCGGTGACAGCCCGCCGCGCTGGCGGCTTTCGGTGAGATCCAGCGTTTGCTGCGCGCTTTTAATCTGGGTGTTCAGCGTGGCGATAATGCTCTGTGCCCCGCGCAGCTGGAGCCACGCGCGCGCCACTTCAGCCTCCAGCGACACCAGCGCGTCGTTACGCTGCTCGATGGCGGCTTTCTGCTGCGCTTCGGCGGCTTCCACCTGACGACGCACCTTGCCCCACAGGTCGATTTCCCACTGGGCGTCGAAGCTGCCCTGGTAGAGGTTAATCGGCTGCGTCAGCGGCCCCAGCGCGCCCTTCAGGTTTGGATCGATACTATCCACCTAGTCATACACGCCATGGGATTTCAGCTCTCCTTCCAGGCCAAGCTGCTGGCGCGTCGCCTGCAGATTGCCGTTCACCGACGGATAAAACGCCCCGCCCGCCTGGTTAATCTGCTCTCGCGCCCCGGCGATGCGCAGCACCGTCTGCTGCAGCGTCAGGTTTCCGGCGATGGCGCGCTCAACCAGGCTGTCGAGCTGCGGCGAGCCGAAGGTCTTCCACCAGCGCGGGTTAGTCGCGGCGGAGGTGGTTTGCGATTTCACCGCGCTGTCGCCCTTATCGTTCCAGTGCGTAACGGCGGGCGGCGCAGGCTGCTGGTAGTCCGGCCCGACGGCGCAGCCCGCCAGCAGCATCATTATCATCAGGGGGTGTAAACGTCTGTGTATCATCAATGTGCTCCTGCACTCCCCTCGCTCTTAACCGGCGAGAGCAACAAACAAAACGGAATCAGTAACAAGGCCACCGCGCTCAGAATGGTGAAGACGTCGATGTAGGCCAGGAAGCGCGACTGCTCGATCATCGTCTGGTACATGCGTCCGGTGGCGATGCCGGTAGGGTCGCCCACCTGGGTAGTGAAGTTCTGAATCGCCTGGGCGCTTTCGCGTATCGCCTGCTGGAACTGCTCGTTAAGCGGCGAGGCGTGGTACGCCAGATGCGCGCTGTGCGCCTGCGCGCGTTCGGTGATGGCCGCCGTCGAAAGGGATATGCCAATAGAGCCCGCTACGTTGCGGAACATGGTAAACAGCGCCGCCGCATCGGCATTCAGCCGCCTCGGTATCGAGATAAACGCAATAGTCGTGAGCGGCACAAACAGGAACCCCAGCCCTATCGACTGGGCGCTGCGGAACAGCACCAGCGTTTCGAAGTCGATATCCGGCGTCAGCGTGCGCGACCAGAAGAACGACACCGCCAGACAGGTAAAGCCAAAGGCGATGATCCAGCGCGTCTGCACCACCGGCATCAGCTTCAGCACCAGCGGAATGGTTAACACGATCAGCACCGCGCCGGGCGACAGCACCAGCCCCGACCAGGTAGCGGTGTAGCCCAGGTCCTGCTGCGCCAGCTGCGGGATCACCACCGAGCTGCCGTATAAAATCATCGCCATCCCCGCCATCAGCAGGCTGGAGATGGCAAAGTTGCGGTCCTTCATGCAGTGCAGATCCACCACCGGCTTTCTGGCATAAACCAGCCAGTAGATGGCGCCGATAATGCCGACAAGAGTCAACACGCCGAAGGTGCGGATAAAGTTCGAGTAGAACCAGTCCTCATCTTCTCCCCGGTCGAGCATCACCTGCAGACAGCCCAGCCCCAGCGCGATCAGGCCGATCCCCATCCAGTCGATAGTCAGCTTCTCTTTTGATTTACTCTCCCACGGCGGATCTTCCAGCAGCTGGTAGATCGCCAGCACCGTCACAATCCCCACCGGAATGTTAATAAAGAACACCCAGCGCCAGGAATAGTTGTCGGTGATCCAGCCGCCCAGCGTCGGGCCGAGCACCGGCGCAACGATAATCGCAATGGAGGACAGACCAAACGCTTTGCCCCTGTCTTCGGGTTTGAAGTAGTCGAGCAGCACCGACTGCTGCGTGGGCTGCAGCCCGCCGCCAAAGAAACCCTGCATCACGCGGAACAGGATGATCTGCCACAGCTCGGTGGCAATCCCGCACAGGAACGAGCAGACGGTGAACATGACGATGCAAATCAGGAAGAACTGCTTGCGGCCAAACACCCGGCTCAGAAACGCCGAGATGGGCAGCACGATACCGTTCGCGACCAGATAGCTGGTTAACACCCAGGTCGATTCGTCATAGCTGGACGAGAGCGAGCCTGCCACGTGGGGGAGCGCCACGTTGACGATGGTAGTGTCCAGAATTTCCATAAACACCGCCAGGGTGACGACAATCGCCACCGCCCACGGATTGCTGGCGGGTTTCCAGCTGTCGTGGCTGTGATCCGTCATTCCACCGTCACCTTCGGTGCAACCGACAGCCCCAGCGGCAGCGGTTTGTTTGGATCCAGGCCCTTATCAATCACGATTTTGACCGGCACGCGCTGCACAATTTTGACAAAGTTACCGGTGGCATTTTCTGCCGGGAAGGCGGAGAAGCGCGAGCCGCTGCCCTGCTGGATACTGTCTACGTGCCCCTCAAGCTCCATATCCGGCCACGCGTCGACGGACACGGTGACCTTGTCGCCCGGCTTCATGCGCTCGAGCTGCGACTCTTTAAAGTTCGCGACCACCCACACGTTCGGGGAAACCAGCGAGAACAGCGCCGTTCCCGCCTGCACCAGCGTACCGGGCTGCACGTTGCGCTTGGTGACAACGCCGTCGAACGGGGCGCGGACTTCGGTATAGGAGAGATTAAGGTTGGCCGTTTCCAGCTGCGCTTTAGCCTGATCGACCTGACGCTCGCGCGCTTCGACGTTGGTTTCCTGCTGGCGAATCTGCAGCTGAACCTGCTCTGCCACTTCCAGCTGCGCCTGAGCGCTGGCCAGCCCTGCCTGTGCGCTACGCAGTTGAGCGTTCGCGGAATCGATGCTTTGCTGGGTGGTCGCGCGCGGGTCGACGCCGCGCTGGCGACGGTACTCTGCCTGCGCGTTCGCCAGATCGGCCTGCGCTTTCAGCACCTGCGCTTTGGCTTCGTCACGCTGGGCGGGATACTGGACTTTTGAAAGCGCCAGCTGCGCTTGGGCCTGATGCAGCTGCGCGATAGCCAGCCCAAGCTGGGCCTGAGCCTGATCGCGCTGCGCGGCGGTGTCCCGCGGATCGATAACCACCAGCAGATCGCCCTTTTTCACGCGCTGGTTATCGCGCACGCGCAGCTCGGTAACGTAGCCCGCCGTTTTGGGGGCAATCGTCACCACGTCGCCATCGGTAAAGGCGTCGTCGGTCGTCTCTTCGTTACGGGTTAAAAACCACCAGACCAGCGCCACGACCACCATTACCACCACGACAATGCCGAGGATAATTAATGGTTTCTTGCCCGGGCGCTTACGCTCATTATTGTTTTTGTCCTGCTCGTCAGCAGGCGGGTTTTGATCTTCAGCCATAGTTCAGCAACGGTCCTGTCAGTGAGCGGCATCACACTATGCCGTTCACTAAAGCTAGGACGTTGCTATACGTTTGCCAGGAAAAACTGACAAATTGCGCACTATATGAGAAGGAATATTCCGAAACCGATCGCCGCGGCCCAAACCAGCATCGGAATCGACCAGACGTGGAAACGCCACCAGATACGACGGTCGTTGGCCATGCGCAGGGCAATCAGGTTTGCCAGCGAGCCGGGCAGCAGCCCAAACCCGCCGATGTTGACCGCCCAGGCCAGAAGCGTATCGGGCGGAACATAGTTGAGCAGGAGAATGGTGGACGGTACGTTGCTGATAAACTGCGACAGGCCAATCGCCGTCAGCCACAGTCCCGGCTGAGACAGCGTGCTGACGCTGTGCAGAACGTTCTGCAGTACCGGAAGCTGGATAAGGAGATGCACATCAATAAACATCGCCATAAAGACCAGCAGCAGCGTCCAGTCCACGCTCACCAGCACGCGACGCGCCAGGACGACAAACCCCGCAGCAACGAGCAGGACGCCCGCCAGCTCATACTTCAGCTCCAGCGCGAACAGAAAGACGATGTATAACCCGAGACAGCTCCACACCAGGCGCGGCTGCCACTGCGGGCCGGTTGTGCCGCTGTGGTACTGCAGCTTTTTATCCGGAAACGCGAACCAGCATACCGCCAGCAGCGACAGCATCATCACCAGCGCCAGAGGGGCCATCTGCCAGGTAAAGGCGGCGAACGACAGCCCGGACCGTCCCCACAGAAGGATATTTTGCGGGTTGCCAATTGGCGTCAGAAGCGAGCCTGCATTGACGGCTAGCGCTTCAAAGATGATCAGCCGGCTGACCGGGATCTCGCAAAGCTTACGCAGCGTGAGCGTGAGGGGCACGATGATAAACAGCGCCACATCGTTGGTCAGAAACGTCGACAGCACCGCGGCGGAGAACACCATAAACAGGGACAGCCTGCGCTCGGTGGCAAAGCGGCGCACCATTTTACGGCCAAGGACGTCAAAGTAGCCGCTCAGCTCGACCCCTTTGGTGAGCATCATCAGGCCGCTCAGGGTAATAATGGTGCGCCAGTCAATTGCGGCGGGCCAGGCATGTGGCGCAAACGGCACAAAGAGGCTTAACGCTGCGCCAATGATTAATAAGAGATGGAAGAAACGATCGCGTGCCAGGGCCTGCAGTCCGGGGATTTTCATTCAGCGGAGGAACCATATTTAAGGGTAAATTCGCGAAACTTCACCAGCGTCTCTTCGCTCACGTGGTGTTCCATTCCTTCCGCATCCCGGCGGGCGATCTCCGGGCTGACGCCCAGCACCAGTAAAAAATTCTCGACAAGCTGATGGCGCTCGCGGCTCTCCTGCGCGAGTTTCTCCCCTTCCGGCGTCAGAAAAACACCGCGCCAGGGGATCATTTCAATTAAGCCCACGGAGGCCAGCCGTTTTAACATTTTAGCGACAGTTGGCTGTGAAACCCCCAGCCTGGCGGCCATATCGACCTGGCGCGCTTCACCAACCTCACGGATCAGATCGGAAATGAGTTCAACATAATCATCAATCAGTTCACGCCGGTGCGCTTCACGGACCTGGCGAAAACCTTCGACATGTTCTTCAACATTCACCAGTTGCGTCGTTTTCCTTATTGTCGGATGACCTGCGCGACGGTTCATTGTACTTCCTCAGTGGGGTGACGCTTCCAGCGCCCGGTTTGGAGAGCGCACATTGTAAACCATAGCTCCGCAAGCACAAAAAATTAACGAAATAGCCGTAGCTATACAATATAGCCTGTGCTATATCTGTATGTAATGCAGTCACCCTTCACGGATCGAAGGGATCAAAACTCAGGAGGTCTTATGAACGAATTCAAGAGGTGCATGACCGTGTTTACCCACTCTCCCTTTAAAGTGCGCTTAATGCTGTTGAACATGCTGTGCGATATGTTTAACAACAAACCGCATCAGGACGACAAACCTTCCCACTAAGCGGCGTTGCGGTACGCCGCTTCATTTTCCCGTCACAATCTCGCTGTAAACTGGCTTCCAGCCGCCTTATTCCCGATCTTTTTTACGGATTTGTAATCCCCTTCGCAAAACATCTGCTTAGCAACTGTTGATATTATTTAGCGCTCGCACTATCTTCTTGCAGCCCTGCACAATTTGCGGCTCGCTGAAGCGGACCCTCATTCCCTCTCCACGCACTGTCAGGCAGGTTATGACCCTTGACGCCAGGGTGAGCACATGGCGTTTTCATCCATGATAGTGACCTATGAATGTAACCCTGATAGATACCGTTGTGACCCGCAGCCGGGCCTTAAGCCCGTGGACGGGTTTTTACTTTTTGCAGTCATTACTGATTAACTTTGCGCTGGGTTATCCCTTTAGTCTGCTCTACGCGGTGGCGTTCACCTGCGTTCTGCATGTGCTGTGGCGATCCGCACCGCGCGTGCAAAAAGCGTTAATCGGGATCTGCTCGCTGGTCGCTGCACTCTATTTCCCGTTTGGCCAGGCTTACGGCGCGCCAAACTTTAATACCCTGCTGGCGCTGCACTCGACCAATATGGAAGAGTCAACGGAGATCCTGACGATCTTCCCGTGGTACAGCTACGTGGTCGGGATCTTTATCTTCGCGTTGGGCGTTATCGCCATCCGCCGTCAGCCGGGCGAGAAAAAATCCTGGGGTAAGATCGAAATACTCTGTCTGGTGTTCAGCGTTGCCGTGGCGTTTGTCGCCCCCATCCAGAATATTCCCTGGGACGGTAAGCTCAGGCTCACCAATATTGGCTATCCGGTTTTTCGCTTCGTGAAAGACGTCGTTGTCAATAATAAAGAGGTTCTCGACGAACAGGCGCGCATGGCGGAGCTTTCCAATATGAAAGACACCTGGAACGTGCTGGCCGTTAAGCCGAAGTATCACACCTATGTGGTGGTGATTGGGGAAAGTGCACGTCGCGATGCAATGGGAGCCTTCGGCGGACACTGGGATAACACACCGTTTGCCAGTTCGGTCAAAGGCATGCTGTTTACCGATTATGTCGCGGCCAGCGGCTCGACGCAGAAATCGCTCGGCCTGACGCTTAACCGGGTCGTCGACGGCAAACCTCAGTATCAGGATAATTTTGTCACCCTGGCAAACCGCGCGGGTTATCAGACCTGGTGGTTCTCCAATCAGGGGCAAATTGGCGAATATGATACGGCCATCGCCAGTATCGCCAAACGTGCCGACGAAGTGCAGTTCCTGAAGAACGGCGACTTTGAAGCCGACAAAAATACTAAAGACGAAGCGCTGTTGAAAATGACGGCACAGGTGTTCGCCACGCCGCGCACCCAGCCTCAGCTGATCGTCCTGCACCTGATGGGGTCGCACCCGCAGGCCTGCGATCGGACCGGTGGAAAGTACGCGGAGTTCGTGCAGTCCAAAGAGACGTCTTGCTATCTCTACACTATGACGCAAACCGACGACCTGCTGAGCAAGCTGTACGATCAGCTACGCAATACGGGCGATAGCTTCTCCATGGTCTATTTCTCGGATCACGGGCTGGCGTTTAAAGAGCGCGGTAAAGAGGTGCAGTACCTGGCGCACGATGACAAGTTCCAGCAGAACTTCCAGGTGCCGTTTATGGTGCTGTCGAGTGATGATAAAACGCATCGCGTGATTAAAGCGCGCCGTTCGGCAAATGATTTCCTGCAGTTCTTCTCGCAGTGGACGGGGATTAAGGCCGAGCAGATAAAAACGGCTTACCCGTTTGTCTCTAACAAGAAAGCTCCCCCAGTGTACGTTACCAACTTCAAGTTACAGAAAGTTGACTACAACCATCTGGGTACGGATATTTTCGATATTAAGAGTAAGTAGCGGTCTGATGCCCTCACCCTGACCCTCTCCCACGGGGAGAGGGAAAAAGACAAAAAAAAATCCGCCACATTGGGCGGATTTTTTATTAGCTCACCGGAGTGATTAGAAGCGGTAACCTACGCCCGCGATCCAGGTGCCAACGTCAACGTTGCGGATACGGCTCTGCTCATAGGAGAAGTCCAGAGCAACGTCCTGAATTGGGTTGAACTGCAGGCCTGCGCCATAGGAGAAACCGTAGTCGCTGTTGCTTGCAGTGCGGCTTTCGCTCTGGTTTTCAGTCTGCTGGAATTTACCGTAGCCAACACCTACAACACCGTAGATGCTCGCCCAGTCATTCAGACGGTAAGCTGGACCAGCGGTGATACCGTAGTACTGGCCTTTGTTGTATGCGCCGTTTTCAGAACGATCTTTCTCGGTGTAGGTGAAAGAACCGATCACGCCCAGTGGGTTGTTGTCCTGCTCGTAGCGATACTTCAGGTTGAAACCGTTAGCTTTGTTCATCACGCCCTGATAGTCGCTCTGAGCGTAACCACCAGTAACAGTAGAAGTAGCAGCTACAGCGGTACCTGCGGAAACAGCCAGTACAGCGGCCAGTGCTGAAAGACATGCAATTTTTTTCATAACCACCTCAAATGTGCTTCAAGTAAGTCCGTAAGTTTTAAATATATCAAAAAAATTTGCGAAACTCTTTGTGATTCGTGATGTCTAATGAAACCTTTCCTGTAACAGAACGTTTCCAGCATCAGCTATCTCTTTCAAATCACATGCAATTTTCACTACTAAATGCGAATATTGCGCGCAAGCGCCGTTACATTCATCCAGATTATTCCTAATCTATCAGGCGATAAATCCACCAGCGCTTAATCATTTTACGGATTTAACGCAGTTTTTTTTCAACAGCGCCTCAACCGTTGCCGCTTATTTCCTTTACACTGCAACCTTTACCTCATTTGACATAAGCTGACAGGAGAAAGGATGCCTGGGTTATCCCGCACGTCGTCGGTCTGGTTGCCGGTCGCAGTCATACTCATTGCCATGTTGTCCATTCAAAGCGGTGCTTCGCTTGCAAAATCACTTTTTCCGCTGGTCGGTGCGCCTGGGGTGACTGCCCTGCGTATCGTGCTGGGCACGGCGATACTGGTGGTCATTTTCAAACCCTGGCGTCTGCGCTTCAAAAAGGAGCAGCGTTTACCCCTGCTATTTTATGGACTTTCCCTCGGGGCAATGAACTATCTGTTCTACCTCTCTATTCAGACGATACCGCTGGGGATCGCCGTCGCGCTGGAGTTTACCGGCCCGCTGGCGGTGGCGCTTTTCTCCTCGCGACGTCCGGTCGATTTTATCTGGGTCGTGTTAGCCGTTCTGGGCTTATGGTTCCTGCTGCCGCTGGGCCAGAGCGTCGCTGAGATTGATCTGACGGGCGCAGCCCTGGCGCTGGGTGCTGGTGCCTGCTGGGCGGTCTATATACTCACGGGACAGCGTGCAGGAGAAGAGCACGGTCCGGCGACCGTCGCGTTGGGGTCACTGATCGCTGCTATCGTCTTTGTGCCCATCGGCATGGCGCAGGCAACCGAATCTATCTGGCAATGGTCGGTCATGCCCATAGGACTGGCGGTCGCGATTCTCTCTACCGCACTCCCCTACTCTCTGGAGATGATTGCCCTTACGCGTCTGCCGACGCGCATATTTGGCACGCTGATGAGCATGGAGCCTGCGCTAGCCGCCATTTCCGGAATGGTGTTTCTCGGCGAAACCCTCACGTTGACCCAGACGCTGGCGCTCTGCTCGATTATCGCGGCATCAATGGGCTCGACGCTCACCATGCGCCCGGAACCTAAAGTTGAGAAAGTGGATATCAGCTAAGGCCATATATTCTGCATGGCTTCCACGCCATGCAGAATAAAGGCCAGAAAGACAGACGTTATAATTTCTTACACACTTTGCGCTATTTTCGAAATATCCCTCTGCGTTTACATCCCCATCCAGCAATTAAGATTGATCTGTATCAATTTAAAAATTATATATTAATTTCAATAAGTTAAAATCTCAATCGCCTTCTCGCTATTAAACCGATAGGCACAGCCAAACCGCAGGCAAAAAATCCGGTGCTATACTTAGTTCCGTAATTACCTGGGACATAAACATCAAGAGGATATGAGATTATGAGTACCGCTAAACTGGTGAAAACGAAAGCGTCTAATCTGCTTTATACCCGTAACGATGTATCGGATAGCGACAAAAAGGCGACCATTGAGTTGCTGAATCGCCAGGTGATCCAGTTCATCGATCTTTCGCTGATCACCAAACAGGCCCACTGGAATATGCGCGGTGCAAACTTTATTGCCGTTCATGAAATGCTGGATGGCTTCCGCACAGCACTGGTTACCCACCTCGATACGATGGCTGAACGTGCCGTTCAGCTGGGCGGCGTGGCGCTTGGCACCACGCAGGTGATCAACAGCAAAACGCCACTGAAGAGTTATCCGCTGGATATCCATACCGTTCAGGATCACCTGAAAGAGCTGGCGGACCGCTACGCGATTGTGGCCAATGACGTGCGCAAAGCGATTGGCGAAGCCAAAGACGAAGATACCGCAGATATTTTCACCGCCGCGTCCCGCGACCTGGATCAGTTCCTGTGGTTTATCGAATCTAACATCGAGTAATTCATATAATTGCTCTATTAAACCCTCGCCATGACGCGATGCCGTTCACATAAGCGGAGCCGCACTGTGTTTCACTGAATAAAGGGTTTTTGATATCTTAACCGCCCGCGGCCTTCATGGTCGGGGGCGTTTTATTATGAACAACGCTTCCAGATTTCCACGCAGATGTTCCTGCTTTTTCGAGATGGTTCCTGGTGACGCTCTATTTCCAGCACTAGCCTGTCCGTCGCTATAAGCAAGTACGCGATCTTGAGCAAGGTGTTAACGTCGGGTCGAGGATAAAAAAACGGCAGAGCGCATAATCGCTCTGCCGCCAAACGCTAATGCTTAATTTTTCGGCGAAAAAAGAGAGCAAGACATATGATAAAAATCATATTTTCAATGAATGTTAAAAAAGCAGCCTCGCTGTTGGCCCTTCACGCGCCCGAACAGACGAGGAAGCTTGCTGCCCTTACTGTTCAACGATCGAAATAACATTCCCGGTTCGCAGATCTACCCGCGCAGAGACAGTCTCTTTGACTACGCCACCAAAGGCGTTGGTGCCACGGAATGTGGTATCTATCATGGCATGCGGATCGTCGGTCAGAACCAGATGATACCGTGTGGAGAGGTGTTTGTAGGAAGAATCATCATGCATGTCGGCTTTGATCATGGCCTCTAACGGACGATAAGCCCCGTTCCAACCGCTAAAATTATCCTGGAATGTATCGAAGTTGATGCGTTTTGCCAGCATCTCAGGACTGGAACGGTATTCAGTGACACACCAGTTCGCTATCACGCCAAACGGTGTATCACCCTGCGTGGTGTAGCTGTTCTGGCTCACGCAGGCATAAAACCCCTCTTCTGACGCGACGGGCACCTGACGATATGCCATATAAGCAGCCACAATCTTGTGTCGCGTATCCTTACGCTCCCTACGATACTCGGTAAGGGTTTTATCGGCATATTTGAAAGGCGGCGGGGAGACATCCGCATTTTGCGGCTGATCCTGTTTTTTCACGACGGCCGGACTGCGGTCGGCCGGTAGCAGGATGGCATTGATTACGCAGAGGCCCAGAAAACCGCCCAGATAAACGGCACTGGATTGCTTACGACCGGGCATTTTGACAAGCGAGGGTTTAATCAGGCCAATAATAAAGGCCACAAACAAAATAAATGCGATTAAAGAAAGAAAAGTGCTCATCGTTATCCTTTTGACTGTATATATCCATTAAAAAACAATGCCATATTATCAGAAAATAAGATCTAATTAGGGAGTAATTCACTCTTATGCGCCAGCACCGGAAGAGACGTGGCGGTCGTCTTCATTCTGCCGGCAGGATTCTTTCTTCGCATCCGCTCGCTGACCTCTCCGCGTCTGAAGCAGATCATCCTGTAAATACCGTGTACACAATCGCCTTTCAAGAAGTGCAGTTATCCCGGGTATGCAATATGATAGATGATTCATTTTGCAGTGACTTCAATCCGATGCAGGCCAAATGCATCGGTCTTCTTAAAGGGAGTTTTTTGATGAAAGAAAATAAACACGTCAGCAAATTCGAAGCAAACCATCTCAATCCTGGTGAAGCCGTTCTGCAGTGGGGAGAAGGCTATATCGGCAAAGTGATGGGACAGGGTAAGGACAAACAGCACAACGGTGTACTGATCGTTACGGGCCAGCGAGTGGCATTCTACCGTAAAGGTTTTCTCGGCGAGGTGATTGAGACTATCCCGTTAAAATCCATTACGTCGATTGAACGCAAGTCCACGCTGGGTCACCGGGTCATTCGGATCCATACTTCCCACGACGATCTGGAATTTAAGATGTTCAGCAAGGATGCAGAACTCGCCCTGATTGAGGCGATTGAAGCTGGCCGCGGAGTGAAGACGGAAACACCAATAGCCGAACCGGCTATGACCCACCAGGATCCCTATGAGCAGCTCAAAAAGCTTTCCGAACTCAAAGAGAGCGGGATCATTTCGGAAGAAGAATTCCAGGCCAAAAAAAGCAAATTAATGGAGCTGATTTAACGTTCCTCCCTCCGGGTTAACAGGGGAAATTATTGGATTCCGCAGCCAATTCACCGTAGAACGGTTTTTGCTATCTTAATCGCCCTCGGCCTTGCTGGTCGGGGGCGTTTGTTGCCTCACGCCGTAATAGCGGTCCGCGGGAGCGATGTCAGCACCATTTTCTCCACACCGTGCACCTCACAAGATATCCCTCGGACATATCAGTACTCTGGCAGTGAAGGTTTCTCTTTCAGTGCCTGTTTTGACACTTTCAATTTCAGCTGCCTGTCACCTGTGCCATTGGTGAGGGTTTTGCACATCTATGGTGCACAGTTTTTGCCTGCACACCTGCAAAAGTGAACGAAATGTAATAATCACCTCACACAACCGTTAACGGAAGATTGTTTTTTCGTCAGAATTTACGCTAAATATCTCCCCGTCAGTTGTGCCAAACGAAGCGCACCAAAACGGTGCTCCAGTTTGGTGCAACAAAGCCTCATTGCCCCATTAATTGTGCAATGCATGACATCATCCCCTTTGCAAAACAAGAGCTTGTAAAGTTGGCACGATTCTTTCATTGTGCCACCTGTTCTCGCAGGGGATCGCCCCGTGGATATAAAAGGAAATGCTATGAAGTCTGTATTAAAAGTTTCACTGGCTGCACTTACCCTGGCTTTTGCAGTGTCTTCTCAGGCTGCCGACAAACTGGTTGTGGCGACCGATACGGCGTTCGTTCCGTTTGAATTCAAACAGGGTGATAAATACGTTGGTTTTGATGTGGATCTGTGGGCCGCTGTCGCAAAAGAACTCAAGCTGGATTACACCCTGAAGCCTATGGACTTCAGCGGCATCATCCCGGCCCTGCAAACCAAAAACGTTGATCTGGCACTGGCAGGCATCACCATTACCGATGAACGTAAAAAAGCGATCGACTTCTCTGACGGCTACTATAAAAGCGGCCTGCTGGTCATGGTCAAAGCCGATAATAACGACGTAAAAAGCGTGAAAGATCTCGACGGCAAAGTGGTGGCAGTGAAGAGCGGCACCGGTTCTGTTGATTACGCGAAAGCAAATATCAAAACCAAAGACCTGCGTCAGTTCCCTAACATCGACAACGCGTACATGGAACTCGGCACCAACCGTGCTGACGCTGTTCTGCACGACACGCCTAACATCCTGTACTTCATCAAGACAGCCGGTAATGGCAAGTTCAAAGCCGTTGGCGAGTCTCTGGAAGCGCAGCAGTACGGTATCGCATTCCCGAAAGGCAGCGACGACCTGCGCACGAAAGTTAACGGCGCGCTGAAAACGCTGAAAGAGAACGGCACCTATAACGAAATCTACAAAAAATGGTTCGGTACCGAGCCTAAATAATAAGACGTAAAAATGACGTTCACTCGGGGGCGACCTTTCGCCCCTGCTATTTTTGAAACACGGTAACAGTAACAGGAAATTATCATGCAGTTTGACTGGAGCGCCATCTGGCCTGCCATTCCTATCTTGCTTGAAGGCGCTAAAATGACCCTCTGGATTTCGGTCCTGGGTCTGGTTGGTGGGTTGATTATCGGTCTTGTCGCCGGTTTCGCCCGCACCTACGGCGGCTGGATCGCAAACCACATCGCACTGGTTTTCATCGAAGTGATCCGCGGCACCCCAATTGTCGTGCAGGTCATGTTCATCTACTTCGCCCTGCCTATGGCGTTCACCGACCTGCGCATCGACCCGTTCAGCGCGGCCGTCGTCACCATTATGATCAACTCAGGCGCCTACATTGCGGAAATCACCCGCGGTGCGGTGCTGTCGATTCATAAAGGTTTCAGTGAAGCCGGTCTGGCGCTAGGTCTTTCTCGTCGCGAAACGATCCGCCACGTTATTCTGCCGCTGGCGCTGCGTCGCATGCTGCCGCCGCTCGGTAACCAGTGGATCATCAGCATTAAAGATACCTCGCTGTTCATTGTTATCGGCGTGGCAGAGCTGACCCGTCAGGGGCAGGAGATCATTGCTGGCAACTTCCGCGCGCTGGAAATCTGGAGTGCGGTAGCCGTTGTCTACCTGATCATTACTCTGGTTCTGAGCTTCGTTCTGCGTCGTCTTGAAAGAAGGATGAAAATCCTGTGATTGAATTTAAAAACGTTTCCAAGCACTTTGGCCCAACCCAGGTGCTGCACAATATCGATCTGAACATTAAGCAGGGTGAAGTGGTGGTGATTATTGGGCCATCCGGCTCCGGTAAATCCACCCTGCTGCGCTGCATCAACAAGCTGGAAGAGATCACCAGCGGCGATCTGATCGTCGACGGCCTGAAGGTAAACGACCCAAAAGTGGACGACCGTCTGATTCGTCAGGAAGCGGGCATGGTGTTCCAGCAGTTCTACCTGTTCCCGCACCTGACGGCGCTGGAAAACGTGATGTTTGGCCCACTGCGCGTGCGCGGTGCCAGCAAAGCGGCGGCGGAAGCGCTGGCAAAAGATCTGCTGGCGAAAGTCGGCCTGGCAGAACGTGCGCACCACTACCCTTCCGAGCTGTCCGGTGGTCAACAGCAGCGTGTGGCGATTGCCCGCGCCCTGGCGGTCAAACCGAAAATGATGCTGTTTGATGAGCCGACGTCCGCACTCGACCCGGAGCTGCGTCACGAGGTGCTGAAGGTCATGCAGGATCTGGCGGAAGAAGGGATGACGATGGTTATCGTGACCCACGAAATCGGCTTTGCTGAAAAAGTGGCGTCCCGCCTGATCTTTATTGATAAAGGCCGCATCGCGGAAGACGGTAACCCGCAGGAGCTGATCGCGAACCCGCCGAGCCAGCGTTTGCAGGAGTTCCTGCAGCACGTCTCCTGATCGTTCGCTTCAAACGTAAGCCGGGCTTGCCCGGCTTTTTTACGCCAGATTGTTCCCAAAAATCCCCCGCCGCGCCCCGACTTCTATACTTATCATTTTGTTCGACATTTTCACCGGAGGACGCCGTGCCGTGGATCCTGTTGCTGTTGATAAGCCTGTTTAGTGCGCCATCGTTCGCCGTCGCGATCCCCGGAGTGACCACCGGAAACACCGCTACCCAGCAAAGTACGCCGCCTCCGGAACCCGATGTTGAACAGAAAAAAGCCGCCTACGGTGCGCTTGCCGACGTCCTTGAAAACGACACTTCCCGACAGGAGCTCATTGGTCAGCTGCGCAAAGCCGCCGCCACGCCGCCGCAGGAGTCGGTGCCAACCCTCACCCCTCCGCAGGTTGAGGAGCAAAAAACGGTGCTGGAAAACGTCACCGACGTGAGCCGCCACTATGGGGAAGCGCTCTCCTCACGCTTCGCTCAGCTTTACCGCAACCTGATTGGCTCACCGCATAAGGCATTTAACCCGCAAACGTTCACCGCCGCCGCCACGCAGTTCCTGATGCTGGCGGGTGCAGTATTCTTTTTTTACTGGCTGGTGCGCCTGTGCGCGTGGCCGCTGTACCGCAAAATGGGGCAATGGGGACGCAGGAAGAATCAGCAGAAAAGCAGCTGGCTGCACCTGCCGTTGATGATAGCCTCAGCGTTTATCATCGATTTACTGCTGCTGGCGTTGACGCTGTTTTTAGGCCAGATGCTGGCCGACAGGCTGAATGCAGGCAACAAAACCATCGCCTTCCAGCAGTCGCTTTTCCTGAATGCCTTTGCCCTGATTGAGTTCTTCAAGGCGCTGCTGAGGTTACTCTTTTGTCCGCACGTGCCGGAGCTGCGTCCCTTCTCCATTCGGGATGCGAGCGCGAAGTACTGGGCGCTGCGCCTGAGCGTGCTCAGCGGGCTGATTGGCTACGGCCTGCTGGTTGCCGTGCCGATCATCTCCAACCAGGTGAACGTCCAGTTCGGGGCGCTGGCAAACGTGCTGATCATGATCTGCATTACCGTCTGGTCGCTGTACCTTATCTTCCACAATAAAAAAACCATTACCCAAAGCCTGCTGAATCTGGCCGATCGCTCCCTGTCGTTCTTTAGCCTCTTTATTCGCGCGTTCGCCCTGGTGTGGCACTGGCTGGCAAGCGCTTACTTCATCGTACTGTGCTTCTTCTCGCTGTTTGACCCGGGCAATAGCCTGAAATTTATGATGGGGGCGACGTTCAAAAGCCTGGCCATTATCGGCATCGCGGCCTTTGTGTCGGGGCTGCTGTCGCGCTGGATCTCGAAAACCATCACCCTGTCGCCGCAGGTGCAGCGTAATTACCCGGAACTGCAAAAGCGGGTAAACGGCTGGATGTCGGTATCGCTCAAAGTGGCGCGCATTCTCACCGTCTGCGTGGCGATTATGCTGCTTCTGAATGCCTGGAGCCTGTTTGATTTCTGGAACTGGCTGCACAACGGTGCGGGTGAAAAAACGGTCGATATCCTGATTCGCATCGCGCTGATTTTGTTCTTCTCCGCCGTCGGCTGGACGCTGCTGGCGAGCCTTATTGAGAACCGCCTGGTCTCAGATATTCACGGCAGGCCCCTGCCCAGCGCGCGGGCAAGAACGCTGTTAACCCTGTTCCGCAACGCGCTGGCGGTGATTATCAGCACCATCACCATCATGATCGTGCTGTCGGAAATCGGCGTGAATATCGCCCCGCTGCTGGCGGGTGCCGGTGCCCTGGGGCTGGCCATCTCCTTCGGTTCGCAAACGCTGGTGAAGGATATTATTACCGGCATCTTTATTCAGTTTGAGAACGGGATGAACACGGGCGATCTGGTGACCATCGGGCCTTTAACCGGCACCGTGGAGAGGATGTCCATCCGTTCGGTTGGCGTGCGTCAGGACACCGGGGCGTACCACATCATTCCCTGGTCTTCGATTACCACCTTCGCCAACTTTGTGCGCGGGATTGGTTCCGTTGTGGCGAACTACGATGTGGATCGCCACGAGGATGCAGATAAAGCGAAGCAGGCGCTGCGCGATGCGGTAGAAGAACTGATGGAGATGGAGGATATTCGCGGGCTGGTGATCGGAGAGCCGTCATTTGCCGGCATCGTCGGGCTGACGAACACGGCGTTTACCCTGCGCGTGTCGTTCACCACCCAGCCGCTGAAGCAGTGGACGGTGCGCTTTGCCCTCGACAGCATGGTGAAGAAACACTTTGATCTGGCGAACGTGCGGATGCCCGTGCAGACCTATCAGGTATTGCCGCCGCCCGCATCGCCGCTCCCTCCGCAGGAGCCGACGCTGTAACCTGGTTGCCGGGTGGCGGCTTCGCCTTACCCGGCCTACGACGGAGTGCTATTTGCGACGTTTGTTGTTGTCCATAAACGTCCAGGCGATAAAGCGGCTCTGTTTCTGGCCCTGCGCCATCTCTTTTTTCACCACTTTTACGGCGCCCGCTTCGGTCAGCGCGCGGTAGAGCGGCGGCAGGTTATCCCCGCGGGAAACCAGCGTCGTGAACCACTTCACCTGACGGCCAAACTGTTTGCTTTCCGCAATCATGCGCAGGATAAACGCCACTTCGCCCCCTTCACACCAGAGCTCCTGCTGCTGTCCGCCGAAGTTCAGCGCAGCGTCCTCAGCCTGACCCAGGTTACGGCGCTTGCGCTCGCTGCCCGCACGGGCCGATGCCGCCGAATCATGGAACGGCGGATTGCACATCGTGGCGTCATAGCTTTCGTTTTTGTGAATAATGCCGTTGAAGATCGACGCCGCGTCTTTCTGACGACGCAGGCGAATGGCGCGACTTAATCCTGGGTTAGCGCTGATAATCGCCTGGGCGCTGGCAAAGGCCTCGTCACCGATTTCGCTTCCGGTAAAGCGCCACTGATATTCATGCGCGCCGATCAGCGGGTAAATCAGGTTCGCCCCGGTGCCAATATCCAGAATGGTGGCCTGCTGTGGAACGACACCCTCATTGCCTTCGGCAAGAAGGTCGGCAAGGTGATGAACGTAGTCAGCGCGGCCCGGCACAGGTGGACAGAGAAAGCCTTCCGGAATATCCCAGTGAGCCACACCGTAAAAATGCGCCAGCAGGGCTTTGTTCAGCATTTTAACCGCCTGCGGGTCAGCAAAGTTGACCGAGGGCTCACCCGCTGGGGTCTGAACAAGATAGTCCTGCAGCGGCGGGCAGCTCAGGCATAACGCGTTCATGTCGTAGCGGCTGCGGTGGCGATTTCGCGGGTGCAATCCCGGCTTTTGGGCAGTCATGGCATTCTCCTTTAAACAGCGGCGTAAGATACCCTTTGCTGGCCCAACGGTAAATCTTTCTCTGCGACGCTCAAAAACTCGCCATAAATCAAATACCTTTATGTCTATGATCCGTCAGCGAATTGCCAATCTTCATCGTTCAAAAAATAAGCAGATCATCATCAAATATTTGCGCTAAGTCACACTCGTCAGGCTTCTAAACTTAAAGGGAATCACCTGTTGTTTCCTCATGAGGATGTGATTATGAAAAAGTACCTGACCCTTGCTGTTATCGCAGCCGCCCTGGCGACCGCGTCCTTCTCTGCCATGGCCGTTCAGTCACTCACCCAGAGTACCGATACGAGCCAGCTACGTCCTGCAGGCACCGTTTCGGTAAGCCGTGCCAGTAACCTTGACGATCTGCAGGCTAAGCTCGCCGAAAAAGCCCGTCAGGAAGGTGCAAAAGGATTCGTAGTGAACTCCGCTGGCGGAGATGACCATATGTACGGGACTGCGACCATTTATAAATAACCTGTCTCTTCCGCAAGACTGCATCTGCCCAACGGGTGCAGTTCTCTTCTCCCTTCGCCTTGATTGTTCATTTTTTAACCCCATAGTAAACGTATGGCCTAAACCAATTTCAGGAGGACGCTATGGCTTCCGGCTGGGCAAATGACGACGCTGTTAACGAACAGATCAACAGTACAATTGAAGATGCGGTTGCGCGTGCCCGCGGTGAAATTCCGCGCGGCGAAAGCTTAACGGAATGCGAAGAATGCGGAGAACCCATTCCGGAGGCGCGCCGAAAAGCCATTCCTGGCGTACGGCTTTGCATTACCTGCCAGCAGCATAAAGATTCAAAAAATTCATCACACTCGGGATATAATCGCAGAGGTTCGAAAGACAGCCAGTTACGTTGACTTTGCTTTACCAAAGCTAACCGAGCGCGCGCATTCCTTTACGCTCACGGTTTTTAGCCAGACGCGTAGCAAAACGTGCCCTTCGTATCGCTTCTGTAAAGCGCATCCGCAAGAAGTGTAAAGGGGTGCTTTGAATTTATTAATATTCAATAAGTTATTTGTCATTCAATTTTTTTGAGCAACCACGTCAATTCTCTTCGATTTTATCACTCGCAAAAAACCGTGATACTTATCACATCGACGGAACATCGTCCCCTTAACAGAAACACCTGCGAGAGATTAATTATGAAAACCATCAAATATGCTGTAGCTGCTGTTGCCCTGTCCGCTCTGTCTTTCGGCGCTTTCGCTGTCGAGCCTGTCTCTTCTACTCAGGCACAGAACATGAACAAAGTCGGTGTGGTAAGTGCTGATGGCGCAACCACTCTGGACGGCCTGGAAGCCAAACTGGCTGAGAAAGCCGCTGCTGCCGGTGCAAGCGGATACACCATTACCTCCGCTAACGGCAATAACAAGCTGAGCGGTACCGCGGTTATCTACAAATAATCGACTGAACGAATGCTGTACCCTCGCCATACCCTCTGGTGAGCTGCTCCACCCTCATTGACCCTGTTGTTGTTACCCTTGCTTGCCCGTCCACCACTGGACGGGCTTTTTTTTTGTCTAAAACGCCTGCGCCACGCGTTCAAGCCCGGCCTGGACGGATTCCACTTCTCCGGTTGCCAGCAAACAGCAGGCCATCTGCAGCTTGATCGAATGCGGAACAGGAACATTTCCGGCAAGGCACTGCTCAATCCAGTGGGCTGTAGTATGGGGATCTTTTGCCTCAGGCAGTATCACACCGGCATTCTCTTCCCCGCGTTCCAGAACGGCGCGCGTTCCGGCAGAATCAATCAGCATCACCTGCGGGCAGCGCTGCGGGTTCGCATAAACCTCACCCTCCGTGCCGTGCATCAGTAACGCCCTTCCGCCAATAGCCTCAAAGAACTGCCCCACGCGCGCCACGTATTCCGGATGCGAAACGCTGGAAAGACGCAGGGCGGCATCTTCGCCAAACGGCGTAGCCAGTTTCGCCAGCGTGTGCGCGCTGTTGCGCACCCCCATGCGCCAGCGCATATCGAGCTGCTTTTCCAGCGGCGGACAGAGCGTGCCGACCGGGATATAAACAGGCTGATGGCCATCCAGCTTCGCCTGCGCCTGGCCGGCATGACGCGTAGGCTCGATGCCCAGCATCCCGAAAATGGTCTCCGTCAGAACGCGGGTGGGATCTTCGCTGACGCCGTGCACCACCACCGGGAACCCCAGCTTGTGTAACAGGATAGCGAGCAGCGGGGTTAAGTTTGCCTGCTTGCGCGCGCCGTTGTAGCTCGGGATCACGATCGGCATCGGTTTTGCCACCGGCGGCGTTAAGCGCAGCGTTTGCGCCTGCATAGCATCATAGAAGCCGCGCATCTCCGCTTCACCTTCGCCTTTGATACGCAGCGCGATCAGAATGCCCCCCATCTCCAGGTCGGGGACGTCGCCCTCCAGCATGCGGGTATAAAGCGCACGCGCGGTTTCATGGTCCAGATCGCGGGCATGATTTTTCCCACGCCCTACCTCTTTGATAATTTTACGATAATCCACGACATTTCTCCTTACAGCAGGTTATCAACAATATAGCCCTGATGATAACGCCGCTGTTAGTTTTTTTGCCCACCCTGCGGTTTTTTATAATCAATTGTTTTGATAAGAAAAAGTATTTTGCAAGAATTAATTGAATTATTTGTAAGCCGCGCGGGACCTTTCCCTGCCTGAGTTTTCTGATTAAATAGCCAGCGGTGAGTAGTTGAGACATAACTTCGAATAATGCGGGATGCAAAGGTCGAAAGGAGAAACATACAGGTTTAAATATGAAAAAAGTCACTTTAGGTTTATTCATTACTGCCGCTTTGGGATGCTCTGCATCTTCTTTCGCGGCATCCACCGGTGAGGGGCAAATTAACTTCACAGGTGAAATTATCGATTCCGCCTGTCAGGTGGTTAACGGCATAAGCAGTCCGCTGAATGTTGCGCTGGGCAAAGTCTCCAAAACAACGTTTACTGGCGCAGGCTCTACCAGCACCTTAACGAAATTTGATATTCAGTTAAAAGACTGCCCGGAAACGGTCACGTCTGCAGCCATCAATTTCGGTGGTACGCCAGATGCGGATAATAACACCACGCTGGCCTTGACCCCGGGTGCTGCGACTGCAACTGGCGTGGCGATTCAGCTGGTTGATTCTTCCGACCAGCCAGTCAGTTTATATACGCCTTCAAAGCAGTATCCTTTAGCTGCTGGCACGACGGTAAATCATCTGGAGTTTGGCGCACGTTATATTCAGACTCAGGAATCGATCACTGCCGGCCAGGCTAACTCAGCGTCTACTTTTACAGTTATTTATAACTGATACGATCAATACGGAGATATTCTCCTTCACGTGAAGGTTAATATCTCCTCTTTCTTTGAGACAGATTTATGCGACACAGTTATTTATTAAGCGCACTTTTACTGACCGCAGTAACAGCCCATGCAGGTGTGATTATTAATGGCACCCGACTGGTTTATCAGGGAGAGAAAAAAGAGTCTTCGATTGGGATTTCCAACCCGGATGAAATTAACTATCTGGTACAGTCCTGGGTGGATACCGGTTTAAAAAAAGATGATAAAGCGCCATTTCTGATTACCCCGCCCCTGTTCCGTCTGAACGCTAAAGAAGATAACGTATTACGTGTGGTGCGCACCGGCGGAAATATGCCAGAAGATCGCGAGTCGTTGTACTGGTTAAATATTAAAGCCATTCCTTCTTCAAGTCATGAAGAGGGCGTTAATACATTACAGATAGCCATCAATACCCGTATTAAATTGCTGTATCGCCCTGCATCGATTAAAGGCAAACCCGAAGAAGTGGCAGATAAACTGGAATGGCACCGCGAAGGTAATGATCTGGTGGTCAACAACCCCACGCCTTTCTATATGAATTTCCAGAGCGTAACGCTGAACGGCCAAAAAGTGGCAAAAGCTACCTGGGCTGTGCCAGATACCTCTACCCGCTTTGCCCTTCCGGCAAATATGAGCGGTAACACCGTGAGCTGGTCGGTCATTAACGATTACGGAAGCATCAGTAAAACCTGGTCTGCATCCGTTCGTTAATACTCTATTCGACGCCTGAATAATCATGTACACCACAACTAAGCCGCTATTACGTCGACTGCATGAAATGCTGCCCACTTTTTGTGGGATAGCGGTGACATGCTGCGCGCTGCAGGCCCACGCTGATGATTATTTTAACCCTGCCCTGCTGGATATTGATAATCCAGAGCAGGCAAAGACCGATCTCTCTGTTTATGAAAATGGTCCCGGTCAGGCGCCAGGCAAATATCAGGTCACGATGTTCGTCAATAACAATAAAATCGACACCCGTGACGTCCTTTTTACATTACAAAAAGATGTGCAGGGAGATGATTCCCTGCAGCCTTGCCTGAGTCTGGATGAATTAACGCATCTGGGCATCAAAACCAAAGATTATCCAAAGCTGGCGGCAAAAGGGGAATGCGCGGATCTCAGCGCGATCCCTTCGGCCTCGGCGACTTTCCGCATCAAAAACCAGCAACTACTGCTGAGTATTCCCCAGTCGGCGCTGGGCCAGGTGCCTCGCGGCTACATCGATCCGAAAGAGTATGACGAAGGGATCACCGCGGGCATCCTGAACTATAGCGTTAACGCCAGCCAAAGCCATGCCCGCCAGCATGGGAAAGCGGACAACAGCAGCCAGTTTATTAACCTGCGACCCGGTTTTAACACCGGTGCCTGGCGCGTGCGTAATTACAGCACCTGGAACCACAATTCGGATGGCGGTCAGGACGACGGCAAGCTGAACCCGGTCTATACCTATGCCCAGCGCGATATCGTGGGGCTGAAGAGCGAGCTGACCGTGGGACAGAGCAGCACCCAGGCCGACGTTTTCGACAGTGTCTCTTACACTGGCGCACAGCTGGCTACCGAAAGCGACATGCTGCCCGACAGCGAGCGCGGGTATGCCCCGGTGGTACGCGGTACGGCGCACAGTAACGCCCAGGTGGTGGTTCGCCAGAATGGCTACGTTATCTATCAAAACACCGTCGCCCCCGGCGCGTTTGAGATTAACGATCTCTACCCCACCGGCAGCAGCGGCGATCTGAACGTCACGGTAAAAGAGACCGACGGCAGCGAGAGTCATTTCGTGGTGCCGTTTGCCTCCGTGCCGGTGCTGCAGCGTGAAAAACACCTTAAGTACAGCATCGCTGCAGGGCGCTACCGTTCATACGATAAAGAGATTGAGAAGACCCCTTTCGCCCAGGGCAGCGCCATCTATGGTCTGTCACACGGCGTCACCGTTTACGGCGGTACGCAGCAGAGTTCGCATTACCACTCCGCCGCGCTCGGCGCAGGGAAAAATTTTGGTGACCTCGGCGCGTTCTCCTTAGACGTTACCCGCGCCAAAGCGTTACTGAAAAAGCGCAAAACCAGCAAAGGGCAATCTCTTCGTCTGCGCTACAGCAAAAATATTACCGCGACCGGCACTCACTTTTCGCTGGCGGGTTATCGCTACAACAGCAAAGGCTTTTACACCCTGCAGGACACCATGGAGTCCTGGACCAGTGCAAACGACTGGTCCGCTCCACAGCAGCGCCGCGCACGGGCGGAGGCCACCATCGACCAGACGCTGGGCGACAAGTGGGGTTCGGTGACGCTAAGCCTGGTGAAAGAGAGTTACTGGAGCCAGAGTCAGGATATGACCTCCCTGAGCGTTAACTACAACAATAGCTGGCACGGCGTGAGCTATAGCCTGAGCTACAGCGTCAATAAAAACAGCGACGACATGGATGAGGACGGTAAATCCATCAGCTATGACCGACAAATCGGCCTCAACGTGTCGGTTCCGCTCGACCGCTGGCTGCCTAACACCTGGGCAAACTACAGCCTGAACAACAGTAAAGACGGCACCACCCACAACCTGGGCCTGAATGGTACCGCGCTGGAGGGAGACAAGCTGAGCTGGAACGTTCAGCAGGGACTGGACAGCGCCAATAACAACACCTCTACCAGTATGAATGCGGATTACAAAGGCACCTACGGTGAAGTGCAAGGCGGCGTAAGCCAGGACAGCCATCAGCATACCGTTAACGCCGGGATCCAGGGCGGCATCGTCGCCCACTCTGACGGCGTCACCTTTGGTCAGACCCTGGGCGAAACCGTGGTGCTGATTAAAGCGCCGGGAACACATGGCACGCACATTGCCAACCAGACGGGCGTGGAAACGGACTATCGCGGCTATACGCTGGTGCCCTTTGTCACTCCGTGGCGCCACAACCCAATTTCGCTGGATACCGAGACGCTGCCAGAAGATGCCGACGTGACACACGCCTCGCAGACGGTAACACCAACACGCGGCGCGATAGTTCGCGCCAGCTTCGATACTCGCGTGGGCAACCGCGTCTTAATGACGCTGGCCTGGAAAGACAAACCGCTGCCCTTCGGCGCAACGGTCACCACGGAAGACAAGAGCAGTGAATTTATCGTCGGTAACGACGGCCTGGTGTATCTCACCGGACTGCCGCAGCACGGACGCCTTTTCGTTTCCTGGGGCAAGGAGGCGAGCGAGCATTGCGTCGCCGATTACGCCCTGATGCAAGACAAGGATGACACCAACATTATTAACGCTGCCGCGCAGTGTCACTGATTAACACCGGACCGATCATGATGCAGATAGCAAAATCGTTTTTCTTACTTGTAGTTCTGGCGACGGCAGCACTCTTTATGCCGCATGCAAAGGCCAACTGTGTCTCACCAAATTTACCAGCGCTGCTATCGTTAGCGTCTATTTCAGTACCTACCAGCCTTCCCGTGGGAGAGACCATCCCGGGAACGGAACGTTCGGCTCACATTGCGGGGGGCTGCTATACAGCCGAAGACGCAGGCCGGCAGATCATTGCCTGTTACCACGGCCTGGGTAGAGAGACTCCCAATATCCCTGGTGTTTATGAGTCGGGTGTTGCCGGGATCGGCGTGTCGCTCCGAAATAGTAAAGGGGAGCGTGTGATGGGAGCAGCAGACCAAATCTGCACAACGAAGTCTTCCGTGGGTCAAGTGTCTGATTCGACGGGTAGCGATGGTTCATTTGCGTTTAGCTTCGACGTCTCGCTGGAACTGGTGAAAACCAGCGAGGTGGTAACCGCCGGTACGCTCACATCCAGTAATACCCAATTTGGCTTTGGTGTTGAGCAAATAGAAAGCTTGAGTTATCCAAATACCCTCTCCTACTCAGGTAACGTGGTGGTTAAAGCAGTAACCTGCACCGTATCACCCAAATCTCTGACCGTCACGCTGGGGGATTTTCCGGTGAGCCGTTTTACCGGTCCGGGAACCCTGGTCTCCCAGTCGGTATTCAATATCGACATGCTCTGCGATCAGGATGTACAGCCGGAAATGATGATCGCCAGCGCCAATGGCTATGAAACGAATTTTCCTGGCGTAATCAAATTAACGCCGGAAAACGGCGTGGCGACCGGCGTGGGGGTGAGAATGCTCTTTAACGGTCAGATACCTGTTTTCGGGCAATATATGAATACCTTTACCGCCTATGCCAATATCCGCTCGCAATATCCCTTCAGCGTCTCTTACGAACAAACCAGCTCGGAGGTGACGCCCGGAACGGCGAATGCCGTCGCAACCATTACGGTGGCCTACAAATGAAAACCTTATTAGCCCTTTTACTCCTTGGAGTGGCCAGCCAGAGCCTGGCGGAAGAGATTCAGCTCGATATTCGCGGAAACATTTACGCCAACGCCTGCCAGGTAGACAGCGCCAGCCAGAACCTGACGGTCAATCTGGGCAAAGCGAATACCGGCGATTTTAAGAATGTAGGCGATACCGGACAATGGAATTCATTCGACTTAACCCTGTCGAAATGTCCAACCACTTCCGTGCTGGCCACGGCAACCTTTCACGGTCAGCCAGACAGTATTCATCCGACGAAATTCGCCAGCACCGGAACCGCGAAAGGACTGGCGCTGGAGCTTGCCGACCCGCAGGATCAGATCTCGCTTGCCCCGGACGCCAGCTTCAGCGTGTTGATCAACCAGGACAATCACACGGCGGATTTCCCGCTGGTCGCCCGCTATTACGCCACCTCATTGCCGGTCACGTCAGGAACGTTCAGCAGCGTGGTGCAGGTGACCTTCATTTACCAGTAGGACCGCGCCCCTTAGCACGGATGCTTTTCTTACGCCCGGAAGTCAGTGTTGCCGGGCGTTTTTTTACCTCAGGCACCTCTGGCTGTTCAATCGGAAAGATCGGCAGCGCGTTCAGGAGCCGTTGGCCGTAATTCTTGGTGAGCAGACGTTTGTCATAAATCACCACCTCGCCCCAGCAGCCATGGCTACGAATCAAGCGCCCGACCTGCTGAATCAGGTTAAACGACGCCGCAGGCAAACTCTGCACTTCAAACGGATAGCGGTTGAGGCTTTTCAGCCACTCCCCCTCGGTGATCACCACCGGGCTGTCGATAGGAGGGAAGGCGATTTTATGGATGTGCACCTGCGTCAGGTAGTCGCCTTTCAAATCCAGACCTTCAGCAAACGACTGCAACCCCACCAGCACGCTGCGCTCGCCGTTATCAATGCGCTTGCGGTGGGTTTCCACCAGCCGGTAGCGCGGCTGATCCCCCTGCACCAGCAGGAGTAAACGCAGATCGGTGACGTGTTCGAGGAAGCGCTGCATCGCCCGCCCGCTGGCAAACAGCACCAGCATGCCGGGGTACTTTTTACTCTCGACCTGCTCGCGGAAGTAGGCAGCCATTTCCGCGATGTGCTGCTCCTCGTTGTCGATGAGCGGCTCAAATTTCATGCGCGGAATGACCAGCTTGCCCTGCTCGCAGTGGTTAAACGGCGAGTCCAGCGCCACGAAACGGTCGCCCGCTTTCTCTTTGAGCCCGCTCATCTCCTGCAAACGAGAAAAACTGTTCAGGGAGCGCAGCGTGGCAGAGGTGACAACCACGTGCGGCACGCTGCGCCAGATCAGCTTTTCCAGCTGATCGGCCACGCGGATGCCCACGCAGTGGAAAAAGAGGTGCACCTGCCCGTCGCGCACGTCGCGGGTCGCCCATTTGGTGACCGGCGCGCCGGACGCCTGCGCCATCGAGGCCAGCCGCCAGAGCTTGCTTTGCGCTTCGAACATCCCCAGCGCGCGGTTCATCTGCAGCAGAACGCGGTGCAGACGCACCACGTCATGCGAGACGGTTTTCTCGCTGAGATCGTTTAAGAACATCTCAGCCAGCCCGCGCAGCTTTTCCAGATGCTTCGCCAGCTGCTGGCAGATCTCCATCACCTCTTCCGGTAGCTCTCCCATCGCAAAGCGGTGTTCAGCTTCCTGGGTTGCCGGAAGATAAAGATTCAAAATGTTATTGAGCGAGGCAATCAGGCCGTAGACCTCTTCACAGTGGTCGCTCAGCCGCTCCGGCACCGCCAGCGGCGGCGTGGTTTTCGGGCGGAACTGCTCCATGCAGGTCGCCACCAGCTTACAGAAGAGATCCAGCTGCAGGCGGAACCACGGAGCGGTGATTTCGGCGCTCATCTCCAGCGCATCCCGCGCCACGTCCGGCAGATGATGGCCTTCATCAAGCACCAGCAGCAGGTTTTTAGGCTCCGGCAGCACCGCTTCGCTCTCCAGCGCCGCCATCACCAGCGCGTGGTTAGCCACAACCACCTCCGCCTCCTGAATCTCGCGCCGGGCGACAAAGAACGGGCACTCGCGGTAATAGTGACAGTTGCGGTTCAGGCAGCTGGCTTTGTCGGTGCTGAGCCTGCGCCACAGGTCGTCGCTGATGGCCTGGCTGGTGTGATCCCGCAGGCCGTCCCACTTATAGCCGTCGAGCTCGGCTTTGAGTTTTGCACACTGCTCCTGCTCGGCCTTATTGTTTGGCGTTAGCTCGTCATCCAGAAACGCGAGCAGGTCCTGTTGATTCGGCTCGCTGCTGGCCAGCGCCGCCAGGTTACGCGGACACACGTAACGCCCGCGCCCAAAGGCTGCCGTAAACCGCAGGTCGGGGATGATTTTGCGCAGCAGAGGTAAATCCTTGCTGAAGATCTGGTCCTGCAAGGCCACGTTGGCGGTGCTGACCACCAGCGTTTTGTCCTCTTCCCGCGCAATCGCGATGCCGGGAATGAGATACGACAGGGTTTTCCCGACGCCGGTCGGGGCTTCAATCGCCAGATGTCGCCCGTCGTCCCCGGCGAGCGTTTTTGCCACGTCAGCAATCATCTGCCGCTGCGGCGCTCGGGGGATAAAGTCGGGGATCTGCTGCTGTAGCGCCTTATACCATGCGCCAATTTGCGCCTTGAGCGCAGCGGTTAAAGCCATCGGAAAACCTGAAATACTGTATAAACAGCCACTATTGTGGCACTTTCTCTTCGCTGCCGCAAAAAGAAAAGCCCGGCTTTACGACCGGGCTTCCAGATTACTGCGGGTTAGCAGGCTTGCGCGGGCGGCGTCGACGCTGCCCTTCCCCTGCCGGTTTCCCTTCGCCGCTGCGCCACGGGCTTTCACCCGCCGGTTTGCTGTCGTTGTTACGACGCGGCGGTTTGCCGGATGATTTCGGCGCGCCGCCTTCGGCACGACGCGGCTGCTGACCGCGACCGCCGCCGCCCTGACCGCGTCCACCGCCGCCCTGACGACCGTTCTGAATCGGCTCGGCTTTGATCGACGGATCCACTTCATAACCCGGGGTTTCGATGCGCGGGATCTCTTTCTTCAGGAGGCGCTCGATGTCGCGCAGCAGCTTGTGCTCGTCCACGCAGACCAGAGAGAGCGCTTCACCGGTTGCCGCCGCGCGGCCGGTACGGCCGATACGGTGAACGTAATCTTCCGGCACGTTTGGCAGCTCGTAGTTCACCACGTGCGGCAGCTCTTCAATGTCGAGGCCACGGGCAGCGATGTCGGTCGCCACCAGCACGCGGATGTCGCCGGATTTGAAGTCCGCCAGCGCACGGGTACGCGCGCCCTGGCTCTTGTTACCGTGAATGGCGGCGCTGCGGATGCCGTCTTTATTCAGCTGTTCCGCCAGGTGGTTGGCGCCGTGCTTGGTGCGGGTAAAGACCAGCACCTGCTGCCAGTTGCCCTGGCCGATCATCTGGGAGAGCAGTTCCCGCTTGCGCTTTTTATCCACAAAGTGAACGTGCTGCGTCACCTGCTCGGAGGCGGTGTTGCGGCGCGCCACTTCCACTTCCAGCGGGTTATGCAGCAGCTTTTCCGCCAGCGCCTTGATCTCGTCGGAGAAGGTCGCGGAGAAGAGCAGGTTCTGACGACGCGCGGGCAGCTTGGCCAGCACGCGGCGAATGTCGTGAATAAAGCCCATGTCGAGCATGCGGTCGGCTTCGTCCAGCACCAGAATTTCGATGCCATCGAGCTTCACCGCGTTCTGGTGTTCGAGATCCAGCAGACGGCCCGGCGTTGCTATCAGCACGTCCACGCCGCCGCGCAGCTTCATCATCTGCGGGTTGATGCTGACCCCGCCGAAAACCACCAGCGAGCGAATGTTGAGATAGCGGCTATAGTCACGCACGTTCTCACCAATCTGCGCCGCCAGCTCGCGGGTTGGGGTCAGGATCAGGGCACGCACCGGACGACGGCCTTTGGCGTGCGGCTGGTTTTTTACCAGCAGTTCCAGCAGCGGCAGGGTAAAGCCCGCCGTTTTGCCGGTACCGGTCTGGGCGCTCGCCATCAGGTCACGGCCCTGAAGAACGGCAGGGATTGCCTGCTGCTGGATTGGGGTTGGCTCAACGTAGCCCTGTTCTGCGATCGCGCGCAGAATTTCCGGGTTCAGGCCAAGGGAATCAAAAGACATAAAAACTCCGAACCGCCCCGACCATCACAGGTGTAGTTTTCAGGGAGATATAACGAATAGGGGAGGACAAAAACCACAATGTCGCGAAGGAGCGGAGTGTAGCAGCTTTTGTGACGTGGCGCATAAAATATCCCTCAGCGTTTCCTCGACGAAAGCAGGAATCAGGCATAATCTTAATCAATCGATTGATTAATTCTTAATGCCGCCATGAATACGACACCCACAACAACCAAAGGTGAACAGGCCAAAAATCAGCTTATCGCCGCCGCGCTGGCGCAGTTTGGTGAGTACGGGCTGCATGCAACCACGCGCGATATTGCCGCGCTGGCCGGGCAGAACATTGCGGCTATTACCTACTATTTTGGCTCAAAAGAGGATTTATACCTCGCCTGCGCCGAGTGGATCGCCGATTTTATCGGCACGCAGTTTCACCCGCACGTTGAGGAAGCCACCGCGCTGCTCGACCAGCCGTCGCCCGACCGCGCCGCCGTTCGCCAGCTTATTCTCAATGCCTGCCACGATATGATCCGCCTGCTGACGCACGACGATACGCTCAACCTGAGCAAGTTTATCTCCCGGGAGCAGCTCTCCCCGACCGTCGCCTACCAGCGTGTACACGATCGGGTGATTGAGCCAATGCACTCGCATCTGACCCGGCTGATCGCCGCCTATACCGGTCGGGATGCCGGTGATACCGAGACAATTTTGCATACCCACGCCCTGCTGGGTGAAATCCTTGCCTTCCGTCTGGGCAGGGAAACCATCCTGTTACGCACCGGCTGGACACAATTTGATGAGGATAAAGCCGCGCAGATTGGCCAGGTCATCGCCTGTCACGTCGATCTGATCCTGCAAGGCTTAACGCAAAGGAGCCTGAAGTCATGAAAAAACCTGTCGCCATCATTCTGGTGGTGGTTGTTTTGCTTGCCGCCGGAGTCGGTGGATGGCTGTGGTATCAGAGCCATCAGGATAAAGGCCTGACGCTGTACGGTAACGTGGATATTCGTACGGTGAATATGAGCTTCCGCGTGGGCGGACGTCTCGCCTCGCTGAGCGTTGACGAAGGCGATGCCATCAAAAGCGGGCAGACGCTGGGGATGCTGGATAAAGCGCCCTATGAGAATGCGCTGCTGCAGGCCAAAGCGGGCGTGTCCGTCGCCCAGGCGCAGTATGATCTGATGCTGGCAGGCTATCGCGACGAAGAGATCGCTCAGGCCGCCGCCGCAGTTAAGCAGGCGCAAGCCGCCTATGACTACGCGCAGAACTTCTACGCGCGCCAGCAGGGATTGTGGAAAAGCCGCACCATTTCCGCCAACGATCTGGAAAATGCGCGCTCGTCCCGCGACCAGGCGCAGGCCACGCTGAAGTCCGCGCAGGATAAATTAAGCCAGTACCACACCGGTAACCGCCCGCAGGATATCGCCCAGGCGAAGGCCAGCCTTGAACAGGCGCAGGCGCAGCTGGCTCAGGCAGAGCTGGATCTGCACGACACCACCTTAATCGCGCCGTCTGACGGCATGCTGATGACCCGCGCCGTGGAGCCGGGCAGCATGCTCAGCGCGGGCAGCACCGTCTTAACGCTCTCCCTGACCCGCCCGGTCTGGGTACGCGCCTACGTTGATGAGCCGAATCTCGGCCAGATGCAGCCGGGCCGCGAACTGCTGCTCTATACCGACGGTCGCCCGGACAAGCCGTATCACGGCAAAGTGGGCTTTGTCTCCCCTTCCGCCGAATTCACGCCGAAAACCGTTGAAACACCGGACCTGCGTACCGACCTCGTGTATCGCCTGCGCATTATCGTGACCGATGCGGACGACGCGCTGCGTCAGGGCATGCCCGTCACCGTAAAAGTAGACAGCGGGGAACGACATGAATGACGCGGTTATTCAGCTCAACAATCTGGTTAAACGCTTCGCGGGAATGGACAAACCGGCCGTCGCGCCGCTGAACTGCACTATCCAGAAAGGCTACGTGACCGGGCTGGTCGGTCCGGACGGCGCGGGGAAAACTACCCTGATGCGGATGCTGGCGGGGTTGCTCAAGCCGGACGAAGGCACGGCCAGCGTGCTCGGTCTTGACCCGATCGAAGATGACGGCGCGCTCCACGCCATGCTCGGCTATATGCCACAGAAGTTTGGCCTGTATGAAGACCTGACGGTGATGGAAAACCTGAACCTGTACGCCGACCTGCGCAGCGTCACCGGCGAAACCCGACAGAAAACCTTCGCGCGTCTGCTGGAGTTTACCTCCCTCGGCCCGTTCACCGACCGGCTGGCGGGCAAGCTCTCCGGCGGGATGAAGCAGAAGCTGGGGCTGGCCTGCACGCTGGTCGGCGAGCCGAAAGTGCTGCTGCTGGACGAGCCCGGCGTCGGCGTAGACCCCATTTCGCGCCGCGAACTGTGGCAGATGGTGCACGAGCTGGCGGGCGACGGGATGCTGATCCTCTGGAGCACCTCCTACCTCGACGAAGCGGAACAGTGCCGGGACGTGCTGCTGATGAACGAAGGCGAACTGCTTTATCAGGGCGAGCCGACGACGCTGACGCAGAGCATGGCCGGACGCAGCTTCCTGCTGCACAGCCCGCAGGAGTCCAACCGCAGGCTGCTGCAGCGGGTGCTCAGGCTGCCGCAGGTCAGCGACGGGATGATCCAGGGCCGCTCGGTACGGGTGATCCTCAAAAAAGAGGCCACCGTCGACGATATTCGCCAGGCGCAAGGCATGCCTGAGATCGAGATGGAAGAGACCGCGCCGCGCTTTGAGGACGCGTTTATCGACCTGCTGGGCGGCGCGGGTACGTCAGAGTCGCCGCTTGCCGCCATTCTGCATACGGTGGAAGGCACGCCGGGCGAAACGGTGATTGAAGCCAAATCGCTCACCAAAAAGTTCGGGGATTTCGCCGCCACCGACAACGTCAATTTCGCGGTTAAACGCGGCGAGATTTTTGGTCTGCTCGGGCCGAACGGCGCGGGAAAATCGACCACCTTTAAGATGATGTGCGGCCTGCTGGTGCCGACGTCCGGCAAGGCGCTGGTGCTGGATATGGACCTGAAGGTCAGCTCCGGCAAGGCGCGCCAGCATCTGGGCTATATGGCGCAGAAGTTTTCCCTGTACGGCAACCTGACGGTCGAGCAGAATCTGCGCTTTTTCTCCGGCGTGTACGGCCTGCGCGGGCGGGCGCAGAACGAGAAAATTCGCCGCATGAGCGACGCCTTCGCCTTAACCAACATCGCCTCCCACGCCACCGACGAGCTGCCGCTCGGCTTTAAACAGCGGCTGGCGCTGGCCTGCTCGCTGATGCACGAGCCGGATATTCTGTTTCTGGATGAACCGACTTCAGGCGTTGATCCCATTACCCGCCGCGAGTTCTGGCTGCACATCAACAGCATGGTGGAAAAAGGGGTGACCGTGATGGTTACCACCCACTTCATGGACGAGGCGGAGTACTGCGACCGCATCGGGCTGGTCTATCGCGGCAAGCTGATTGCCCACGGCACGCCGGACGACCTGAAAAACCAGGCCGCCGACGATGAGGCCCCGGACCCGACCATGGAGCAGGCGTTTATCACCCTCATCCACGACTGGGATAAGGAGAATGCCCATGCGCAGTAATGCCCTTTCCTGGCGCCGGGTGCGCGCGCTGTGCGTTAAAGAGACGCGGCAGATCGTGCGTGACCCCAGCAGCTGGCTGATCGCGGTGGTGATCCCCCTGCTGCTGCTGTTTATCTTTGGCTACGGCATTAACCTGGACTCCAGCAAGCTGCGGGTCGGGATTTTGCTGGAGCAGCAGAGCGAAGAGGCGCTGGACTTCACTCACGCCATGACCGGGTCGCCCTACATTGACGCCACCATCAGCGACAGCCGCCAGGAGTTGATCCAGAAAATGCAGGCCGGAAAAATTCGCGGTCTGATCGTCATTCCGGTGGATTTCGCCGCCAATATGGCGCGGGCAAATACCGATGCGCCAATCCAGGTGATTACCGACGGCAGCGAGCCGAACACCGCCAACTTCGTGCAGGGCTACGCGGAGGGGATCTGGCAGCTCTGGCAGATGCAGCGGGCGGAAGATCGGGGTGAAGAATTTAAACCGCTGATCGACGTGCAGACGCGCTACTGGTTTAACCCCGCCGCCATCAGCCAGCACTTTATTATCCCAGGCGCGGTGACGATTATCATGACGGTAATCGGCGCGATACTGACCTCGCTGGTGATCGCCCGCGAGTGGGAGCGCGGGACCATGGAGGCGCTGCTCTCTACCGAAGTGACGCGCGTCGAGCTGCTGCTGTGCAAGCTCATCCCCTACTACTTCCTCGGCATGCTGGCGATGCTGCTCTGTATGCTGGTCTCAGTCTTTATCCTCGGCGTGCCGTACCGCGGTTCGCTGGTGGTGCTGTTCTTTATCACCAGCCTGTTTTTACTCAGCACGCTGGGCATGGGACTGCTCATCTCCACCATCACCCGCAACCAGTTTAACGCCGCGCAGGTGGCCCTCAACGCCGCCTTTTTACCGTCGATTATGCTGTCCGGGTTTATCTTCCAGATAGACAGTATGCCTGCGGTGATCCGCGCCGTGACCTATGTTATTCCGGCGCGCTACTTTGTGAGCACGCTGCAAAGCCTCTTCCTGGCGGGGAATATTCCGGTGGTGCTGATCGTCAACACGCTGTTTTTAATGGCGTCAGCGGCGATGTTTATTGGGTTGACGTGGATGAAAACCAAACGGCGGTTAGATTAAGGAGCGAACATGTTTCACCGATTATGGACGTTGATACGCAAAGAGCTGCAATCCCTGCTGCGCGAGCCGCAAACCCGCGCCATTCTGGTCTTGCCGGTGCTGATCCAGGTTTTACTGTTCCCGTTTGCCGCCACCCTTGAGGTGACCAACGCCACCATTGCCATTTACAACGAAGACAACGGCAAGCATTCCGTCGAGCTAACGCAGCGTTTTGCCCGCGCGAAGGCCTTTACCCACATCCTGTTGCTGAAAAGCCCGCAGGAGATCCAGCCCACCATCGACACGCAAAAAGCGCTGCTGCTGGTGCGGTTCCCGGCGGATTTCTCCCGCAATCTGGATACCTTCCAGACCGCACCTATGCAGCTGATTCTCGACGGACGTAACTCCAACAGCGCCCAGATAGCGGCCAACTATCTGCAGCAGGTGGTGAAGGATTATCAGCAGGAGCTGATGGAGGGCAAACCGAAGCCCAACAACAGCGAGCTGGTGGTGCGCAACTGGTACAACCCGAACCTGGACTACAAGTGGTTCGTGGTGCCGTCGCTGATCGCCATGATCACCACTATCGGGGTGATGATCGTGACTTCCCTTTCCGTCGCCCGCGAGCGCGAACAGGGCACGCTGGACCAGCTGCTGGTCTCCCCGCTCGCCACCTGGCAAATTTTCGTCGGCAAAGCGGTCCCGGCGCTGATCGTCGCCACCTTCCAGGCCACCATCGTGCTGGGTGTGGGGATTTGGGCCTACCAGATCCCGTTCGCCGGTTCGCTGGCGCTGTTTTACTTCACGATGGTCATTTACGGGCTGTCGCTCGTGGGGTTTGGGCTGCTGATCTCGGCGCTCTGCTCGACGCAGCAGCAGGCGTTTATTGGGGTGTTCGTCTTTATGATGCCCGCGATTTTGCTCTCGGGCTATGTTTCACCCGTCGAGAACATGCCGGTGTGGCTACAGGATCTGACGTGGGTAAATCCGATTCGGCACTTTACGGACATCACCAAGCAAATCTATCTGAAGGATGCGAGTCTGGATATTGTCTGGGGAAGTTTGTGGCCGCTACTGGTGATTGCGGCCACGACGGGCTCAGTGGCGTACGCGATGTTTAGACGCAACATTGCGTAGCTTTTTCTCTTTGGTCAGCAGCGAGACGACCGCAGGCCCTGCGAGGATAGCCAGACCCGCCAGGGCCAGCAGCAGGTTGTTTTGCAGCACGCGCGACAGCAGCCAAAGCACAATCATCGCCGCACCAAAATACCATGTGGTGGTGAGCTCTTCGAGCACATCACCCACCTCGCGCCAGCGCGCTTCGTGGTGGCGCTGTAAGAACAGCATCGACAGCACGGTGACGCCATAAAGGACGCATAGCCCCAGGCCAACACGCACCAGCGTGCCGCTCATCCAGCCCATCACCAGTACGGCCACGACCAGTAAATGCAACATTATCTGCCAGCAACTCAGGCCAGTTGCGACACGAACACGTTGTTGCCACTTCATGGCTTCTCTCCTGAAGGATTTTTCTCTGCTTAATCAGACTACCGCACTTTACGGAAAATTCCGTAACGCCGCATCTTTTTGTGACGACGACTACACTTTATTTTCATTGGGATAGTCACTCAGGAAGGAGCTTATGACTCAAAAAATGCAGCATTTCTCGCTTAAGGTGCTGACGATAAACATTCATAAGGGCTTCACAGCATTTAATCGCCGCTTCATTTTACCGGAGCTGCGCGACGCGGTTCGCACCGTCAGCGCGGATATTGTCTGCCTGCAGGAGGTGATGGGCGCACACGAAGTGCATCCGCTCCACTTTGAGAACTGGCCCGACACGCCGCACTATGAATTTCTGGCCGACACCATGTGGAGTGATTACGCCTACGGCCGCAACGCTGTCTACCCGGAAGGGCATCACGGAAACGCGGTGCTGTCCCGTTACCCCATTGAACATTACGAAAACCGCGATGTTTCCGTTGGGGAAAGCGAAAAACGCGGCCTGCTTTACTGCCGCATTACGCCGCCCGAACTCGAGCGACCTGTGCATGTCGGCTGTGTTCATCTGGGCCTTCGCGAAGCCCATCGTCAGGCGCAGCTGAAAATGCTGGCCGAATGGGCCAACGCCCTTCCCGAAGGTGAACCGGTGGTCGTGGCGGGTGATTTCAACGACTGGCGACAGCGGGCAAACCATCCGTTGAAGGTGGATGCCGGACTGGAGGAGATTTTTACTCGCGCCAACGGCAGGCCTGCGCGCACCTTCCCTGTCCGTTTCCCGCTGCTTCGGCTTGACCGCATCTACGTGAAAAATGCCCACGCCAGCAGCCCGACCGCCCTGGCGCTCCTTAACTGGCGACATCTTTCCGACCACGCCCCGCTCAGCGCGGAGATCCACCTATGAAATGTTCCTGGCAGGAAGGCAACCGGATCACGCTGCTGGTCAATGGGGACGAGTACTACCCGGCCGTGTTTAAGGCAATTGATAACGCGCAGCAGAAGGTGATCCTCGAAACCTTTATCTGGTTCGAAGATAACGTCGGCAAGCAGTTGCACAGCGTGCTGCTGCGCGCCGCCCGGCGCGGTGTCAAAATTGAAGTGCTGCTTGATGGCTATGGTTCGCCGGATCTCAGCGATGCGTTTGTGAATGAGTTGACCTCTGCGGGCGTGGTGTTCCGCTACTACGATCCCGGCCCTCGCCTGTTCGGCATGCGTACCAATCTTTTCCGCCGGATGCACCGCAAAATTGTGGTGGTGGACGAGACGGTGGCGTTTGTCGGCGGCATTAACTACTCCGCTGAGCATATGTCCGACTACGGCCCGGAAGCGAAGCAGGACTACGCGATTCGCATTGAAGGCCCGGTGGTGCAGGACATTTTGCTGTTTGAGCTGGAGAACCTGCCGGGGAAAGAGGCCGTTCGCCGCTGGTGGAGACGCCGCCATCGCCCGGAAGAGAACCGGAAGCCCGGCGAAGCGCAGGCCCTTTTCGTCTGGCGGGATAACGGCGAGCACCGGGACGACATTGAACGTCATTATCTCAAGATGCTCGCCAACGCGAAGCGCGAGGTCATCATCGCCAACGCCTACTTTTTCCCGGGCTACCGTCTGCTGCACGCCATGCGCAATGCGGCCCGACGAGGGGTACGCGTGAAGCTGATTGTGCAGGGCGAGCCGGATATGCCGATAGTCAAAGTCGGCGCGCGGCTGCTGTATAACTATCTGGTGAAGGGCGGCGTACAGATCTACGAATATCGACGCCGACCGCTGCACGGCAAAGTGGCGCTGATGGACGATCACTGGGCAACCGTGGGTTCCAGTAATCTCGATCCGCTGAGCTTATCGCTCAATCTCGAGGCTAACCTGATCATTCACGATCGCCAGTTTAACCAGACCCTGCGGGATAACCTGCAGGCGCTAATCGTTAACGACAGCGTGCGCGTGGACGAATCCATGGTCCCTAAACGCACCTGGTGGAACCTGGGCATCAGCGTGGTGGTGTTCCACTTTCTGCGCCATTTCCCGGCCATGGTCGGCTGGCTGCCGGCGCATACGCCTAAGCTTGCGCAGGTGGACCCGCCGGTACAACCGGAAATGGAAACCCAGGACCGTATTGAAGCGGAAGACGGAGGCAAACCCTGATGTCGAAATCGCATCCGCGCTGGCGGCTGGCAAAAAAGATCCTGACCTGGCTGTTTTTTATTGCGGTCGCGGTTCTGCTGGTGGTCTACGCGCAGAAAGTTGACTGGGAAGAGGTGTGGAAAGTCATCCGCAACTATAACCGGATGGTGCTGCTGGGCGCTGTGGGGCTGGTTATCGTGAGCTACCTGATGTACGGCTGCTATGACCTGCTGGGCCGCGCTTACTGCGGCCACAAGCTGGCCAAACGTCAGGTTATGCTGGTGTCGTTTATCTGCTACGCCTTTAACCTGACGCTGAGCACCTGGGTCGGCGGCATCGGCATGCGATATCGCCTTTATTCGCGGCTCGGCCTGCCGGGCGGGACTATCACGCGCATTTTCTCGTTAAGCATTACCACCAACTGGCTGGGCTATATTTTGCTCGGCGGGGTGATCTTCACCATCGGCGTAGTGCAGCTGCCCGCGCACTGGTATATCGATGAGGCCACGCTGCGCATTCTGGGCATCGTACTGCTGCTGATTATCGCCGTGTATCTGTGGGCCTGCGCCTTTGCTAAACGCCGCCATATGACCATCAAAGGGCAAAAGCTGGTATTGCCCTCATGGAAGTTTGCGGTGCTGCAGATGGCCGTCTCCAGCGCCAACTGGATGGCGATGGGGGCCATTATCTGGCTGCTGATTGGCGAGGAAGTGAACTACTTCTTCGTGCTGGGCGTGCTGCTGGTGAGCAGCATTGCGGGCGTGATTGTGCATATTCCGGCGGGGATCGGCGTGCTGGAAGCGGTATTTATCGCCCTGCTGGCCGGGGAGCATGTCTCTCAGGGAACGATTATCGCGGCCCTGCTGGCATACCGGATGCTGTATTACTTCCTGCCACTGGCGCTAGCAACGGTCTGTTATCTGGTGCTGGAGAGTCGGGCGAAAAAGCTGAGAGCGAAGAACGAGAAGGCGTTAGCGAAATAAAAGCAAAACGGCAACAAGGTTGCCGTTTTTAGTGTTTGTTCCCTCTCCCGTGGGAGAGGGTCAGGGTGAGGGCACCAGACCGCACCGCCACCCGGCAAAACAACCTTAACGACGGTTGCCGAAAATCCGCAGCAGCATCAGGAACAGGTTGATGAAGTCCAGATACAGCGTCAGCGCGCCCAGAATCGCGTATTTGCGCAGGTTTGAACTGTCGCGTACGTCGATCTGCTCGCCGATGTTTTTCAGCTTCTGGGTGTCATACGCCGTCAACCCAACGAAGATCACCACCCCGATGTAGGTCACAGCCCACATCAGCGCGTCGCTCTTCAGCCACAGGTTCACCAGCGACGCCAGCACGATCCCAATCAGCCCCATAAACAGCATGCTGCCTAAACCGCTCAGATCGCGCTTCGTGGTGTAACCGTAGAGGCTCATCACGCCGAACATCCCGCCGGTCACCACAAAGGTGCTGGCGATGGAGGAGTAGGTGTAGACGATGAAAATACTGGAAAGCGTCAGCCCCGTTAGCGCCGAATAGAGCATAAACAGCGTGGTCGCCATTCCGGCGCTGAGCTTTTGCACCAGACCCGAAAGCACAAACACCAGCGCCAGCTGCGCGATAATCAGCCCAAAGAAGGTGATTTTGCTGGAGAAGATAAACATCATCAGTTCAGGCGTGTTCGCCGCATACCACGCGATAAACGCGGTAAGCAGCAGGCCAACCGTCATCCAGCCGTACACCTGAGCCATATACGTCTGCAGGCCGCTACGGGTCTGCTGTACTATTGAATCGGAACGCGGAAATCGGTCCATGATTCACTCCTGATTAAGATTAAGTAGACACACACGTTAAGATTAACACATCCACGTAAACCGACTACCAACGGCTGGCAGCTTGTTTATCGCTGTCGCGCGATTCTACCCAGCGGTCACCTTCCGGCGTGGCTTCGCGCTTCCAGAACGGCGCTTTGGTTTTGAGGTAATCCATAATGAACTCCCCTGCCGCAAACGCGCTGCCGCGGTGTGCGCTGGTCACCCCGACGAAGACAATCTCCTCGCCGGGCCACATCTCGCCGATGCGGTGAATCACCGTGACGCGTCCGAGCGGCCAGCGGCCTCGCGCCTCGACCACAATCTCCGTCAGCGATTTCTCGGTCATCCCCGGATAGTGCTCCAGCGTCAGTGCCTTCACGCTGTCGCCGAGGTTGTGGTTGCGCACTTTGCCGGTGAAGGTGACAACCGCGCCGTCTTCATCGCGTTCCGCCAGCCAGCTGTATTCTGTCCCTACGTTAAAACGCTCGGGGCTCACCAGAATTCGGGTTTCAGCCATCTTAGCCCCCCGTTACCGGCGGGAAGAAGGCCACTTCATCGCCTTCCTTCAGCGGATGAGTGAACTCCACCAGCGTCTGGTTAACGGCGGCCAGCAGCTTGCCTTCGTCCAGCGCCAGCGCCCAGCGGTCGCTTTGTGCCGCCAGATGCGCGCGCAGGGCCGCGACGTTTTCGAAGGACGCATCCAGCGTCAGGCTGTCGGTATTCACCAGCTCGCGCACCTGGGCAAAAAAGAGCACCTTAATCATGGCTATCCACCTTAAAATCACCGGATTTGCCGCCGCTTTTTGCCAGCAGGCGCACCGGGCCAATCACCATATCTTTCTGCACCGCTTTGCACATGTCGTAGATGGTCAGCGCGGCGACTGAGGCCGCCGTCAGCGCCTCCATCTCCACGCCGGTTTTGCCGGTTAAGCGGCACAGCGATTCAATCCGCACCCGATTGTGCTCCGGCTGCGCCTGCAGGTTCACTTCCACCTTGCTCAGCATCAGCGGATGGCACAGCGGAATGAGATCCCAGGTCCGTTTGGCGGCCTGAATACCGGCGATGCGGGCGGTGGCAAAGACGTCGCCCTTGTGATGGCTGCCGTCGATAATCATCGCCAGCGTCTCCGGCAGCATGGTGACGAACGCTTCCGCGCGCGCCTCGCGCACCGTTTCGGCTTTGGCGGAGACGTCCACCATATGCGCTTCACCGGCGGCGTTAATGTGGGTCAGTTGTGACATAGCTTATTTCTTTAAATGGGGATGGAAATTACACGGACGGGTACGGGCGTCCAGCTGCGGGGCGATGATGTTTTCCCACGCGGTGCGGCAGGCTTTGGTCGAGCCCGGCATGGCGAAAATCAGGGTTTTGTTAGCCACCCCGGCAACGGCGCGCGACTGCAGCGTGGAGGTACCAATCTCTTCAAAGGAGAGCATGCGGAACACTTCGCCGAAGCCTTCTACCTCGCGGTCGAACAGCGGGATCAGCGCTTCGGGGGCCTGATCGCCTGTGGTAAAGCCGGTGCCGCCGGTGATCAGCACCACCTGCACCTCATCGCTCGCAATCCACTGCGAAACCTGCGCGCGAATGGCGTAGCGGTTCTCCTTCACGATCGCTTTATCGACGATGTGATGCCCCGCGTCATGGGCCGCCTCGCGCAGCCAGTGGCCGGAGGTATCATCCTCTTCGCCACGGCGATCGGAAACGGTAAGGATAGCAATGCGTGTCGGGATAAATTCTGCGCTTACCTGACTCATATTCTGATTCCTTCTTAAGCCTGATTACCCGCCGATGTAGGACAGGTTCTGAGTAATACCGGTATTGCCCTGATGCAGGAAGTGGGTCTGTTTTTTATGCGTCAGCGCTTCAGAAATGCGTGCTTCAAGCGCGTCCTGCTGCGCATCGTCTTCCAGCAGATCGCGAAGATCTACGCCGCCGTCGCCGAACAGGCAAAGATGGAGCTTGCCAACGGAGGAGACGCGCAGGCGGTTGCAGCTGGCGCAGAAGTCTTTCTCATAGGGCATGATAAGCCCGATCTCACCTTCGTAATCCGGGTGGCAGAAGACCTGCGCCGGGCCGTCGCTGCGCTGGCGGATTTGATGGATCCAGCCGCGTCTCAGCAGCGCGTCGCGCAGCACCATGCCGGAGATGTGATGGCGACGGAACAGCTCGCTGCCCTCGCCGGTTTCCATCAGCTCGATAAAACGCAGCTGAATGGGGCGGGATTTGATCCACGCCAGGAAGGTATCGAGCTGGTGATGGTTCACATCGCGCATCAGCACCGTGTTGACTTTGACCTTCTCGAAGCCCGCCGTGAACGCGGCGTCGATGCCGTCCATGACCTGCTGAAATTTATCCTGGCCGGTGATGGCGTGGAACTGGCGGGCGTCAAGGCTATCGACGCTGACGTTGATCGCCGTCAGCCCCGCATCGCGCCAGTTCGCCACCTCACGCGCCATGCGGTAACCGTTGGTTGTCACTGCAATCTGGCGGATACGTTCATTTTCACGCACGGCGGCAATGATGTCGGGAAAATCACGGCGCAGAGAGGGTTCGCCGCCGGTCAGACGCACTTTTTCGGTGCCGAGCTCTGAGAAGGCGCGCGTAACGCGGCGCACTTCATCCACGGAGAGAAAGCCGTTATTGGTGACGCTGCCCGGTTTGTAGCCATCGGGCAGGCAGTAGGTGCAACGGAAGTTACACACATCGGTAATCGACAGACGTAAGTAATAAAACTTACGCGCGAAAGCATCAGTAAGTTGTGAAGCCATGTACACCTTTCCAGATCGGGAGGCACAGTCATTTCTTTCTGTACCCTGGTGGCAAATTCGCCACGGCCAGAGCGCCATATCTTTCGACACAGGCACAAGGGCTAGAGTGTATGTTTTCAATTTTGAAAACGTGGTTAGGGCGATAGTAGCGCGGAAATTCTGACGACGCCATTATCGCTTCACGCTATATAATTATCTATATAGCGAATCGATCCTGCATTTTCGCTACAGAATACCTAAAAACCGCATTTTCACATTGATATACGTCATTTTGCATCGGGTGAGGCATCGTCTTTTAGGGGTAGTTAGGTTACTGTTACGCGATCGAACGTGATAAGGAATACGTATGCGCAATCGCACTTTTGCGGATCTTGACCGAGTGGTCGCTCTTGGCGGAGGACACGGCTTAGGCCGGGTTATGTCCTCTTTGTCGTCACTCGGCTCAAGGCTGACAGGGATAGTGACCACCACCGACAACGGCGGCTCAACCGGGCGCATTCGTCGTGCCGAAGGCGGCATTGCCTGGGGAGACATGCGCAACTGCCTGAACCAGTTAATTACCGAGCCGAGCGTCGCGTCGGCGATGTTTGAGTACCGTTTTGGCGGTAATGGCGAACTTTCCGGACATAACCTCGGAAATCTGATGTTAAAGGCGCTCGATCACCTGAGCGTAAGGCCTCTGGAAGCCATCAACTTAATCCGTAATCTGCTCAAAGTGGACGCATTCCTGATCCCCATGTCCGAACAACCGGTTGACTTGATGGCAATCGATGCCGAAGGGCATGAAGTTTACGGCGAAGTGAATATTGACCAGCTCATCCTGCCGCCCACGGAGTTAATGACCTATCCAAGCGTACCCGCCACGCGAGAAGCGGTGGAGGCCATCGGGGAAGCGGATCTTATCCTGATCGGCCCGGGCAGTTTTTACACCAGCCTGATGCCCATTCTGCTGGTGAAAGAGCTGGCGCAGGCGCTGCGCCGCACCCCTGCCCCGATGGTTTACATCGGTAACCTGGGACGTGAACTGAGCCCGGCGGCGGCGAGCCTGTCGCTGGCAGACAAGCTTGAATTAATGGAGCATTACGTCGGCAAGAAAATCATCGACGGCGTCGTGGTGGGGCCGAAGGTGGATGTGTCGGGTATTGGCGACCGCGTGGTGGTGCAGGAGCCGCTGGAAGCGAGTGATATTAAATATCGCCATGACCGTCACCTGCTGCGCGAGGCGCTGGAGAAGGCGATTCAGGCGCTGGGTTAGGTTCATTTTGTGCGGCCTGTTGCTCTCACCCCGGCCCTCTCCCACAGGGAGAGGGAGAAAACATTGCTTTACTCACGATGCCGCGATGAAAAGATCCCGCAGCTGATGTAGCTGGTCGCGGATTTGCGCCGCCTCTTCGAACTCCAGGTTCTGCGCGTGCTGCATCATCTGCCCTTCCAGCTCGTGGATTTTCTGCTGCAGCGCTTTCGGCGTCAGCACGACGGTATCTTCTTCCACCACTGAACGCGCCTTGCCGCGACCTTTCGCTTTGGTTTTGGCAATGTTCTGACCCAGCGCCAGAATATCCACCACCTTCTTGTTCAGCCCCTGCGGCGTGATGCCGTGCTCTTCGTTGTAGCGCTGCTGTTTCTCGCGGCGGCGCTCCGTTTCGCCAATCGCTTTCGCCATCGACGGGGTGATTTTGTCACCGTACAGAATCGCTTTACCGTTGACGTTACGCGCCGCACGGCCGATGGTCTGGATCAGGGAGCGTTCAGAACGCAGGAAGCCCTCTTTGTCCGCATCCAGAATCGCCACCAGCGAGACTTCCGGCATATCCAGACCTTCTCGCAGCAGGTTGATCCCCACCAGCACGTCAAACTCGCCCAGACGCAGATCGCGGATAATCTCCATGCGCTCCACGGTGTCGATATCCGAGTGCAGATAGCGCACCTTCTCGCCGTGCTCTTCGAGATACTCGGTGAGGTCTTCCGCCATGCGCTTGGTGAGCGTGGTCACCAGCACGCGCTCGTTGATAGCGGAACGGGCGCGGATCTCTGAGAGCAGATCGTCCACCTGCGTGGCCACCGGACGAACTTCAATAATCGGGTCGAGCAACCCGGTCGGACGCACAACCTGATCGACAACGTCTTCACCGGATTTCTCCAGCTCGTAGTTGCCCGGCGTGGCCGAGACGTAAATGGTTTGCGGCGCTAATGCCTCAAACTCTTCAAACTTCATCGGACGGTTATCCAGCGCCGACGGCAGGCGGAACCCGTACTCTACCAGCGTCTCTTTACGCGCCCGGTCGCCGCGGTACATCCCGCCGATCTGCGGGATCGTGACGTGGGATTCGTCGATTACCAGCAAACCGTCTGCCGGCAGGTAATCAAACAGCGTCGGCGGCGGCTCGCCCGGCCCGCGCCCGGAGAGGAAGCGCGAGTAGTTTTCAATGCCGGAGCAGTAGCCCAGCTCGTTCATCATCTCAAGGTCGAACTGGGTACGCTGGCTGAGGCGCTGCTCTTCCAGCAGCTTGTTGTTCGCCAGCAGCACCTTACGGCGCTCGGCCAGCTCCACTTTGATCTCTTCCATCGCCTGCACGATACGCTCGCGCGGCGTCACGTAGTGCGTTTTCGGGTAGATGGTAAAGCGCTGGATCACCGACTCAACGTGTCCGGTCAGCGGGTCGAAGAGCGACAGGCGTTCAACCTCTTCGTCAAACAGCTCGACGCGCAGCGCCATATCGTCCGATTCCGCCGGGAAGATGTCGATCACCTCACCGCGTACGCGGAAGGTGCCGCGCTGAAACGCCTGATCGTTACGGGCGTACTGCAGCTCCGCCAGACGACGAACGATGGCGCGCTGGTCGATGATCATCCCCTGCGTCAGGTGCAGCATCATCTTGAGATAGAGATCCGGATCGCCCAGACCGTAGATCGCGGAAACCGACGCAACGACGACCACGTCGCGACGCTCCAGAAGCGCCTTAGTGGCCGACAGACGCATCTGCTCGATGTGTTCGTTCACCGAGGCATCCTTCTCGATGAAGGTGTCAGAGCTCGGTACGTAGGCTTCAGGCTGGTAGTAATCGTAATAGGAGACGAAATACTCCACCGCATTTTCCGGGAAGAACTCTTTCATCTCGCCGTAAAGCTGTGCGGCCAGGGTTTTATTGGGCGCCAGCACCATCGTTGGGCGCTGGAGATCCGCAATCACGTTGGCGATGGTGAAGGTTTTACCCGAGCCGGTTACCCCCAGCAGCGTCTGGTGCGCCAGCCCATCTTCCAGCCCCTCTTCCAGACGACGGATCGCCTCAGGCTGATCGCCAGATGGACGGAAAGCAGAATTCAATTTGAACGGTTTACTCATGGGCGACAACCTGATGACGTTATAAGCGGCAGGTGAGTAATTTTACTCGTTGTTGCCAGGAATGCCAGTAAAAAACACTGGATGAAAAACCAGTAGCATGTCAGGATATTTAGCATAGCGCCTGAATGATTAGTGGGATAACGGCCAAAATTTGGACTGTGACAATATAAAACACCAGTCAGGTCAGGTTATCCCCAGAACTTTTTCTTTTTTAACATTTGTCAAGCCAGGTAATGATAGTTTTGTGGCAACCGGTGACACTTTCATGACGGGAATTGCTTTTATCTAAGCAATTAAATAATAAACGATATTTTCTAAAGCCGCGTTTCGCGCCAATTTGGGCGTAAGCCGCGTCTTCTCTCGCTTATCGCGTGTTTTCTAACTCTAATGCACATGGTTATCCACAGGAATAGTGGATAACTGCTTCCAGCCCATGCAGACTGGCGCTCGGCAAATTCCCGGTTTTTCCCACGAGACGGCAGTAAAAAAATTTTATAGCTATTTTTTGATGATTAACAGTTGCGTCATTCATAACCAACCGATGGGATCTTGCTCACATTTTCATCATTTTGGGTTCTGCACCACAACTCACCACCTCCAGCACCGTCGATGTGCAATCCGGTTTTTTATAAACCGCTTTCCGGTGATTTATTCCTAAAAAAGCCGTTTATTTGAACACTTTTCCGTTTCTGGCAGGGGTTTTGCAGATTCAAACACGAGCCTCACCTACACACATTTTTAAGGAGAAAAAGATGTTGAGTCTGCGTGCTGTGAATCAGTTTTACGGAAGCCAACATACGCTATGGAACGTGAATTTGGATTTTCCGCAAGGGATGTGTACTGGCGTCGTTGGCCTGCCGGGGATGGGGAAAACCACCCTCATGAATTGCATCGCCGGGAGAGTGCCCGTTGAAAGCGGCAGCATCATCTGGCACGAGGCGGGCGCGCCGCCGCGCGACTTGCTTAACCTGCCGCCAGAACAGCGCTCAGGAGCGGGGATAGGCTATGTCCCGCAGGACAGGCGGATCTTCTCCCAGCTAACGATTGAGGAGAATCTGCATATCGCCATGCGGGCGATGGGGAAACCCAACCCGGAAGCGAAAAGCGACGTTTACGACCTGTTTCCGGCGCTCTACGCGTTGCGGCAGGCCCGCGCCAACACGCTCTCTCCGGACGACCAGTACCAGCTGGCGCTGGCTAATGCGCTGGTAAACCGTCCGCACCTGCTGATCCTCGATGAGCCCCTGCACGGCGCAGGACACAGCTTCGCCCAGAAGCTGGGGCAGCTGCTGGTGCGCTTAAACCGGGAGTTAGGTATGACGGTGCTGCTAGCGGAACAGCAGCTGTCGTTTATCCGCCGGGTGGCGGACCGTTTCTGTATGCTCTATCGCGGGCGTAACGTGGCGCAGGGCCACGTTAACGAACTGGATGACGAGCTTATCGCGCACTGGATGTCGCGGGAAGCAAGACGCTGAGATCGAGATAAAGCCCGGTGTCGGCATTTTCCGCGCCGTCTGCAAGCCAGGGAATTTCCCCGAGGCACGGGGCGGGAAGTACGCGCCTGAGCGTCGCCAGATACTCCTGGTGTCGTTTACCCGGCGCAACCACGTCGTTGGCTATCCAGCCCGCCAGACGCAGCCCGGCCTGCTGCACGGCCTGCGCGGTCAGCATGGCGTGATTGATGCAGCCTAGCCTGACGCCGACGACCAGAATGACCGGAAGCTGCTCGGCCTGCACCCAGTCGGCAAACGTCTGCGTGTCCGAAAGCGGCGTAAACCAGCCCCCTGCACCTTCCACCAGCACCCAGTCGGCCTGGCTTTCCAGCGTCCGTAACCCGGCTGACAGCACGGCGAAATCAATCGGACGACCTTCGTCAGCGCTGATGATGTGCGGCGAGGTCGGCTCGGCAAAGGTGTACGGATTCACCGCTGAATAGGCAAGCTCACACGTGCTGTTACGCTGTAGCGCCAGCGCGTCGGTGTTGCGTAACCCTTCCGCCGTCATCTCGCTGCCGGAAGCAACCGGCTTATATCCGGCGGTGTTTTTCCCAAGCTTTCGCGCCGCCTGCAGCAGCGCCGAGCTGGCCACCGTTTTGCCCACTTCCGTATCCGTTCCGGTGACAAAATAACGTTCACTCACGTTCGATAATCCCATGAAAAAGTTGATAAGAGAGCGGGAAATGTCCCCGCTGCTGCGGCCAGGCCAGCTCCAGACGCTGCAGCTGGCCCCGGGTCAGCGGTTTTTTCTTCCGCCCGGCGTGCAGGTGCGTGGCCCCGATGCCCTTCAGCGAGCGCATCGCGCTGAACGCATCGCTAAAATTGAGGGTGATGGTCTGCACCGTGCTGCGGTAGCGCCAGCCTGCCAGCGCCTGCGTCACCTGATCATGCGATAAAAAGCGGTTAGCGTGCGGCTGCTCATCCACCGCTTTCCACGCCTGATTCAGCTCCGGCAGCGAACTTTCCAGCAGGGTGGTAAAGGCCACCTTCCCGCCCGGTCGCACCACGCGATAAAGCTCGCGTAAGGCCTGCGGCAGGCTGCTGCACCACTGGACCGCCAGATGACTCCAGACCAGATCGAACTGCGCATCCGCGAGCGGGATCGCCTCGATATCGGCCAGCAGATAATGGTCCGCGGCCTGTCGCTGACGCGCCTCGTCGAGCATCTGCTCTGAGAGGTCGATAGCCGTGACCTGGCTTCCCGCCCCGCGCCAGTAGCGGCTGTTGCTGCCGGGACCACAGCCGGCGTCCAGCACCTGCGGAAAACGGTTCTCGCCAAGCGCGGCCAGAAGCCCCTGCGCGCTCAGACGCTGCAGCTCATCGTGCTGCGAATAGCTCTGCGCGGCCCGGCCAAATGCCGCCGCAACGGCCTGTTTATTCACCGGCAACATGGAGCACCTCCAGCAGCGTCTGGATATCCCGTGCCTCATGCGCCGCCGTCAGGGTTAAGCGCAGCCGCGCGGTTCCCGGCGGGACCGTTGGCGGGCGAATGGCGGTCACCCACATGCCGCGCTCGCGCAGCGCCTGTGCCAGCGCCAGCGCGCGGCCGTTTTCGCCGACAATCACCGGCTGGATGGCGCTTTGCGAATCGGGGCTGTGGAAGGGCAGCGCCGCTAACCCCTTGCGGAAGCGGGAGATATGCTCCGCCAGCCGCTGACGACGTTCATCCCCTTCTGCGCTGCGGATCACCGCCAGCGACGCAGACAGCGCCACGGCCTGCGCCGGGGGCATGCTGGTGCTGTAAATCAGGTGTCGGGCAAACTGCAGCAGATAGTCGGCGACCGAATCGCTGCACAGCACGGCGGCGCCGCTGACGCCAAAGCCTTTGCCGAAGGTGACGATCAGCAGCTCCGGCTTAACGTTTTGCTGATACGCGCTGCCGCGACCTTCGTCGCCCATCACGCCAATGCCGTGGGCATCGTCAACCAGCAGCCAGGCGTTTTGCCGCTTTGCGGCCTCGTGCAGCGCGGCAAGCGGCGCGCTGTCGCCGTCCATGCTGAACACCCCTTCGGTGACCGCCAGCTGCTGTCCGTCGCAGGGTTTATCCAGCAGCCCGGCGAGCTGCCCCGCATCGTTATGGGCAAAGCGGCGCAGCTGCGCCGGGCTTAAATTTGCCGCCTCCAGCAGCGAGGCGTGGCTCAGGCGGTCAGCGACAATGCGGTCCTCTTTTCCCATCAGCGCGGTAATGACCGCCTGGTTGGCGGCAAAGCCGGAGATGAACAGCAGCGCGCGCGGGTAGCCGAGCCAGTCGGCAAGCGCTTCTTCCAGCGCCTGATGCGCCGTGGTGTATCCGCTGACGTGTCCCGAGCCGCCGCTGCCCACGCCAAACCGCTCCGCACCCTGCTGCCAGGCGCGGATGATGGACGGATGCTGGCTCAGCCCGAGATAGTCGTTGCTGGAGAAATTACAAAACTGCCGCCCCTCGCGGGTAAGAAAACGGCCCGCGCCGTTTTCCACCACTCTGCGAACGCGAAACGCCTCTGCCGCCCGGCGTTCGTCCAGCGCGGTATTAATGCGTGCCTGCCAGGTCATACGGCTGCCGCGTTGTAGAACTGGTCGGTGTCGGCGTTGAAAATCTGCTGCTCCAGCTGCTGCTGTTGCTCGTTATCGCCCGTCAGCACCTCGGTCTGATGCGGGTTAAGCCCCAGCTTGCGGAACAGCTGAACGTCTTTGTCCTCTTCCGGGTTCGGCGTGGTCAGCAGCTTGCAGCCGTAGAAGATGGAGTTGGCTCCGGCCATAAAGCACATCGCCTGGGTCTGCTCGTTCATCTGCTCGCGACCGGCGGAGAGGCGCACGAAAGAGGTCGGCATCATGATGCGCGCCACCGCGATGGTGCGGATAAAATCAAACGCATCCACGTCGTCGTTGTCCGCCAGCGGCGTTCCCTTAACCTTCACCAGCATGTTGATCGGCACGCTTTCCGGCGGGGTCGGCAGGTTTGCCAGCTGCAGCAGCAGGCCCGCGCGGTCTTTCACCGTTTCGCCTAAGCCGACAATACCGCCCGAGCAGACCTTGATCCCCGCGTCACGCACTTTATCCAGCGTGTCCAGACGCTCCTGATAGGTCCGCGTGGTGATGATGTTGCCGTAAAATTCCGGCGAGGTGTCGAGGTTATGGTTGTAGTAGTCCAGCCCTGCGGCGGAGAGGCGCTGCGCCTGCTCGTCGTTCAGCGTGCCGAGCGTCATACAGGCTTCGAGGCCCATCTCCTTCACGCCCTTCACCATCTGCTCCAGATACGGCATGTCGCGATCGTGCGGGTTCTTCCACGCCGCGCCCATGCAGAAGCGGGTCGAGCCGGCGTTTTTCGCCTTCCGCGCCGAGTCGAGCACCTGCTCCACCTCCATCAGCCGTTCAGATTCCAGGCCGGTTTTGTAGCGCGCACTCTGCGGGCAATATTTGCAGTCTTCCGGACAGGCGCCGGTTTTGATCGACAGCAGCGTGCTGACCTGAACATGGCGCGGATCGAAGTGCTGACGATGCACCTGTTGGGCTTCGAACATCAGCTCAAGGAAAGGTTTATTGAATAATTCAGTGACTTGCGACATCGTCCAGCGTGCGTGGTGAGCCATCGGGCTTCTCCAAAGGGTTTTGTTAATTTTCGGTTCGGTTTATACTCGTAAACCTAAAACTTTTCAAAATGGTTTACAAGTCGATTATGACCCAGGACGATCTCGCCTTCGACAAGCAGCATATCTGGCACCCTTACACCTCCACTACCCGCCCTCTTCCCGTTTATCCGGTGGCCTCGGCCCACGGCTGCGAGCTGCACCTCGCCAGCGGCGAACAGCTCGTTGACGGGATGTCTTCGTGGTGGGCGGCCATTCACGGGTACAACCACCCGCGCCTGAATGCGGCGATGAAGGCGCAGATTGACCAGATGTCGCACGTGATGTTTGGCGGGATCACCCATCAACCCGCGGTGGATTTATGCCGTCGCCTGGTGGCGATGACGCCTGCATCGCTGGAGTGCGTATTCCTGGCCGATTCCGGCTCCGTGGCGGTGGAAGTGGCGATGAAAATGGCGCTGCAGTACTGGCACGCGAAGGGCGAAACGCGCCAGCGGTTCCTCACCTTCCGCAACGGCTATCACGGGGATACCTTCGGGGCGATGTCGGTGTGCGATCCGGACAACTCGATGCACAGCCTGTGGAAAGGCTATCTGCCGGAAAACCTGTTTGCCCCTGCCCCGCAGAGCCGTTTCGACGGCGAGTGGAACGAGATGGACATGGTCGGTTTCGCCCGGCTGATGGCGGCGCATCGCCATGAAATCGCCGCGGTGATCCTCGAGCCGATTGTGCAGGGCGCAGGCGGAATGCGGATGTACCATCCGGAATGGCTGAGACGTATTCGCAGGATGTGCGACCGCGAGGGCATTCTGCTGATTGCCGATGAGATCGCCACCGGCTTTGGCCGCACCGGCAGGCTGTTTGCCTGCGAGCATGCGGGCATTGCGCCGGATATTCTGTGTCTGGGCAAGGCGCTGACCGGCGGCACCATGACGCTCTCCGCCACGCTCACGACCCGTCACGTTGCCGACACCATCAGCGACGGCGAGGCGGGCTGCTTTATGCACGGCCCGACGTTTATGGGTAATCCGCTGGCCTGCGCCGTCGCAAGCGAAAGCCTGGCCATTCTGGAGAGCGGCGAGTGGCAGACGCAGGTGGCGGCGATTGAGGCGCAGCTGAAAGACGAGCTGAGCGCCGCCTCGGGCGCGAATTTTGTGGCGGACGTGCGCGTGCTGGGCGCCATCGGCGTGATTGAAACCACCCATCCGGTGAATATGGCGGCGCTGCAGCGCTTCTTCGTTGAGCAGGGCGTCTGGGTGCGGCCTTTCGGCAAGCTTATCTACCTGATGCCGCCGTACAGCATTACGCCGGAGCAGCTGCGTAAATTAACCGACGCGGTTGTAACAGCCGTTAACATTCCCGCGCATTTCACGATGTAACCCTATGCATTACACTTGCTGAACGAGCGATCAACGAGGGTAAACCGTATGAAAATCATCAGTAAAGATCTGCGCGACGGTGAAAAACTGCCGGAACGCCACGTATTCAACGGCATGGGGTATCAGGGAGACAATATCTCCCCACACCTGGCGTGGGACGAGGTTCCGGCCGGAACCAAAAGCTTTGTCGTGACCTGCTACGACCCGGATGCGCCTACCGGCTCCGGCTGGTGGCACTGGATTGTGGCGAACCTGCCTGCCGACACGCGCGTCCTGCCGCAGGGTTCCGGTTCAGACCTGGTTGCCCTGCCTGAAGGCGCCCTTCAGACGCGCACCGATTTTGGTAAAGCGGGCTACGGCGGCGCGGCGCCGCCAAAAGGGGAAACCCACCGCTATATCTTCACGGTGCACGCGCTGGATGTGGAGAAGATTGAGGTCGATGAAGGGGCGAGCGGCGCGATGGTCGGGTTTAACGTGCATTTCCATTCGCTGGGCAGCGCGTCGATTACGGCGATGTATTCATAATAGTGCGGGCTGATGCCTTCACCCCGGCCCTCTCCCACAGGGAGAGGGAGAAAACCGGGCAATTCCCTCTCCCTGTGGGAGAGGGTTAGAGTGAGGGTAAAAATCACAGCACCGAAGGTAACAGTCCTACAAGGCTTCCCTCTTCCAGAAGCTGCATCGCCTTATCAATATCCGGCGCAAAGAAGCGGTCGTCATCGTAGTGCGATACATGCTCGCGCAGCGCATGACGCGCCTGCTCCAGCAGCGGGCTGGATTTTAGCCCTTCACGCAGATCGACACCCTGACATGCCGCCAGCCATTCCACCGCCAGCACGCCGCGGGTGTTGGAGGCCATTTCCCACAGACGACGTCCGGCAGCCGGTGCCATCGAAACGTGATCTTCCTGGTTCGCTGACGTTGGCAGGCTGTCCACGCTGTGCGGGTGCGACAGGGCTTTGTTCTCGCTCGCCAGCGCCGCCGCGGTCACCTGGGCAATCATAAAGCCCGAGTTGACCCCGCCGTTACGCACCAGGAACGGCGGCAGCTGGGACATATGTTTATCCATCATCAGCGCAATACGGCGCTCGGACAACGCACCGACTTCGGCGATCGCCAGAGCGATATTATCCGCCGCCATTGCCACCGGCTCGGCGTGGAAGTTGCCGCCGGAGACCACCTCGTTTTCCTGGGCGAACACCAGCGGGTTGTCGGACACCGCGTTGGCCTCCACCAGCAGCACTTCTGCCGCCTGGCGCAGCTGCGTCAGGCACGCGCCCATGACCTGCGGCTGGCAGCGCAGGGAATACGGATCCTGCACCTTTTCACAGTTGTGGTGTGAATCCGCGATCTCGCTGGTGTCGGTAAGCACGTGACGGTACATCGCGGCGGCATCAATCTGCCCGCGCTGACCGCGCACCTCGTGGATGCGGGCATCGAACGGGCGACGCGAGCCCAGCACGGCTTCGGTGGTCAGCGCACCGCACACTACCGCCGAGGCAAACAGATCTTCCGCTTCAAACAGGCCGCGCAGCGCGAAAGCGGTCGATGCCTGCGTGCCGTTCAGCAGCGCCAGCCCCTCTTTCGCCGCCAGGGTAATCGGGTTTAACCCGGCTTTTTTCAGCGCCTCTTTCGCAGGAAGCCACTCGCCCTGCCAGCGCGCTTTGCCTTCGCCCAGCAACAGCAGCGACATGTGCGCCAGCGGCGCAAGATCGCCGGATGCGCCGACGGAACCTTTTGCCGGGATCCACGGATAGACTTCCGCATTGACCAGCGCCATCAGCGCCTGAATCACGCTCAGGCGAATGCCGGAGAAGCCGCGGGCCAGGCTGTTGATTTTGAGCACCATCATCAGACGGACAATCTCATCATCCAGCGGCTGACCCACGCCCGCCGCATGTGACAGCACCAGCGAACGCTGTAAGTTTTCCAGATCGTGCGTGGCGATGCGGGTCTGTGCCAGCAGGCCAAAGCCGGTGTTAATCCCGTAGGCGGTTCGCCCTTCAGCAACGATGGCTTCGACGCAGGCGACGCTGTCGTTAATGGCGGCGTGGGCGCTTTCATCCAGCGAAAGGGTGACCGGTTTACGCCAGACGTTACGCAGCTGCTTGAGCGTCAGCGAGCCGGGAGTGAGTGTTAATGCGTTCATTAATGCTTTCCTTGTGTGGCAGGGATCATCGGCAGGTTAAGGCCCTGCTCTTTGGCACAGTCAATGGCAATTTCGTAACCCGCGTCCGCGTGACGCATCACGCCGGTGGCCGGGTCGTTGTGCAGCACGCGAGCGATACGCGCGGCGGCTTCATCGGTTCCGTCGCAGACGATGACCATCCCGGAATGCTGGGAGAAGCCCATCCCCACGCCGCCGCCGTGGTGCAGCGACACCCAGGTCGCGCCGCTGGCGGTATTCAGCAGAGCGTTCAGCAGCGGCCAGTCGGAGACCGCATCCGAGCCGTCGCGCATGGCTTCGGTTTCGCGGTTCGGGCTGGCGACGGAGCCGGAGTCCAGGTGGTCGCGGCCAATGACGATCGGCGCGGAGACTTCACCGCTGCGCACCATTTCGTTGAAGGCGAGGCCCAGTTTTTGACGCCACTCCAGCCCTACCCAGCAGATACGCGCCGGCAGGCCCTGGAAGTTAATGCGCTCGCGGGCCATGTCCAGCCAGTGATGCAGGTGTTCGTCATCGGCGACGATCTCCTTCACTTTGGCGTCGGTTTTGTAGATATCCTCCGGGTCACCGGACAGGGCAACCCAGCGGAACGGACCGATACCGCGGCAGAACAGCGGGCGAATATAGGCAGGAACGAAGCCCGGGAAGTCGAACGCGTTATTCACGCCCATCTCTTTCGCCATCTGGCGGATGTTGTTGCCGTAGTCAAAGGTCGGAATGCCCATCTGGCTAAAGGCCAGCATGGCGGAGACGTGTTCTGCCATGGCGCGTTTCGCAGCAAGCACCGTGCCTTCCGGGTCGGTTTCCGCTTTTTGCTGATATTCTTCCCACGTCCAGCCTTTTGGCAGGTAACCGTGCAGCGGGTCATGGGCGCTGGTCTGGTCGGTGACCAGATCCGGACGCACGCCGCGGGCGACGAGCTGCGGGAGAATGTCCGCCGCGTTGCCGCACAGGGCAATCGACACGGCTTTGCCTTCGGAGGTGTATTTTTTGATGCGCGCCAGCGCATCGTCCAGATCGGTTGCCTGCTCATCGACGTAGCGGGTGCGCAGACGGAAATCAATGCGGCTCTGCTGGCACTCAATGTTCAGCGAGCACGCGCCGGCAAGCGTGGCGGCCAGCGGCTGCGCGCCGCCCATGCCGCCGAGACCCGCGGTCAATACCCAGCGGCCTTTCAGCGAGCCGTTATAGTGCTGGCGACCGGCTTCCACGAAGGTTTCATAGGTGCCCTGCACGATCCCCTGACTGCCGATGTAGATCCAGCTACCCGCGGTCATCTGGCCATACATCGCCAGCCCTTTTGCGTCCAGTTCGTTGAAGTGTTCCCAGGTGGCCCAGTGCGGCACGAGGTTAGAGTTGGCGATCAGCACGCGCGGCGCGTTTTTGTGCGTTTTAAATACGCCCACCGGCTTGCCGGACTGCACCAGCAGGGTTTCGTCGTGTTCGAGTTCGGTCAGGGATTTTACAATTGCGTCATAGCATTCCCAGTTGCGCGCGGCGCGGCCTATGCCGCCGTAGACCACCAGCTCGTGGGGGTTTTCCGCCACCTCAGGGTCGAGGTTGTTCATCAACATGCGCAACGGGGCTTCGGTGAGCCAGCTTTTGGCGGTAAGCGTGGTGCCGCGCGCGGCGCGGACGTCCTGCTGGCGGTATTTACCTGACGACATTGTGTGCTCCTCATAGGGGACAGATGATGCATTTAGATATACTTGTATAGACAAGCACACACAAGGTCAGATTTAACAAAAAAGATACAATTTTGTTATATTGCGTTAGCGATCACGCTTATAAAACTTATGACATGAAGTGGCCCTGCAGCCGGTAGCGATTCCCCGGGAAAAGCAGCCGGGCATGCGACACAATGTGCGACGAGGACCAGGTTCGACGGCGGATCAGCAGGCACGGATCGTGCTCTTTAATGCGTAGCCTTTCACACTCCTGCGGCGTGGCGCGCACGGCCTCCACAATGTGCTCCCCTTCCGTCAGCGGTGCGACGAGCGAGAGATAAGCATGCGGCGTGGTCTGGGTGTAATCCTGGTTCAGATAGTCCGGTATCCGCTCAGCGTTAACGCAGCGATCTTCAATCTGCACCGGAATGTCGTTCTCAAAATGAACCATCACGGAGTGGAAAATGCGGCTTCCCTCCTTGACGTTAAGCTCTGTGGCCTGCTCGGCGCTGGCCTGGGTCTCTTCGAGCACCAGCACCTCACAGCGGTGCTGATGATTACGCGCGGCTATCTCGTCCGCAATGCTGCGGATTTCAAACAGGGCCGACTGTCCTTTCGGTTCCGCTACAAACGTCCCCACGCCCTGCAGGCGCACCAGAAGCCCTTCGTCAGTCAGCTCGCGCAGCGCCCGGTTGACGGTCATCCGGCTAAAACCAAACTGCGCCACCAGCTCGGCCTCCGAAGGAATGCGATCGTGCGGGCGCCAGACGCCGGTAGCGATTTTTTCGCTGATTGCCTGCTTCACCTTTTCATAGAAAGGCGCGGGAGGGCTCGACTGCGGCAGAGGTGAGCGTGAAAACATCGTGACTCCTTGAATAGTGTTATGCCCACCAGTGAGCAATTTGCCAGGCCAGGCGGGCGGCGAGCTTAGCGCCCTGCCCGTCCCGATCGTACTGCGGGTTAAACTCTACCAGATCGGCGGCCTGTAGCTTACCGCTACGGCAGATTTGTTCGATAACCGGGAGAAGATCCAGCGCCGGTATGCCTAACGCAGCCGGTGCGGACACGGCTGGCATTTCGCTGGCGGGCAGGACATCCAGATCGATCGTCAGATAGATACGATCGGCCTGCGCCAGCACCCTTTCCAGGGCGGATAGCGCATCGCGCCTGAAATGGAGATCTTCCACCAGCGTGACGTTCAGGCGTTCGGCCTCATCCCACAGCGCGAGCGTGTTCGCCGCCCGGCTCACGCCAAGGCAGGCGTAGTGAAATTCCCGCCCGCGCTCATCGCAGTAGCGCGCCAGCTGGCGAAACGGGGTGCCGGACGTCGCCTGGTCGGCCTTGCGCAGATCGAGATGGGCATCAAGGTTGATAATGACAACCCGCTCGTTCGGGAAGGCCTCCAGCACGCCGCGACCGTGCGCCCAGGCGGTTTCGTGCCCGCCGCCAAACACCAGCGTCCGCATCCCGGACTGCTGACAGGCCGTGACGGCATCGCTTAACGCCTGCTGTGCCGCTTCCAGCTCGCCGCCTTCAACGTACACCGAGCCCATATCCGCCAGCCGGTCATGCCCCTGGTGGCTTGCCATATTTGCCAGCGCTTTTCGCAGCATATCCGGTGCCTGCACGGCGCCGGGCCTGCCCTGATTGCGTTTTACACCTTCATCACATTCAAAGCCTATCAGCGCGATGCCGGATGCAAGCGGCGTGAACTGGCCCTGCTGCTTTATCGTCTGGAAAATGCGCTTTGCACTGCTGGCCTCGGCGCTGTCATCGCGCCCCTGCCAGACGGTTTCGGCTACGGGCCGCCATAACCTCATACTGCCTCCCCACGGAAAATACGTTGATAAAGCGGGTTGCGTCCCGGCTCGTAGACCATCTCTACCGGATGGTGAGCATCCCAGACGATAAAATCGGCGACAAACCCTGCCCGCAGCTGCCCGTGGGTTGCGCCACGGCCCAGCGCCTGCGCGGCATGGCGCGTGACGCCAGCCCAGGCCTCTTCAGGCGTCAGGCCAAACTGGACGCAGGCCATGTTCATCGCCAGGTGCAGGCTCGCAAACGGGCTGGTGCCGGGGTTATAGTCGGTGGCGACCGCCATCGGCACGCCCTGTTTTCTGAGCTGTTCCACCGGCGGACGCTGGCGCTCCTGAAGAAAATAGAACGCACCCGGCAACAGGACGGCAACCGTGCCGCTTTCCGCCATCGCCTGAACGCCTGCTTCGTCGAGATATTCAATATGATCGGCAGAAAGGCCCTTGTACTGGCTGACCAGCGCCGCGCCGCCCTGATTCGACAGCTGCTCGACATGCCCTTTCACCGGGATACCCAGCGCGGCGGCGGCCTTGAAGAGGTGCTCGGTTTGCGACGGGGTAAAGCCGACGTTTTCACAAAACACGTCGACTGCTTCATATAACTCTTTTTGCCACAGCGTGGGCAGTATCTGCTCACAGACCAGCGTGAGGTAGGCATCCGGATCCTGCCGGTATTCCGGCGGAACCGCATGGGCCGCCAGCAGCGTTGGGCTGATATCGATCGGATTATTGAGGCCCAGCTGGCGGGCAACCTGCAGCATCTTCTCTTCGGCCTCGGCGTTGAGCCCGTATCCCGACTTGATTTCAACGGTCGTCACGCCTTCATTCATGAGACGCTGGAGCCGCTGCTGCGCCAGTTTCAGCAAGGTTTCGGCTGAGCTGCTGCGCGTCGCCGTCACGGTAGCGTTAATCCCGCCCCCCTGGGCGCTTATGGTTTGATAAGAGACGCCGTTCAGACGCTGCTCCCACTCCGCCGCGCGGTCGCCGCCAAATACCAGGTGGGTATGGCAGTCAATCAGGCCAGGCGTGACCAGACGTCCCTGGAGATCGACACAGTGTCGGTGTCCGGAAGGAATGTCAGATTCAGGGATCACGGCCAGAACAGTGTGGCCGCGCACGACCAGGGCGTGTTGCTCTTTCAGTCCATAAGGCGCAGGTACGTCCGGCGCCATCGTAGCCAGTCGCGCATTTCGCCATATTACATCGTCGGGATGAATCTGCTGCATGGGGCATTCCACTTGTCTTAGGTTGTATAGACATTTATTTGCATCCACCGTCTACTGTCAACCGCCTTGACTGAAAATGTTATTTATTTGTGATCACTTACCTGCCGCTCCGGGACTAAAAATGCAACTTTTACCCTTTTTATCTTCCCGTTTCGCTCAACTTAGTATAAAAAAGCAGGCTATTTCGTCTATCCCGTTTAAGACTTGCATACCCAGGAGCTCTACCTTGAACATTTCCAGGATTTCCCGTCTGGCGTTAGCACTCGCCTTTGGCGTGACCTTATCCGCATGCAGTTCAACACCACCGGATCAGCGTCCTTCTGAGCAGGTTGCGCCCGGTACCGCCTCCCGCCCGATTTTGTCCGCTGATGAAGCGAAGAACTTCGATCGTGCGCACTACTTCTCGGCGATGGATCCTAACGCTGCGCCGTGGACACCGTCTTCTATTAACCTGCCTAAACAGCCTGACTTCGTGGTTGGCCCGGCGGGTGCGCAGGGCGTAACGCATACCTCTATTCAGGCTGCGGTTGATGCGGCCATCACTAAACACAGCGCGTCTCGCCAGTACATCGCGATCCTGCCGGGTGAATATGAAGGCACCGTGTACGTTCCGGCGGCCCCTGGCAGCATTACGCTTTACGGTCTGGGCGAAAAAGCGATCGACGTAAAAATTGGCCTGGCGATTGATTCCGAAATCGACAGCAACACCTGGCGTCACCTGGTGAACCCGGCCGGTAAATATATGCCGGGTAAACCGGCGTGGTACATGTTCGATAACTGCCAGAGCAAGCGTTCGGCCACCATTGGCGTGATGTGCTCGGCGGTGTTCTGGTCTCAGAATAACGGTCTGCAGCTGCAGAACCTGACCATTCAGAATACCCTGGGCGACAGCGTTGATGCAGGTAACCACCAGGCCGTTGCGCTGCGTAGCGATGGCGATCAGGTGCAGATTAACAACGTCAACATTCTGGGTCGTCAGAACACCTTCTTCGTGACCAACAGCGGCGTGCAGAATACCCTGCAGAATAACCGCCTGACCCGTACCCTGGTGACCAACAGCTACGTTGAAGGTGACGTGGATCTGGTGTCCGGTCGCGGCGCGGTGGTGTTTGATAATACCGATTTCCGCGTGGTGAACTCACGCACTCAGCAGGAAGGTTACGTGTTTGCTCCGGCAACCCAGTCTAACCTCTTCTACGGCTTCCTCGCCGTGAACAGCCGCTTTAATGCTGCCGGTGACGGCGTAGCGCAGCTGGGACGCTCCCTGGACGTGGACTCTGCCACTAACGGCCAGGTCGTGATCCGCGACAGCGTGATCAACGAAGGCTTCAACATGGCGAAGCCGTGGGCTGATGCCGCGATCTCCAAACGTCCATTCTCCGGCAATACCGGTGCGGTGGATGATAAAGGGAACGTGCAGCGCAACCTGAACGACGCTAACTTCAACCGCATGTGGGAATACAACAACCGCGGTCTGGGTAGCAAAGTGGTTGCTGAGCCGAAGCAGTAAGCTGTTTTGCCCGGTGGCGCTGCGTTTACCGGGCATAAAAAAACCTCGCATTCGCGAGGTTTTTTGTTTTTAGCCGCTTAGTGAGCGTTTACCACGACCCACATTGGCCCCTGACCTACGGCGTAACGCCCTTTCTCTTCCAGCAGCCCCTGCTCGCCTTTAATTTCATACAGCGCGATGTGGTGGGATTTCTGCCCCGCCGCAATCAGGTATTTACCGCTGTGATCGATATTAAAGCCGCGCGGCTGGGTTTCCGTTGGCTGGAACCCTTCAATCGCCAGTACGCTGCCGTCTTCAGAGACGCTAAAGACGGTAATCAGGCTGGAGGTACGGTCACAGGCGTACAGATGGCGGCCATTTGGCGTTATGTGGATATCCGCCGCCCAGCGGGTATCGGAGAAATCAGACGGCATCATGTCCAGCGTCTGCACGCACTCAATATGACCGTTTGGATCTTTCAGCTCCCATACGTCCACAGAGCTGTTCAGCTCATTGACCACGTAGGCGTACTGCTGGTTCGGATGGAAGACCATATGGCGCGGGCCCGCGCCTTCAACGGTAGTCACTTCGGCAGGATTCTGCGCCACCAGGTGACCATCGTCGCTCAGGGTGAACAGGCAGATACGATCCTGCTTCAGCGCAGGCACCCACAGCGTGCGGTTATCCGGCGTGATATTCGCCGAGTGGCAGCCTTCAAGCCCTTCCACCACATCCACGGTTTCAACCGGAATGCCATCTTCCAGACGCGTTACGCTGACGCAGCCCGCGTTATAAGAGCCGCTGAAGACAAAGTTGCCTTTACGATCGGTCGAGATATGGGTTGGGCTGCCCGGCAGTGGTGCTTCGGCAGTGTACGTCAGCGCGCCATCGTCCGGAGAAATGCGATAGGCCAGCACGCGGAACTCCGGGCGCACACCCACGTACAAGAAACGTTTATCCGGGCTGATGACCATCGGTTGCACCTGGCCTGGCACGTCAACAACCTGTACCAGCGTGAGTGTCCCTTCGGTATTTAAACGCCAGACGTGGATCTGCTGGCTTTCAGGACTGGCGGTATAAACGGTTTGTTTCATGAATATTCACTCCTCACTGCGCATGAAAGTAGTTAACTTTTGACGGTGAATGCTGAATTGTCGACAGGAGTTTTGAAGCGTTCGCCTCTCGGTGTACCATCCCATCAAAACGTAAATTCAATATTAACCCTGGAAAACAAATGACCTCGCGTGTGATTGCTCTGGATTTAGACGGTACCTTACTGACGCCGCAAAAAACCCTTCTCCCCTCCTCCCTTGAGGCGCTTAAACGCGCGCAGGAAGTGGGATATCAACTCCTTATCGTAACGGGTCGACATCACGTTGCCATTCACCCTTTTTATCAGGCACTGGCGTTAGATACACCTGCAATTTGTTGTAATTGCACTTATTTGAAATAGTCACACCATTTACTAAAAAAGCAAAATTCACAGCTATTTCATTAACCTATATGTCTTAACGACTTCTCCAACATCTCCATGTTACTAATTTTGAGGTACACAGCAAACGTAGTACCATCGGTATAACTCCTAACTTAAACACAGCGAAGCATGGCATGAACTATCAGGTAATCGCCCTTGATCTGGACGGCACTTTATTGACGCCAGAAAAAACTATTTTACCAGCCTCACTATCTGCCCTACAGAATGCCCGTAAATCAGGGGCAAAGGTTGTCATAGTTACCGGACGGCACTTTGTAGCCATCCATCCTTTTTATCAGGCATTAGAACTTAATACACCAGCTATATGCTGTAATGGTGCTTTATTGTACGATCACATAGAAAAAAGAGTTATTGCCTCAGACCCATTACGACCAGAACAAGCTACACAATTAGTAAACTTACTTGATAGTTACAATGTTCATAGCCTGATGTATGCCGATAATGCCATGTTCTACCAAGAACCAACGGGGCATATTATCCGTACAGAAAATTGGGCTAAATCTCTTCCAGAGTCACAACGTCCAATCTTCAAACAAGTACCCTCTCTTAGTGAAGCATCGCAAAATGTTGATGCTATCTGGAAATTCGCCCTTACTGATTCTGATACTGAAAAACTACATAGCTTTGGTCAAATCGTAGAGCGTGAGCTTGGCCTTGCCTGTGAATGGTCTTGGCACGATCAAGTAGACATAGCACAAGCCGGAAACAGTAAGGGTAAACGCCTGGCACAATGGGTAGAATCACAAGGTTTATCTATGAGCCAGGTAATAGCTTTTGGAGATAATTTCAACGATCTAAGTATGTTGAAAAATGCTGGCTTGGGTGTTGCTATGGGTAACGCCGTCGCCGAGGTTAAAGAATGTGCCGATTTAGTAATAGGTAATAATACAGAATCAGGGATTGCCAAGATAGTTAACACATATTTCTAAGATACATGGCGGCATACGATCAAATGTTCGTGCCGTCATAATCCTTTACGGTATCCCCCGATTTAGCGTTATATGTAGTACCAGCCATTACAATACTTTTATCTTGTTTGATAGGACCTGGAAAACCACCTTAATCTTGAGCCGTGATAATACTAATAAGTGAATGTGCTTACGTTCACTATGATATCGAAGTGGGTTCTTAACTTCCTTACCACTTAGGACAATTCGACCTGATACGGGATAATACTGAATATACGTACATTATGAATACCATCGGGAAATGTAATTTCGACATTGATTAGTTCGTCTAGTCTATCGCTATCATATCCGTGAGTACTCTCCATCTTCTTCAATAATTGTTGTTCCCTGGGAGTAATCTAGATAGGTAATCATTTGGCTTCCTCGCATGAAATAGTTTATGTGCGGCATAGATGACATGAACAATATGTTTATAGATTAATGACTATTGAAAGTATGCGGCTTTATCCATATCAATGAATGTATCAATATTCAATTCGGTACTGAATTCGTCATAGGAATTGATCCAGAATTCAAATGATGTTGGATTGGTATACTTCACGCCATATATCTTAATGCCTTAAGGTTCATACCAGTATTCAATGCAATTGTTTGGATAATAAAATCGTTCGTTTTCCATATGTTTAGCCTCCCCTATAGGTGTATTTAGGGGTAAGCAATAGGGTTGTGTAGGTAGAAGGGAGATAACGCCGTACAGAGCGAAACAGAGCGTTTTAGATGGAAATGGGTAGGGGTATGGACGGACGATAAAAAGCCCCGACTAGCAGGGCAATATGGTTATATTTCTTCCATGCAGGAAGACAGCTATTGGAGAACTTCCTTACACCAGCCGTACTGATCATTGGATTCATACGCCCCTTTCGCGTCGGGCCAGTGCTTATACAGTACAGTCGTATCTGAGAATATTAAACTTACTAGCTCCTTACCATTTATAAAGTAAGCGTAGCTTTCATCCCTATCTTTCAGGTCTGAGTTGCGGTACTTGTAGGGCTTCCCGTTCCATGTGAGATAGTCGAGGTTCTTTTTACCGAACGAGGCATGGTTAACCTCCCCCTTTGTACTCGTGCATTCCATCTTAACCAGCTTGACACTTTTCCCGTTCTGGCAACCAGTAAGAGCCAATGCTAACGCTACTAACACATACTTCATTTTATAACCTCCATGATTTGTTTTTCTTCAAGTGATTTCCTACCAGCACTATAAAAATTTATAACATAACTTCCATCGAAATACCCCATGTTCATACCAATCATCATAGTCCCATAGAAATTTACTTTTACTCTCTTACCCACGTTGTATTTCATGCACTTTCCCTACAAGCAAACACACCATGAGATTTACCTTTTGAATTCAACTTAACAATCCTCAATGTTTCATTGATCCATTTCAGAGTGATTGAATCATTCTGGAAATTTGCCCTGACGGATGAAGACACCGCCAAACTGAATACCTTCGCAAAACACGTGGAACAAACGTTGGGTCTGGAGTGCGAATGGTCCTGGCATGACCAGGTGGACATTGCCCGCAAAGGCAACAGCAAAGGCAAGCGCCTGACGCAGTATGTGGAATCACAGGGCGGGTCGATGCGTGACGTGATCGCCTTCGGCGACAACTACAACGACATCAGCATGCTGGAAGCCGCCGGTACCGGCGTGGCGATGGGCAATGCAGACGACGCGGTAAAAGCCCGCGCCAACGTGGTGATTGGTGACAACACCACCGACAGCATCGCGCAGTACATTTATACCCGCCTGCTGTAATCAGGCGGTGATCGAGACGCTCTTAATTTGCGCGTAAAGCCACAGGCCGGGTTTGATCCCTAACTCATCCCTTGCCCACGGGCTGATGCGCGCCCAGAGCGTCCTGCTGCCGACTTCAAGCTTCACTTCCACCTGGCCGTTATCATCAAAACACTCCGCGACTTTGGCGCGCAGAATATTTCGAATACTGGTTTGCAGCGGCGGCTGCAGCACCAGCGAGACGTCCGACGCCTGGATGCGAATACGCAGCGCGGACTGTAGCGGTTTGTCGATCTTATTGACCCACAGATGCTGGTCGCCCAGCGCCAGGGCGGTCATTGCGTAGTGTGGATGGTGTTCCAGAACGCTCACTTTCAGGATGCTGCTCTGCTGTTCCCGGGGTAACCACGGGTGCATTACGCTGCTGCCCCACACCTCTTCCAGGTTGCCGAAGGCCTTCACGCTGCCCTCTTCCAGCACCAGCACCTTGTCGGCCAGATGGAGGATCTCATCCAGCGAATGGCTGACGTAGAGCATCGGAATATTAATTTCGCGCGTCAGGCGCTGTAGATAAGGCAGAAGTTCGCGTTTACGCGGAATATCGAGCGAGGCCAGCGGTTCGTCGAGCAGCAGCAGCTCGGGGGCGGTGAGCAACGCACGGCCAATGGCCACACGCTGTTTTTCTCCGCCGGAGAGCGACGATGGCAGCCTGTCGAGCAGAGGCTCAATGCCTAACAGCGTCACCAGCTTGTCAAACTGCCCGGCCATGCTTTTCGCCATGCCGTAACGCAGGTTGCCGCGCACGCTGTAGTGCGGGAACAGGCGCGCGTCCTGGAAAACATAGCCGATGCGACGCTTATCCGGCGAGAGGTAAATTTTGTTCTCCACGTCATTCAGGACGCGGTCATTCAGGACAATACGGCCAGACTGCGGGCGGGTCAGGCCGCTGATGGCATTAATCAGCGACGTTTTTCCCGCCCCCGACACGCCAAAGATGGCGGTGATACCGCTTGCCGGCAGCGTCTCGTTAAGCGTCAGGGTATGGTTTCCCAGCGTCTGGGTGAAATGGAGTTCCAGCATGCTTATTTCCCCATCCGCTCGCGGCTGAGCCGCGCCAGCCATTCAGACACCATCAGCGATGCCAGCGCCAGCACAATTGAAATAATACACAGCCGCGCCGCCGCACCTTCACCGCCCGGCGTTTGAATCAGGGTATACATTGCCGACGGGATGGTTCGCGTCTCGCCGGGGATGTTCGACACAAACGTGATCGTCGCGCCAAACTCGCCCAGCGAGCGGGCGAAGGCCAGCACCGTCCCGACAATAATGCCCGGTAGCGTAAGCGGGAGCGTGATGGTGAAAAAGACACGCCAGCGCCCTGCGCCAAGCGTACGGGCCGCCTGTTCGAGCTTCATGTCCACGCCTTCCAGCGCGAGGCGTATCGCCCTCACCATCAGCGGGAATGACATCACCGCCGCCGCCAGTACCGCACCGCGCCAGCTAAAAGCAAACGTCAGCCCAAACCAGTCGTAGAGCTTCTCGCCGATAAAACCGCGTCGCCCCATCGAAATCAGCAGCAGGTAACCGACCACCACGGGCGGCAAAACGAGCGGAAGATGCAGCACGCTGTCGAGCAGCGTTTTGCCGGGAAACTGACAGCGAACCAGTAGCCAGGCAAAAAAGATCCCAAAGGGCAAACTCAGCGCAACCGCCAGGGAAGAGACTTTTAGGCTCAGCAGAACAGCCTGCCATTCAGGATCGGTCAATATCATCAGTGAGTCATAAATCCATAACGTTTAAAGATTGCGGACGCCTCCGGCCCTTTCAGGTAATCGCGGAAGGCCGTCACGGCCGCATTTTTATGTCCATCAACAATCGCAACAGGATATTCCACTTTCTTGTGGGAGTCTTCCGGGAACGTTGCGACCACTTTTACACCTTTACTGGCAACGGCATCAGAGCCATACACAATGCCCAGCGGGGCTTCGTTGCGCTCAACCAGCGCCAGCGCGCCGCGCACGTCTTCCGCCGGGGCCAGCTTCGGTGACAATGTCTCCCATGCACCCAGCTTTTGCAGCGCTTCTTTGGCATAAATCCCGGCCGGAACGTGCTCCGGGTCGCCCACCGCCAGACGGCCACCGTTCAGCAGGCTCGTCCAGTGGGTCTGTTTGTTGATGGTGATCTCCGCCTGCGCGCTGGCTTTTGGCGCCACGACAACCAGGCTATTCCCAAGCAGCGTTTCGCGGGTTGTGGCATCAATCGATTTCTTCTCCGCCGCGTAATCCATCCACTTCTGGTCAGCCGAGATGAACAGATCCGCCGGTGCGCCCGCTTCTATCTGGCGCGCCAGCGTAGAGGAAGAGGCAAAAGAGGAGACCACCTCGACGTTTTTCTCTTTTTTATACGCCGCCGCGATGTCCTGCAGCGCGTTGGTCAGCGACGCCGCGGCGAAGACCGTGATTTTACCTTCGTCCGCCAGCGCGTGTCCGGTAAGTGAAAGCGTCAGCGTTGCCCCTGCGAAAAGGCGTACCCATGAACGTGCCATCTGTAACTCCTGTGAGTAGCGTTATATACATATTAATATAACGGTAACGTCAGGGAGATCCCAGCGTTTAATCGTACCGCTCAAGGGGTAAACCGGCGTGATGCGTTAAATAATATCGGCGTAAACGGGAAAATCTTGAGAGCAAAACGCCCGGACTCGCCGGGCGTTTTGTGGGGAATCAATGCTGCTTTTTAGCCTGGTCTTTGTGACCAATGTTCGAAAAGACGTTGAACACTTCACCCAGGCCGTAGATGGCACCGAGGATGATGGCCATCACTACTGGTACCATGATCACGGCGAATACCAGACTTTTCAACAACTCTAACATGGTTTTCTCCAGATATTGTGAATGGCTCATTCTACCTTTTCAAGTGAGAAAAGCATCCCCTTTTGTGCGGTACCCTTTGCGCCCTGCAACATTTGGGTCACAATACTCTTTTTGCCAGGACACTGTTATGCAGGCCGAAATTCTCCTCACTCTACGACTTCAGCAGAAGCTTTTCGCCGATCCGCGACGTATCGCCCTGCTTAAACAAATAGAACAAACGGGCTCGATTAGCCAGGGGGCGAAAAACGCGGGCATCAGCTACAAAAGTGCCTGGGACGCCATCAACGAAATGAACACCCTGAGCGAACAACCGTTGGTGGACAGAGCCACAGGCGGCAAAGGCGGCGGCGGTGCGATCGTGACGCGCTATGGCCAGCGCCTTATTCAGCTTTACGATCTGCTGGCCCAGATCCAGCAAAAGGCGTTTGACGCGTTGAGCGACGACGATAACGTTCCGCTGGACAGCTTGCTGGCCGCCATTTCCCGCTTCTCGTTACAAACCAGCGCCCGCAACCAGTGGTTTGGTACGGTGACGGCGCGCGACAATCTCCAGGTACAGCAGCATATTGAGATCCTGCTTGCCGATGGCACCACCCGTCTGAAAGCCGCAATAACGGCGCAGAGCGCAGAGCGCCTTGAGCTCGATGAAGGTAAAGAGGTGCTGGTGCTGCTGAAAGCGCCGTGGGTCAATATCACGCGCGATCCCGACGCCGCAAAGGCGGCCGATAACCAGCTCCAGGGCGCAATTAGCCATATCGAACGCGGCCAGGCGCAGTGCGAAGTGCTGATGACCCTGGCTGACGGGCAACAGCTTTGCGCGACGATACCGCTTAGCGAAGCGGAAGGTTTAGAAGAAGGTTCTGTCGTTACCGCCTGGTTCAACGCAGACCGGGTGATTATCGCGACATTGTGCTGAGCGCATTGACAATCGCGCCGACAGTGCGTATCCCTGATATCTATTGCTGCAAAAACAGGGATAAATCATGTCATCATTGCATATTTCGCAAGGCACGTTTCGTCTTAGCGATACCCGAACGCTGACGATTGCTGATTTGACGATACGCGCGGGTGAAAGCTGGGCGTTTGTCGGCACTAACGGCAGCGGTAAATCCGCGCTGGCCCGCGCGCTGGCCGGCGAGCTCCCCCTCCTCAAGGGCGAATACCAGAGCGACTTTACGCGCCTGACGCGCCTGTCATTTGAACAACTGCAAAAGCTGGTAAGCGACGAGTGGCAGCGCAACAACACCGATTTACTCAGCCCTGGCGAAGAAGATACCGGCCGTACGACGGCGGAAATTATTCAGGATGAGGTGAAAGATCCCGCCCGCTGTCAGCGCCTGGCAGAACGGTTCGGCATCACCGCCCTGCTGAACCGGCGCTTTAAATACCTTTCTACCGGCGAGACGCGAAAAACGCTGCTTTGTCAGGCGCTGATGAGCGAGCCCGAGCTGCTTATCCTCGACGAACCGTTTGACGGCCTTGACGTGCAGTCCCGTGCGCAGCTGGCGGCCCTGCTGGAGTCGCTTAATCAGCAGGGATATACCCTGGTTTTGGTGCTTAACCGCTTCGATGAAATTCCGGACTTTATTCAGCACGCAGGCGTACTGGCTGACTGTAACCTGACCGAGACCGGTGAAAAAACAGCGCTGCTCAAGCAGGCGCTCATTGCCCAGCTCGCGCACAGTGAACAACTCGACGGTATAACCCTACCGGAACCTGACGCCCCTTCGGCCCGCCACGCGCTCGATCCCCACCAGCCGCGCATCGTGCTGCGGGATGGGATTGTCTCTTATGACGATCGCCCGATCCTCAACCGTCTTAGCTGGACGGTCAATCCCGGCGAACACTGGCAGATTGTCGGCCCTAACGGCGCGGGAAAATCCACGCTACTGAGCCTTATCACCGGCGATCACCCGCAGGGCTATAGCAACGATCTGACGCTGTTTGGCCGACGTCGCGGCAGCGGTGAAACCATCTGGGATATAAAAAAACATATCGGCTACGTCAGCAGCAGCCTGCATCTGGATTACCGGGTCAGTACCACGGTACGCAACGTGATCCTTTCCGGGTATTTTGATTCCATCGGTATTTATCAGGCGGTGTCGGACAAACAGCACAAGCTGGCCCAGCAGTGGCTGGATATCCTGGGCATGGACAACCGGGTCGCTGACGCGCCGTTTCATAGTCTGTCGTGGGGGCAGCAGCGCCTGGCCCTGATCGTTCGCGCGCTGGTGAAACACCCTACGCTTCTGATCCTCGACGAACCGCTGCAGGGACTCGATCCGCTGAATCGACAGCTTATCCGCCGCTTTGTGGACGTGCTTATTAGCGAAGGTGAAACGCAGCTGCTGTTCGTTTCACACCATGCCGAAGATGCCCCCGCCTGCATCACGCATCGCCTGGAGTTTGTTCCCGACGGTGAGGGTTATCGCTACCTTCTCAGCAACGTCGATTAACCGTGGAGGGCTCTGCCCTCCTCTTTTTCAGATAACTTGCATCAATACATCGCTATCTCTTTGATCTAGAATGCTCGGAGTCATTGTAAAAGCGAGTGTGAAAACGAGTGTAAACGATTCCACTATTTTATCCCATGTCACACTTTTCGCGTCTCTGTTATGCTATGGTTATTACATACCATAAGCCCAATGGAGCGAAATATGCGAGTTCTGGTAACAGGTGGTAGCGGTTACATAGGTAGTCATACCTGCGTGCAACTGCTGCAAAACGGTCACGACGTCATCATCCTCGACAACCTGTGCAACAGTAAGCGCAGCGTGCTGCCGGTGATTGAACGCCTTGGCGGTAAACAACCGACTTTCGTGGAAGGCGACATCCGCAACGAAGCGCTGATGACCGAGATCCTTCACGACCACGCCATCGAAGCTGTGATCCACTTCGCGGGTCTGAAAGCGGTCGGTGAATCCGTTGCGAAGCCGCTTGAGTATTACGACAACAACGTCAATGGTACCCTGCGTCTCATCTCCGCCATGCGTGCGGCCAACGTCAAAAACTTTATCTTTAGCTCCTCCGCCACCGTCTACGGCGATCAGCCCAAAATCCCTTACGTTGAAAGCTTCCCGACCGGTACACCGCAAAGCCCGTACGGCAAAAGCAAGCTGATGGTAGAGCAGATCCTGACCGACCTGCAAAAAGCGCAGCCGGAGTGGAGCATCGCGCTGCTGCGCTACTTCAACCCGGTCGGCGCGCATCCGTCCGGCGACATGGGTGAAGATCCGCAGGGCATCCCGAACAACCTGATGCCGTATATCGCCCAGGTTGCAGTGGGTCGCCGCGACTCGCTGGCAATTTTTGGCAATGACTACCCTACCGAAGACGGCACCGGCGTGCGCGACTACATCCACGTGATGGATCTGGCCGACGGCCACGTGGCGGCCATGCAGCAGCTGGCCAACAAGCCGGGCGTGCATATTTACAACCTCGGCGCCGGGGTCGGCAGCAGCGTGCTGGACGTGGTTAACGCTTTCAGCAAAGCCTGCGGTAAGCCGGTGAACTACCACTTCGCTCCGCGTCGTGATGGCGACCTGCCTGCTTACTGGGCCGATGCCACCAAAGCCGACAAAGAGCTTAACTGGCGTGTGACGCGCACGCTTGATGAAATGGCACAGGATACCTGGCACTGGCAGTCACGCCATCCGCAGGGCTATCCGGACTAAGGATCCGTCATGACGCAATTTAATCCCGTCGATCATCCGCATCGTCGTTTTAACCCGTTAAGCGGGCAATGGATTTTGGTTTCTCCGCATCGCGCCAAGCGCCCCTGGCAGGGGGCGCAGGAGACGCCTGCAAAACAGACGCTGCCACAGCACGACCCGGACTGCTTCCTCTGTCCGGGCAACACGCGCGTCACCGGGGACAAAAACCCTGACTACAAAGGCACCTTCGTCTTCACCAACGATTTTGCCGCCCTGATGACCGACACGCCGGACGCGCCGGAAAGCCACGATCCGCTGATGCGCTGCGAAAGCGCGCGCGGAACCAGCCGCGTGATCTGCTTTTCGCCCGATCACAGCAAAACGCTGCCGGAGCTGAGCGTAGACGCGCTGAAAGAGGTGGTGAGCACCTGGCAGGCGCAAACCGCAGAGCTTGGGCAGAGCTATCCGTGGGTGCAGGTGTTCGAAAACAAAGGCGCGGCGATGGGCTGTTCAAACCCGCACCCGCACGGCCAGGTCTGGGCGAACAGCTTCCTGCCTAACGAAGCCGAGCGTGAAGACCGTCTGCAGAAAACGTATTACGCGGAAAACGGTTCGCCGATGCTGGTGGATTACACCCAGCGCGAGCTGGCCGACGGCAGCCGCACCGTGGTGGAAACCGAACACTGGCTGGCCGTCGTCCCCTACTGGGCCGCCTGGCCGTTTGAAACGCTGCTGCTGCCGAAAGCGCACGTGCAGCGCATCACCGATCTTAGCGACGCGCAGCGCGACGACCTTGCCCTGGCGCTGAAAAAGCTCACCAGCCGTTACGACAACCTGTTCCAGTGCTCCTTCCCGTACTCTATGGGCTGGCACGGCGCCCCGTTTAACGGCGAAGAGAATCAACACTGGCAGCTGCACGCCCATTTCTATCCGCCGCTGCTGCGCTCTGCGACGGTGCGTAAATTCATGGTGGGCTATGAAATGCTGGCGGAAACCCAGCGTGACCTGACGGCGGAACAGGCGGCAGAACGTCTGCGTGCCGTTAGCGACGTCCACTATCGCGAATCAGGAGTCTAAAAAAAATGAGTCTGAAAGATAAAACCCAATCCCTGTTTGCTGAGAAATTTGGCTACCCTGCCACCCACGTTATCCAGGCGCCAGGCCGCGTTAACCTGATCGGTGAACACACCGACTATAACGACGGTTTCGTGCTGCCGTGCGCCATCGATTACCAGACCGTCATCAGCTGCGCGAAGCGCGACGACCGTAAAGTACGCGTGATTGCGTCGGATTACGGTAATGAGACGGACGAGTTTTCCCTCGATGCCCCGATTGTGACACACGACAGCCAGCAGTGGTCTAACTACGTGCGCGGCGTGGTGAAACACCTTCAGAAGCGCAACAAGAACTTTGGCGGTGCGGATTTAGTTATCAGCGGCAACGTGCCGCAGGGTGCGGGCTTAAGCTCCTCTGCGTCTCTGGAAGTCGCCGTAGGTACCGTGTTCCAGCAGCTTTATCATCTGCCGCTGGACGGCGCGCAAATCGCCCTGAACGGTCAGGAAGCAGAAAACCAGTTCGTGGGCTGCAACTGCGGCATTATGGACCAGCTGATCTCCGCACTGGGCAAAAAAGAGCATGCCCTGTTAATTGACTGCCGTTCGCTGGGAACCAAAGCCGTTCCCCTGCCGAAAGGCGCGGCCGTGGTGATTATCAACAGCAACTTTAAGCGCACGCTGGTGGGCAGCGAATACAACACCCGCCGCCAGCAGTGCGAAACCGGCGCCCGCTTCTTCCAGCAGCCTGCCCTGCGCGACGTGACGCTCAATGAATTTAACAAAGTGGCGCACGAGCTGGATCCGGTTGTCGCCAAACGCGTTCGTCACGTGCTGACGGAAAATGCCCGTACCGTTGAAGCCGCGTCCGCGCTGGCGAAAGGTGACTTGAAACGCATGGGTGAGCTGATGGCGGAATCTCACGCCTCCATGCGCGATGATTTTGAAATCACCGTTCCGCAGATCGACACCCTGGTGGACATCGTTAAGGCCACCATCGGCGACAAAGGCGGCGTGCGCATGACGGGCGGCGGTTTTGGCGGCTGCATCGTTGCGCTGGTGCCAGAAGAGCTGGTCCCTGCCGTACAGGATGCCGTGGCGAAGCAGTACGAAGCAAAAACGGGTATCAAAGAAACCTTCTATGTTTGTAAAGCATCACAAGGAGCCGGACAGTGCTAAACGAAACACCTACCCTTGCACCGGATGGACTGCCGTATCGCCTGTTAACCCTGCGCAACAGCGCGGGGATGGTCGTTACGGTGATGGACTGGGGGGCAACCCTTCTTTCTGCCCGCGTACCGATGCCGGACGGCAGCGTGCGCGAGACTCTGCTCGGCTGCGCCTCGCCTGAGCAGTACATCAATCAGTCCGCCTATCTGGGCGCGTCCGTTGGTCGCTATGCTAACCGCATCGCGAAGAGCCGTTTTGAACTCGACGGCGTGCAGTACACCCTGCTTCCAAGCCAGGGTGAGAACCAGCTGCACGGCGGTCCGGACGGATTCGATAAACGCCGCTGGAAGATTGTTCGTCAAAACGATGGCGAAGTGCTGTTCTCGCTGGATTCGCCTGATGGCGATCAGGGCTTCCCGGGGAACCTTGTCGCGTCCGCGCGCTTTACGCTGACCGACGACAACCGTATCGCCATCGAATACCGTGCGACGGTCGACAAGCCGTGTCCGGTCAACCTGACCAATCACGCATATTTCAACCTGGACGGTAGCCAGTGCGACGTTCGCAACCACAAGCTGCAGATCCTGGCGGATGCGTATCTGCCGGTTGACGAGATGGGCATTCCGCATCATGGCCTCAAAGACGTGAGCGGCACCAGCTTTGACTTCCGCAGCGCGAAGACCATCGCCCAGGATTTCATGAGTGATGACGATCAGCGCAAGGTGAAAGGCTACGATCACGCTTTCCTGCTGCAGGCCAAAGGCGATGTGAAACAGCCTGCCGCGCAGGTCTGGTCTGCGGATGAGAAACTGCAGATGACGGTTTATACCACCGCCCCTGCCCTGCAGTTTTACTCAGGCAACTACCTCGGCGGCACGACGGCGCGCGAACACGATGAGTACAGCGACTGGCAAGGCCTGGCTTTGGAGAGCGAATTCCTGCCGGACAGCCCGAACAATCCAGAATGGCCACAGCCGGACTGCGTGCTGCGCCCGGGTGAAGAGTACGTGAGCGTGACGGAATATCATTTTATTCCGCATTAATATCCAGCCCTCCCTCCGGAGGGCTTTTTTCTGCGCGCCTTGCTGAAAATAGCGCCGATCGCAGACAAAATCATAACCCTGGATTCACAAGCATCTTACACTCAGAGACTATTTTCGCTATGGTTAGGGTTAAGCGTTGCTGGTGGCACGGCCACGGCAATATAATGAGAATTGTTATCATTCTAAAAATGCTTGAGGAGTAAGAGATGGCTATTACTAAGCTGGTTCTGGTGCGTCACGGCGAAAGCCAGTGGAACAACGAAAACCGCTTTACCGGTTGGTACGACGTTGATCTGTCTGAGAAAGGCGTAAGCGAAGCAAAAGCAGCAGGTAAACTGCTGAAGGAAGAAGGCTTCAGCTTTGATTTTGCTTACACCTCTGTGCTGAAACGTGCCATCCACACCCTGTGGAACGTGCTGGACGAACTGGATCAGGCCTGGCTGCCGGTTGAGAAGTCCTGGAAACTGAACGAACGTCACTACGGTGCGCTGCAGGGCCTGAACAAAGCGGAAACCGCTGAGAAATATGGCGACGAGCAGGTTAAACAGTGGCGTCGCGGCTTCGCAATCACCCCACCAGAGCTGACCAAAGATGACGAGCGCTACCCGGGCCACGACCCGCGTTACGCGAAGCTGACCGACGCTGAGCTGCCAACCACCGAAAGCCTGGCGCTGACCATCGACCGCGTTGTGCCTTACTGGAACGAAACCATTCTGCCACGCCTGAAAAGCGGCGAGCGCGTGATCATCGCGGCTCACGGTAACTCCCTGCGTGCGCTGGTGAAATACCTGGACAACATGGGTGAAGACGAAATCCTCGAACTGAACATCCCAACTGGCGTACCGCTGGTGTATGAGTTCGACGAAAACTTCAAGCCAATCAAACACTACTATCTGGGTAACGCAGAAGAGATCGCGGCGAAAGCAGCGGCTGTAGCGAACCAGGGTAAAGCGAAGTAATTTTCGCAAGGCATAAAAAAAGCGCGGAACCTTCCGCGCTTTTTTATTTGTGCCAGATAATTTAGCCGCGACGCGCTTTAACCGCATTCGCTAGCTGACGCAGGATAGCATCGGTATCGTCCCAGCCAATGCAGGCATCGGTGACGCTTTTGCCGTACACCAGCGGTTCGCTGCCTTCCAGGTTCTGATTACCTTCAACCAGATGGCTTTCGATCATCACCCCAATCACCGCCTTCTCACCGCCAGCAATCTGCTGGCAGACGTCTGCCCCAACTTCCATCTGCTTTTTATACTGCTTGCTGGAGTTGGCATGGCTGAAATCGATCATCACCTGCGGCGGTAGCCCGGCTTTTTCCAGCCCGACCTTCACTTCTGCCACGTGTTTCGCACTGTAGTTTGGCTCTTTGCCGCCGCGCAGAATGATATGGCAATCACCGTTACCGCTGGTGTTAACGATGGCGGAATGGCCCCATTTGGTTACGGACAGGAAGCAGTGCGGCGCACCCGCTGCGTTGATGGCGTCGATAGCCACCTTAATGGTGCCGTCAGTGCCGTTTTTGAAACCCACCGGGCAAGAGAGACCGGACGCCAGCTCGCGGTGCACCTGAGATTCGGTTGTGCGGGCACCAATTGCGCCCCAGCTCATCAGGTCTGCCAGGTATTGCGGCGTAATCATGTCGAGGAATTCACCGGCCGCTGGCAGGCCGCTGTCGTTGATCTCCAGCAGCAGCTTGCGCGCAATGCGCAGACCGTCGTTAATCTGGAAGCTGTTATCCATATGCGGATCGTTAATCAGCCCTTTCCAGCCCACGGTGGTGCGCGGTTTTTCAAAATAGACGCGCATCACGATTTCCAGCTCGTCCTTCAGCTCTTCACGGAGGGTAAGCAGACGGGCTGCGTACTCTTTCGCGGCTGCAGGATCGTGAATGGAGCACGGGCCAATCACCACCAGAAGACGATCGTCATTACCTTTCAGGATCTTATGGATCGCTTTACGAGCATGAGAAACCGTATTTGCGGCATTTTCAGTGGCGGGGAATTTCTCAAGGAGCGCTACAGGAGGTAATAACTCATTGATCTCTTTAATGCGTAAATCGTCGTTCTGATAATTCATTTTCTTTCCAGCTCTGCCATATCTTTAGTAATGAAAGCAATCCTTTCAATCTATCTTGTCGACCAGGAAGTGTAAACACGGTTTTACACTTCACGCAGATAATTCCTGGAATTCGCCTAAAAATCGCCACAAAATAGCGAAATATGAGATCTAACCTAAGCTTTTTAACTGTAACAACCAATTTTATACGTTTAAACGCGATTCCCTACTGACGTAAGTCCGTAAGGCGGAATCTTTCGCCTCAGAAAAAGATGCACTGTTGGAGAATGTTATCCAGCGTAACGACAAGAACAGGAGCACCATGATGAAAATGACAAAACTGGCAACCCTCTTCCTGACCGCCACACTCACTCTGGCCAGCGGCAGCGTCCTGGCCGCGGAAACGGGCACATCAGACAGCAACGGTGATGCGAATGCCGCTGCGGCAGCAGGCCAGCCCGCACCTGATGCGAAACAGAATATCGCCCCGAATAATGTCGACAACAACCAGATCAATACCGGTAATACCAACACCGGCGGCACCATGCTGCATCCCAACGGCAGCGGTTCCGGCACCATGAATCATGACAATATGAGTTCGGACGAGGTTCATAAGAACTCAATGTGCAAGGACGGCAAATGCCCTGACCCTAATGACAAAGTAGGAAACGACGCGAATACTAAAACCGATGGCACCACCCAGTAACGGAGGTGTTCGGGAAGAAAAAGGAGAGCTCTGGCTCTCCTTTCTTTTTGGAGTAACCTATTAAAAACGCTACACTAAAAACAATAACACATCAGGAAAGCAGACATGGCGCACTCCCATTCCCACTCACACACTCCCGGCAACGACAACGCTAAACGACTGATGCTCGCCTTTGGCGTCACGGCAACGTTTATGGTTATCGAGGTCATTGGCGGTCTGATCTCCGGCTCTCTGGCGCTACTGGCTGATGCCGGGCACATGCTGACCGATGCCGCAGCGCTGCTCTTCGCCCTGCTGGCGGTGCAGTTTGCGCGTCGTCCTCCGAATGCGCGCCATACCTTCGGCTGGCTGAGGCTGACAACCCTGGCCGCGTTTGTTAACGCCATTGCGCTGGTGGTCATTACCGTTCTTATCGTCTGGGAGGCCGTGCAGCGCTTCAGACACCCGCAGCCTATCGCAGGGGCGACAATGATGGTGATTGCCGTGGCGGGGCTGCTGGCAAATATCCTGGCCTTCTGGATTTTGCACCGCGGCAGCGGGGAAAAGAACCTCAATGTGCGCGCTGCGGCTCTGCATGTTCTGGGTGATTTGCTCGGCTCAGTCGGGGCGATTGTCGCCGCGCTGGTGATCCTCTACACCGGCTGGACGCCTGTCGATCCGATTCTGTCCGTGCTGGTGTCGTGTCTGGTCTTGCGCAGCGCCTGGCGGCTGCTGAAGGAGAGCGTGAATGAACTGCTTGAAGGGGCACCGGCATCGATGGATATTGACGAGCTGAAGCGCAACCTGCGCCGTTCAGTCCCGGAAGTCCGCAATGTTCATCACGTGCACGTCTGGCTGGTGGGGGAAAAACCGGTCATGACGCTGCACGTCCAGGTGATCCCGCCTCACGACCACGATGCGCTGCTTGAACGCATCCAGCATTTTCTTGAACATCACTACGAAATTGGCCACGCCACCATCCAGATGGAGTATCAGCCCTGTAACGGGCCGGACTGCCACCTTAACGAGGCGCAGTCCGAACATTCAGGTCATCATCACCACTAGCTGGAAAGCGCGTGAGAACCTCGCTCACGCGCGCTCTTAATCCACATCCGGCTGCCGTTGAGCGCGATGAAGGTCAGCAGCAGATATTCCAGCGACATCGCATAGACGCCCTGCAGGGCGAAGATCGCCACGCTAATCACGTTGATGATGACCCACAGCAGCCAGTTTTCAACGTATTTACGGGTCATCAGGATCATCGCTGCAATCGACAGCACCATCATGCAGGAATCCCAGAACGGGAAGGCATCCGGCTGAAGCTCGGGCATCGTCACGTTCAGTCCGAAACCGGACATGACCGAAACGGCAACGCGGGTCAGGAACGCAAACACCGGGTTGATATAGACGGTTATTAAGCCAATGGCGACCAGACAGGCGACAAACCAGGCGATGGCTTTCGGCAAGGGCAGCCAGCGGATCTGCAGCTCTGCCTCCTGCTGGCTGTTCTGACGCGACCACGCGTACCAGCCGTAGATATTGGCGGCGAAGAAGAACAGCTGCAAAAGCAGGCTGGCGTACAGCTGGATCTGGAAGAAGATAATCGCAAACAGCGTAACGTTAATCAGCCCGAACGCATAGTTGCTGATCTTCTCCAGGCTTGCCAGCCAGATACAGAGTAACCCCGCCAGCGTGCCGAAGGCCTCAATCCATGACAGGTCATAGCCACCTGCACCAATCGGTATATGAACCAGAATGTTCTGCGTGCTAAAAAAATCCATCTTTTCCCCGGGGCGTTTTGAATTAAGTACGTAGTGTAGCCGCAAAATCCAGCATGCGGTTAAGCGGAATTAACGCACCTTCACGCAGGGCAGCATCCACATGGATTTCATGTGCTGCACCGCCCGTCTCGAGCCCTTCGGCAATGGCCTTCAGGCCGTTCATCGCCATCCACGGGCAATGCGCACAGCTGCGGCACGTTGCGCCCTCGCCTGCCGTTGGCGCTTCCAGGAGCTCTTTCTCCGGCACGGCCTGCTGCATCTTGTAGAAGATACCGCGATCGGTTGCCACGATGAGCTGCCTGTTAGGCAGCGTTCTGGCCGCGTTGATAAGCTGGCTAGTTGAGCCCACGGCATCCGCCATGTCGACTATCGACTGCGGTGATTCAGGGTGAACGAGGATCGCGGCGTCAGGATAAAGTGCCTTCATGCGCGCCAGCGCCTGGGTTTTGAATTCGTCGTGCACAATGCAGGCACCCTGCCAGCAGAGAACGTCAGCCCCCGTCTGCTTCTGGACATAATTTCCAAGATGACGGTCAGGCGCCCAGATAATCTTCTCACCCAGGCTGTCCAGATGTTCAATCAGCTCAACGGCGATGCTGGAGGTGACAACCCAGTCTGCCCGCGCTTTTACCGCTGCAGAGGTGTTGGCGTAAACCACCACGGTCCGGTCAGGGTGGGCGTCACAGAAGGCCGTGAATTCGTCAATCGGGCAGCCGAGATCCAGAGAACACTCTGCATTAAGCGTCGGCATCAGAATGGTTTTTTCAGGGCTCAGGATCTTTGCCGTTTCGCCCATAAAACGCACGCCGGCAACCAGCAGCGTCGAAGCAGGATGTTTTGCACCGAAGCGTGCCATCTCCAGTGAGTCAGAAATACAGCCCCCGGTCTCTTCCGCCAGCTGCTGAATTTCCGGGTCGGTGTAGTAATGGGCCACCATCACCGCATCTCGTTCTTTGAGAAGACGTTTGATCTTCTCACGGTAGATTTGCTTTTCGTCCTGGCTCAGCGGGACAGGTTTTGGCGGAAACGGATAGATTGCGGCTTCAGGATCAAACATCACACTCATTATGGCTTCTCGTTTTACGGGCTTAACAATATTGCCTTTCTTTTGCATGACATAGCAAAACGTGTGGCAATTGTGTTTTGTATACTAAACAAGATAGCGAATATGAGCGGAAAAGTCACCGGAAATAGGTGCGAATAGCATTTGTCGGCCAGCGGCTTCGCCTTGCCCGACCTGCACAGACGGCAGATAGCAAAAAGGCGCCTTTAGGGCGCCTTTCTACACTGGTGGGTCGTGCAGGATTCGAACCTGCGACCAATTGATTAAAAGTCAACTGCTCTACCAACTGAGCTAACGACCCCTTGCGGGATGTACTTCAAATTTATTCAGGCTGGTGGGTCGTGCAGGATTCGAACCTGCGACCAATTGATTAAAAGTCAACTGCTCTACCAACTGAGCTAACGACCCTTTTGGGTGTTGCCTGAATTATCACTCGGAACCAATAAAATTGGTGGGTCGTGCAGGATTCGAACCTGCGACCAATTGATTAAAAGTCAACTGCTCTACCAACTGAGCTAACGACCCGAGTGGTGGGTGATGACGGGCTCGAACCGCCGACCCCCTCCGTGTAAAGGAGATGCTCTACCAACTGAGCTAATCACCCACTCTGTACTGCTGGTGTGCGTTAAGTGGTGGGTCGTGCAGGATGACTCGGCTTCGCCTCGCCCTACGGGCCGTTGCTGACGCAACGTTATCCTTCACGTTTTACTACTACTTCCACCTGACTTAGTGGTGGGTCGTGCAGGATTCGAACCTGCGACCAATTGATTAAAAGTCAACTGCTCTACCAACTGAGCTAACGACCCACTTTTACGCTGTTTTCACGTTGTTTGATATCCCGTGGCAACGGCGGCATATATTACTGATTTAAGAATTCAGCGCAACAAAAATTTCGATGGAGATCACTTAACTGCTTACGAATCATGCTGCACGACCAGAAATAACGCGATTTCTGGTCATGCGATAATCATCCCATCGAATTCAGACGTTTTTGCGCCTGCTTGGCACCTTCGGTACCTGGGAATTTGGAGACTACCTGCTGGTAAACCGCTTTGGCTTTCGCAGTGTCGCCTTTGTCCTGCATGATGACGCCTACTTTGTACATCGCATCAGGCGCTTTTGGCGATTTCGGGTAGTTTTTTACCACGGAGGCAAAATAAAACGCCGCATCGTCCTTTTTACCCTTGTTGTAATTCAGCTGACCGAGCCAGTAATTCGCATTTGGCTGATAAGTGGAATCAGGGTATTTCTTAACAAAGTTCTGAAACGCAGCAAGCGCGTCATCCTGACGAGATTGATCCTGCACCAGGGCAATGGCCGCGTTGTAGTCCGTATTCGCGTCACCGCTCTGTACAGGCGCCCCTGTTGAAGCAGAAGCATCCGCAGCCGGAGCTGATGTCGCGGCCCCGCTCTGATCGCCCGCGGCTGGCTGTGCTTGTGCTGCTGCACCACCGCTACTCAGGCTATCTATCTGCAGCAAAATCTGCTTCTGACGTTCCACAACCTGGTTCAACTGATACTGGCTTTCCTGAATCTGGCCGCGGAGAGAGTCAATATCGTTTTGGTTATCGGAAAGTTGTTGCTGGAGTTGGGTTAAAAGCTGGCTGTGAGCGTTAGAAATACGCTCGAGTTGAGTGACCCGGTCTTCTACCGAGCCTGAGCCGACACTACTGATTGGTGCCTGAGCAAAAGCGGCCCAGGGGGCCGCTATTCCAACCAGTAACGACAGACTCAACAGATGATGTCTGAAGTTACTGCTCATGCAATTCTCTTAGTAAACCAGTACGGCACGACGGTTTTTGGAGTAAGCCGCTTCGTCGTGACCCAGTACTGCAGGTTTTTCTTTACCGTAAGAAACGATGGAGATCTGGTCAGCAGAAACGCCTTTACCCTGCAGGTACATTTTAACAGCGTTAGCACGACGTTCACCCAGGGAGATGTTGTACTCTGGAGTACCACGTTCGTCCGCGTGACCTTCTACGGTGACTTTGTAAGATGGGTTGCTACGCAGGAAGTTAGCGTGAGCATCCAGCATCGCAGCGAAGTCAGAACGGATGTCGTATTTATCCAGATCGAAGTAAACGATGTTGTTCTGCTGCAGCTGCTGCATCTGAAGACGCGCTTGCTCTTCAGAAGACATGTTGCCATTGCCGTTCGCGTCCATACCGGTGCCGGCACCCATCATGCCTTCGCCGCTCTGGTCATTGCTGGCGTTCTTGTTAGAAGAACACGCTGCGATTGCCATTACAGGCAGAGCGATCATCAGCCCCTTCAGCACTTTGTTCAGTTGCATTTCTATGATTCCTTTAGTAATCAATTAATTATTATTTACAGATACGGCGACCAGGCAGGTGATTTTACCTGTCCATCAGTTGCCGGAATACGCGCTTTGAAACGCCCATCTGTAGAAACCAGATTCAGCACAGATCCCATCCCCTGAGAAGAGCTGTAGATTACCATCGTGCCGTTAGGTGCCAGACTTGGCGTTTCATCCAGGAACGTTGACGACAGAACTTGAACGCCACCCGCTACCAGATCTTGTTTGGCAATGTGCTGCTGCCCACCGTTGGAGCTCACCATTACCATAAATTTACCGTCGCTGCTCACGTCTGAGTTCTGGTTCTGCGAACCTTCCCAGGTAATACGCTGCGGAGCACCGCCGTTGACGTTGACTTTATAGATTTGTGGACGGCCAGCCTGGTCAGAGGTAAATGCCAGGTTTTGACTGTCCGGGAACCATGAAGGTTCGGTGTTGTTGCTGCGACCGTCGGTCACCTGACGGATCTGGCCAGAGCCAATGTCCATCACGTACAGGTTCAGGCTACCGGTTTTTGACAGCGCAAACGCCAGTTTAGACCCGTCCGGAGAGAACGAAGGCGCACCGTTGTGACGTGGGAAAGAGGCCACCTGACGTACAGCACCGTTTGCCAGCGTTTGGATAACCAGCGCTGAACGGCCGCTTTCGAAGGTCACATAGGCCAGTTTAGAACCGTCCGGAGACCAGGCTGGAGACATCAGCGGCTGTGAAGAACGTTTCACCAGGAACTGGTTGTAGCCGTCGTAGTCAGATACGCGCAGCTCATACGGGAACTGACCACCGTTGGTCTGTACCACATAAGCAATACGGGTACGGAACGCTCCTTTAATGCCGGTCAGTTTTTCAAATACCGCATCGCTGGCAGCGTGTGCCGCGTAGCGCAGGTACTGCTTAGTGACCTTGTAAGAGTTCTGTGCCAGAACGGTACCCGGTGCACCGCCGGTATCCACCAGCTGCCAGGCCACGTTGTAAGAGCCGTCCGGGTTAGGCGTAACCTGACCCACAACCACGGCATCAATACCCAGTGCAGACCATGCTGCAGGCTGTACTTCCTGCGCGCTACCCGGCTGCTGAGGCAGACGAGAACGATCTAACGGATTGAATTTACCGCTGTTACGCAGGTCAGCCGCCACGATGCCGCCGGCATCTTCAGGTGCAGCGCCAGGACCGGCCCACTGGAACGGAACAACACCGATTGGGCGTGCCGAGTCCACCCCCTGGGTGATCTCGATACGTACTTCTGCGTGCAGTACTGCTGCCCACAGCATTAAAAAACTAAATGCTACACGTAATGCCTGCTTCATCATATCTCCCTTATCCGGGTAACCTTACCCACGATAATTTAGCAGAATGTTAACAAACTCAAATAGACAAAACTACCAGAACCCTGTGACTAAACCTGGTCTATTTTTCCCCGTTTGCACGGGGAAAATGTAACTTAAGGTTTGAAGTCCAGCGGCGCATTTTTGAAGACTTCATAAACTGCCTGAGACGGCGGTTTAGGCATCTTCGCCTGACGCGCTGCAGCCAGGGCCGCAGTACATAAAGCCGGGTCGCCACCTTCAGACTTAATATCCAGCAGCATGCCGTCCGGAGCCAGTTTTATACGCAACGTACACGTTTTACCGGTATAGGAAGACGCATCATAGAATCGGCTTTCAATAGCGGATTTAATCTGCGCGGCATAACCGTTGATTTCAGCCCCTGTCGCACCGTTACTCTTAGTGTTACCACTTCCCGTCGGCGCTGCGTTGTTTCCTTTCGCCCCACCGCCCGTTTTCGGTGCATTCTTACCTGAGCTCAAATCGCCCAGCAGATCGTCAACCCCTGCGGCGGCAGCTGCTTTTTCAGCGGCAGCGGCCTTTTTGGCAGCCGCTTTATCAGCTGCAGCTTTCTTATCGGCAGCGGCCTTCTCAGCTGCAGCTTTCTTATCGGCGGCAGCCTTCTCAGCAGCAGCTTTTTTATCGGCAGCGGCTTTTTCAGCAGCGGCAGCTTTTTCTGCAGCCGCTTTCTCAGCAGCAGCCGCTTTATTCGCGGCCTCGGCAGCAGCTTTCTTCTCTGCGTCCTGAGCGGCTTTCTTCGCGGCTTCCGCTTCGGCTTTCTTCTGAGCATCAGCAGCAGCTTTCTTCGCCGCTTCCGCTTCAGCTTTCTTCTGAGCATCGGCAGCGGCTTTCTTCGCGGCTTCCGCTTCAGCTTTCTTCTGAGCATCAGCAGCGGCTTTCTTCGCCGCTTCTGCCGCTAATTTTGCCTGGGCATCAGCCTGTGCTTTCGCGTCCGCTGCGGCTTTTGCTGCCGCCTCTTCCGCCTGCTTTTGCTGTTCCTGTGCTTTCTTCGCGGCCTCTTCGGCTTGCTTCTGCTGTTCCGCCTGCTCTTTCGCAGCTTCCTGCGCCTGCAAACGCTCTTTCTCAAGCTGCTTCAGACGCTCCTGCTCTGCGGCCTGCTTTTCACGCAGTTCTTCCGCCTGCTGTTGCGACTGTTTTTCACGCTGCTCTTCAGCCCGTTTGGCGCTCGCCTTCTGCTGCTGTTCGCGATTATAGTTCTGTACTACCGCACCGGGATCCACCATCACGGCGTCAATGGAAGACCCTCCACCGCCGCCGGCTGATGCATCAATATGCTCGTCGAACGAACTCCAGATCAGCGCTGCAAAGAGAATCACGTGCAGCACTGCGGAGACGATTATCGCTCGCTTAAGCTTGTCGTTCTGTTCGGTTGCCTTTGACACTATCGGTTCCCAAAAACTACGCGGATAATCAAATAGGTTGGGTCATTAAGCCAACTGACTTAACACCCGCACTATGTAGCAAGTTCAGCGCTTTAATAATTTCATCGTAGGGTACGTCTTTCGCGCCACCGATTAAGAAGACCGTTTTCGGATTTGACTCCAGGCGACGCTGCGCTTCAGCAATCACCTGCTCAGGCGGCAGCTGATCCATACGATCTTTCTCGACCACGACGCTGTATTGCCCTACGCCGGAAACCTCAATGATTACCGGAGGATCGTCATTGGTGCTCACCGCCTGTGATTCTGTCGCATCCGGCAGATCCACTTCCACGCTCTGGGTAATGATTGGCGCTGTCGCCATGAAGATCAGCAGCAGTACCAGCAGGACGTCCAGCAGTGGAACGATATTGATTTCGGACTTGAGCTCGCGACGACCTCGTCCACGCGATCTGGCCATGGTTTACCCCTTGTTGCTCTCGGTGCTGGTAAACGCCTGACGGTGCAGAATCGCAGTGAACTCTTCCATAAAGTTGTCGTAGTTCAGTTCCAGTTTGTTCACGCGCTGGTTCAGACGGTTGTAAGCCATAACCGCAGGAATTGCCGCAAACAGACCGATAGCGGTCGCAATCAGTGCTTCAGCGATACCCGGTGCAACCATCTGCAACGTCGCCTGCTTCACCGCGCCCAGCGCGATAAAGGCGTGCATAATCCCCCACACGGTACCAAACAGGCCGATATACGGGCTGATGGAACCGACAGTGCCGAGGAATGGAATATGGGTTTCGAGATTTTCCAGCTCGCGATTCATAGAAATGCGCATCGCACGCGAGGCACCTTCTACAACCGCTTCCGGCGCATGATTGTTTGCACGATGCAGACGGGCAAACTCTTTGAAACCGCTATAAAAAATTTGCTCGGAGCCTGTAAGGTTTTCACGGCGCCCCTGGCTTTCCTGATACAGACGAGAAAGCTCAATACCCGACCAGAACTTATCTTCAAACGCTTCAGCTTCACGGCCAGCGGCATTGAGGATACGCGTTCTCTGGATGATGATGGCCCAGGATGCGATTGAAAAACCAATCAAAATCAACATGATAAGTTTAACCAGAAGGCTTGCCTTCAGGAACAAATCAAGGATATTCATGTCAGTCACTGCTTAAACTCCGCGACAATAGACTTAGGAAGCGCACGAGGCTTCATTATGGTTGGATCAACACAAACAATCAGTACTTCAGCTGAGTTCAGTACGGTATTCTCTGCGTTGACTATCCGCTGCGTGAAAACCAGTGAGGTCCCGCGCATTGATGTAATTTCAGTTTGGACTTCGAGCATATCGTCGAGTCTGGCAGGCGCAAAATACTCAAGCGTCATCTTGCGTACCACGAAGGCAACTCGCTCAGCCAACAGCACCTGTTGACTAAAGTGATGATGGCGCAGCATCTCTGTGCGTGCCCGTTCATAAAAAGCAACGTAGCTGGCGTGGTAAACCACACCACCGGCATCGGTATCTTCGTAATAGACACGAACCGGCCATCGAAACAGCGTTGTATTCACTTTACATCCCGGTAATGCAACAAAAGTTAATGCTTTTAAACTTCGCTACTATACGCGCGGGAAAGAGGGTTGGGAATGGGAGAAAGTAAACGGAGAGTAAATTTTTATGGGCTCGGGTAAGCCCATAACGTTAACGGACATTTCTTATTCAGAAGAAGAAGAAAATCAAACCGGCGAGAAGCACCAGATCGGCAATCAGCGGGCAAAAAATTCCCTGCCAGTGAACGGCTTTCGGACGAAAGCCCACGCCGTGGATCACACCTGCACACACCGCCCACATAATGAGGAAGCCGTGCCAGATTTCAAGCTCGCTGGTTTTCGCTGCAAAGCGCGAAGGGTCCCAGAAGATACAACCTGCCAGCAGTAATGCCATCACTAAAGAAAGCGCCCGTAACGGGCGCTTATCCATTACCGCGTAAAGCATCGCGATAATATTCATCAGTGTTTTTCTTCACCCGCTTTGGTCGCTTCGACGTGCTCAAGCGCCAGGGCAGTGATGACACCAAATGCACAGGCAAGAAGCGTCCCTAAAATCCATGCGAAATACCACATATTCAGCTCCTTACTTAGTACATAGAGTGGGTGTTGCTTTCGATATGTTCTTTAGTGATACGACCGAACATTTTCCAGTAACACCAGATGGTGTAGGCCAGAACAATCGGGACGAACACGCAAGCAACATACGTCATCAGGTTCAGCGTCATATGACTGGACGTTGCGTCCCACATGGTCAGGCTAGCATTCAGCATCGTGCTGGATGGCATGACGAATGGGAACATCGCGATACCCGATGTCAGGATGATGCACGCCAGGGTCAGTGATGAGAACACGAACGCCAGAGCGCCTTTCTCCAGACGAGACGTCAACACAGTCAGCAGCGGCAGCAATACGCCCAGAGCCGGGATAGCCCACAGCGCAGGGGTATTGTTAAAGTTCACCAGCCATGCACCTGCCTGACGCGCCACTTCTTTGGTCAGCGGGTTAGACGGCGCAGTATGGTTGATTGCAGACGTCACCACGTAGCCATCGATGCCGTACACCACCCATACGCCGGCCAGTGCAAAGCAGACCAGCGTGACCAGCGCAGCGACCTGAGCCGTCGCGCGAGAACGCAGGTGCAGTTCACCAACCGTACGCATCTGCAGATAGGTTGCGCCCTGAGTGATGATCATCGCCACGCTCACCACGCCTGCCAGCAGACCAAACGGATTCAGCAGCTGGAAGAAGTTACCGGTGTAGTAAAGACGCATGTATTCGTCCAGGTGGAACGGTACGCCCTGCAGCAGGTTACCGAACGCCACGCCGATCACCAGCGGTGGAACGAAGCTACCGATGAAGATGCCCCAGTCCCACATGTTGCGCCAGCGGGTGTCTTCAATCTTGGAACGGTAGTCGAAACCGACCGGACGGAAGAATAAAGAGGCCAGCACCAGAATCATCGCCACGTAGAAGCCGGAGAACGCAGCCGCGTAGACCATCGGCCAGGCAGCGAACAGCGCGCCGCCTGCGGTGATCAGCCACACCTGGTTACCGTCCCAGTGAGGGGCGATGGAGTTGATCATGATTCGACGCTCGGTGTCATTACGACCGAGGAAACGGGTGAGCATCCCCACCCCCATGTCGAAACCATCCGTGACGGCGAAACCGATCAGCAGAACGCCGATCAACAGCCACCAGATAAAACGCAATACTTCATAATCGATCATTTGATGACTCCTGTCTTAGCGTGCCGGCTGAGTAGTCGCGGTGGACTGCTCGTAGTGATAGCGACCGGTTTTCAGGCTGCTTGGGCCAAGGCGCGCGAACTTGAACATCAGGAACAGTTCAGCCACCAGGAACAGGGTGTACAGACCACAAATCAGCAGCATGGAGAAGATCAGGTCGCCCGCTGTCAGGGAAGAGTTCGCTACCGCCGTTGGCAGTACCTCACCAATCGCCCATGGCTGACGGCCATACTCCGCAACAAACCAGCCGGATTCGATAGCGATCCACGGCAGTGGAATACCGTACAGCGCGGTGCGCAGCAGCCATTTTTTCTCGCCGATGCGGTTGCGAATCACGGACCAGAAGGACGCCGCAATGATCAGCAGCATGATGATGCCGCAGCCCACCATGATACGGAATGCGAAGTACAGAGGCGCAACGCGTGGAATCGAGTCTTTGGTGGCCATCTGGATCTGCGCTTCTGTCGCATCAGAAACGTTCGGGGTATAACGCTTCAGCAGCAGACCGTAACCCAGATCTTTCTTCACGTCGTTGAACTGGTCGCGAACGGCCTGGTCGGTAGAACCGGCACGCAGCTGTTCCAGCAGCGAGTAGGCTTTCATACCGTTACGGATACGCTCTTCGTGCTGAACCATCAGCTCTTTCAGACCGGTCACCTGCTTATCAACAGAACGGGTGGCGATGATACCCAGCGCGTAAGGGATCTGAATAGCGAAGCGGTTTTCCTGCGCGTCCTGATCGGGAATACCGAACAGCGTAAAGGCAGCAGGCGCCGGTTGGGTTTCCCATTCGGCTTCGATGGCGGCCAGTTTGGTTTTCTGCACGTCACCCATTTCGTAACCGGATTCATCACCCAGAACGATAACAGAGAGGATTGCAGCCATACCGAAGCTTGCAGCGATAGCAAAGGAGCGCTTAGCAAACGCGAAGTCACGACCGCGCAGCATGTAGTAAGAGCTGATACCCAGGATAAACATCGCGCCGCACACGTAGCCAGAAGCAACGGTGTGAACGAATTTAACCTGCGCAACCGGGTTCAGGACCAGCTCGGCAAAGCTGACCATCTCCATACGCATGGTTTCGAAGTTGAAATCAGACGCGATAGGGTTCTGCATCCAGCCGTTCGCCACCAGGATCCACAGCGCGGACAGGTTCGAACCTAATGCCACCAGCCAGGTCACCGCCATATGCTGGACTTTACCCAGACGGTCCCAACCGAAGAAGAACAGACCTACAAAGGTGGATTCGAGGAAGAATGCCATCAGACCTTCAATGGCCAGCGGCGCACCGAAGATATCCCCGACATAGTGGGAATAGTAAGACCAGTTAGTCCCGAACTGGAACTCCATGGTCAAACCGGTTGCCACGCCCAGCGCGAAGTTGATACCAAACAACTTGCCCCAGAACTTGGTCATATCTTTATAAATCTGTTTGCCGGAGAGAACGTATACCGTTTCCATAATGGCCAGCAGGAACGCCATACCGAGCGTCAGTGGCACAAACAGGAAGTGGTACATCGCGGTCAAGGCAAACTGTAAGCGCGACAGTTCGACTATATCTAACATCATGACTCCTTGCTCATCGCATGAAGACTCCGAGAGTGAACCCCGTCAGAGAGAGATCCACACGCATGCCCCAATACAAATTATTCGCATCCTTGTCGTCGTTATTACCCTGAAGGAGGATAAAAACGATGACGTGAGGTTACAAATACGTTAATAAAAAACTCAAATTGATCCCGCAAATATAATACGCTGCAAAACCCTTACAATAAACAGGTTTTTATTGAATCACATTTACGTTTTTCGACGGCGATCAATTTATAGCAAAATTACCACTTTTCGGCCATTTTGATCGGGGACAATTTAGCGCTTTTCAGCGTCTTTTTCCAAGGATTAAACTTTGATTTAAATCAAAAACAATCATTGATGTTAACTATGTTTAATCATGGTGAGAATGGTAAAAACCATGTTAATGATATGTGCATGCAAAGATGAGATTGGTTATCGAAGACGGGAAAGAATATAAACAGAAGTGATTTTAATTAACGCGAAAGAGAGCAACATTTCAGTGAGGGACAAACAATAAAGCGTAGTCGGGCCAGATTATTTTTCCATTGCATTTATGCAACCCTTCGAAATTACATTTAATTTACTTTTAATGCCTCATAAGTTAACACCGCTGTGTGACTATTTAATGAAAAAAGGCTGCCCTGACTGCAGCCTTTTTTCGTATCACGGTGCTCAGGCGATAAGAATGCTAAAGGTTCGCGACTGCCCCGGCCTGAATGCCCCGACAATGCCCTCTTCTTCACATCCATCCATTATCCGTTCGTTCATGTCCGTTTCGCGCCACCGTTTCACCACCGGATTAATAGACACCGTTGTATCACATGTGCTGAACGCCGAAGGGTTGAACAGGCGGAGAATGAGCTCATCACGATCTTCAGCCTTTTTGAGCGTACTGAGCACGCATCCCGTTGGCGAAAGCGCTAACAGGCTGTAACTTTCCGGCGCGGTAAACGACGCGCGATTCAGTTTCATCGCATCCCAGGGAATTTTGTTATAGCACTGCACCGGCGTTAACCACGATTTAGCCTGCTGGGCAACGCCCGCGTTTTCCGGCGTACCGCTGAAGCTGAAAAGGCTAAAGCGACAGGCTAACGGCCCGCACACCTGAGAGTCAGGCACAGGCATTTTGATCCCCGAAGGTCTGCCTGGACGCAACAGCAAATCTTCTTTCCCGAGCAACCCCACGCCGCGCAGCAAGGTTAAGGCGAATGCTTTTTTGCCATCGCCCACCACTTCAAACTCGCGCAGTCCCTCGGTGAAGAGCGCCAGCCCGTTGCGCTTTTCCTGCAGGACGGCATAGTTGAGTAAATTCCATACGGGAACCGGCGCTTCTTTCCAGCCCTCCTCCTGCCAGGTTGCCATCGCCGCATCCTGCACCGGGCGGGTGAGCGAGCCAAACTGCGTATCCGCTAACACTTCCTCTGTCATAAACGGCGTAGGGATCAGCACACGCACGCGGTGGTCGTTAGCCTGGTTATCCAGACGCACGGCCACATCAATGCGCCTGCTGCTATGGCTAAGCGTGACGTCAAACTCCACGTTGAGCGTGCCGTTTCGCTGGCGCGCCGCGCGTTCGGCCAGATTTGCCGGCACGGCGATCCGATGGCGGATCGCCGCCCTGCTCTGCCAGCCTTCGTGCGTGACCTCAACCTCATGTTCCCCCTGCGCTGAAGTGAGCCTCCACTCTTCACGGGAAGGCGAGTAGTCGTACTCATCGCCATCGTCCGAACTCTCTTCGATTTCCAGTACGCGGTCATAAATAAGCCCGGTTTCTTTGTCGCACAGGCGCAGCGTGCCGTCATCGTTTAAATCAATCTGCCAGAAGGCATTTTCAAGTAAGGATTCGGTATTTCTCACCGCCGGGAGCACCTTCCCGGCCACGTTCGGTTCGATATACAGCGTACGGTAGCCCATCGACGGCAGTATCTGGCTGAGCTGAATATCAAACTCCATAAACGGCTCGTAATTGCCGTAATGGACAATCTGCCGGTCAATAAGGCCGGGGTCGAGTTCGCGCGCGCTGCGAATGAAATAGGGGATCTCGTTGCCTTTTTCATCCCGCAGTCTGAACTGGCTGGCCCGCAGCCGAATCGTGGTGTTCATCACCTCTTCGCGCGGCCAGGGCATCAGGTTGAACATCACCAGCTTATCGGCGTCGCTTTGCGGCATGTTGTCGACAATCTTGCGCATATAGAAACGCACCAGGTTGTCAGCCATGTCCTCCGCCAGCTCAAAGCGGGAGACAATCTCACGGTGCACCTTATCGCTGCAGCAGCAGCCGATGCTGTCGTGAGCGTGGTTTTTGAGGATCTCTTTCCACATCTTCTCCAGCAGGCCGTGGTGGTAGTCGAAGCCCAGCGTCCAGGCAAGCGCTGCCAACGGCTCGAGGATATTGACAATTTTGTTCTCAATACGCGCGTGGGCGATTTTGATATCCATGCGCGTGGAGCCGATGGTCCGGTGGACGCGCATGTATTTCCCGTCGATAAACTCCCCTTTTAGCGTCGCCAGCTCATCGCGATGCGCGTCGATATAATCAAACACCTCTTCGAACCGACTCATCACGAATTGACGCTGGGGATAGATTTCTCGAAGCTTATCCATCACCGCGAAAATATTCTGCTGCAGCGGCATCTGGTCGTGGCCGTTGGGCAGCAAAATCTCTTTGGTGACGGAGGCGTTTTCCAGGACCTCGAAGTAGCTGTCGAGCCGTTTTCGCAGCCCTGCTTCGTCCTCCGGTAAGTACTTACCAATCGCGTAGCCCAGCGGCAGCACCTGCGCCGTTACCTCACTGCCGTCCTGGCTCTGCCAGAGAAACTCGGTTTTGTCGGTCCCGTGTCGTTCAGAACAGCCGCGCCAGAACATCGTGCGGGTAATGCCAAACCCGTTATAGATATGCGGAAGCTGGCCGGACATACCAAACGAATCCGGCAGATAGCCGATCTTCATCGGCTCGCCGAACGCCATGCAGTCGCGCATGCCGTACATCAGGTTGCGGACAATCGACTCGCCGCTGACAATCGTGGTATCGGTCTGGGTATACCAGGGGCCGATAATCAGCTTTCCGCGCTCCACAAGCGCTTTCACCCGCGAGCGGTTTTCAGGCACGACGGCAAAATAATCCTCCAGCACCGCCGTCTGTCCATCGAGGACATAATATTTATACTCGTCATCCTGCTCCAGACGGGTCAGGATCTCTTCCATATTATTGACCAGAAGAATACGCGACTCTTCGGTGGTGAAGTACCACTCACGGTCCCAGTGCATATGCGGCGTGATATGAACGCGAGATACAGCTTTCATCTTCGTTTCCTGTTTGAGCGTTGTTACGGTATGGCGTCTTCAGTGACGTAGTTGCCCTTTTTCACCGCCTGGCGTCGCCAGAGCAGCAGAACAAAGGTGGAGATAGCGGTACCCACCAGCGCCGCGCCAAACCAGCCCGCCGCCGCAACCACACTGCTCAACCCGGCATCGTGAAGTAAAAAGAGAGAGAAAATACCGGCCCCCGGCGTGGACAACCCGATCCCCATCGCGCCGACAATCGCGCCTGTTACCATGGAGCCGAGCACAAATGAACCAATGACGCGAAGCGGATCTTCAATCGCCATCGGAATCGCCCCTTCGGTGATGCCCGCAAGGCCGAGCAGCCACGTGGATTTCCCGGTTTCAATTTCAAACGGTTTGAACAGTTTCGGTGCCAGCAACGTTGACGCCGTGACGGTGAAGGCCGACACCATTTTGACGGAGGCAAAGATGGCATAAGGGCCGTATACCCCGTTAGCCATCGCTCCCAGACAGAACGCGTAAGAGGCTTTGTTGACCGGGCCACCCAAATCGAATGAGCACATAAACCCGAGGATCGCCCCCAGAAGCAGCGCATTCGCTCCGGACAAACCGTTAAGCCAGGCGGTTAGCGTAGTATTAAGCCAGGCCACCGGCTCACCGACCACGAACAGCATCAGGCTGCCCGCACCCAGTACGCCAATAACCGGATAGAGATAAAAGGTTAAAAAGCCGTTGAAGCGGCTACTCAGGCGAATGTGATTTTTCACCCAGCGCATCAGGTAACCCGCGATCAGCCCGCCGACGATAGCGCCGAGAAAACCGGAGCCTATCATGTTGGCCGCAAGACCGGCCGCAAAGCCCGGGGTCAGCGCGGGTTTATCCGCCAGCGAGTAAGCGGTATAGGCCGCCAGAACGGGGACCATCAGAATGCCGAGCATGCCGCCGCCAAGCTTGCGGTACATCCACAGCCATGAGTTTTCCTGGTCGAACAGGTGCTGCAGGCCGAGGATTTGTGCCAGCAGTACCGACACGGCAAGCACCGTTCCGCCAGCGACGATCAGCGGCACCGCAAAGGAGATACCGCTAAGGAGCGCCTGCTTGAGCTCTGTTTTAACGCTCTTTTTCATTTCCGTATCGCCATGCGCATGACGCGCATCGGTAGAAGGCCGTAGCGCCAGCGCGCGCTCAATGAGCGTTTCAGCATGGCGCAGGGGCTCCGCGACGGGTACGGAGATGGCGGGGATCCCCTGAAAACGCTCGTTCTCTTTGATCGCCACTTCCGCCGCAAAGATGCACGCTTTAGCCTCCTGCAACTGCTGCGCGGTGATGCGCCCTTCAATGCCGTTTGCTCCCTGCTTTTCGACCACCACGTTGACGCCCAGCTTACGTCCCGCTTTTTCCAGGTACTCTGCTGCCATATAGGTATGGGCAATCCCGGCCGGACAGGCGGTGACGCAGATGACGGTTGGTGCATTCACCAGTGTGGCAACCTCGTCTTCCTGCGAGACACCGTTCAGCGCATCAAGCAGATCCTCCGCCGTCTCTGCAGCCATAACGCGCTCCCGGAGCGCATCATCTGCCAGGCGAGACGTCAGCGCCGTCAGCACCTGAATATGCGTGGATCCCGCTTCAGCTGGCGGTATGGCAAGCAGGACGATGAGCTCAACGTTTTCAGGGCCGTCCACCCCCTCCCACTCCAGCGGTTCGCTCAGCGTAGCAACCGCAAAAGCCGCTTCGTTCACCGCGCTCGATTTACCGTGTGGGACAGCCAGCCCTTCTCCCAGTGCGGTTGGCCCCTGCGATTCGCGACGGTAGACCTCCGCCAGAAACGCATCGCCATCGGTAATTTTGCCCAGCGCCACCAGCCGCATCGTAAGCTGGCGAATTGCCTCATCACGGCTGGCATAGTGAGCCTGCACGCAGACAGCGCTGGAGTGGGTCAGAGTCGTCAGGTTCATAAGATCCTCACACGTAAGTTGTTATTGTCTGGCGGCAATTGTGGCAGGCAATACAATACATTTATGTGATCACTTTCACTAACAACGCAAATTTGTATTTAAATTGTATTATTTACAAATTTTACGCTGAAGGCATAATTCCGTGAAAAGGTATTAGAAAGGCAGATTCTATGGGTAACAAACCGATGTACCGGCAGATAGCCGATGCGCTTCGCGAGAAAATCAATGCGGGTGAGTTAAAAACCGGCGATGCGCTACCGACGGAATCCAGCCTTCAGGAGGCGTTCAACGTTAGCCGTGTAACGGTGAGACAGGCGCTGAAGCTGCTTACGGAAGAGCAGATCGTCGAGAGCATTCAGGGCAGCGGCACCTACGTAAAAGAAGAGCGCGTTAACTACGACATTTACCAGCTCACCGGCTTTTACGAAAAGCTGGCGGACCGGAACGTGGATACGCACAGCGACGTCAGCGTCTTCGAAGTGGTCAAAGCCGATGAGCGGCTCGCAGCAAGGCTGGCGATCAACCCGGACGATAAAGTCTGGCACGTCAAACGAGTCCGCTTTATAAAACAGAAACCGGTGAATCTGGAAGAAACGTGGATGCCGCTGGCGATGTTCCCCGACCTCACCTGGGAAGTGATGGAGAATTCGAAATACCACTACGTTGAGCAGATCAAAAAGCTGGTTATCGATCGCAGCGAGCAGGAGCTGGTGCCGATCATGCCGTCAGAAGAGGCGATTGCCGCGCTGTCGCTCGATCCGGCGAAGCCGATCCTGGAAAAAGTCTCCCGCGGGTTTCTGAAGGACGGACGGGTATTTGAATACAGCCGCAACGTGTTTAATACCGACGATTACAAGTTCACTCTCGTTGCCAAACGCAGGCAATAAAAAAGGCCGCTTTACAGCGGCCAACCATGTCGAAACGGACATTTTTATACTTCAACGCCCCCCTTTCGGGGAGCAGAGAGGACTTACTTAATGATGGATTTCAGTGCTTCGCCGATATCCGCCAGGCTGCGAACGGTTTTCACGCCTGCGGCTTCCAGCGCTGCGAATTTCTCATCAGCCGTACCTTTACCACCGGCGATGATCGCGCCTGCGTGACCCATACGCTTGCCTTTCGGCGCAGTCACACCCGCGATGTAACCGACAACTGGCTTGGTCACGTGTTCTTTGATGTAAGCAGCCGCTTCTTCTTCCGCGCTACCACCGATCTCACCGATCATCACGATCGCTTCGGTCTGTGGATCTTCCTGGAACAGCTTCAGGATGTCGATGAAGTTAGAGCCCGGGATCGGGTCACCGCCGATGCCCACACAGGTGGACTGGCCGAAGCCGTAGTCGGTGGTCTGCTTAACGGCTTCATAGGTCAGGGTACCGGAACGGGACACGATGCCCACTTTGCCCGGCTTGTGAATGTGGCCCGGCATGATGCCGATTTTGCATTCGCCCGGGGTGATAACGCCTGGGCAGTTCGGGCCGATCATGCGCACGCCTGCTTCATCCAGCTTCACCTTCACGGTCAGCATATCCAGGGTCGGGATGCCTTCAGTGATGGTGATGATCAGCTTGATGCCTGCATCGATCGCTTCCAGAATGGAGTCTTTGCAGAACGGAGCCGGAACGTAGATCACGGTCGCGGTTGCGCCCGTCGCTTCTACGGCTTCACGCACGGTGTTGAACACCGGCAGGCCCAGGTGCGTGGTGCCGCCTTTACCTGGCGTTACGCCGCCAACCATCTGCGTGCCGTAGGCAATCGCCTGTTCGGAGTGGAAAGTCCCCTGGCTACCGGTGAAGCCCTGGCAGATAACCTTGGTATCTTTATTAATTAAAACTGACATTATTTCCCCTCCACTGCGGCAACAACCTGCTGAGCTGCATCCGTCAGACTTTTCGCTGCAATAATATTCAGGCCGCTGTCAGCCAGTTTTTTCGCGCCGAGTTCAGCGTTGTTACCTTCCAGACGTACAACAACCGGAACGTTAACACCCACTTCTTCTACCGCACCGATGATACCGTCGGCGATCAGATCGCAACGGACGATGCCGCCGAAGATGTTAACCAGAACGGCCTTCACGTTGTCGTCAGAGAGGATGATTTTGAACGCTTCGGTTACGCGCTCTTTGGTTGCGCCACCGCCTACGTCGAGGAAGTTTGCTGGCTCACCGCCGTGCAGCTTAACGATGTCCATGGTGCCCATTGCCAGGCCCGCACCGTTAACCATACAGCCGATGTTGCCGTCCAGCGCTACGTAGTTCAGCTCCCACTGTGCAGCCTGCGCTTCGCGCGGGTCTTCCTGAGACTGGTCGCGCATTTCGCGCAGATCGGACTGGCGGAACAGCGCGTTGCCGTCAGCGCCCAGCTTGCCGTCGAGGCAGATCAGGTCGCCCTGGGTGGTGATCACCAGCGGGTTGATCTCGATCAGCGCCAGGTCGCGCTCAAGGAAGATGTTCGCCAGACCCATGAAGATCTTGGTGAACTGCTGAACCAGCTTGCCTTCCAGTCCCAGTTTGAACGCCAGCTCGCGCCCCTGGTAAGGCATCGGGCCCGCCAGCGGATCGATTGCCACTTTGTGGATCAGGTGCGGGGTCTCTTCCGCCACTTTTTCGATTTCCACGCCGCCTTCGGTAGACGCCATGAACACCACGCGACGGGAGCTACGGTCAACAACCGCGCCCAGGTACAGTTCTTTCGCGATGTCGGTCGCCGCTTCAACCAGGATCTGGTTAACCGGCTGGCCGTTCGCATCTGTCTGGTACGTTACCAGACGCTTGCCGAGCCAATGTTCAGCAAACGCACGAATCTCTTCTTTGCTCTTAACAACCTTCACACCGCCCGCTTTACCACGGCCACCAGCGTGAACCTGACACTTAACTACCCAAGGGCCGGAACCGATTTTAGATGCGGCTTCTTCTGCTTCACGCGGGGTAGTACAGGCATAACCCACCGGAGCCGGTAAGCCATACCGGGCAAACAGCTGTTTGGCCTGATATTCATGTAAGTTCATGTGTTCTATCCATCCTTCAGGTAATCGTTAGGTCGTGCTTTTATTGGCCCGGCAGCCATACGCCGCCGGGCAAGACTGCAAAACTAGACGTCCAGCAGCAGACGGGTTGGATCTTCCAGCAGCTCTTTAATCGCGACCAGGAAGCCCACGGATTCGCGGCCGTCGATCAGGCGGTGATCGTAAGAGAGCGCCAGGTACATCATTGGCAGGATCTCAACTTTACCGTCTACCGCCATAGGGCGATCTTTAATGGCATGCATACCCAGGATCGCGCTCTGCGGCGGGTTAATGATCGGGGTAGACATCAGCGAGCCGAATACGCCGCCGTTGGTAATGGTGAAGTTACCGCCGGTCAGGTCGTCTACGGTCAGCTTGCCGTCGCGGCCTTTTACAGCCAGCTCTTTAATGTTTTTCTCGATGTCAGCCATACCCAGGGTATCCACATCACGCAGAACCGGCGTTACCAGGCCACGTGGGGTAGAAACCGCCATGCTGACGTCGAAATAGTTGTGGTAAACCACGTCATCGCCATCAATAGACGCGTTCACTTCCGGGTAGCGTTTCAGCGCTTCAACTACCGCTTTCACGTAGAAGGACATAAAGCCCAGACGGATACCGTGACGTTTTTCAAACGCGTCACCGTACTGCTTGCGCAGGTCCATGATTGGCTTCATGTTCACTTCGTTGAAGGTGGTCAGCATCGCGGTGGAGTTTTTCGCTTCCAGCAGACGTTCGGCCACGCGCTTGCGCAGGCGAGTCATCGGCACGCGTTTTTCGCTGCGGGCGCCCAGTGCAGGCTGTGCTGCCGGTGCTGCCGCAGGGGCTTTCGCTTCTGCCTGAGCAGGCGCTTTCGCCAGGTGCTTATCGATGTCTTCGCGGGTCAGACGACCGCCCACACCGGTGCCTTTGATGGCTGCCGGGTCAAGGCTGTGCTCAGCCAGCAGGCGACGGATCGCCGGGCTGAGGGCGTCGTTAGACTGTTCTTCCAGAGAAGCCTGCTGGCGCTGAGCCGGGGTAGAGGCTTTCTCTTCAGATTTCGCGCTGGACTCTTTGCCCGCGCTGTTGCCTTCACGCAGGCGACCCAGGATCTGACGAGAGGTTACGGTGGTACCTTCATCTTCCAGCACCGCGTCCAGAACGCCATCCGCCGAAGCCGGTACTTCCAGTACCACTTTGTCAGTTTCGATTTCTACCAGCACTTCATCGCGCTTAACGGCATCGCCTGGTTTTTTGTGCCAGGTAGCGACGGTCGCATCTGCTACGGATTCAGGCAGGTCGGGAACAAGAATATCTACGCTACTCATTTTGTATCCTTTAATTAATCGACGTTCAGCGCGTCATTGACCAGATCTTGTTGCTGCTTCTGGTGAACGGACATATACCCTACCGCCGGAGAGGCGGAGGCCGGGCGACCTGCATAGCGCAGGGCTGACCCAAATGGAATCACTTCACGGAAATGATGCTGGCTGCAGTACCATGCGCCCTGGTTAAGCGGCTCTTCCTGGCACCAGACAAAATCATGTACGTGAGCATATTGTTTCAGCACTTCCTGCATCGCCTGATGCGGGAACGGATAAAGCTGTTCGATACGCACGATGGCGACATCTTTCTGATCGTTCTTGCGGCGCTGTTCCAGCAGGTCGTAATAAACCTTACCAGAACACATCACCACGCGCTTCACGCCCTGCGGATCCAGCTCGTCAATTTCACCGATGGCTGGCAGGAAGGTTCCGTTCGCCAGTTCTTCCAGGCTCGACACCGCCAGCGGGTGACGCAGCAGGGATTTCGGCGACATCACCACCAGCGGACGGCGCATACCGCGCAGCGCCTGGCGACGCAGCATGTGGTAGACCTGAGCCGGGGTGGACGGTACGCACACCTGCATGTTCTGCTCGGCGCAAAGCTGCAGATAACGTTCCAGACGCGCGGAGGAGTGCTCCGGCCCCTGACCTTCATAACCGTGCGGCAGCAGCATCACCAGGCCACACATGCGGCCCCACTTCTGCTCGCCGGAGGAGATGAACTGGTCGATCACCACCTGCGCACCGTTGGCGAAGTCACCGAACTGCGCTTCCCAGATGGTCAGGGTGCGCGGTTCAGCGGTGGCGTAACCGTATTCGAAGGCCAGAACCGCTTCTTCAGACAGCACGGAGTCCCAGACCTTGAACTGGCCCTGACCGTTGTGCACGTGCTGCAGCGGGGTATAGGTTGAACCGTTGGACTGGTTGTGAACAACCGCGTGACGGTGGAAGAAGGTCCCACGACCCGCATCTTCACCGGACAGACGAACAGGAATGCCTTCGTCAACCAGCGTTGCGTAAGCCAGCGTTTCCGCGCCGCCCCAGTCGAACAGCTTCTCGCCTGCCGCCATGGACTGACGGTCAGCGTAGATTTTCTGCACGCGAGACTGCATCTCGATAGCGTCCGGTACGGTGCTGATGCGTTTAGCCAGCTCCTGCAGGCGCTTCATCTCGACCTTGTTCGGGTAGCTCTCATCCCACTCGTGGTTGAGGTACGGCGACCAGGTAAAAGAGTGCATGTTCATCGGGCGCAGCTCTTTGACCACGCATTCACCCGCATCCAGCGCGTCGCGGTAGAGGTTGACCATTTCGGTCGCATCTTCCAGCGTCGTCACTTTGTCGCTCTCCAGCTTGTCAGCATAGATTTTGCGCGGGGTCGGGTGTTTTTTGATTTTCTGGTACATCAACGGCTGGGTTGCACTTGGCTCGTCCGCTTCGTTGTGGCCGTGACGGCGGTAGCAGAAGAGGTCAATGAACACATCGCGTTTAAAGGTATTACGGAAATCCAGCGCCAGACGGGTAACGAAAGCAACGGCTTCCGGGTCATCCGCGTTAACGTGGAAGATTGGCGCCTGCACCATCTTACCGATGTCGGTGCAGTACGGGGTAGAACGCGCGTCAAGCGGGTTAGAGGTGGTAAAGCCCACCTGGTTGTTGATCACGATGCGAACGGTACCGCCCACTTCGTAACCACGCGCTTTCGACATGTTCAGGGTTTCCTGAACCACGCCCTGCCCTGTTACCGCCGCATCGCCGTGGATGGTAATTGGCAGAACTTTATTGCTGCTCGGCTCGTCCAGACGATCCAGACGCGCACGCACGGAACCGATAACCACCGGGCTAACGATTTCCAGGTGTGACGGGTTAAACGCCAGCGCCAGGTGAACCAGACCGCCTTCGGTTTCGATATCCGACGAGAAACCCATGTGGTACTTCACGTCACCGGTGCCGAGGTGTTCTTTATGTTTGCCCGCGAATTCGTCGAACAGGTCCTGAGGTTTTTTACCCAGCACGTTGACCAGCACGTTCAGACGACCACGGTGCGCCATGCCCAGTACCACTTCTCGGGTGCCGCTCTTGCCTGCGTGACGAATCAGCTCTTTCAGCATCGGCACCAGCGCGTCGCCGCCTTCCAGCGAGAAGCGTTTTGCGCCCGGGAATTTCGCGCCCAGATAGCGCTCAAGCCCTTCCGCTGCGGTCAGTTCGTTCAGGAAGCGTTTTTTCTCGTCAGCCGAGAAGGTCGCGTGGCCCGCTACGGATTCGATGCGCTGCTGGATCCAGCGTTTCTCTTCGGTAGAGGTAATGTGCATGTATTCCGCGCCGATGGAGCCGCAGTAGGTTTGCTTGAGCGCGTCAATCAGATCGCCCAGCTTCATCGTGTCTTTGCCGATGGCAAAGGAACCTACGTTAAAGCTTTCCTGGAAATCGGCCTCGGTCAGATCGTGATATGCCGGATCGAGATCGGCCACACGGTCTTGTTTCCACAGTCCCAGCGGATCGAGATTCGCATGCTGGTGACCGCGGAAGCGATAAGCGTTGATAAGCTGCAGGACTTTAACCTGCTTCGCATTGGTGTCAGGGTCGGAAATCGCAGAAGAGTAACGTGAGGCATCCTTCGCCAGACGACGGAAATAATCACGTGTTTTGGAATGGAATTGATCCGGTTTGACCCCTGTGCCAGGCAACTGCTGGAACATGGAACGCCAGTTTGCGTCCACTGAGTCAGGATCGGTTAAGAAGTCTTCATAGAGCTGTTCAATCCAGCTCTGGTTCGCACCAGAAAGGAAAGAAGAGTCCAGCCAGGCTTTCATTGCGCCGTTCTGCATCGTGATCCCTTAAGCATTTTTATGCTTACTTTCGCCGTAGAAACTACCACGCACACCACGTGTACGTGCCGGGGTTCACCTGCGAGCTCTTTGTGGCCCGCGAAGGAACCTTTAGAAACTGTCTAGACTTCAGGGCAGTTTTTAAAGGTTTCTGCACTCTGTTCCCTCTCCCTTAGGGAGAGGGTTAGGGTGAGGGGAACAGCGCTCCCCTCTCACTACTTACGCACTGCGCTGCAGCAGCATCGACTTAATATGGCCGATGGCGCGCGTCGGGTTCAGCCCCTTCGGACACACACTGACGCAGTTCATGATGCTATGGCAGCGGAATACGCTGAAAGCGTCACTCAGTCCTTCCAGACGGCTGTCGGTTTCGGTGTCGCGGCTATCGATCAGGAAGCGATAGGCAGCCAGCAGACCGGCCGGGCCGATAAACTTGTCCGGGTTCCACCAGAACGACGGGCAGGACGTTGAACAGCATGCGCAGAGAATACACTCGTACAACCCATCGAGTTTTTCACGCTGCTCAGGAGACTGTAAGTGCTCGCGAGCGGGTGGATTTTGCCCATTATTCAATAAGTAAGGCTTAATCTTCTCATATTGTGCATAGAATTGCCCCATGTCTACCACCAAATCACGCACGACCGGCAGGCCTGGCAGAGGACGGATAACAATTTTCTGACCAGGACGCTGCAGCGCTGAAATTGGCGTGATGCAGGCCAGGCCATTTTTGCCGTTCATGTTCACACCGTCAGAGCCACAAACCCCTTCACGACAGGAGCGGCGGAACGACAGCGTAGGATCTTTTTCTTTCAGCTGGATTAAGGCATCCAGCAGCATCATGTCGCGACCTTCTTCCGCTTCCAGGGTGTAGTCCTGCATACGCGGAGCGTCATCAACATCCGGGTTATAACGATAAACTGAGAATTCGAGTTTCATTATCCTGTCTCCGCATTAGTAAGTACGAATCTTCGGCGGGAACGCCGGACGCAGTTTCGGTTCCATATTGACGCTACGACGCGTCATGGATTCCGACTCTGGCAGATACAGGGAATGGCACAGCCAGTTTTCGTCATCACGATCCGGGAAGTCGAAGCGGCTATGCGCGCCACGGCTTTCGGTACGGAAGTTTGCCGACATCGCCGTCGCGAACGCGGTTTCCATCAGGTTATCCAGCTCCAGGCACTCAACGCGCTGGGTGTTGAACTCGCTGGAAGTGTCGTCCAGACGGGCATTTTTCAGACGCTCGCGGATCGCTTTCAGCTGCTCAAGACCTTTGGCCATCGCGTCGCCTTCGCGGAATACCGAGAAGTTGTGCTGCATACATTCCTGCAGCGCTTTACGGATTTCCACCGGATCTTCGCCGTTGCGGTTACCGTTCCAGCGGTTGAGGCGCTCAAGTGAGGCATCAATTTCGTCGTCGGTCGCGTCACGCAGCGCGCCCTGCTCGGCAATGGATTCCTGCAGATGCAGACCCACTGCACGACCAAACACCACCAGGTCCAGCAGGGAGTTGCCGCCCAGACGGTTTGCACCGTGTACGGATACGCAGGCAATTTCGCCTACCGCGAACAGGCCAGGAATAACCACGTCTTCGCCCTGCTCGTTCACGGTCAGCGCCTGACCGGTCACTTTGGTCGGAATACCGCCCATCATGTAGTGGCAGGTTGGGATAACCGGAATCGGCTCTTTCACCGGGTCGACGTGTGCGAAGGTGCGGGACAGTTCCAGGATGCCCGGCAGACGGGACTCCAGAACGTCTTTACCCAGGTGGTCGAGCTTCAGCTTCGCGTGTGGACCCCATGGGCCGTCACAGCCGCGGCCTTCACGGATTTCGATCATGATGGAACGCGCCACCACGTCACGACCCGCCAGGTCTTTCGCATTCGGGGCATAACGCTCCATGAAGCGCTCGCCGTGTTTGTTCAGCAGGTAGCCACCTTCACCTCGGCAGCCTTCTGTTACCAGAACGCCCGCGCCGGCGATACCGGTTGGGTGGAACTGCCACATCTCCATATCCTGCACCGGCACGCCAGCGCGGATAGCCATACCGACACCGTCACCGGTGTTGATGTGGGCGTTGGTGGTGGACTGATAGATACGGCCTGCGCCGCCGGTAGCCAGCACGGTAGCGCGAGCTTTGAAGTAAACCACTTCACCTGTTTCGATACACAGCGCGGTACAGCCGACGACTGCGCCATCGGCGTTTTTCACCAGATCCAGCGCGTACCACTCGGAGAAGATGGTGGTGTGGTTTTTCAGGTTCTGCTGGTACAGGGTGTGCAGCAGCGCGTGACCGGTACGGTCAGCCGCCGCCGCGGTGCGTGCCGCCTGCTCGCCGCCGAAGTTTTTCGACTGGCCGCCAAACGGACGCTGATAGATAGTGCCATTTTCCAGACGGGAGAACGGCAGACCCATGTGGTCCAGCTCCAGAATCGCTTCCGGGCCGGTTTTACACATATATTCGATGGCATCCTGGTCGCCGATGTAGTCGGAACCTTTTACCGTGTCGTACATGTGCCATTCCCAGTTATCTTCATGGGAGTTACCCAGCGCAACGGTGATACCGCCCTGCGCAGACACAGTGTGGGAACGGGTCGGGAAAACTTTAGAGAGCAGCGCACAGGTCTGGCCGCTCTGGGAAATTTGCAGTGCGGCACGCATACCTGCGCCACCGGCACCAATTACAACAGCATCAAATTCTCTGACTGGCAGTTTCATTACACACCCCACACCACAACGAATCCATAAATAACGTAAACCACCAGTGCAACAACAATGGCCAGCTGCAGTGGGAGGCGAATCGCCAGCGGTTTAACGTAATCGGTCAACACCTGCCACATGCCAATCCACGCATGAATAAGGATGGAGAACAGAGCCAGCAGGGTGAACACTTTGGTGAAGGCGGATCCGAAGAACCCACTCCAGATTTCCCACGTCAGCGTGCCGCTGGTCGCGAAGAAACCGATCATATAGATGATGTAAAGAGTGAGAACGATGGCGGTAGCACGGACCAGAATGAAGTCATGTACGCCGTTGCGTCCTAATGCGGAGGCGTTGCTTACCATACGAGAACTCCTGCGAGAAGTGAGAGCACGACTGTAATCACAAATGAAATGTTAGCGGAGCGTTTCCCGGCTTCGAAAGTCTCTTCCAGGTAGCCAAAGTCCATCAGCATATGGCGAACACCCACGACGACGTGGTACGCCAGCGCGGTCAGAATGCCCCACATGATGAATTTCACGAAGAAGCTGTTCATGATGGCAGAGGCCTGGAGGAATCCTTCAGGGGAAGAGAGGCTGGTGCCCAGTAACCACAGTAAAATACCGACCGCCACAAACGTAATCACACCAGAAACACGGTGCAGAATGGACGCTATTGCTGTTACAGGGAACCGGATCGTTTTGAGATCCAGATTGACAGGTCTTTGTTTTTTCACATTTCTTATCATGAATAACGCCCACATGCTGTTCTTATTGTTTCCTTCCTCCGGACTGCGATGCGGGTCAAGCAGCGTTCCTTTTCTATAACTGCGCGTCATGCAAAACACTGCTTCCAGATGCTTAAACGACACGTTACAACGCTGGGTGGCTCGGGATTGCAGGGTGTTCCGGAGACCTGGCGGCAGTATAGGCCGTTCACAAAATCATTACAATTAACCTACATACAGTTTGTCGGGTTTTCTCTGGAACAGTGATCAGGGTCACGATAACAACATCTTTTTAATTTTTAATCATCTGATTTGACAAATGTTAAACAATATTGTTACAAACGTCATCAGAAAAGGCATATAATGCGCAAAAGTTATGAGGTCTCTCTTTCACCTGACAAATAGTTATGTAACAGTGTGATGGTATTGACCGAAGTTATCAGGACAGTTATTAGTGATATACAGGTTTGAATAATTCGGACTGCAAAAACGCTGATTTGCTGTTGTTTCACTGATATTTCATTCGTTTACCTGCAAGGCGCCATAGCTCTGTACCCTGGTTTGTCCTCGTGAGCTGAGCGGTAAGCCAAATAACAATCTGGTAACGGTGATTAACAGCTGAAAGCAAATCCGGTAAAGCGCAGTCTTAAGCATAAGGCGCTAAGGAGACCGTAAATGGCTGATACAAAGGCAACGCTCACCCTAAATGGTGACACTGCTATTGAACTGGATGTGCTAAAAGGCACGCTCGGTCAGGATGTTATTGATATCCGTACGCTGGGTTCTAAAGGTGTATTCACCTTTGACCCTGGATTTACCTCTACCGCATCTTGCGAATCCAAAATCACCTACATTGACGGTGACGAAGGTATCCTGCTCCATCGCGGCTTCCCCATCGATCAGTTAGCCACCGAATCCAACTATCTGGAAGTGTGCTACATCCTGCTGAACGGCGAAAAACCGACGCAGGCGCAGTACGATGAATTCAAAACCACCGTGACCCGTCACACCATGATCCATGAGCAGATTACCCGTCTGTTCCATGCGTTCCGTCGTGACTCTCACCCGATGGCGGTGATGTGCGGGATTACCGGTGCGCTGGCGGCGTTCTACCACGACTCCCTTGACGTGAATAATCCGCGCCACCGTGATATCGCGGCGTTCCGCCTGCTGTCCAAAATGCCTACCATGGCGGCGATGTGCTACAAATACTCTATCGGCCAGCCGTTTGTGTATCCGCGCAACGACCTCTCCTACGCGGGTAACTTCCTGCGCATGATGTTCTCCACGCCGTGCGAAGAGTACGAAGTGAACCCGGTGCTGGAACGCGCGATGGACCGTATTCTGATCCTGCACGCTGACCACGAACAGAACGCCTCTACCTCTACCGTCCGTACCGCGGGCTCTTCAGGCGCGAACCCGTTCGCCTGTATCGCTGCGGGCATCGCCTCCCTGTGGGGACCGGCGCACGGCGGCGCGAACGAAGCGGCACTGAAGATGCTGGAAGAGATCAGCACCGTTGAGCACATTCCTGAGTTCGTGCGTCGCGCGAAAGACAAGAATGACTCCTTCCGCCTGATGGGCTTCGGTCACCGTGTTTACAAAAACTACGACCCGCGCGCTACCGTCATGCGTGAGACCTGCCACGAAGTGCTGAAAGAGCTGGGTACCAAAGATGATCTGCTGGAAGTGGCGATGGAGCTGGAACACATCGCGCTGAACGACCCGTACTTCATCGAGAAGAAACTCTACCCGAACGTCGATTTCTACTCTGGCATTATTCTGAAAGCGATGGGCATTCCGTCTTCCATGTTCACCGTGATCTTCGCTATGGCCCGTACCGTAGGCTGGATTGCGCACTGGAACGAAATGCACAGCGAAGGCATGAAAATCGCCCGTCCTCGTCAGCTGTATACCGGCTACGAGCAGCGTGATTTTAAGTCTGATATTAAGCGCTAACAGGATGGGTGCGGCCTGATGCCCTCACCCCGCCCCTCTCCCACAGGGAGAGGGAGAAAACCTTAAAAACGGTAACCCATGGGTTACCGTTTTACTTTTATTGCTGGCAGTGCGGGCACCAGTAAAAAGGTCTGGAAGAGAGCATAATCCTGTCGATAATCCCGCCGCACCGCTCGCACTTCTTCCCCGCCCGATGAAACACCTTGAACCGGAACAGCGCCCCGTGATGCGTGTTCTCATCCACCACGCCGCGCGTGTTGTACGACAGCCGCGGAATATCCAGCAGCGCGTGGGATAGCGCCTCCAGCTGTTCATCATTCAGCTGAGACGCTTTATGCTGCGCCGCCAGCCCGACTTCCCAGAGGATCTCTACCCGCAGGTAGTTACCCAGCCCGGCCAGAAAGGCCTGGTCGAGGAACAGACCGGAAAACTGTCGGTTACGGAATTTAGGTGATAACAGCCGGGCCTTCACGTCGCTCGCCGTCAGGCGCATGTCCAGCACGTCCGGCCCGACCCGCTGTAGAAACGGGTGCGTCAGCAGCTGCTCCGGCGTTAACATTTCGATATCCGACGCGCTGTAGAGCAGGATCGCTTTATCCGCCGTTTGCAGCCTGACGCGCAGCACGCGGGTGGTTTGCGGCTGCTCGTCCGCCTCCACCACGCGCCAGACGCCGTAAAGCTGGTTATGGCTATATAACGTCAGGTTATGGGAAAAGTGCGTGAGCAAGGCCTTGCCGCGCGTTTCAATATGGGTCACCGTCTGCCCCACCAGCTGTGATTCAAACGGTTTTAGCTGAGGAAAAGCAAACCAGACATCCGTCAGAGGTTTGCCCTTTATCGCCGCCTCCAGGCTATCCGCCGCGCGGCGGATCTCCGGACCTTCAGGCATTTTTGTGTCCTTATCGTCATTATTCGGCGCTGACGAGGATACCCTCTTCAGAAAACGCTGCCCGCAAGCGGCGCGCGAACTGGAGCGCATGCTCGCCGTCGCCGTGTAAACACACCGTATCGGCCTGCACGTTCGCCAATGTTCCGTCCACGGCGGTCACCCGCCCGGCGCGCACCATCTCAAGCGTCTGCGCCAGCGCTTTAGCTTCATCGGTAATCAGCGCCCCGGCCTGCGAACGCGGTACAAGACTACCATCGGGCTGATAGCCGCGGTCGGCAAACACTTCCTGGCGGGTGGTCAGGCCCAGCCGTTCTCCGGCACGAATCAGCTCGCTGCCCGCAAGGCCTACCAGAATCAGCTGCGGATTACAGTCCCGCACCGCGCGGGCAATCGCCTCTGCCAGCGCCGGATCTTTCGCTGCCTGGTTGTAGAGCATTCCGTGCGGCTTCACGTGGCACATCACGCCGTTCTGGGCGCGCACCATCGCCTCCAGCGCGCCGATCTGGTAGAGCACCTGCGCGTAGACCGTCTCAGGCGGCAGATCCATCGCCGTGCGGCCAAAGTTTTCCCGGTCGGGGAAGCTCGGATGAGCGCCTATCGCGACGCCGTTTTTAATGGCATTACGTACGCTCTCCAGCATGGTTTGCGCATCGCCCGCGTGAAAGCCGCAGGCGATGTTGACCGAGGTGACCAGCGTCATCAGCGCCTCATCGGCGCTGCAGCCCTCCCCCAGATCGGCGTTCAAATCAATCTTTACCATCAAGCCTCCACGCCAGCTGCTCCAGATAACGCTGCTGATCCTGCCGCGCCTTAAGCGCCTCCTCCAGCGAACACTGCACGAAGTGAATCGGCTGGCCGAGGGGAATTTGCGCCAGATGGTAGCGATCCGCTTCAATGATGCAGGCAATGCGCGGATAGCCGCCGGTAGTTTGCGCATCGTTCATTAATACGATGGGCTGACCGTTTCCCGGCACCTGAATAACCCCCGGCAATAAACCGTGGGAGAGCAGCTCCCGGTCCGTCGTGCGGGTCAGCGGCTGCCCCTGAAGGCGGTAGCCCATGCGGTTACTCTGCGGGCTGATCTTCCACGGCGCACGCCAGAAGGACTCTTTAGACGCCTCGTCAAACTCATGATATTCCGGCCCCGGTAAGGCGCGGATCTGGTTTCCCCACAGCAGCTGTTTTACGCCCTGCGTGGTCGAGAAATGGCGCGCGGAGGGTTTGATTGCCAGCCGATCGCCGTCGCGCAACAAACGCCCTTCATGCCCGCCGATGCCCGCCTTCTGATCGGTACTGGATGAGCCCAGCACCTCCGGCACGTCAATGCCGCCAGCCACCGCGAGATAGCTACGCACGCCGTGCAGCGGACGTTTGAGCGTCAGGCGCTGCCCGGCTTTCGCCCGCAGCCGCCAGCCGGTCCACACCGCTTTGCCATCCAGCGTCGCCTCACACCCTGCGCCGGTTAAGGCAAACCAGGTTTCCTGACCAAACTCAATTACACACTGACCCAGCGTAATTTCTAGCGCCGCCGTGCTGCCTGGGTTGCCCACAAGCAGGTTGGCAATCTCCAGCGAAGGACGGTCAAGCGCACCGCAGTAGCTCACGCCCGACTGACGCAGACCAAAGCGGCCGGCATCCTGTACGGAGGTGTAAAGCCCGGCGCGAATAAGCGTTAACATACCCCCTCCTTCTGCGGGATAAAGCGAAGGGTATCCCCGGGACGCAGGAGTATTGGCGTCTCCAGCCCGGGTTCAAATAACGGTGTAGCGGTATGCCCAATAAGCTGCCAGCCGCCAGGCGATGTCAGCGGATAAACGCCGGTCTGCTCGCCGCCGATAGCCACCGTACCCGCCGGCACGCTCACGCGCGGCTCGGCACGGCGTGGCGTATGCAGCCGGGGAGATAATCCGCCCAGATACGGGAATCCGGGCTGAAACCCCAGGAACCAGACCACGTAGTCAATCGAGCTGTGCAGCTCAACAACCTGCTTTTCTGTTAATCCGCAGTGGTCTGCCACCACGCCAAGATCCGGCCCACCCGTACCGCCATAAACAACCGGGATCTGAATGGCGCGCGACTCCGGTTCCAGCGCCTCGCTCTCTTCCCACCAGCGTTGCAAACGTTCAATAGCATCCAGCGCCAGGGTATGCGGGCTACGCAGCACGACGGTTATGTTATTCATACCCGGAATGGTCTCAACCACTTCAGGCATGTCGGCCAGACGCTGGGTCAGCCGCCAGATACGCTTTTGCGTGGCAAGCGTCACCGGTGGTTCAAGCTCCAGAACCACTGCGGTTTCACCCAGAAGATAACAACGCGCTCGCTGCACTTAACTACCTCTCGTCAGGCTGGGTTAGGGATATCAATAAAGGTCACATCCAGATCGGTATTTTCCGTCAGCCACTCGCTGAGGGCGCGAATGCCGCCGCGCTCGGTGGCGTGATGGCCAGCCGCGTAAAAATGCAGCCCCTGTTCACGCGCCGAATGAATGGTTTGCTCGGAAACCTCGCCGGTGATAAAAGCATCGACGCCGAAACGCGCGGCGCTGTCGATAAAGCCCTGACCGCCACCGGTACACCATGCGACACGCTTAACCGTATCCGGACCGGTATCACCGCTCCACAGCGGACGACGGCCCAGGCGCGCTTCAATCCACGATGCCAGCTCCAGTCCAGGAACCGGCATCGCCAGCTCGCCCCACGGCACCAGAGGCTCAATTTCACCCATCACGGTAATCCCCAGTAGCTGCGCCAGCTGGACGTTGTTGCCGAGATCCGGGTGCGCATCCAGCGGCAGGTGGTAACCGTACAGGTTGATGTCATTTGCCAGCAGCGTTTTCAGGCGATTGCGCTTCATCCCGCGAATAATCGGCGATTCGTTTTTCCAGAAGTAACCGTGATGGACAATCACCGCGTCGGCGTCCTGACGAACAGCCTCGTCCAGCAGTGCCTGGCTTGCCGTCACGCCGGTGATAATTTTTTGCACCGTCTCACGACCTTCGACCTGGAGCCCGTTCGGGCCGTAATCGCTGAAAGAGGTACTGTTCAGTTTTTCGTTAATCAGGCTTTCCAGTTCGCTATTTTTCATCATCACTCTCTTTTGCTTTGCGGGCAGCTTCGTACGCCGCCAGCGTGGCGACACGCGCCTGTTTATGGTCGACAATCGGACGAGGGTAATCCAGCTTTACACGCTGTTTATCCGCCCATGCCCACGGTTCGTGGATCGCTTTAGCAGGTATAGCGTTAAGTTCAGGAACCCAGCGGCGGATAAACTCGCCGTCCGCATCAAATTTTTGTCCCTGCGTGGTCGGATTGAAAATCCGGAAATAAGGCGCGGCATCGGTGCCGGTAGAGGCCGCCCACTGCCAGCCGCCGTTATTCGCCGCGAGATCGCCATCGATCAGCTGAGAGATAAAATAGCGCTCTCCGATACGCCAGTCGATAAGCAGATCCTTCACCAGAAAGCTGGCGGTAATCATCCGCAGGCGGTTGTGCATCCACCCCGTCTCATTAAGCTGACGCATGGCGGCATCGACTATCGGATAGCCCGTCTGCCCGCTTTGCCAGGCTTTCAGCTGCTTATCATTCGATTGCCACTTTACATTATCGGTCCAGCCAATGAAGGGCCGATGCTTACACAAACCAGGATGAAAGGTCATCAGATGGCGGTAGAACTCGCGCCAGATAAGTTCATTCAGCCAGACGGACCCTGCGCCGCCCTCCAGCGCCTGCGGCTGCTCCGCCAGCAGACGATGTAAACACTGGCGCGGTGAGATCGCGCCCAGCGCCAGACAGGCCGACAGGCGGCTGGTGCCCTCGATGGCGGGAAAATCCCGACGCGCGTCGTAATAGCCCGCGTCCTGCTTGCAGAACTGGCGCAGTTGGGCGATGGCCGTTTTCTCGTCGGCGGGGAACAGCGTTTCATCAAACGGCTGCTGAGGGTAATCAAACGTCAGCTCAGGCAGCTCTTTTATGGCTTCGCCTCGCACGGCAGGCGCGGCAACGCACTCCGGCAGCGCCTCTTTCAGACGTTTGATAAAAGCATTTTTGAACGGCGTAAAAACTTTATACATCTCGTGGCTGCCGGTCATCACGCTGCCCGGTGCCAGCATCACGCTGTCATCAAACCCTTCGCAGACCACCCCTTCCAGCATCTTCTCCAGCTGACGGTCGCGCTGCTGCTCGTTGAATTCGTACTGATAGTTGTAAAAAAGACGCGTGATGTTGTGCTGCTTACAGATCTCCTGCACCGTCTGCAGCTGTGCGGCAAAATCACCTACCTCTTTATAGAGAAGCGGTATGCCTTTTCCGGCGAGCGAGTGCTGCAGGTCGGTCAGATACGCACGCAGCAAGGCCGCCTGGCGGGGAGCCATATCGTGCTGCCGCCACTGCTCGGGCGTGGCCATAAACAGAGCCAGTACGTTAGCGTCTTTGTCGCGACAGGCCGCCGCGAGTGCGATGTTGTCATGTACGCGCAGGTCCGCGCGAAACCAAACCAGATGGGTGGGCATAAAACTCCAGGCTATTGTCCATTATGTCCATAAGGGCATGCCGTAAAAGGAAAAAGCATGCATTGAACTACTTTGCCATGAAGTGTAGACGGGATGAAATAAAAAAGGCCGCCAGGGCGGCCTTACAGAGTGCTAACAAAGTGCTTGATGTGCGTTTCGCCCGGCGGCGCTACGCTTGCACGGGCCTACAATGAAACATGCAAAACTTGATATCTTTGCACTGTGTAGGCCGGGTAAGCGCAGCGTCACCCGGCAAGAAAGAGGGCTAAATATATGCCTGTAACCTCTGACGAAGGCCTGAAGCCACCCAACGGAGCGCGAATCCCGAGGGACAAAAAAACCGCCAACGTAATGTGGCGGTTTTTTTATTGCTATGTGTAGTCTTCGTATCAGTAGAAATCGCAGGTCGCTTTCTCGGCCTGATCCATCCACACCGGCTTCTCGCTGGTTTTCGCCCAGACGCGGTGCAGATAGCTGTAAAAACGTGCACGATCTTTCCAGAACAGCATCACCGGCAGAGCCAGCACGCCAGCCACTACGGCGAAAGCGCGGCGCAAGAACACGATATGAGCCGGATACTCTTTATAAAGATCCATATTTTTCTCCCCTATAGTTGGCCGGAAACGTCATCCGGAAAATTCAAAATCTGTGACCTGGCTAAAATAATATCGCTTTGTTTGTAATTTTACTACTCATCCGACCACTTATTTTTGCCCATTTAGTGAATATTTACATTCTCTCCGTAATTAAGTTACAAAAAAGTTAACGATTTACTTATCAATAGTTAAATTGTGGGCTTTGCCATTTTTATACTTTTTTTACACCCGCCCTCCCCATTTTTGCGAAATCTTTGCGCCGGAAATCCTACCGTTAGTACAACAACGAAAGTCACCCGGAGGTGGATTGTGAGTGCAGGTCTTATTGCCGGCATCGTGCTGGTGTTCCTGTTATTGGGTTATCTGGTCTATGCCCTGATAAATGCGGAGGCCTTCTGATGGCTGCTCAGGCGTTTCTGCTTATTGCCAGCTTCTTAGTGGTACTGTTCATTCTGGCAAGGCCACTGGGATCGGGACTGGCACGATTAATCAACAACGTCCCCCTGCCCGGCACGGGAAGCGTTGAAAAAGGGATCTGGCGCGTACTGGGAATAGACGATCGGGAGATGAGCTGGCGTCAGTATCTGATCGCCATTTTGCTGCTGAATATCGTTGGGCTCATTGCGCTTTTTGCGATGCTGATGCTGCAGGGCATCCTGCCGCTGAATCCGCAACAGTTACCGGGCCTGTCCTGGCATCTTGCGCTGAACACGGCGGTGAGCTTTGTCACTAACACCAACTGGCAGTCCTACGCCGGTGAAACCACGCTGAGCTATTTCAGCCAGATGGTCGGGTTAACCGTGCAAAACTTCCTCTCGGCCGCCAGCGGTATCGCGGTGATCTTCGCGCTGACGCGTGCGTTTGCGCGTCAGAAAATCAATACCCTGGGTAACGCGTGGGTGGATCTGACGCGCATTACGCTGTGGATCCTTCTGCCAATTGCGCTGCTGATCGCGCTGTTCTTTATCCAGCAGGGCACCCTGCAAAACCTGATGCCTTACGCGCCTTATACCTCGCTGGAAGGCGCAAAACAGCTCCTGCCGATGGGGCCAGTGGCGTCACAGGAAGCCATCAAAATGCTCGGGACGAACGGGGGTGGCTTCTTCAACGCCAACTCGTCGCATCCGTTTGAAAACCCTACCGCATTGACCAATTTTGTGCAGATGCTGGCGATTTTCCTGATCCCCGCCGCGCTCTGCTTTGCCTTTGGTGATGTGGTCAACGATCGCCGTCAGGGCCGCACCCTGCTCTGGACGATGTCGCTTATCTTTGTGGTCTGCGTGGCGCTGGTGATGTGGGCTGAATGGAACGGCAACAGCCATTTCATGCAGCTGGGGGCCAACAGCAATATCAACATGGAAGGTAAAGAGAGCCGCTTTGGCATTCTCGCCAGCAGCCTGTATGCGGTGGTCACCACGGCGGCCTCGTGCGGGGCGGTCAACGCCATGCACGATTCCTTTACGGCGCTGGGTGGCATGATCCCGATGTGGCTGATGCAGATTGGCGAAGTCGTCTTTGGCGGCGTGGGTTCGGGTCTTTACGGCATGCTGTTGTTCGTGCTGCTGGCGGTGTTTATTGCCGGTTTGATGATTGGCCGCACCCCGGAATACCTCGGTAAAAAAATCGACGTTCGCGAGATGAAATTAACCGCGCTGGCGATTCTGGTCACCCCTGCGCTTGTGCTGCTCGGCACCGCGCTGGCCCTGATGACCGAGGCCGGACGCAGCGGCATCTTTAACCCCGGCATTCACGGTTTTAGCGAAGTGCTGTATGCCGTCTCCTCTGCCGCCAACAACAACGGCAGCGCCTTTGCGGGCCTAAGCGCCAACTCACCGTTCTGGAACTGCCTGCTGGCGTTCTGCATGTTCGTGGGTCGCTTCGGGATCATTGTGCCGGTGTTAGCGATTGCCGGATCGCTGGTGAATAAAAAAATCCAACCGACCACCACCGGGACATTACCGACCCACGGCGCGCTGTTTATCGGCCTGCTGACGGGTACCGTGTTACTGGTCGGCGCCCTGACCTTTATCCCCGCCCTCGCGTTAGGCCCGGTCGCGGAATACCTCTCTTTACGCTGATTTTGCGGAGAAATTGTCATGAGTCGTAAACAACTGGCCCTGTTCGAACCGTCATTAGTTCGCCAGGCGCTCATGGATGCGGTGAAAAAGCTGAGCCCGCGCGTGCAGTGGCACAACCCGGTGATGTTTATCGTCTGGGCGGGAAGCGTGCTGACCACCGCCCTGGCGATTGCCATGGGAACGGGCCACATGCCGGGGAATGCGATGTTTACCGGCGCCATCAGCCTGTGGCTGTGGTTTACCGTGCTGTTCGCCAACTTTGCGGAAGCGCTGGCGGAAGGCCGGAGTAAAGCCCAGGCCAACAGCCTGAAAGGGGTGAAGAAAACCGCCTTCGCGCGCAAGCTACGTGAACCGAAATACGGCGCGCAGATGGACCACGTTCCGGCGGATGAACTGCGCAAAGGCGATGTGGTGCTGGTGGAAGCCGGGGACATTATCCCTTGCGACGGTGAAGTTATCGAAGGGGGCGCCTCGGTGGATGAAAGCGCCATTACCGGGGAGTCCGCGCCGGTTATCCGTGAATCCGGCGGCGATTTCGCCTCCGTGACGGGCGGGACGCGCATTCTCTCCGACTGGCTGGTGATCCAGTGTAGCGTTAACCCGGGGGAAACCTTCCTCGACCGGATGATCGCCATGGTGGAAGGCGCCCAGCGTCGTAAAACGCCGAACGAGATTGCCCTGACCATCCTGCTGGTGGCCCTGACCATCGTCTTCCTGCTGGCAACCGCGACGCTGTGGCCGTTCTCCGCCTATGGCGGCACCGCGGTCACCATCACGGTGCTGGTGGCGCTGCTGGTCTGCCTGATCCCAACCACCATTGGTGGCCTGCTGTCAGCCATCGGCGTGGCCGGCATGAGCCGTATGCTCGGTGCCAACGTCATCGCCACCAGCGGGCGCGCGGTGGAAGCCGCCGGTGACGTGGACGTCTTACTGCTGGATAAAACCGGGACTATTACCCTCGGTAACCGCCAGGCGTCAGATTTCTTACCCGCCCCGGGCGTGGATGAAAAAACGCTGGCAGATGCCGCGCAGCTCTCTTCGCTTGCCGATGAAACCCCGGAAGGCCGCAGTATCGTGATCCTCGCCAAGCAGCGCTTTAACCTGCGCCAGCGCGACGTTCAGAGCCTGCACGCCACTTTCGTGCCCTTCACGGCGCAAACCCGCATGAGCGGCATTAACATTCAGGATCGCATGATCCGCAAAGGCTCTGTTGACGCCATCCGTCGCCACATTGAGGCCAACAACGGCCACTTCCCACCGGAAGTGGACAGCCTGGTCGAAAGCGTGGCCCGTCAGGGGGCGACGCCGCTGGTGGTGGCCGAAGGGGCACACGTGCTGGGGGTGATTGCCCTGAAGGATATCGTCAAAGGCGGCATCAAGGAGCGCTTTGCCCAGCTGCGGAAAATGGGGATCAAAACGGTGATGATCACCGGGGATAACCGTCTTACCGCCGCGGCGATTGCCGCCGAAGCGGGCGTGGATGATTTTCTTTCTGAAGCCACACCGGAAGCGAAACTGGCGCTGATTCGTCAGTATCAGGCGGAAGGCCGCCTGGTGGCGATGACGGGTGACGGTACCAACGATGCCCCTGCCCTGGCGCAGGCCGACGTGGCGGTGGCAATGAACTCCGGTACCCAGGCGGCAAAAGAGGCGGGCAACATGGTCGACCTCGACTCTAACCCGACCAAGCTGATTGAAGTGGTGCACATTGGTAAGCAGATGCTGATGACGCGCGGGTCGCTGACCACGTTCAGTATCGCCAACGACGTGGCGAAGTATTTCGCCATCATTCCGGCGGCGTTTGCTGCGACCTACCCGCAATTAAACGCGTTGAACGTGATGCACCTGCACTCTCCGGCATCGGCCATTCTGAGCGCAGTAATCTTTAACGCCCTGATTATTGTCTTCCTGATCCCGCTGGCGCTGAAAGGCGTGAGCTATAAGCCGCTCACGGCCGCCGCCATGCTGCGCCGCAACCTGTGGATTTACGGCCTGGGCGGGCTGGTGGTGCCCTTCATCGGTATCAAGGTTATCGACCTGCTGTTGACGCTGTTCGGCCTGGTTTAAAAGGTGATTCAAATGACGATGTTACGCCCCGCTATACTTCTGTTTATTCTGCTGTCTCTTATTACCGGCGGGCTGTACCCGCTGGTGACTACCGCGCTGGGCCAGTGGTGGTTTAAGGATCGGGCCAACGGCTCGCTGATTATGCAAAACGGTGAAAACCGCGGTTCACGCCTGATTGGTCAGAACTTTACGGATGCCCGTTACTTCCAGGGACGCCCTTCCGCCACTGCCGAAAGCCCGTATAATCCGATGGCATCCGGCGGCAGTAACCTGGCGGGCAGCAACCCCGAGCTGGACAAAGCCGTTGCTGAGCGCGTGGCAGCCCTGCGCGCCGCTAATCCGCAGGCCAGCCGTGAGGTGCCCGTAGAGCTGGTGACCGCCTCGGCCAGCGGGCTGGACTACAGCCTGACGCCGGCAGCAGCGGCATGGCAAATCCCGCGCGTCGCCGCGGCCCGTCAGCTGACCGTCGAGCAGGTTAGCCAGCTGGTTGCAGAGCACACGCAAAAGCCGCTGGTCAGCTTTATCGGCATGCCCGTGGTGAATATTGTTGAGCTGAATCTGGCGCTGGACGCGCTAAGGAAAAACTAAATGACCGACGAGCCCATGCGCCCGGATCCGGACAGGCTGCTTGAACAGACGGCCGAAGCCCATCGCGGCAAACTGAAAATTTTCTTTGGCGCCTGCGCAGGCGTCGGGAAAACCTTCGCCATGCTGACGGAAGCCCAGCGGCTTCGGGCGCAGGGGCTCGATATATTGATAGGCGTGGTAGAAACCCACGGACGCAAAGAGACCGCATCGCTGCTGAAGGGGCTGGCCACCCAGCCGCCCCGCCGCATCAGCCACCGCGGTCGGTTAGTCACCGAATTCGATCTCGATGCCGCCCTCGCCCGCCGTCCCGCCCTTATCCTGATGGACGAACTGGCGCACAGCAATGCGCCAGGCTCACGCCATCCAAAACGCTGGCAGGATGTAGAAGAACTACTCGAAGCCGGCATCGATGTTTTCACGACGGTTAACGTTCAGCATCTTGAAAGCCTGAACGACGTGGTGAGCGGCGTCACCGGCATTCAGGTGCGCGAGACGGTGCCCGATCCCTTCTTTGATTCCGCCGATGAAGTGGTGCTGGTTGACCTGCCCCCCGATGATTTGCGCCAGCGCCTGCACGAAGGCAAAGTCTATATTGCCGGCCAGGCCGAGCGCGCCATCGAACATTTCTTCCGTAAAGGTAACCTGATTGCCCTGCGCGAGCTGGCCCTGCGTCGTACTGCCGATCGCGTCGACGATCAGATGCGTGCCTGGCGCGACCTGCAGGGCCAGGAGCGCGTCTGGCATACGCGAGATGCCATCCTGCTGTGCGTAGGACACGGCAGCGGCAATGAAAAGCTTGTCCGCACCGCCGCGCGCCTGGCGGCTAAATTTGGCAGCGTCTGGCATGCGGTGTATGTCGAAACGCCGCAGCTGCACGCTCTGCCCGAAAACCAGCGCCGCGCGATATTGAGTTCGCTTCGCCTGGCGCAGGAGCTGGGTGCCGAAACCGCCACCCTTTCCGACCCACAGGAAGATAAAGCCATTTTGCGCTACGCCCGTGAGCACAATCTGGGGAAAATCGTGATTGGCCGTCGCCAGCATCGCCGCTGGTTTAGCCGCGAATCGTTTGCCGACAAGCTGGCCCACCGCGCACCGGATCTGGACCTGGTGATCGTGGCGCTGGATGATAAGCCCACGCAGCTACCCAGCCGCGCGCCGGACAGCCGTGCCTTCAGCGATAAATGGCGCATTCAGCTGCGCGGCTGTCTTGTCGCCGTCGTGCTCTGCGCCCTGATTACCGTGATTGCCAGCCAGTGGCTGATCGCGTTTGATGCCGCCAACCTGGTGATGATCTACCTGCTTGGCGTAGTGGTGGTGGCGCTCTTTTACGGTCGCTGGCCGTCGGTACTGGCGACGGTCATCAACGTCATCAGCTTCGATCTGTTCTTTATTGCCCCCCGCGGGACACTCGCCGTGTCGGATGTGCAGTACATCCTCACCTTTGCGGTGATGCTCACCGTCGGGCTGGTAATCGGGAATCTGACGGCGGGCGTGCGCTATCAGGCGCGTATTGCCCGCTATCGCGAGCAGCGCACGCGCCATCTCTATGAGATGTCGAAATCGCTGGCGGTGGGACGCACGCCGCTGGATATTGTGCAGACCAGCGAGCAGTTTATTCGCTCGACCTTTCATGCCAGCAACCTGATTTTGCTCCCGGACGAACACGGCAAGCTGCGACCGCTGACGTCGGCCTCAGGCATGACGCCCTGGGACGAAGCCATCGCGCGCTGGAGCTTTGATAAAGGGCTGCCTGCGGGCGCAGGGACCGACACCCTGCCCGGCGTGCCCTACCAAATTCTACCGCTGCGCAGCGCCGATAAAAATCAGGGGCTGGTGATTGTTGAGCCCTCCAACCTGCGCCAGCTGATGATCCCCGAACAGCAGCGGCTGCTGGAGACCTTTACGCTGCTGGTTGCCAGCGCCCTGGAGCGGCTGGCCCTCACCGCCAGCGAAGAGCAGGCCCGGCTGGCGAGCGAGCGGGAAAGCATTCGTAACTCGCTGCTGGCGGCGCTCTCTCACGATCTGCGAACCCCGCTCACCGTCCTGTTTGGTCAGTCAGAAATCCTGACGCTGGACCTGGCGGCGGAAGGCTCTAAACACGCTCTACAGGCCAGCGAGATCCGCCAGCATGTGCTGAATACCACGCGCCTGGTGAATAACCTGCTCGATATGGCGCGTATCCAGTCAGGCGGTTTTAACCTCAAAAAAGAGTGGCTCACGCTTGAAGAGGTGGTGGGCAGCGCCCTGAAAATGCTCGAACCCGGCCTGGGCGGGCGCCATATTGCGCTGAATATGCCCGAGCCCCTGACCTTAATTCACGTTGATGGCCCGCTGTTTGAACGGGTGCTGATCAACCTGCTGGAAAATGCCGGCAAATATGCGGGCGCCAGCGCGCAAATTGGCGTGGATGCGACGGTGGACGATGGCACGCTTCACCTTGACGTCTGGGATACAGGACCCGGCATTCCAAGCGGGCAGGAGCTGGCTATTTTCGAAAAATTCGCGCGCGGCAATAAGGAGTCGGCCATTCCGGGCGTGGGGCTGGGGCTGGCGATTTGCCAGGCGATCATTGACGTCCACGGTGGGTCCATCTCCGCAGAGAATCGTCCCGAAGGCGGCGCGCGGTTTTGTGTTACACTTCCTCTGGAAACCCCGCCAGAACTTAATGAATTACCAGAGGATTTGTGATCAACGTTCTGATTGTTGAAGATGAGATCGCCATTAGCCGTTTTCTGCGCGCTGCGCTGGAAGGGGACGGTCTGCGCGTTCATGATGCGGGTACGCTTCAGCGGGGTTTAATTGAAGCCGCCACCCGCAAGCCGGACCTGGTGATCCTCGATCTTGGCCTGCCGGACGGCGACGGTATCGATTTTATCCGGGAAGTTCGTCAGTGGAGCCAGATGCCGATCCTCGTGCTCTCCGCGCGTACGGAAGAGACGGATAAAATCGCGGCGCTGGATGCCGGTGCGGATGACTATCTGATTAAACCTTTTGGTATCGGCGAACTGCAGGCTCGCCTTCGCGTGGCGCTGCGTCGCCACAGCGCAACCACGCCCGCTGACCCAACCTACACGTTTGGAGATATCCGGGTTGACCTGGCCGCGCGACGGATTGTGCGCGGTGATGAGGAGATTCATCTCACGCCAATAGAATTTCGGCTGCTCGCCGTGCTGCTCAACAATCACGGCAAGGTACTCACCCAACGCCAGCTGTTAAGTCAGGTGTGGGGACCCAACGCTGTGGAACATAGTCATTATTTACGCATATATATGGGACATCTTCGTCAGAAACTCGAAGTTGACCCCGCTCGCCCTCGCCATTTATTAACTGAAACCGGTATCGGTTATCGGTTTATGCTTTGAATAACTATTCATTTTATTTTTAAATAAAATCTAAATACCTCAGACAATATTTCATAAATAACCCATACATTATTTTTACGGGCTATTTTTGCTCATTTAAAACATTGATAACACAATCTGTTAACGCAACACCAACAAATCAGAATTTTGATCTGCGATATTCACCCAAAACGAATATTTATTTCTGATTTGATCGGTTAACGGTGATCTACCTCACGGTTAATCGCCTTTCTCTGGATAAAATGACCATGCTTTCAATTACTGAAAGGAAAATGAAACATGGAAAACAACAATCGCTTAATGCCCCATATAAGGCGGACAACACATATCATGATGTTTGCCCACCGAAACTGCTTTGACTTTCATCTCTTTAATGCCCGGTAGTCCTTCGACTTCTGGCGCACCCGCTTACAGGTTATCCTGAAACACCTTATTTTACAGGCTACTGCCTGTGAACTCGTGCGCTCATTCATTTTAATTCAGACTCATCCGCACCGGGCGGACTGAATTTCAATCATCAAAAAAGCAATTCACTGATTTTAATCAGCGGCCACCCTTTGCTTTTTTTCCGGTAAATTATCGATTTCTTTCTTGCAGGAAATCGAGGGACGCTTATTACTTAAAATAAAGAGAGAAAGATGAAAAGTTTAAAAATCGCAGCCAGCCGTGCATGTCCGGATTGCTTTACTACCCAGCGTGAACTGGTGGATGTCCGAGCCTCTGATTATATGGATGTTGCCGCCATTGTTCTGGCGGTCACGGATATTGCCAGCGGTATCCTGGACGAAATAGAAGCCACCGGTTTTGGCATTCCTGTTTTTGTCGCGACGCACAAAGAAGAGTTCATCCCGGCAGACTATTTATCGCGTATTCATGGCGTATTTGAGTATTCAGACACCAGCAACGACTTTTATGGACGCCAGCTGGAAGCTGCAGCCCAGAAGTATGAAACTCAGCTGCGCCCGCCGTTTTTCCGCGCGCTTGTCGACTATGTGAAGCAGGGCAACAGCGCGTTTGACTGCCCGGGGCATCAGGGTGGCCAGTTCTTCCGCCGTCATCCTGCCGGTAATCAGTTTGTCGATTTCTTTGGTGAGACGCTTTTCCGCTCCGACCTGTGTAACGCCGACGTGGCGATGGGCGATCTGCTGATCCACGAAGGCGCGCCGTGCATCGCCCAGCAGCATGCGGCAAAGGTCTTTAACGCCGATAAGACCTACTTCGTGCTGAATGGCACCTCATCATCCAACAAAGTGGTGCTTAACGCCCTGCTCACCCCGGGCGACCTGGTGCTGTTCGACCGTAACAACCACAAATCTAACCATCACGGTGCCCTCCTCCAGGCCGGTGCAACGCCGGTCTATCTGGAAACCGCGCGCAACCCGTACGGCTTTATTGGCGGCATTGACGCCCACTGCTTTGAAGAAAGTTATCTGCGCGAGCTGGTGGCTGAGGTGGCGCCGGGCCGTGCACGCGATGCGCGTCCGTTCCGTCTGGCGGTGATCCAGCTGGGTACCTACGATGGCACCATCTATAACGCCCGTCAGGTGGTGGATAAGATTGGGCACCTGTGTGATTACATCCTGTTTGACTCGGCGTGGGTGGGTTATGAGCAGTTTATTCCGATGATGGCCGACTGCTCTCCGCTGCTGCTGGAGCTGAACGAAAACGATCCGGGGATCCTTGTCACCCAGTCCGTGCATAAACAGCAGGCCGGCTTCTCGCAGACCTCACAAATCCATAAGAAAGACAGCCATATCAAAGGGCAACAGCGCTATGTCCCGCATAAGCGGCTGAATAATGCCTTTATGATGCACGCCTCCACCAGCCCGTTTTATCCGCTGTTCGCTGCGCTGGACATCAACGCCCGTATGCATGAGGGCCAGAGCGGCCGCAACATGTGGATGGACTGCGTGGTGAACGGTATCGAAGCGCGCAAGCTGATTCTGGAGAACTGCCGGTATCTGCGCCCCTTCGTTCCGGAAACGGTAGATGGCCGCCCGTGGGAAAGCTGGGGCACGGCGGAAATTGCGACCGATCTGCGCTTCTTCCACTTCGTACCGGGTGAAAACTGGCACGCTTTTGAAGGCTACGCTGAGCATCAGTATTTTATCGACCCGTGCAAGCTCCTGCTGACCACGCCGGGCATCAACGCCCGCACCGGAGAGTATGAGGACTTCGGCGTGCCCGCCACTATCCTTGCCAACTTCCTGCGTGAAAACGGTATCGTGCCGGAAAAATGCGACCTCAACTCGATCCTGTTCCTGCTCACGCCTGCGGAAGATATGGGCAAACTGCAGCAGCTGGTGGCGCAGCTGGTGCGCTTCGAAAAACTGCTCGAGAGCGATGTTCCGCTAAAAGACGTCCTGCCTTCTCTCTATAAACAGCATCCGGAGCGTTACGCGGATTACACCCTGCGCCAGATCTGCCAGGAAATGCACGACCTGTACGCCCGCCACAACGTGAAGCAGCTGCAGAAAGAGATGTTCCGCAAGTCTCACTTCCCGCGCGTGATGATGAACCCGCAGGACGCGAACTACGCCTATCTGCGCGGTGAGGTTGAACTGGTCTCACTGCGCGATGCGGAAGGCCGCATTGCCGCCGAAGGCGCCCTTCCTTATCCACCGGGGGTGCTGTGTGTTGTCCCAGGGGAAGTCTGGGGCGGTTCGGTGCTGCGCTACTTTGCCGCGCTGGAAGAAGGCATCAACCTTCTGCCAGGCTTCGCGCCGGAGCTGCAGGGTGTGTACGTCGAGGAGTGTGAGGGTCGCAAACAGGTTCGCTGTAACGTCATCAAACAACCCGCCGCTCAGCCCGCGCTGCTGAAAGGAGAGAAATTATGAGTAAGTCCAATAAGATGGGCGTGGTGCAGCTGACCATCCTCACCATGGTGAACATGATGGGATCCGGGATTATCATGCTGCCCACCAAACTGGCAGAGGTGGGTACCATCTCTATCATCTCCTGGCTGGTGACGGCAGTCGGCTCCATGGCGCTGGCGTGGGCTTTCGCCAAGTGCGGGATGTTCAGCCGTAAGTCAGGGGGCATGGGGGGCTATGCCGAATACGCCTTTGGCAAGTCGGGCAACTTTATGGCCAACTATACCTACGGCGTGTCGCTGCTGATCGCCAACGTGGCGATTGCCATCTCCGCGGTGGGTTACGGAACGGAGCTGTTTGGCGCGACGCTCAGCCCGGTACAAATTGGGCTGGCGACCATCGGGGTGCTGTGGATCTGCACCGTCGCTAACTTTGGCGGCGCGCGTATCACCGGACAGCTCTCCAGCATCACCGTCTGGGGCGTGATTATCCCGGTTGTCGGCCTGTGCATCATCGGCTGGTTCTGGTTTAGCCCGACGCTCTACGCCAACTCCTGGAACCCGCACCATGTGCCGTTCTTTACCGCTGTTGGGTCATCCATCGCCATGACGCTGTGGGCCTTCCTGGGTCTGGAATCCGCCTGCGCGAACGCGGAAGTGGTAGAGAATCCGGAAAAGAACGTGCCGATTGCGGTCCTCGGCGGCACGCTGGGCGCGGCGGTGATCTATATCGTCTCGACTAACGTGATTGCCGGGATTGTGCCAAACATGGATCTGGCAAACTCTACGGCGCCGTTCGGACTGGCCTTCGCGCAGATGTTCACCCCGGAAGTCGGGAAGGTGATCATGGGTCTGATGGTGATGTCCTGCTGCGGTTCACTCCTCGGCTGGCAGTTCACCATCGCACAGGTGTTTAAATCCTCGGCTGATGAAGGTTACTTCCCAAAAATCTTCTCCCGCGTGACCAAAGCGGATGCGCCGGTGCAGGGCATGCTGGCGATTGTCATCTTCCAGAGCGGATTGTCGCTGATGACCATTAGCCCGTCGCTGAACAGCCAGTTCAACGTGCTGGTCAACCTGGCGGTGGTGACGAACATCATTCCGTATATTCTGTCGATGGCAGCGCTGGTGATCATCCAGAAGGTGGCGAAGGTGGATCCACGCAAAGCGCGTGCGGCCAATATCGTGGCGCTGATCGGGGCAATCTACAGCTTCTATGCGCTCTACTCATCCGGCCAGGAAGCGATGCTGTATGGCGCGATGGTGACCTTTATGGGCTGGACGCTGTACGGTCTGGTGTCACCGCGGTTTGAATTGAAGAACAAGCACAGTTAAGTAAAAGCAAAACGGCAACCCAAGGGTTGCCATTTTTAGTGTTTTCCCCCTCTCCCTGTGGGAGAAGGGCGGGGTGAGGGCATCAGCCCTCACCCATATCGCACTTACGCGTTTTTCAGCACTTCGCTGACAATCTCTACCGCTTCTTTCTCAATCTGCTGACGGTGCTCAGCGCCGAGGAAGCTTTCGCAATAGATTTTGTACGCATCTTCCGTACCGGACGGACGCGCGGCGAACCAGCCGTTCTCGGTCATCACTTTCAGACCACCAATGGATGCGCCGTTGCCCGGTGCAGCCGTCAGACGAGCAGTGATCGGATCGCCCGCCAGGGTGCTTGCGCTGACCATCTCCGGAGAGAGCTTGGACAGGGCCGCTTTCTGGGCTGACGTCGCGCTAGCCTGAATACGGTTATAGCTTGGCGCACCAAAGCGTGCCGCCAGGTCGTTGTAGTGTTCCTGCGGGTTCTTACCGGTGACCGCGGTGATCTCCGCCGCCAGCAGGCACATGATGATGCCGTCTTTATCGGTTGACCATGGCGTGCCGTCGAAACGCAGGAAAGATGCCCCCGCGCTCTCTTCACCGCCGAAGCCGAAGCTGCCGTCGTGCAGACCGTCAACGAACCATTTGAAGCCCACCGGCACTTCCACCAGCTTGCGGCCCAGCGCCTCGACCACGCGATCGATCATCGCGGAGGAAACCAGCGTTTTACCGACGGCCACCTCTTTGCCCCACTGCGGGCGGTGCTGGAACAGGTAGTTAATCGCGACGGCCAGATAGTGGTTCGGGTTCATCAGCCCGGCAGGGGTGACGATACCGTGACGGTCATAATCCGGGTCGTTAGCAAACGCCAGATCGAATTTATCACGCAGCGCCAGCAGGCCCGCCATCGCGCACTCGGAGGAGCAGTCCATACGGATCGCGCCGTCTTTGTCCAGGTGCATAAAGCGGAAGGTCTGATCGACGTGATCGTTCACGATGGTCAGATCCAGCTTGTAATGCTCGGCGATACGTTTCCAGTATTCGATACCGGAGCCGCCCAGCGGATCCACGCCCAGCTTCAGGCCGGCTTTCTGGATGGCCGCCATATCGACGATATCCGCCAGCCCTTCCACGAACGGCTGAACCAGATCCTGCTCTTTCACGTGACCGGACGCCATGGCAGCATCCAGAGAAATGCGCTTAACGCCTTTCAGACCATCAGCCAGCAGCGCGTTCGCACGATCTTCCACTACTTTGGTGACGTTGGTGTCGGCCGGGCCACCGTTAGGCGGGTTGTATTTGATACCACCGTCTTCCGGCGGGTTGTGGGATGGCGTGATAACGATACCGTCAGCCAGCGCGCCACCTTTTTTGTTGTGCACCAGGATGGCGTTAGAGACCGCAGGCGTTGGGGTGAAGCCGTTGTTCTCCTGAACAATCACGTCGACGCCGTTTGCCGCCAGCACTTCCACCACAGAGATGAACGCCGGTTCAGACAGGGCATGGGTATCTTTCCCCACGTAGCACGGACCGGTAACGCCGTTTTTAGCGCGCTCTTCCGCAATGGCCTGAGCAATGGCCAGAATGTGCGGTTCGTTAAAGCTGTGGCGCGCCGCGCTGCCGCGGTGACCAGATGTACCAAACTTCACTGCGTGTTCTGCGTTGCCCACGACCGGTTTCAGCACATAATACTGCGCGGTCAGCTGAGCGACGTTAATCAAATCGCTTTGTTGTGCAGGTTGGCCTGCACGGCTGTGATTTGCCATTACCGGGTCCTTCTGATGCAAGGGTTAAATTGTACCGCAAACCTTTTCAATCAATTCCGCCGGGAACTGCATGGACTGCATGATGTGTTCAATCATGCTGCACTTGCGGCCCGTATTGGTATTGGTGATCACCCAGTACGGGGTGCCAGGAACATGTTTGGGTTTGGTTTGATTGCCATTTTGCAGCAGCGTCTGCTCGTCTCCCGCGAAATAGACGCGAGTACGGCCGTGAAGCGACTCGGTCGCTTCAGCAAACGCTTTGTTATCCAGTGAGTAAAGTGTAGACAGCACCAGCATAAAGCGGTTTACCGCCTTTTTCTGCTCCGCGTATTCATCGGAGAGCAGCAGCTCGCGCATCGCGCGCACTTTATCTTTTGCCGGCGTCACGGCAGGTTTTGCTTGTGCAACAACGCTCGGCTGAGACACGACATCTTTGGTGGCTGGGGTAGCAGGCTGTGAAGCGGCGGAAATTTTAAGCATGCGCCGTAAAATGTCGGACGCGCTCTCCCCGATATGCCGCGTCTGGCTGGCAATATACTGATAGAGTTCGTCATCAACTTCGATTGTTTTCATCTTAATCCAGTGCGATATCTTATCTGAATACAAGTCATTGGGATTATAAGGTCAAATCCCAACAGCGGATAGCGTCAAACCAGGTTGGCAGCAAAAGTCAGATTAAACTGGAACCTTGCGGCCGGGCGGCAGAATGGTCAACATGATACCCTAACCTGACATACGTAAAAAAAGAACTTTGCCATGAAATTGAATACCCGAGCGCAAACTGCACAATCGCCGAACAATAATTCTCCCATCGTACTGGTTCACGGGCTTTTTGGCAGCCTGGATAACCTGGGCGTGCTGGCGCGCGATCTGGTTTCCGACCACGATATTTTACAGGTCGATATGCGCAATCACGGTCTTTCCGGGCGTTCCGACGAGATGACCTACGCGGCGATGGCGCAGGATCTGCTGGATACGCTGGATGCCCACGATCTGCAAAAGGTGACCCTCATCGGGCATTCAATGGGTGGAAAAGCGGTAATGGCCCTGACGGCACTGGCCCCGGACCGTATTAGCGGCCTGGTGGTGATTGACGTCGCGCCCGTGGATTACGACGTCCGTCGCCACGACGAAATTTTTGCCGCCATTAATGCGGTCACAGAAGCGGGTGTCGCGACGCGCCAACAGGCGGTTGCCGTCATGCGTGAGCATCTTAATGAAGAAGGCGTTGTGCAGTTCCTGCTGAAGTCGTTTGTTGACGGGCAATGGCGTTTTAACGTGCCGGTGCTCTGGGAGCAGTACAACAACATCGTCGGCTGGGAAACCGTCCCGGCCTGGCCACACCCTACCCTCTTTATTCGCGGCGGCAACTCGCCTTACGTTACCGACGCGTACCGCGACACGCTGCTGACCCAATTCCCGCAGGCTCGCGCCCACGTGATTGCCGGTGCCGGGCACTGGGTGCATGCGGAAAAACCGGACGCTGTGCTGCGCGCCATTCGCCGCTATCTCGCTGATACTGCAAATTGATTAAAAAGAAAGCGACTGGAAGGCTGCGGGCTTCCAGTCGTTGGCGTGCCGTTTTTGGTGATGTATGATGGCGCGCTTATCGCCCGGGCATTAGCAGGGCGGCGTGTTTCCCCCGAAGTCTCAGAATCATGGCCAAAGAACAAACGGACCGTACGACACTAGATCTGTTCGCGAATGAGCGTCGCCCGGGACGACCCAAGACGAATCCGCTTTCGCGTGATGAACAGCTGCGTATCAATAAACGCAACCAGCTTAAACGCGATAAAAATCGTGGGCTTAAGCGTGTCGAACTGAAGCTTAACGCCGACGCCGTCGATGCGCTGAACGAGCTGGCTGACGCGCGAAATATCAGCCGCAGCGAGCTCATTGAAGAGATGTTGATCGCCCAGCTTGAGACGTTACGCAGCCAGGCATAAGTCTGAAAATCCCCTTTATCGCCCTTTTCATGTAGCACAGAGTGCAGTCCTGCGCGATAGCTGTTTCCGCAGGGTTGCCAGTTCTGCTATTATTGCCCTTATCCGTGGCCGAATTGCGCCACCATACTATTAAGTTTCAAGAGGTTATTTTACTCATGGCAATCATCGGCATTTTCTTTGGCAGTGATACCGGCAATACCGAAAATATCGCAAAAAACATTCAAAAACAGCTCGGTAAAGACGTTGCTGATGTGCATGACATCGCCAAGAGCAGCAAAGAAGATCTGGAAGGCTATGACATTCTGCTGCTGGGTATCCCAACCTGGTACTACGGTGAAGCCCAGTGCGACTGGGATGATTTCTTCCCGACGCTGGAAGAAGTGGACTTCAACGGTAAACTGGTCGCCCTGTTTGGCTGTGGCGATCAGGAAGACTACGCTGAATACTTCTGTGACGCGCTGGGCACCATCCGCGATATCATTGAGCCGAATGGCGCGGTTATCGTAGGCCACTGGCCGACCGCCGGTTACCACTTTGAAGCGTCTAAAGGCCTGGCCGATGACAATCATTTCGTGGGTCTGGCCATCGACGAAGACCGTCAGCCAGAGCTGACGGCAGAGCGCGTAGAGAAATGGGTTAAGCAGATCCGTGAGGAACTGCACCTGGACGATATTCTGAACGCCTGATTTTTATCACGGCGCAGCGGCGGCTGCGCCCGTGCTCCAGGTCAAACCGATTAAATTAATCGCTACAATCTTTTAACTTTTTCGCCCAGACCTGTACAATGTCTCCCTGATAAAATGTGGTTTTCCATTGAGCAAGTTTGTTGGTGATACCCCATTTTTATAAGCATATTTTGCCTGAGACTTGCAGTTTTCATTTAGCCATGGCAGTTCTATAATGAGACGCATTATCCCGGGTGCATTTTCTGTCACTTCCTACAGAAGTGAATCGTTTAGCAACAGGACAGATTCCGCATGACTGACAACAATACCGCATTAAAGAAGGCTGGCCTGAAAGTAACGCTTCCTCGGTTAAAAATCCTTGAAGTGCTTCAGGGTCCAGACAATCACCATGTCAGTGCGGAAGACCTTTATAAACGTCTTATTGACATGGGTGAAGAGATTGGGCTGGCTACCGTCTATCGCGTGCTGAACCAGTTTGATGACGCGGGCATTGTTACCCGTCATAATTTCGAAGGCGGTAAATCTGTTTTCGAACTGACCCAGCAGCAGCACCACGATCACCTGATCTGCCTCGATTGCGGCAAGGTCATTGAATTCAGCGATGATTCCATTGAATCACGCCAGCGTGAAATCGCGGCGCGTCATGGCATCCGCCTGACCAACCACAGCCTGTACCTTTACGGTCACTGCGCTGAAGGCGACTGCCGCGAAGACGACCACGCGCACGACGCGAAATAATCAGTATTCATACTCTGAGCCAGCCGCAAGGTTGGCTTTTTTTTGCCTAAAAAAGCCCGGTAAGCGCAGCGCTTACCGGGCGTAAAGCACTTATTTATTGTTATTGCGTATCTCGTTCCAGATCTTATCGCAACGCTTCGCCACTTCCTGATCGTTACCGGTTTTACGCGCCTGGATACAGGCCTGGTAATCCATCACGCGGACGTTCTCCTGGGTCGCGAACTGCTCGTGCGCTTTCTCTTTCTTCAGCACGTTTAGTACGCTCTGACAGGCTTCAATCTTCTCCGGCGATCCTTCCGCAGTGTTAATGCAGGCGCTATACGCCTCCTTCAGACGGGTGTCCTCTTTCGGCGCCTGCGTCTGAGCACACGCCACCAGCCCTGATGCCAGCAGCGCGACGATTACGATTTTTTTCATCATGTGCAGTCTCCATACCGGCGGGACTCTGCCCGCCGGTGCGTTCATCAGAAGATGGTGAATGGGGCGATAACCATGAATTTCACGTCACGTTCATCCTGGAAGATGTTGCCGTAACCGCCCGCATAGCTCGGGATATCAGAGTGGTTGTCATACTGGGTGAAGTGCAGTTTGAACATCGTGCCTTTCGCGCGGCCATCCTGCAGGGTATAGATAGCATCGAGGCTGTAGGAAGACTCTTTAAGGCGATAGTTGGGATCGTAGTATGCATCCGGCGTGGCCATATCGGCAGGTTTTGCGTCCCAGGCGTAAGCGTAAGAAGCGCCCACCGCCCAGCCAGGCAGGTTCCAGTTTTTCAGATCATACATTGCGCCGAAGAAGACCGCTTTCTCGCCGTCGGCGTTGAAGTCAGAACGGTTATCCCACCAGATATCAAGACGACCGTTGGAGGAGGCGTAGGTCGGGGTCATACGCTGCAGGAAGTAGCCCTGCTGCCCTTCCGCCTTCACCCATGTGCCTTCCAGACGTAAATCAACCTGACCGACCTTGTAGCCGAAGGTTAACGCCTGCAGCCACGCGGTGCCGTCATAAATGTCGTTGACGCCACCGTTGCTGACCTTGTCGCGCGTACCGTAGAACTGGTAGCTGGTGCTCAGCGGGCTACCCGCGACATCGAATTTATAGCTGGCCTTGGCAAAATACTGATCGATATAGCCCTGTGCCTGACCGAATGCCGCTTCAAGCACCAGATCGTTTTTGAAGTCGTACTTCGCGCCCAGCGAGTGCAGGTAATCGACTTTGGTTTTTTTATCGTTCTGGTAGAACTTGTCCATCTCGATGTGCCACGGCGCTTTGTACTCGTTGGTCCACATATAGGAGAAGCTCAACGCACCCGCATCACCGTAGTCAAAGTTCGCCCCGGCTTCTGCACCCTGATAGGTACCCGGCATAAAGCTCCAGTGCGGTGCTAACAGAGTCTGGCCAGTTGGCTGAATATAACCGCCGCGCGCCCATACCGGACCGTATTTAAATTTTGCAGCGGCTTTGTAAAGGCTGATACCGCTCTTATCCCCGGACCAGTCTTCTTTATAGGCTTTATTGCTGGAGGAGAAGGCAATTTCGTTCGGGTGCGCGCTGTCGCCGTTTTCCGCCATTTCAATCGCGGTAAACGCAGCAATATCCAGACCGAACATATCCGCGGCATAGCCTGACTGGAAGTCCAGGTTGGCGTTCCAGGTGGAGTGAGAAAGGTTGGTTTTGTATTTGTCTTCGGTGACGTCTTTACGGTCACGTTCACGCTGCCAGTAATAAATACCGCCCGTGAGGGTAGAATCGTCGATGAAGCCTGCCGCTTTCGCCTCTGGTGTCACCACCAGGCCCGACATTGCTGTTACACCGGCAATAGCCAGCGCCAGCGCACTACGTTTGCCACTGAACGTACGCATAGATTATTCCTCTTTGACGAATTAAAACGCCTGAAGCGGCGTAAATAAAAAAGACCAAATGGTCAGGGGTAGTTTTAAATACCCTCGAATTAACTACCGTCGTTAGGTTATTTTTCGCGACGCGAATTATCAATGCTTTTTAGCGGACAAAAGTCAGGATTATGACGAAGTGCACATAATTGGTAGTGATTTGTAACATTCGCAGAGAGGCGAGCAACGGCGGGGAATTATCAGGCATTTCAGTGGTTAGACGTGGGTTCTCTTTCTTTTTTTATCACCTTTTTGATTTTCGTAATGACACAAACTTTTTTTAAAAAAATAAGTAGCACCTCATTGACCTGATATTTTTATCACACCTTTTTAAGCCCTGGCTTAATACCCTGATCGTTAAATAAAAAAACGCCGCATAATGCGGCGTTTGTCTCTCATTGACCAGAGCAGCAATATTATTCGCCGATCTTCGTCCAGGTATCACGCAGGCCTACGGTACGGTTAAATACCGGTTTTTCCGCCGTGCTGTAACGGCTGTCCAGGCAGAAGTAGCCTTCACGTTCAAACTGGAACGCTTTGCCCGCTTCAGCGGCTTTCAGAGAAGGCTCCGCATAACCCTGCTTGATCACCAGAGATTCCGGGTTGATGGTCGCCAGGAAGTCTTCCGCTGCACCTGGGTTAGGCACGCTAAACAGACGATCGTACAGACGAATTTCTACCGGCAGCGCGTGGGAAGCGCTCACCCAGTGAATAACGCCCTTCACTTTACGGCCGTCAGCAGGATCTTTGCTCAGAGTCTCTGCATCGTAAGAACAGAAAATGGTGGTGATATTCCCTTCCGCATCTTTCTCTACGCGCTCGGCTTTGATGACGTAGGCGTTACGCAGACGCACTTCTTTACCCAGCACCAGACGCTTGTACTGCTTGTTGGCTTCTTCGCGGAAGTCAGCGCGATCAATCCAGATGTCACCGCTGAACGGTACGTCACGGCTACCCATTTCCGGTTTGTTCGGATGGTTAGGCATGGAGACCAGCTCGCTTTCACCCTGCGGATAGTTTTCGATAACCAGCTTCACCGGGTCGATAACGGCCATCGCGCGCGGGGCGTTTTCGTTGAGATCTTCGCGAATGCAGGATTCAAGGGAGGCCATCTCGATGGTGTTGTCCTGCTTGGTCACGCCGATGCGCTTGCAGAACTCACGGATAGAGGCGGCTGTGTAGCCACGACGACGCAGACCGGAGATGGTTGGCATACGCGGGTCATCCCAGCCCTCAACGTGCTTGTCCGTCACCAGCAGGTTCAGCTTACGCTTGGACATCACGGTGTATTCCAGATTCAGACGAGAGAACTCGTACTGGCGCGGATGCACTGGAATGGTGATGTTATCCAGAACCCAGTCGTACAGACGACGGTTGTCCTGGAACTCCAGCGTACAAAGGGAGTGCGTAATGCCTTCCAGCGCATCGCTGATGCAGTGGGTAAAGTCGTACATCGGGTAGATGCACCACTTGTTGCCGGTCTGGTGGTGTTCCGCAAACTTAATGCGGTACAGCACCGGATCGCGCATCACGATGAAAGGAGACGCCATGTCGATTTTAGCACGCAGGCACGCTTTGCCTTCTTCGAAGCCGCCGGCACGCATTTTTTCAAACAGCGCCAGGTTCTCTTCCACGCTGCGATCGCGGAACGGGCTGTTTTTGCCCGGCGCGGTCAGCGTACCGCGATATTCACGGATTTCATCAGCAGACAGTTCGTCAACATACGCCAGACCCTTGTTGATCAGTTCAACCGCGTAGGCGTACAGCTGATCAAAATAGTCAGAGGAGTAGCAGATATCGCCAGACCAGTTGAAGCCCAGCCATTGCACGTCATTCTTGATGGACTCAACGTATTCGATGTCTTCTTTTACTGGGTTGGTGTCATCGAAACGCAGGTTGCACTGTCCCTGGTAGTCTTGCGCAATGCCAAAGTTCAGGCAGATGGACTTCGCATGCCCGATATGCAAGTAGCCATTCGGCTCCGGCGGGAAACGGGTATGAACTGTGGTGTGCTTACCACTGGCCAGATCTTCATCGATGATCTGACGAATAAAGTTACTCGGGCGGGCTTCTGCCTCACTCATCGTGGATTCCTCAAAGCGTAAACAACGTATAACGGCATATGATCTTATAAGCCGGACGTAGTGACAACCCTTAAAACGTCTCTGAAGAAAATAATGGGGGCTTTTGCTGCAAAAAAAAGCGGCGGAGGATATCCCCCGCCGCTTAAGGCATGACTCTACTCAGGAGCGATTACTTGCCTTTAATCTCATACAGCGGCGTTTGACCCGCAACAACCTGACCTTTCGCCTGAATGACCAGGCCACTGAAGTCGTCGATGTTGCTGCAAACGACCGGACTTATCATGGAGCGCGCGTTGGCGTTGAGGAAGTCCAGATCCATTTCCAGAATCGGCTGCCCGGCCACCACTTCAGCACCCTCTTCCACCAGGCGAGTAAAGCCCTGACCGTTCAGCGCAACGGTATCGATACCCATGTGGACAACGATCTCCGCGCCATTTTCGGTTTCGAGGCAGAACGCGTGGTTGGTGTTGAAGATTTTCACGATGGTACCGGCCGCCGGAGACACAACGGTTTTTTCCGTTGGTTTCACCGCCACACCGTCACCCACCGCTTTGCTGGCGAAGGCTTCGTCAGGCACCTGCTCAATCGCAACCACTTCACCGGTTACCGGTGAAACCAGCGCGGCTACCGTTTTGGCGTTCGGTACCGCCTGCGGTTTTGCAGCCGCTGGCGCGGCGGCAGGTGCGGCAGAAGCTTCTGCTGCGGCTACCGGACCGGTAGTTTTCATGGCGTTAGCAATTTTCTCTGCCACAAAGCCAACGATAATCTGTACGCTGGTTTTGTTCAGGCGAATAACACCGGAAGCACCCAGACGTTTGGCCAGCGCTTCGTTCACCAGGGAAGAGTCTTTGACGTTCAGACGCAGACGAGTGATACAGGCGTCGATACCGGTCAGGTTGTCAGAACCGCCGACAGCGGCGATGTACTGACGCGCCAGGCCTGAAACGTCCTGATCCTGAGCACCGCTTACGTTCACATCCTGACCATCCGCTTCGCTACCGGCCACGGCCAGTTCACGACCCGGGGTCATCAGGTTGAATTTGGTGATAGTGAAACGGAACACCATGTAGTAGATCGCGAAGAAGACCAGACCTTGCGGGATCAGCATCCACCAGTGGGTCGCCAGCGGGTTACGGGACGACAGCACCATATCCACCAGACCGGCGCTGAAGCCGAAACCGGCAATCCAGTGCATGCTGGCAGCGATGAACACGGAGATACCGGTCAGCACGGCGTGGATCACATACAGAACCGGCGCCACGAACATGAAGGAGAACTCCAGCGGCTCGGTGATACCGGTGAAGAAGGCCGCGAATGCCCCCGCCATCATGATACCCAGCACTTTCGCTTTGTTCTCTGGACGCGCGCAGTGGTAGATAGCCAGCGCAGCACCCGGCAGACCAAACATCATGATCGGGAAGAAGCCCGCCTGGTAACGACCGGTGATACCGACAACCGCTTTACCTGCTTCGATGGACTGTGCGCCACCCAGGAAGTTAGGGATATCGTTAATACCGGCAACGTCGAACCAGAATACGGAGTTCAGCGCGTGGTGCAGACCGACCGGGATCAGCAGACGGTTGAAGAACGCGTACACGCCCGCACCGACAGAACCCAGCTTCTGGATGTGCTCACCGAAGTTCACCAGACCGTCGAAGATCATCGGCCAGACGTACATCATGATGAACGCAACAACGATCATCACAAACGAGGTCAGGATGGGGACCAGACGGCGTCCGCTAAAGAAGGAAAGTGCTTTTGGCAGCTCTACGCTGCTGAAGCGGTTATACAGTTCAGCGGAGATGATACCCACAAGGATACCGACGAACTGGTTGCTGATCTTACCGAACGCCGCCGGAACCTGGTCCGCCGGAATTTTTTGGATCATGGCCACCGCTGCAGGCGAGCAGAGGGTGGTTAACACGAGGAAACCGACAAAACCGGTCAGCGCAGCGGCGCCGTCTTTGTCTTTGGACATACCGTAAGCCACACCAATCGCGAACAACACGGACATGTTGTCGATAATGGCGGAACCTGACTTGATAAAGAACGCCGCCAGCGCGCTGGTATTACCCCAGCCGTTGGGGTCGATCCAGTAGCCGACACCCATCAGGATGGCTGCGGCAGGCAGCGTGGCGACCGGCACCATCAGTGCGCGACCAACCTTTTGTAAATAACCTAGAATACTCACTTTCTTCCCCCTATGAGACCCCGTTTAAGGCATGTTCTCAGCTCTGTTTTTTATTGTGTCACGAACGATAGATACCGTTGATGCTTCACTGGCATTGTGAGTGTGTGAAAAATTAATTCGTATCGCAAATTAAACGCGTACTTTTTGTGATTTTTGTCACCAAATATCGTTATTTACCCTCCCTCATACTGGCTAACAGCGAAAACTTATTTTATCATTCAAAAAATCAAGACGGATTGATCCGGCCTGAAAGTTTCCAGGTTACGCTTACGTATCAGGTTCCGATAGCCATCCGCCCACTCTTCTACTTTAACTCTTGAGGTGAACAATGAGACTGATTCCCCTGGCAACTGCTGAACAAGTCGGTAAATGGGCCGCTCGCCATATCGTTAATCGTATTAACGCGTTTAAACCGACCGCCGATCGTCCTTTCGTTCTTGGCCTTCCAACCGGCGGTACCCCGCTGACCGCCTATAAGGCGCTGGTTGAGATGCATAAAGCAGGCCAGGTTAGCTTTAAGCATGTTGTGACCTTCAATATGGATGAATACGTTGGCTTACCGAAAGACCACCCGGAAAGCTACCATAGCTTTATGCACCGCAATTTCTTTGATCACGTTGATATTCCATCTGAAAATATTAACCTGCTGAATGGAAACGCGCCTGATATTGACGCAGAATGCCGTCAGTATGAAGAAAAAATCCGTTCTTACGGTAAGATCCACCTGTTCATGGGTGGTGTAGGCAATGATGGTCATATCGCGTTTAACGAACCGGCGTCATCTCTGGCTTCCCGCACCCGTATTAAAACGCTGACCCATGACACGCGCGTGGCAAACTCCCGCTTCTTTGACGGCGATGTTAACCAGGTTCCGAAATACGCCCTGACCGTTGGCGTAGGCACCCTGCTGGATGCCGAAGAAGTCATGATTCTGGTGCTGGGCGGCGTGAAAGCGCAAGCGCTCCAGGCTGCCGTTGAAGGCAACGTTAACCATATGTGGACCATAAGCTGCCTGCAGCTGCATCCGAAATCAGTCATCGTCTGCGACGAACCGTCCACGATGGAGCTGAAGGTAAAAACGCTGAAATACTTCAACGAGTTAGAAGCTGAGAACATCAAAGGTCTGTAATTGAATAACCGCCTCTTCATCAAGAGGCGGCCGCTTTTTTTAACCGGGGGTCGTTATGTACGCTTTAACCCACGGTCGGATTTATACCGGCCATGAAATTCTGGATGACCATGCGATTGTTATCGCTGATGGCCTGATTGAACGTGTTTGCCCGCTGGCAGAACTGCCGCCGGAGATTGAACAGCGCTCACTCAATGGAGCAGTAATCTCCCCCGGTTTCATCGACGTACAGCTCAACGGCTGCGGCGGTGTGCAATTCAATGACACCGCGGATGCGGTGACGGTCGAAACGCTGGAGATCATGCAGAAAGCCAACGAGAAATCGGGCTGCACCAGCTATTTGCCAACGCTCATCACCAGCAGTGATGATCTCATGAAGCAGGGTATCCGCGTGATGCGCGAATACCTGGCCAAACATCCTAATCAGGCGCTGGGTCTGCACCTTGAAGGGCCATGGCTGAATATGGTCAAGAAAGGAACGCATAACCCGGATTACGTGCGTAAACCTGATGCGGAGCTGGTTGACTACATGTGTGCTAACGCCGATGTGATTACCAAAGTGACGCTGGCGCCTGAAATAGCGGGTACGGATGTCATCAGCAAACTGGCTGGTGCCGGGATTATCGTTTCAGCAGGTCACTCAAACGCGACGCTGAAAGAAGCGAAAGCCGGTTTCCGCGCGGGCATTACCTTCGCAACGCACCTTTACAACGCCATGCCGTATATCACAGGCCGTGAACCGGGTCTGGTCGGGGCGATCCTGGATGAGCCAGACGTCTACTGCGGCATTATTGCTGACGGCTTACATGTCGATTACACCAACATCCGCAACGCTAAGCGGCTGAAAGGTGACAAGCTTTGTCTGGTGACGGATGCCACCGCGCCGGCAGGTGCAAATATTGAGCAGTTCATTTTTGCCGGTAAAACAATATACTACCGCAATGGACTGTGTGTGGATGAAAACGGTACGCTGAGCGGTTCCTCTTTAACCATGATTGAAGGGGTGCGTAACCTGGTTGAACATTGCGGTATTGCGCTTGATGAAGTCCTGCGTATGGCAACCCTTTATCCGGCTCGCGCAATGGGCGTAGATAAGCAGCTCGGCGGAATTGCACCAGGTATGGTTGCAAACCTGACGGCATTCACACACGATTATAAAATTATTAAGACCATCGTTAATGGTAACGAGGTCGTCACTGAGTAAGTAAAAGTATGACACCTGGCGGACAAGCTCAAATCGGTAATGTCGATCTCGTTAAACAACTTAACAGTGCGGCGGTATACCGCCTGATTGACCAGCACGGACCAATCTCGCGAATTCAGATAGCCGAACAAAGCCAGCTTGCTCCCGCCAGCGTGACAAAAATTACCCGTCAGCTCATTGAGCGCGGTCTGATCAAAGAAGTCGATCAGCAGGCCTCCACCGGGGGCCGCCGCGCCATCTCCATTATTACCGAAACCCGCAATTTTCAGGCCATTGGCGTCCGTCTGGGCCGTCATGACACCACGCTCACGCTGTACGATCTGAGCAGTAAAGCCATTGCGGAAGAGCACTACCCTCTTCCGGAGCGCACCCAGGAGACGCTGGAGCATGCGCTGCTCAATACCATCGCGCAGTTTATTGAAAGCTGTCAGCGCAAGATCCGCGAACTCATCGCCATCTCCGTGATTCTGCCCGGCCTGGTCGACCCGGAAAGCGGCGTGATCCGCTATATGCCGCACATTCAGGTTGAAAACTGGGGGCTGGTCGACGCGCTGGAAAAGCGTTTCAAAGTGACCTGCTTTGTGGGTCACGACATTCGCTCGCTGGCGCTGGCAGAGCACTACTTTGGTGCGAGCCAGGACTGCGAAGACTCTATTCTGGTGCGCGTTCACCGCGGAACGGGCGCGGGTATTATCTCTAACGGCCGTATTTTTATTGGTCGCAACGGTAACGTCGGCGAGATTGGCCACATTCAGGTTGAACCCCTCGGGGAGCGCTGCCACTGCGGCAACTTCGGTTGTCTTGAAACCATTGCCGCCAACACGGCCATCGAGCAGCGGGTTCGCCATCTCCTTGAACAGGGCTACCAAAGCCGCGTCACGCTGGACGATTGCAAGATAGGCACCATCTGCAAAGCCGCCAATAAGGGCGACGCGCTGGCCTGCGAAGTGATCGAGCAGGTAGGACGCCACCTGGGGAAAACCATCGCCATCGCCATTAACTTGTTTAACCCTCAAAAAGTGGTGATTGCCGGTGAAATTGTGGAGGCGGAAAAGGTGCTGCTCCCCGCCATTGAAGGCTGTATTAACACCCAGGCGCTGAAAGCATTCCGCCAGAACCTCCCGGTGGTTCGTTCAAAGCTTGACCATCGCTCGGCGATCGGCGCGTTCGCGCTGGTCAAACGCGCCATGCTCAACGGAATTCTGCTGCAGCATTTGCTGGAAAGCTGATCGGACCTTATAGTAACGCCTTCTTTTTTTGATGTCGGACTGTCCATGACCATTAAGAATGTAATTTGTGATATCGACGGCGTGCTGATGCACGACAACGTTGCCGTGCCGGGTGCTGCGGAGTTTCTACACCGCATCATCGACAAAGGAATGCCTCTGGTTCTGCTCACGAACTACCCTTCCCAAACCGGTCAGGACCTGGCTAACCGCTTTGCCACGGCGGGTGTCAACGTCCCGGACAGCGTGTTTTATACCTCGGCAATGGCCACGGCGGATTTTCTGAAGCGTCAGGAAGGGAAAAAAGCCTACGTGGTGGGTGAAGGTGCGCTGATCCATGAGCTGTACAAAGCGGGTTTTACCATCACCGATGTTAATCCGGACTTTGTGATTGTCGGCGAAACGCGCTCCTTTAACTGGGAGATGATGCATAAAGCTGCATACTTTGTCGCCAGCGGCGCGCGCTTTATCGCCACCAATCCGGATACGCACGGCCGTGGTTTTTATCCGGCCTGCGGCGCGCTGTGCGCCGGTATCGAGAAAATCTCTGGCCGTCAGCCGTTTGTGGTCGGGAAACCAAGCCCGTGGATCATTCGTGCCGCGCTGAACAAAATGCAGGCCCACTCTGAAGAAACCGTTATTGTCGGCGACAACCTGCGTACCGATATTCTGGCCGGTTTCCAGGCGGGTCTTGAGACCATCCTGGTTCTCTCCGGCGTCTCTCAACTTGATGACATTGATTCGATGCCGTTCCGGCCAAGCTGGATTTACCCCTCCGTCGATGAAATCGACATCATCTGATACCGAACCACGCCTCAGGGCGTGGTTTTTCATTTATAGCCTACGCAAACAGAATACCATCTAACAAAAAACACGTTTTATTGAACAATCATCAATAAAAGAATCCATGACGTACTCTTTTTTCACTATTCCGCAATCACTGTTGCACTATTTGCGTTTTCACCCGTAAAACGCTTGCGCGCCCTGCCCCTTTGCGGCATTTTCATAAGCAAGCAACATTACAAAGCAACAGGGTTAACGGAGAAGGTTATGTGTTCAATTTTTGGCGTACTGGATATTAAAACTGACGCGGGCGAACTGCGTAAAAAGGCACTCGAACTGTCCCGCCTGATGCGCCATCGCGGCCCGGACTGGTCAGGCGTTTACGCCAGTGACAAAGCGATTCTGGCTCACGAACGTCTGTCTATTGTTGACGTCAACGCCGGTGCACAGCCGCTGTATAACGAGAAAAAAACGCACGCGCTGGCTGTCAACGGTGAAATCTACAACCACCAGGCGCTGCGCGCCGAATATGGCGACCGCTACGCGTTCCAGACCGGTTCTGACTGTGAAGTGATCCTGGCGCTGTATCAGGAGAAAGGGCCCGAGTTCCTGGACGACCTGCAGGGCATGTTTGCCTTCGCCCTGTACGACAGCGAAAAAGACGCTTACCTGATTGGCCGTGACCATATCGGTATTATCCCGCTGTACATGGGTCACGATGAGCACGGCAACTTCTACGTCGCCTCTGAAATGAAAGCCCTGGTGCCGGTATGCCGCACCATTAAAGAGTTCCCGGCTGGCAGCTATCTGTGGAGCAAAGACGGCGAGATCCGCTCCTATTACCAGCGCGACTGGTTCGACTATGATGCGGTAAAAGACAACGTCACGGACAAAGCCGAGCTGCGTCAGGCACTGGAAGATTCCGTGAAAAGCCACCTGATGTCTGACGTGCCCTACGGCGTGCTGCTCTCCGGCGGTCTGGACTCCTCCGTGATCTCCGCGATCACCAAGAAATTCGCGGCCCGTCGCGTGGAAGATCAGGAGCGCTCAGAAGCCTGGTGGCCACAGCTGCACTCTTTTGCCGTTGGCCTGGAAGGCGCACCTGACCTGAAAGCCGCGCAGGAAGTGGCAAACCACCTCGGCACCGTGCACCATGAGATTCATTTCACCGTGCAGGAAGGTCTGGATGCGATCCGCGATGTGATCTATCACATTGAAACCTATGACGTGACCACCATCCGCGCCTCGACCCCGATGTACCTGATGTCGCGTAAGATCAAAGCGATGGGCATCAAGATGGTGCTCTCCGGCGAAGGTTCTGACGAAGTGTTTGGCGGCTACCTGTACTTCCATAAGGCGCCGAACGCCAAAGAGCTGCACGAAGAGACCGTGCGCAAGCTGCAGGCCCTGCATATGTTTGACTGTGCGCGTGCCAACAAAGCGATGTCCGCATGGGGCGTGGAAGCGCGCGTGCCGTTCCTGGATAAGAAATTCCTCGACGTGGCGATGCGCATCAACCCGCAGGACAAAATGTGCGGCAACGGCAAAATGGAAAAACATATCCTGCGTGAATGTTTTGAATCCTACCTGCCGGCGAGCGTAGCATGGCGTCAGAAAGAGCAGTTCTCAGATGGCGTAGGCTATAGCTGGATCGACACCCTGAAAGAGGTCGCGGCGAAACAGGTTTCTGACCAACAGCTGGAAACCGCAAGCTTCCGATTCCCGTACAACACGCCGGGCTCGAAAGAAGCTTATCTGTATCGTGAAATTTTTGAAGAGCTGTTCCCTGTACCGAGCGCCGCGGAGTGCGTACCGGGTGGCCCATCCGTCGCCTGCTCTTCTGCCAAAGCGATTGAATGGGATGAATCTTTCAAATCCATGAACGATCCATCAGGACGCGCGGTAGGCGTTCACCAGTCAGCCTACAAATAATCACTCAGATTGCAATCGGGCCCCTCAGGGGCCTGATTTTTTTGCCTCGTATTTCACCGTCTAAATCTGATTAATAACCAATAATTGCCGAATATTCGGTCACGCTGTTCGCAACCTAACCAAACAGTCACATTCCGGCTATTTTCGTTGAAAAAGGTGTTGACGCTGCAAGGGTCTATACGCATAATGCGCCCCGCAACGCCGATAAGGTAACGCGAAAAAAGATGGCTACGTAGCTCAGTTGGTTAGAGCACATCACTCATAATGATGGGGTCACAGGTTCGAATCCCGTCGTAGCCACCATCTTTTTTGCGGGAGTGGCGAAATTGGTAGACGCACCAGATTTAGGTTCTGGCGCCGCAAGGTGTGCGAGTTCAAGTCTCGCCTCCCGCACCATTCCCAGGTAAGCGTTGCACGGATGGGGTATCGCCAAGCGGTAAGGCACCGGTTTTTGATACCGGCATTCCCTGGTTCGAATCCAGGTACCCCAGCCATATTTCTTCGATTTTGCGGTTCTCCGCGGTATTGGGGTATCGCCAAGCGGTAAGGCACCGGTTTTTGATACCGGCATTCCCTGGTTCGAATCCAGGTACCCCAGCCATCGAAGATTGCAGTACTGGCTACGTAGCTCAGTTGGTTAGAGCACATCACTCATAATGATGGGGTCACAGGTTCGAATCCCGTCGTAGCCACCAAATTTAGATTGTCGATTTTTCGGTAATCAAGACAAATTGTTGGGGTATCGCCAAGCGGTAAGGCACCGGATTCTGATTCCGGCATTCCGAGGTTCGAATCCTCGTACCCCAGCCAATTTAAAAAGTCGTTAAGCGGTTTGTTTAACGCAATTGGGGTGTCGCCAAGCGGTAAGGCTCTGGTTTCTGATACCAGCATTCCGGGGTTCGAATCCCTGCACCCCAGCCACTTAAGTAACAAAAAAGCCCGCTCTGCGGGCTTTTTTGTTTTTGTTGTTAGTATTGTGCGGCCTGATGCCCTCACCCTGACCCTCTCCCACGGGGAGAGGGAATGAAAACTAAAGTCCTAAGGCGTATTTCAGCGCCTGACGCTTCAAACCACCTGCACGCTCCGCTGCCATCATTCCAATATTACGCAGTATGCGCACCGGGGCCAGGTCATTGCTGAATCCGGCATAGAACAGATCCATCCCCGACTGCATAATAAAGTTATCCGCCATGCGTCGCGTCTGATAACGCTTCAGCACCTGATGGCTGGCCCAGTTTTCCGCGTGCCCGCGGGCGCTGCCCAGCACATCCAGTAACGCATCGACATCACGGTACCCCAGGTTCACGCCCTGCCCGGCCAGCGGATGAATGGTGTGTGCCGCATCGCCCACCAGCGCCAGCCCTTCACGGGCATACTGCAAAGCATGGCGTCGCGTGAGGGGAAACGCCCCGGCAGCCACCGGCGTAACGTTGCCCAGACGGCCCGGGAAATGCAGGCGGATTTCCCGCTGCAATTGTTCCATTGAAAGCCCCTGCAGCTGGCGAATGCGTGCCGGTTTGTCGTACCAGACCAGCGAAGCCCAGTTATCAAACAGCGGTAAAAAGGCATGCGGGCCATTCGGCGTAAAGTGCTGCCACGTGCTTTCTCCCGGCGCATTCTCGCACTCGACGGTAATCAGCATGCAGGACTGCTCATACTGCCAGGCATGAACGCCAATTCCCGCCATCTGTCTGACCTGCGAGTTAGCGCCGTCCGCTCCGACGACGAGCTTCACGGCCAGTTCATCGCCGCTGTCGAACGTCAGCAAATACCCGCTCTCGTGAGGATGCAGTGCCTTAATCGACGCCGGAACACGCAGCGTCACCTTCGGGTGCGCCTCCAGCGCCTGCCAGAGCGTCTGCTGAAGCACGTTGTTTTCCACCATATAACCCAGGCGCGGCAGCTTCAGCTCAGCGGCATCAAACGCGACGTGGGCGTTTTCCCACTCCCAGGTTTCAAGACGACTGTAAGGATGGGCGCGCATCGCCAGCACCGCCTCCCAGACGCCCAGCCCGCGCAGCAGATCAACGGACGCCGCGCTGATCGCGGAAATGCGCACATCCGGTTTGCTGGCGGGATCGAAGGCTGGCGGAGCAGCCTGTTCAATTACCGTTACCTCGAATCCCTGCTGCGCCAGCCCCAGCGCCAGCGCGCCGCCGACCATACCGCCGCCGACAACGGCAACTTCGGTGTGTAGGAGTGTCATGGTCAATTTTCCTTATTGGAGAATCCCTTAAGTTTACCGGATTTTTGCGGTCCTGAGACACATAACCTTCATACTGGTCACAACCCCACCAAAGCATTACAATACGCGGCTTGCATTCCTGAGCTGAGCAAGTCGATGACTAAAAAACTCCATATAAAAACCTGGGGCTGTCAGATGAACGAATACGATTCATCCAAGATGGCCGATCTGCTGGATTCAACCCACGGATACCAGCTGACAGAAAATGTGAAAGAAGCGGACGTGCTGCTGCTGAACACCTGTTCGATTCGTGAAAAAGCGCAGGAAAAAGTCTTTCACGTGTTAGGCCGCTGGAAGCTTCTCAAACGAAAAAATCCGGACCTGATCATCGGGGTGGGTGGCTGCGTCGCGTCGCAGGAAGGTAAGCTGATCCGCCAGAGAGCCCCGTATGTGGATATTGTCTTTGGCCCTCAGACCCTTCACCGCCTGCCGGAGATGATCAATCAGGTTCGCGGCAACCGTAGTCCGGTCGTTGACGTCAGCTTCCCGGAAATCGAAAAGTTTGACCGTCTACCGGAGCCGCGCGCAGATGGCCCGACCGCCTTCGTCTCCATCATGGAAGGCTGCAACAAATACTGCACTTACTGCGTGGTGCCTTACACCCGCGGTGAAGAAGTCAGCCGTCCGGCAGATGATATTCTGTTTGAAATTGCGCAGCTTGCCGCACAAGGCGTTCGCGAAGTGAACCTGCTGGGCCAGAACGTAAACGCCTGGCGCGGGGAAAACTACGACGGCACCACCGGCAGCTTTGCCGAGCTGCTGCGTCTGGTGGCCGCGATTGACGGTATAGACCGCATTCGCTTTACCACCAGCCATCCGATGGAGTTTACCGACGACATCATTGACGTGTATCGCGATACGCCAGAGCTGGTGAGCTTCCTGCACCTGCCGATTCAGTGTGGCTCTGACCGCGTGCTGAACCTGATGGGCCGCCCGCATACGGTGCTGGAGTACAAGTCCACCATTCGCAAGCTGCGTGAAGCGCGTCCGGATATCCAGATCAGCTCCGACTTTATCGTCGGCTTCCCTGGCGAAACCGCTGATGACTTCGAGCGCACCATGAAGCTCATCGGTGAAGTGAATTTTGACGTCAGCTACAGCTTCATCTTCTCTGCGCGTCCTGGAACACCTGCGGCCGATATGGTTGACGATGTGCCGGAAGAAGAGAAAAAGCAGCGTCTGTATATTCTGCAGGAGCGTATTAACCAGCAGGCCAACGCGTGGAGCCGCCGTATGCTCGGCACCGTTCAGCGCATTCTGGTGGAAGGCACCTCCCGCAAGAGCATTATGGAACTCTCCGGTCGTACCGAAAACAACCGCGTGGTGAACTTTGAAGGCACCCCGGATATGATCGGTAAATTCGTGGACGTCGAGATTGTCGAAGTGCTGACCAACTCGCTGCGCGCTAAGCTGGTACGCACCGAGGACGAAATGGGCCTGCGTATTGCCGAGTCACCGGAATCCGTGATCTCTCGAACCCGTAAAGAAAACGATTCTGGCGTGGGGATTTACCAGCCTTAATCCTCCTGGCCTGCCTTTCCGGCAGGCCTTGTATTTCCTCTCATCGTCCCCAATATCTTCCGCAACGCTTGCGCCTTTATTCTATGGCGTGAATAATTTCGGTAATGACCGTTTTATTACGCCCTATCGCAATGGGTCAGTTAACCAATTAAAGAGGAACAGTTTGAATATAGATACGCGTGAAATTAGCCTTGAGCCAGCAGACAACGCTCGCCTGCTGAGCCTGTGCGGGCCGTTTGATGACAACATCAAACAACTGGAGCGACGTCTGGGTATCGAAATCAATCGTCGCGATAATCATTTCAAACTTACCGGACGCCCTATCTGCGTTAACGCCGCTGCGGATATTTTGCGTAGCCTGTATGTTGATACCGCCCCAATGCGCGGCGAAACGCAGGATATCGAGCCGGAACAGATCCACCTCGCCATTAAAGAGGCGCGCGTGCTTGAGCAAAGCGCGGAAAGCGTGCCGGACTACGGCAAGGCCATTAACATCAAGACCAAACGTGGCGTTATTAAGCCGCGTACGCCAAACCAGGCGCAGTACATCGCCAATATCCTCGACCACGACATCACCTTCGGGGTGGGCCCTGCGGGTACGGGTAAAACCTATCTTGCCGTTGCCGCTGCGGTAGATGCGCTGGAACGCCAGGATATCCGTCGTATTCTGCTGACCCGCCCGGCCGTTGAAGCGGGCGAAAAGCTGGGCTTCCTGCCGGGCGATCTGAGCCAGAAGGTCGACCCGTATCTGCGTCCTTTATACGATGCGCTGTTCGAAATGCTGGGCTTTGAGAAGGTCGAGAAGCTCATTGAGCGTAACGTTATTGAAGTTGCCCCGCTCGCCTACATGCGCGGTCGTACGCTGAACGATGCGTTCATCATTCTTGATGAGAGCCAGAACACCACCATCGAACAGATGAAGATGTTCCTGACGCGTATCGGCTTTAACTCGAAAGCGGTCATCACCGGTGACGTTACCCAGATCGACCTGCCGCGCAGCACCAAATCAGGCCTGCGCCACGCCATTGAGGTGCTGGCCGAGGTCGACGAAATAAGCTTTAACTTCTTCCACAGTGAAGACGTGGTACGCCACCCGGTGGTCGCGCGTATCGTTAACGCCTATGAAGCCTGGGAAGAGGCGGATCAGAAGCGTAAGGCCGAACTGGCCGCAGAACGTAAGCGCGAAGCGCAGGAGCAAGAACAGAAATGAGTCAGGTGATCCTCGATTTACAGCTGGCCTGTGAAGACAATTCCGGCATGCCAGATGAGGCACAGTTTCAGAAATGGCTGGATGCCGTTATTCCTCAGTTTCAGGAAGAATCAGAAGTGACGATTCGCCTGGTGGATGAAGCAGAAAGCCATGAGCTTAACCTGACCTATCGCGGGAAAGATAAGCCGACCAACGTGCTCTCTTTCCCATTCGAAGCGCCGCCGGGCATTGAGATGCCGCTGCTGGGCGATCTGATCATCTGCCGTCAGGTGGTTGAGCAGGAAGCGAAAGAACAGCAAAAGCCGCTTGAGGCCCACTGGGCGCATATGGTGGTACACGGCAGCTTGCACCTGCTGGGCTACGATCACATTGAAGATGACGAAGCGGAAGAGATGGAGTCCCTCGAGACAGAGATAATGCTTGCTCTGGGCTATGAGGATCCGTACATTGCCGAGAAAGAATAGTCCGTCACCTGACTGACTCACATGCCGCCACGAAAGGACATCGCGTGGCGGTAAACGTTGAACTAACAAGAGAACCCTTAACAAACGCCATGAGCGACGACAATTCACACAGTAGCGACACGACAACCAGTAAAAAGGGATTTTTCTCCCTCATTCTGAACCAGCTTTTCCACGGCGAACCCAAAAACCGTGATGAACTGCTGGAGCTGATTCGTGATTCCGGGCAGAACGACCTTATCGACGAAGATACGCGCGAAATGCTCGAAGGGGTTATGGACATCGCCGACCAGCGCGTTCGCGATATCATGATCCCCCGCTCGCAGATGATCACCCTGAAACGTAACCAGACCCTGGACGAGTGCCTCGATGTGATCATCGAATCCGCCCACTCGCGTTTCCCGGTCATCAGCGAAGACAAAGATCACATCGAAGGGATTTTGATGGCCAAAGATCTGCTGCCGTTTATGCGCAGCGATGCCGAAGCCTTCAGCATGGAAAAAGTGTTACGCCAGGCCGTGGTTGTGCCGGAGAGTAAACGTGTGGATCGGATGCTGAAAGAGTTTCGCTCTCAGCGTTACCACATGGCGATTGTTATTGATGAATTTGGTGGCGTTTCCGGTCTGGTCACGATCGAGGATATCCTTGAGCTGATCGTGGGCGAAATCGAAGACGAGTACGACGAAGAAGAAGATATCGACTTCCGTCAGCTTAGCCGCCACACTTGGACCGTGCGTGCGCTGGCCTCGATTGAGGACTTCAACGACGCCTTCGGTACCCACTTCAGCGATGAAGAGGTCGATACCATTGGCGGGCTGGTGATGCAGGCCTTTGGTCACCTCCCGGCGCGCGGTGAGACCGTTGACATCGACGGTTACCAGTTCAAAGTGGCAATGGCCGACAGCCGACGTATTATACAGGTTCACGTCAGAACGCCGGACGACTCACCGGTGCCAAAACTGGAAGATTAATGTAAATGGCATTTGCCCCACTGCTTGAACGCCAGCGCGTCCGTTTGCTGCTGGCGCTGTTACTTGGAGCCAGCGGTACGCTGGCTTTCTCTCCTTACGATATCTGGCCCGCGGCCATTCTCTCCCTGATGGGGCTTCAGGGCCTGACCCTGAATCGTCGTCCGGTACAGGCTGCTGCCATCGGTTACTTCTGGGGGCTGGGGCTCTTTGGCTCAGGCATCAACTGGGTTTATGTCAGCATCGCCCAGTTTGGCGGTATGCCAGGCCCGGTAAACGTCTTCCTGGTGGTATTGCTCGCCGCGTATCTCTCGCTCTATACCGGTCTGTTCGCCGGCATCCTTTCTCGCCTGTGGCCAAAAACCACGTGGCTGCGCGTCGCTATTGCCGCACCGGTGGTCTGGCAAATAACCGAGTTCCTGCGAGGCTGGGTGCTGACGGGATTCCCGTGGCTGCAGTTTGGCTACAGCCAGATTGATGGCCCGCTGAAAGGGCTGGCACCGGTAATGGGCGTTGAGGCCATCAACTTCCTGCTGATGGTGGTGAGCGGCCTGCTGGTATTAGCGCTGGTCACACGCTGCTGGAAGCCGCTGGCTGTAGCGCTGGTGCTGTTTGCCCTGCCCTTCCCGCTGCGCTATATCCAGTGGTTCACGCCTGAGCCAGAGCGCGCCATGCAGGTTTCCATGGTGCAGGGGAATATCCCGCAGTCTATGAAATGGGATGAGAAAGAGCTGCTGAATACGCTGAAGATTTACGCCAACGCCACCGAAGAGGTGATGGGTAAATCCCAGCTGATTATCTGGCCGGAATCTGCAATCCCCGATCTGGAAATTAACCAGCAGCCGTTCCTCAACATGATGAACGACCTGCTGCTGGCGCGCGGCAGCACGCTGATCACCGGGATTGTCGATGCGCGTCTGAATCAGCAGAACCGCTACGACACCTACAACAGCATCATTACGCTCGGGAAAGATAGCGAGTACAGCTATCACTCCACTGACCGGTACAACAAGAATCATCTGGTGCCGTTTGGTGAATTTGTCCCGCTGGAGTCGATTCTGCGCCCGCTGGCCCCGTTCTTTGACCTGCCGATGTCCTCTTTCAGCCGCGGCCCGTACGTACAGCCTCAGCTGCACGCGCACGGCCTGGCCCTGACGGCGGCCATCTGCTACGAAATCATTCTCGGCGAGCAGGTACGCGATAACTTCCGCCCGGATACTGACTACCTGCTGACCATCTCCAACGATGCGTGGTTTGGTAAGTCAATCGGCCCGTGGCAGCACTTCCAGATGGCACGTATGCGCTCCCTGGAGCTGGCGCGCCCGCTGCTGCGCAGTACCAACAACGGCATCACCGCCGTGATTGGTCCGCAGGGTGAAATTCAGGCGATGATCCCGCAGTTTACCCGTGAGGTACTGACCACTAAAGTCACGCCAACCACGGGGCTGACGCCATACGCGCGTACCGGCAACTGGCCGCTGTGGATTTTGACCGTGCTGTTCGGCTTTGGCGCGGTGCTGATGAGCCTGCGTCAGCGTCGGAAATAACCTTCCCTTCTGTTGCCGGGTGGCGCTGACGCTTACCCGGCCTGGTTTCCCATGCTGTAGGTCGGGTAAGGCGTTGCCGCCACCCGACAATTTTCTCCAGACTCCCATTCTGGCACGGCTATTGCTTTGTTTATTCAGGTAAACGCAGTTTGGCTTAACGTGCAACTTTGTCGCACCAGCGTAGATCATCGGTAGCACCGAAACGGTGCAACGGGAGATATTTGCCTCTGATTGGTGCGGCGCGCTTCGCAAAAATAAACAATAACGCAGCAAAATCTTTACATTAAGCCAGACTAAATGTTAACAAGCTTGCATAACACTGCACTCGCACTGCGCGAGATATAACAACATCACAATGGGTATCAAAGCGTCTCTGGCGCTGATAAAAAAGGAGTTGGGTATGCAATTACGTAAACTGGCCACAGCAATGCTGGTTATGGGAATGTCTGCAGGCGTGGTTCACGCTGAAGATGCGCCTGCAGCAGGCAGCACTCTCGACAAGATTGCCAAAAACGGCGTGATCGTGGTCGGCCACCGTGAATCTTCAGTCCCGTTCTCTTACTACGACAACACGCAAAAAGTCGTGGGCTATTCACAGGATTACTCCAACGCCATCGTTGAAGCTGTGAAGAAAAAGCTGAACAAACCTGACCTGCAGGTGAAGCTGATCCCAATCACTTCACAGAACCGTATTCCACTGCTGCAAAACGGCACCTTTGACTTCGAGTGTGGCTCCACCACCAATAACCTCGAGCGTCAGAAACAGGCTGCCTTCTCTGACACTATCTTTGTCGTGGGCACCCGTCTGCTGACGAAGAAAGGCGGTGAGATCAAAGACTTCGCTGACCTGAAAGGCAAAGCGGTTGTTGTGACCTCCGGTACCACGTCAGAAGTGCTGCTGCACAAGCTGAACGACGAGAAGAAAATGGATATGCGCATCATCAGCGCGAAAGACCATGGCGACTCCTTCCGTACCCTGGAAAGCGGTCGTGCCGTCGCGTTTATGATGGATGACGCCCTGCTGGCGGGCGAACGTGCGAAAGCGAAAAAACCAGACAACTGGGATATCGTCGGTACCGCGCAGTCCAAAGAAGCCTACGGCTGTATGCTGCGTAAAGACGATCCGCAGTTCAAAAAGCTGATCGATGACACCATCGCTCAGGTGCAGACCTCCGGCGAAGCCGAAAAATGGTTCGACAAGTGGTTCAAGAACCCGATTCCACCAAAAAACCTGAACATGAATTTTGAACTGTCTGACGACATGAAAGCGCTGTTCAAATCTCCAAATGACAAGGCTCTTAACTAATTAGAACAACAGGGGCGGGATCTCCTGCCCTCTCGATTGTCGGGAAGCATGGACAGACTATACGTTGAGTGGTCGTTCCCCACTCAGCGCGAAAAATGAGCTTCTCACCAATCTTCGAGGGTAGCGCTGCTACCCTTTTTTTTCTGGAGTTTATTATGTCAATAGACTGGAACTGGGGCATATTCCTGCAACAAGCCCCGTTCGGCAACACCACCTATCTTGGCTGGCTGTGGAGCGGCTTTCAGGTCACCGTGGCATTATCGATAACGGCGTGGATCATCGCGTTTCTTGTCGGTTCTTTGTTCGGTATTCTGCGCACCGTCCCTAACCGTTTTCTTTCAACGCTTGGCACCCTGTATGTGGAACTGTTCCGTAACGTTCCGCTGATCGTGCAATTCTTTACCTGGTATCTGGTCATCCCTGAACTGCTGCCCGAAAATATTGGCATGTGGTTCAAGTCGGAACTGGATCCGAACGTGCAGTTCTTTGTCTCCTCCATGATGTGTCTGGGGCTGTTTACCGCTGCGCGCGTTTGCGAGCAGGTGCGTGCCGCCATTCAGTCATTGCCGCGTGGACAAAAAAACGCGGGCCTGGCAATGGGCCTGACGCTGCCCCAAACCTACCGCTACGTGCTGCTGCCTAACGCCTACCGCGTTATCGTTCCACCAATGACCTCTGAGATGATGAACCTGGTGAAAAACTCGGCCATCGCCTCAACCATCGGCCTGGTCGATATGGCCGCGCAGGCGGGCAAGCTGCTGGATTACTCCGCTCACGCGTGGGAATCCTTCACCGCGATCACGCTCGCGTATGTTCTGATTAACGCTTTCATCATGCTGGTGATGAACCTGGTTGAACGCAAAATCCGCCTGCCGGGTAATCTGGGGGGCAAATAATGTACGAATTTGACTGGAGTTCTATCGTTCCATCCATGCCTTACCTGCTTGATGGCCTGGTGATTACCTTAAAAATCACCGTTATCGCCATCATCATTGGTATCGTCTGGGGTACCCTGCTGGCCGTCATGCGCCTGTCGAGCTTTAAGCCGTTCGCCTGGTTTGCGACCGCCTACGTTAACGTGTTCCGCTCCATCCCGCTGGTGATGGTGCTGCTGTGGTTTTACCTGATTGTGCCCGGCTTCCTGCAGAACGTGCTGGGGCTGTCGCCGAAAACCGATATCCGTCTGATCTCCGCCATGGTGGCGTTCTCAATGTTCGAGGCCGCTTACTACTCGGAGATTATCCGAGCGGGCATTCAGAGTATTTCCCGCGGGCAATCCAGCGCTGCGCTGGCGCTGGGGATGACGCACTGGCAGTCCATGCAGCTCATTATTCTGCCGCAGGCGTTTCGCGCCATGGTTCCGCTCCTGCTGACCCAGGGCATCGTGCTGTTCCAGGATACCTCCCTGGTCTACGTTCTGAGTCTGGCAGACTTCTTCCGTACCGCGTCAACCATCGGTGAACGTGATGGTACGCAGGTCGAGATGGTGCTCTTCGCGGGTGCGGTCTATTTTGTGATTAGTTTAAGCGCGTCGCTGTTGGTCAGCTGGCTGAAGAAAAGGACGGTATAATGATTTCCCTGAAAAATGTTTCTAAATGGTATGGGCACTTTCAGGTGCTGACCGACTGCTCCACCGAAGTGAAAAAAGGTGACGTGGTGGTGGTGTGCGGGCCGTCCGGCTCCGGTAAATCGACGCTGATCAAAACCGTCAACGGACTGGAGCCGGTGCAGCAGGGTGAGATTGTCGTCAACGGCACCAGGGTCAACGACAAGAAAACCAACCTCGCTCAGCTTCGCTCTCATGTTGGCATGGTGTTCCAGCACTTTGAGCTGTTCCCTCACCTCTCCATTATTGAGAACCTGACGCTGGCGCAGGTAAAAGTGCTTAAGCGTGATAAAAAAGCGTCGCGCGAGAAAGGTCTGAAACTCCTGGAACGCGTTGGGCTTTCGGCGCATGCCGATAAGTTCCCGGCACAGCTTTCTGGCGGCCAACAGCAGCGTGTGGCGATCGCCCGCGCGCTGTGTATGGATCCGGTGGCAATGCTGTTTGATGAGCCAACGTCGGCGCTCGATCCAGAGATGATCAACGAAGTACTGGACGTGATGGTCGAGTTGGCGCACGAAGGGATGACCATGATGGTGGTGACCCACGAAATGGGCTTCGCCCGTAAAGTGGCCAACCGCGTGATCTTTATGGACGAAGGGAAAATTGTCGAAGACTCACCGAAAGAAGAGTTCTTCGCTAACCCGAAATCCGACCGCGCCAAAGACTTCCTTGCGAAAATCCTGCACTAATCTTCCCGGTGCGCAATCTGCGGATTGCGCACTGCTTCACGCTTTCACTCACTTCCTCTCGTCGGCGTCACATTGCAGCGTTAACCTTGTCACAAAATAACGCTACGTATGGAGAACGCTATGGCACAGCCTATTATTCTCGATTGCGATCCGGGTCATGATGACGCGATCGCGCTCGTCCTTGCACTTGCCTCCCCTGAACTCGACGTGAAAGCCGTCACCTCATCCGCCGGAAACCAGACGCCAGACAAAACCCTGCGCAACGTGCTGCGCATGCTCACGCTGCTCAAACGCACCGATATTCCTGTCGCCGGCGGGGCCGTGAAGCCGCTGATGCGCGAGCTGATTATTGCCGACAGCGTTCATGGTGAAAGCGGGCTGGACGGTCCGGCACTGCCGGAGCCGGGTTTCACGTCGCAAAACTGTACCGCCGTGGAGCTGATGGCGAAGGTGCTGCGCGAAAGCGCGGAACCGGTAACGCTTGTGGCAACCGGACCGCAAACCAACGTTGCGCTGCTGCTGAACAGCCATCCTGAGCTGCATAATAAAATTGCCCGTATTGTGATTATGGGCGGGGCCATGGGGCTGGGGAACTGGACGCCTGCGGCGGAGTTCAACATCTTTGTCGACCCGGAAGCGGCGGAAATCGTCTTCCAGTCCGGCTTGCCTATTGTGATGGCCGGACTGGACGTTACCCACCGCGCGCAGATTATGGCGGACGATATTGAGCGTTTCCGCTCGGTGGGCAACCCGGTTGCGACAACCGTGGCCGAGCTGCTCGACTTCTTTATGGAGTATCACAAAGCCGAGAAGTGGGGCTTCCACGGCGCGCCGCTGCACGACCCGTGCACCATTGCCTGGCTATTGAAGCCTGAAATGTTTACCACGGTGGACAGATGGGTTGGCGTTGAGACGCAGGGAAAATACACCCAGGGAATGACGGTGGTGGATTATTACTCGCTGACGGGGAATAAAGCGAATACCACGGTGATGGTGGACATCGATCGCGAGGCGTTTGTGGATTTGCTGGCAGAGAGACTTGCTTACTATAGTGCGGCCTGATGCCCTCACCCCAACCCTCTCCCACGGGGAGAGGGGGGAAACAGTTTTGCTTTTCTAGGGCTCAAACGGCCGACGCTGGAACTGATCGTGGCCGCATTTCGGGCACATCGGTAGAACATCCGGCGTATACACCGCAATATGATGGTGGCAATTCTCGCACACCAGATTTCCCAAGCCGACCACCTCACCACTGTGATAAACACCGTGATGGTTCAAATCCTGAAAGACCTCGCGCCACTCCAGCTGCGTTTTATCCGTGATGTCGGCCAGCTCTTGCCACAGGCTCTCTTTAATTACCCGCATAAAAACGCTGTCCGTGACCTCCTCCTGACTCTCCTGGTAGCTGCGAGCGAACTCTTCCAGATCGCGACGCACGGCGCGCGTCACCTCTTCCACCTCGGTTCGCGTTAACTCACCCGTTTGCGTCACGCGGGCACGCGCCTGCTCCACCAGCGCGTCGATATCTCGCTCGCCGTTACGCAGCCGTTCCGTCAGTGTCGCCACCAGTTCGCGGTAAAATTGAGCAACCTTGTTCATCATTTTGCCTCCCGGGTAAGTAACTATTTCTAATAATAGACCTTATTTCATCGCCGCTTTGTCAGGTGAAGCACAGACCCGGTAAATTCCTGCAAAGCGCATTTGTGCGAAAGGCTGTTTTGACGCGGGCGTTTGGGCTATGCTATGCGGATCTGAATTACCACATCCATTGGCTACATTTGTAGCTGTATTGAAAACAGGACCACTGGCTGCCATGCAAGAGCAATACCGCCCGGAAGAGATAGAATCAAAAGTCCAGCAACACTGGGACGAGAAGCGCACCTTTGAAGTAACCGAAGACGAGAGCAAAGAGAAGTATTACTGCCTGTCGATGCTTCCCTATCCTTCTGGTCGACTACACATGGGCCATGTGCGTAACTACACCATCGGCGATGTGATTGCACGCTACCAGCGCATGCTGGGCAAAAACGTTCTGCAGCCTATCGGCTGGGATGCGTTCGGTCTACCTGCGGAAGGCGCGGCGGTCAAAAACAACACCGCACCGGCGCCGTGGACGTACGACAACATCGCGTACATGAAAAACCAGCTCAAAATGCTGGGCTTTGGCTATGACTGGAGCCGCGAGCTGGCAACCTGTACCCCGGAATACTATCGCTGGGAGCAGAAGTTCTTCACCGAGCTGTACAAAAAAGGCCTGGTATATAAGAAGACCTCTGCCGTTAACTGGTGTCCGAACGACCAGACCGTTCTCGCGAACGAACAGGTTATCGACGGCTGCTGCTGGCGCTGTGACACCAAAGTTGAGCGTAAAGAGATCCCACAGTGGTTTATCAAAATCACCGCTTACGCTGATGAGCTGCTGAACGATCTGGATAACCTGGATCACTGGCCAGATACCGTTAAGACCATGCAGCGCAACTGGATCGGCCGTTCTGAAGGCGTGGAGATTACCTTCAACGTTGAGAACTACGACCAGACCCTGACTGTCTACACAACCCGTCCGGACACCTTCATGGGCGCGACCTACCTGGCCGTAGCCGCAGGTCACCCGCTGGCGCAGAAAGCAGCGGAAAACAATCCGGAGCTGGCCACCTTCATCGACGAGTGCCGCAACACCAAAGTGGCCGAAGCCGACATGGCGACGATGGAGAAAAAAGGGGTTGATACCGGCTTTAAAGCCATTCACCCACTGACTGGCGAAGCGATCCCTGTCTGGGCCGCCAACTTCGTTCTGATGGAATACGGCACAGGCGCCGTGATGGCTGTTCCGGGTCACGACCAGCGCGACTACGAATTTGCCACCAAATATGGCCTGACCATCAAGCCTGTTATCCTGGCGGCTGACGGTTCAGAACCAGACCTGTCTGAACACGCGCTGACTGAAAAAGGCACCCTGTTCAACTCCGGTGAATTTAGCGGTCTCAGCTTCGAAGAGGGCTTCAACGCCATCGCCGATAAGCTGGCCTCTCTGGGCGTGGGCGAGCGTAAAGTTAACTTCCGTCTGCGCGACTGGGGCGTGTCCCGTCAGCGTTACTGGGGTGCGCCAATCCCGATGGTGACGCTGGAAGATGGCACCGTGATGCCAACCCCGGAAGATCAGCTGCCGGTGATCCTGCCGGAAGACGTGGTCATGGACGGTATCACCAGCCCGATCAAAGCCGATCCGGAGTGGGCAAAAACCACCGTTAACGGTCAGCCTGCGCTGCGTGAAACCGACACCTTTGACACCTTTATGGAATCATCCTGGTACTACGCGCGCTACACCTGCCCGCAGTATCAGGACGGTATGCTCGATTCCGATGCGGCAAACTACTGGCTGCCGGTAGATATCTACATCGGTGGCATCGAACACGCCATCATGCACCTGCTCTACTTCCGCTTCTTCCACAAACTGATGCGCGATGCAGGCATGGTGAACTCTGACGAACCAGCAAAACAGCTGCTGTGTCAGGGCATGGTACTGGCAGATGCGTTCTATTACGTTGGTGCCAACGGCGAGCGTAACTGGGTTTCACCGGTTGATGCGATCGTCGAGCGTGACGAGAAGGGCCGTATCGTTAAGGCGAAAGACGCCGAAGGTCATGAACTGGTCTACACCGGCATGAGCAAGATGTCCAAGTCGAAAAACAACGGTATTGATCCGCAGGTGATGGTTGAGCGTTACGGTGCGGATACCGTGCGTCTGTTCATGATGTTTGCCTCTCCGGCGGACATGACCCTGGAATGGCAGGAGTCCGGCGTGGAAGGGGCGAACCGCTTCCTGAAACGCGTCTGGAAACTGGTTTACGAACACACTGCACTGGGCGATGCCCCGGCGCTTAACGCCGCCGCACTGACTGAAGATCAGCAGGCGCTGCGTCGTGATGTTCATAAAACGATTGCGAAAGTGACCGATGATATTGGTCGTCGTCAGACCTTCAATACCGCAATTGCGGCTATTATGGAACTGATGAACAAGCTGGCGAAGGCTCCGCAGGACGGCGAGCAGGATCGTGCCTTAATGCGTGAAGCGCTGCTTGCTGTTGTTCGCATGCTGAACCCGTTCACTCCGCACGTCAGCTTCACCCTGTGGCAGGAGCTGAAAGGCGAAGGCGATATCGACAACGCGCCGTGGCCAGTGGCAGACGAATCAGCGATGGTGGAAAACACGACGCTGGTTGTGGTTCAGGTAAACGGCAAAGTCCGCGGTAAAATTACCGTGGCGGTCGATGCAACCGAAGAACAGGTTCGCGAGCGCGCGGGCCAGGAACCTCTGGTCGCAAAATATCTTGAGGGCGTTACCGTACGTAAAGTGATCTACGTACCGGGTAAACTGCTCAATCTGGTCGTTGGCTAAGCGCGGGAGGAAACGTGCGACAACTGGCAACAATACTCTTATCACTGGCGGTGCTTGTCACCGCCGGCTGTGGCTGGCACCTGCGCAATACCACGGCGGTGCCTGCTGAGATGAAAACGATGATTTTCGACTCATCAGATCCGAATGGTCCACTCAGCCGGGCAATTCGTAATCAGCTGCGTCTGAACGGCGTTGAGCTTGTTGAGAAACAAACGCTGCGCCAGGACATTCCCTCTCTGCGTGTCCTGGGGATGACTCTCGGCAAAGATACGGCATCTATCTTCCAGGATGGTCGTACCGCTGAATACCAGATGGTTATGACGGTCAACGCAGCCGTTCTGATCCCAGGCAAAGACATCTACCCAATCAGCGCTAAAGTGTACCGTTCGTTCTTCGATAACCCGCAGACGGCGCTGGCAAAAGATGCCGAACAGCAGATTATCATCAACGAAATGTACGACAAGGTGGCAGAACAGCTGATCCGCAAACTGCCAGCTATTGCAGCGTCTACCAGACAAGGCTCTGACATTGTTGAAAAACCGGTTGCCGGCACGCTTCCTGCTGCTAACTCTCTGGGTAAATGATGATCAGGCTGTATCCTGAACAACTCCGCGCGCAGCTCAAAGAAGGGCTGCGCGCGGCGTATCTGCTTCTTGGAAACGATCCGTTATTACTTCAGGAAAGCCTGGATGCCGTGCGGTATGAGGCCGCCTCTCAGGGCTTCGATGAACACCACACCGTCCAGCTGGATAACAACACCGACTGGAATGCCCTCTTCTCACTCTGTCAGGCGATGAGCCTTTTTGCGTCACGCCAGACTATTCAGATCCTGCTGCCTGAGAACGGCCCTAACGCGGCCATCAATGAACAGCTGGCGACGCTGGTCAGCCTGCTTCACAGCGATCTGCTGCTGATTGTGCGCGGCAACAAGCTCACCAAAGCGCAGGAAAATGCGGCGTGGTTCACCCAACTCGCAGCCCACGCGGTGCAGGTCACCTGTCAGACGCCTGAACAGGCGCATCTGCCCAAATGGGTGGCAGCGAGAGCGAAGCAGAACAACCTTCAGCTGGATGATGCTGCGAATCAGCTGCTCTGCTACTGCTATGAAGGTAACCTGCTGGCCCTGGCGCAGGCGCTGGACAGACTCTCCCTGCTCTGGCCGGATGGCAAGCTGACCTTGCCGCGCGTCGAGCAGGCCGTTAACGACGCGGCGCACTTCACGCCGTTCCACTGGGTGGACGCGCTGCTGTCGGCGAAGAGCAAACGCGCCCTGCATATTCTGCAACAGCTGCGTCTCGAAGGGAGCGAACCGGTTATTCTGCTGCGTACGCTGCAGCGCGAATTGCTGCTGCTGATTACGCTCAAGCGTCAGTCTGCCCATACGCCGCTGCGTTCGCTCTTTGATAAACACCGCGTGTGGCAAAATCGCCGCGCTTTGATCACCGAGGCCGTCAACCGCCTGAGTCATGAACAGCTTCGTCAGGCTGTGCAGCTTCTGATGCGCGCTGAGCTCACGTTAAAACAAGATTACGGCCATTCGGTCTGGGCGGAGCTGGAAAGCCTTTCTCTGCTGCTCTGCCACAAGGCGCTGGCAGACGTTTTTATTGATGGATAGTATGCATTCTTTACAGGCCTTATATGGCGGCACCTTCGACCCGGTACATTACGGGCATCTGAAGCCGGTTGAAATTCTGGCGAATCTGATCGGACTTCAGCGCGTCACCATCATGCCCAACAATGTCCCGCCCCATCGTCCACAGCCCGAGGCGACCAGCGAGCAGCGAAAAGAGATGCTTGCACTTGCCATCGCAGATAAACCGCTATTCCGCCTTGACGAGCGTGAGCTGCGTCGCGACACGCCCTCCTGGACGTCTCAGACGCTTCAGGAGTGGCGCGCCGAACAAGGACCAGACCAACCGCTGGCTTTTATCATCGGCCAGGATTCCCTGCTGAATTTCCCTACGTGGCATCAGTATGAAACCATTCTGGAGAACAGCCACCTGCTCGTCTGCCGCCGTCCTGGCTATCCGCTGACCATGCGCGAAGAGCAGTACCAGCAGTGGCTGGAAGACCATCTCACCGATAATGTTGAAGATCTTCACAACCAGCCTGCCGGGAAGATCTATCTGGCGGAAACGCCGTGGTTCGATATCTCTGCAACCCTCATTCGCGAGCGTTTACAGCAGGGTTTAGCGTGTGACGATCTGCTGCCAACCCCGGTGCTGGCCTATATCCATGCGCACGGTTTGTACCAGAAAAGCGCAGATGAATAGCTGGAGAGCATAAAAAGCGGCTTATTGTTTATCCTGCCTTGACAGGGTAAGCCATACTGTTATTCTCCGCTGCCAGACTTTCCCGCCGATCGTTGCTTTACAGAAATTGTTTTACAAAAATGGCAATGCAATCTCAGGCGGAGGGTGGGATGATACCCGCCTTCAAAAGCCCGGCCGGAGACATTTGTCCCGACGCAGGCGTGAGTTCAGGTATACTGTCTGGCTACGAATTCAAAGTTTTACAATCTCATTCACCCCAGGGGGAAAACTTGCAGGGTAAAGCACTCCAGGATTTTGTTATTGACAAAATTGATGACCTGAAAGGTCAGGACATCATCGCTATCGACGTTAAGGGTAAATCCAGTATTACCGACTGCATGATCATCTGCACCGGTACATCGACGCGTCATGTTGTTTCAATTGCCGATCACTTGGTTCAGGAATCGCGTGCAGCAGGGCTGTTACCGCTGGGTGTTGAAGGTGAAGCGACGGCTGACTGGGTAGTAGTCGACCTCGGCGATGTGATTGTCCACGTCATGCAGGACGAGAGCCGTCGCCTGTATGAGCTGGAAAAACTCTGGGGTTAATGCGTGAAGTTGCAGCTGGTCGCCGTCGGCACCAAAATGCCGGACTGGGTACAAACCGGTTTTACTGAATATTTGCGTCGTTTTCCAAAAGACATGCCGTTCGAGCTGGTGGAAATTCCCGCCGGTAAGCGCGGCAAGAACGCTGATATCAAACGTATTCTCGATAAAGAGGGCGAACTGATGCTGGCTGCCGCAGGCAAAAACCGCATCGTCACCCTCGATATTCCAGGTAAACCCTGGGATACGCCGCAGCTGGCGCAAGAACTGGAGCGCTGGAAGCAGGATGGTCGTGACGTCAGTCTGTTGATTGGCGGACCAGAAGGGTTATCCCCTGCCTGCAAAGCGGCGGCTGAACAAAGTTGGTCTCTCTCCGCGCTGACGCTTCCCCACCCGCTCGTTCGGGTACTGGTGGCAGAAAGCCTGTATCGCGCGTGGAGCATTACTACCAACCACCCCTATCACCGCGAGTAATGACTGACCAGGGTAGATTAAGCAGCGGATGAAACTACAGAATTCTTTTCGCGACTATACGGCTGAGTCCGCGCTGTTTGTGCGCCGGGCGCTGGTCGCCTTTACCGGGATTTTGCTGCTTACCGGCGTGCTGATTGCCAACCTCTATAATCTGCAAATTGTCCGCTTTACCGACTACCAGACGCGTTCAAACGAAAACCGCATCAAGCTGGTGCCTATCGCACCCAGCCGCGGCATTATTTACGATCGTAACGGCACTCCGCTGGCGTTGAACCGCACCATCTATCAAATCGAGATGATGCCGGAAAAAGTCGATAATGTGCAGGATACGCTGGAAGCGCTGAAAAGCGTTGTCGACCTTAACGATGACGATATCGCGGCCTTCAAAAAAGAGCGCGCCCGCTCTCACCGCTTCACCTCGATTCCGGTTAAAACCAATCTTACGGAAGTCCAGGTAGCCCGCTTTGCGGTGAATCAGTACCGTTTCCCCGGCGTGGAAGTGAAAGGATATAAGCGTCGCTACTATCCCTACGGCTCCGCGCTAACGCATGTGATTGGCTACGTTTCCAAGATTAACGACAAAGACGTCGACCGCCTTGATAAAGACGGCAAGCTGGCCAACTACGCTGCTACGCACGATATCGGTAAGCTGGGGATCGAACGTTACTACGAAGACGTTCTGCACGGGCAAACCGGCTATGAAGAGGTTGAAGTTAACAACCGCGGCCGCGTGATCCGCCAGCTGAAAGAAGTGCCGCCTCAGGCGGGGCATGACGTCTATCTGACGCTCGATCTTAAACTTCAGCAGTATATCGAAACCCTGCTGGCGGGCAGCCGTGCAGCCGTTGTGGTCACCGATCCTCGTACCGGCGGCATCCTGGCTATGGTCTCCATGCCTAGCTATGACCCGAACCTCTTCGTTGACGGCATTTCCAGTAAAGACTATTCCGGTCTGCTGAATGACCCGAACACGCCGCTGGTCAACCGCGCGACGCAAGGGGTTTACCCGCCGGCATCAACGGTTAAACCGTACGTGGCGGTCTCTGCGCTGAGTGCCGGCGTCATCAACCGTAATACCAGCCTGTTTGACCCGGGCTGGTGGCAGTTGCCGGGTTCAGACAAGCGCTATCGTGACTGGAAAAAATGGGGCCACGGTCATCTGAACGTCACCAAATCGCTGGAGGAGTCTGCGGATACCTTCTTCTATCAGGTGGCGTATGACATGGGTATCGACCGTCTGTCAGAGTGGATGAGCAAATTCGGCTACGGGCATTACACTGGCGTGGACCTTTCAGAAGAACGTTCTGGCAACATGCCAACGCGTGAATGGAAGCTGAAGCGCTTTAAAAAACCGTGGTATCAGGGTGACACCATTCCGGTGGGTATCGGCCAGGGTTACTGGACGGCGACGCCGATTCAGATGAACAAAGCCATGATGATCCTCATCAATGACGGCGTGGTAAAAGTGCCACATCTGCTGCAGAGCACGGTTGAAGACGGCAAAAAAGTGCCGTGGAACCAGCCACACGAGGCCCCGGTGGGTGACATTCATTCCGGCTTCTGGGAAATTGCGAAAGACGGTATGTACGGCGTGGCAAATCGCCCGAATGGGACCGCGCACAAGTACTTCGCCGGTACGCCGTACAAAGTGGCCGCAAAGTCCGGTACTGCACAGGTGTTTGGTCTGAAAGCCAATGAAACCTATAACGCGCACCGCATTGCTGAACGTCTGCGTGACCATAAGCTGATGACGGCGTTTGCCCCTTATGATAACCCGCAGGTCGCGGTGGCGATGATTCTGGAGAACGGCGGTGCCGGGCCAGCAGTAGGGACCATCATGCGCCAGATCCTTGACCACATTATGCTGGGTGATAACAACACCGAACTGCCGGCTGAAAACCCGGCCGCCGCTGCGGCGGAGGACCAATAATCATGACGGATAATCCAAATAAAAAATCGCTGTGGGATAAAATCCACATCGACCCAGCCATGCTGCTGATCCTGCTGGCTCTGCTGGTGTACAGCGCCCTGGTTATCTGGAGCGCCAGCGGCCAGGACATCGGCATGATGGAGCGCAAAATCGGCCAGATCGCTATGGGTCTGATCATCATGGTGGTTATGGCGCAAATCCCGCCGCGCGTCTACGAAGGCTGGGCGCCCTACCTCTACATCTTCTGTATTATTTTGCTGGTTGCGGTAGATGCGTTTGGCGCCATTTCAAAAGGGGCGCAGCGCTGGCTGGATCTGGGCGTTGTCCGCTTCCAGCCCTCGGAAATTGCCAAAATCGCCGTTCCATTGATGGTGGCGCGCTTTATCAACCGCGACGTCTGTCCGCCGTCGCTGAAAAACACGGCCATCGCGCTGGTGCTGATTTTCCTGCCGACGCTGCTGGTTGCGGCGCAGCCTGACCTTGGCACCTCAATTCTTATCGCCCTCTCCGGCCTGTTTGTTCTTTTCCTGTCGGGACTGAGCTGGCGCCTGATTGGTATCGCGGTGGTGCTGATTGCGGCGTTCATTCCTATCCTCTGGTTCTTCCTGATGCATGATTACCAGCGCCAGCGCGTCATGATGCTGCTCGATCCGGAAACCGATCCGCTGGGCGCGGGCTATCATATTATTCAGTCCAAGATTGCGATTGGCTCCGGCGGCCTGCGCGGTAAAGGCTGGCTGCACGGCACGCAGTCGCAGCTGGAATTCTTACCGGAACGCCACACCGACTTTATTTTTGCGGTACTGGCGGAAGAGCTGGGGCTGGTTGGCATCTTAATATTGCTGGCGCTGTACGTACTGCTGATCATGCGGGGATTGTGGATTGCAGCACGCGCGCAAACCACCTTTGGTCGCGTCATGGCCGGCGGGTTGATGCTGATTTTATTCGTTTATGTCTTCGTAAATATTGGTATGGTGAGTGGTATTCTGCCGGTGGTAGGCGTACCGCTGCCGCTGGTGAGTTACGGAGGCTCGGCACTGATCGTGTTGATGGCCGGGTTTGGTATCGTGATGTCGATCCATACCCACAGAAAAATGTTGTCAAAAAGCGTATAAAAATAAGGGGATCGGAATGCGTAAGCAGTGGCTGGGGATCTGCATCGCGGCAAGTTTACTTGCGGCCTGCACAAGTGATGATGGTCAGCAACAGGCAACCGTCGCGCCGCCGCAGCCTGCGGTGTGTAATGGCCCGATCGTTGAAATCAGCGGTGCCGATCCCGTTTATGAACCGCTGAATGCCAGTGCCAATCAGGATTACGAGCGCGACGGCAAAAGCTATAAAATTGTTCAGGATCCTTCCCGTTTCAGTCAGGCGGGCTTTGCCGCCATTTATGATGCCGAGCCAGGCAGTAACCTGACGGCTTCCGGGGAAGCGTTCGACCCAATGCAGCTGACGGCAGCACACCCGACGCTGCCGATCCCGAGCTACGCCCGTATCACCAACCTGGCGAATGGCCGTATGATCGTCGTGCGGATCAACGACCGTGGTCCTTACGGAAATGACCGGGTGATTTCCCTGTCGCGCGCGTCTGCCGATCGCCTGAACACCTCGAACAACACCAAAGTCCGTATTGATCCGATTATCGTCGCACAGGATGGTTCGCTCTCCGGGCCGGGTACCGCGTGTACGACGGTGGCAAAACAGACCTATGCCCTTCCTGACCGCCCAAATCTTGACGGCGGAATGGGAAGCGTCTCGTCTCCGGCAGAGCCTGCTCAGCCGGGGGGAGAAATACGCCCGATCAGCAATGACACGTTGCAAAGCGAGGATGCTACCGGCGCGCCGGTAAAGAGTAGCGGTTTTCTTGGCGCACCGACGACCTTAGCCTCGGGCGTTCTGGAAGGCAGTGAGCCAACTCCGGCCCCTGCACCCGTTGCTGCGCCATCGACCCAGCCGGCTCCCGTAACGGCGCCAGCGGCCACGCAAAGTGCGGCGGTGGCGGCTCCAGCAGCGGCCAGCGGCAGCTATGTGGTTCAGGTAGGCGCAGTGAGCGATCAGGCCCGGGCCAAACAGTATCAACAGCGTCTGAGCCAGCAGTTTGGCGTACCAGGACGCGTTGAGCAAAACGGCGCGGTCTGGCGCATTCAGATGGGGCCGTTTGCCAGCAAATCGCAGGCCGCGTCCCTGCAGCAGCGTCTGCAGAATGAAGCTCAACTTCAGTCATTTATCGCTGTTGCGAAATAATTAACCGGCGGTATCCGAATTGTCAGTTAGTGTAAAACACATTCACAAACTCATGCTTAAAGTCGGATGCCTGCCTGAATAGCATTTGCTATAGTAAGGCACTTTTTTTAATTCCATCACGGATGTCGTAGTTCTGACCATGAAGACCACTTTTTCTGCTCGTTTTGTGCAGCGCATGGCGCTGACCACGGCCCTTTGCGCTGCTGCTCTCTCTGCAGCTCACGCCGATGACCTGAATATCAAGACCATGATCCCTGGCGTTCCGCAAATCGACGCGGAATCCTACATCCTGATCGATTACAACTCTGGCAAAGTGCTGGCAGAACAGAATGCCGATGCCCGCCGTGATCCGGCCAGCCTGACCAAAATGATGACCAGCTACGTTATCGGCCAGGCGATGAAGGCAGGTAAATTCAAAGAATCGGATCTGGTCACCATCGGTAACGATGCGTGGGCAACCGGAAACCCTGTGTTCAAAGGTTCTTCTCTGATGTTCCTGAAGCCGGGTATGCAGGTTCCTGTTTCCCAGCTGATTCGTGGTATCAACCTGCAGTCTGGTAACGATGCCTGCGTGGCGATGGCCGATTTCGCCGCCGGTAGCCAGGATGCCTTTGTGGGTCTGATGAACAGCTACGTTACCGCGCTGGGTCTGAAAAACAGCCATTTCCAGACCGTACACGGCCTGGACGCAGACGGTCAGTACAGCTCCGCACGTGATATGGCCCTGATTGGTCAGGCGCTGATCCGCGATGTACCTAATGAATACTCTATCTATAAAGAGAAAGAGTTCACCTTCAACGGCATTCGTCAGACCAACCGTAACGGCCTGCTGTGGGATAACAGCCTGAACGTTGACGGCATCAAAACTGGCCACACCGACAAAGCGGGCTACAACCTGGTGGCCTCTGCCACTGAAGGTCAGATGCGTCTGATCTCTGCCGTGATGGGCGGCCGCACCTTTAAAGGTCGTGAAACAGAAAGCAAGAAACTGCTGACCTGGGGCTTCCGCTTCTTCGAAACCGTGAACCCACTGAAAGCAGGCAAAGAATTTGCGTCTGAACCCGTCTGGTTCGGCGACAACGACCGTGCTTCACTCGGCGTTGATAAAGATCTCTACCTGACCATTCCACGCGGTCGCATGAAGGATCTGAAAGCCAGCTACGTGCTGAACAGCACCGAGCTGCATGCCCCGCTGCAGAAAAACCAGGTTGTGGGCACGATCAACTTCCAGCTGGATGGAAAAACGATCGATCAGCGTCCGCTGGTTGTCCTGCAAGAAATTCCTGAAGGCAATTTCTTCGGCAAAATCATTGATTACATTAAATTGATGTTCCACCACTGGTTTGGTTAAAAATTGAACACTTGAAAGTGTGATTTTGATCCCCATATACTAAGTATCCTGATAACTCCCACCTGACGTGGGAGTTATTATTTTTTGACGTTACGCCGGAGCTGACATGAAAACCAAACTTAACGAACTGCTTGAATTCCCTACCTCATTTACCTACAAAGTAATGGGTCTGGCGAAACCTGAGCTGGTTGATCAGGTGGTTGAAGTGGTACAGCGCCATGCGCCGGGTGACTACTCTCCGTCAGTAAAACCAAGCAGCAAGGGCAACTACCACTCTGTCTCTATTACCATCACTGCGACACACATTGAGCAGGTTGAAACGCTGTACGAAGAGCTCGGCAATATCGAAATTGTTCGTATGGTGCTGTAGTCCCTTTGCGGTTACCCGGTTTGCCGGGTAACCCCTCTCCCCGCTGTGATATACTCCCCCACACCTTTTGTCCCTCGTCTTCGGAGACGCAGTTTTGTATCAGGATAAAATTCTGGTCCGTCACCTCGGCCTGCAACCTTATGAGCCTGTCTCCCAGGCTATGCATGACTTCACCGATTCACGCGATGACAGCACCCCGGATGAAATCTGGCTGGTCGAACACCTGCCGGTATTTACGCAGGGCCAGGCGGGTAAAGCAGAACATTTGCTAATGACGGGAGATATCCCGGTTATTCAGAGCGATCGCGGCGGTCAGGTCACTTATCATGGGCCCGGACAGCAGGTGATGTACGTCCTGCTCAATCTGAAACGCAGAAAGCTTGGCGTACGTGAACTGGTTACCTTACTGGAACAAACTGTCGTCAACACGCTGGCGGAATATGGTATTGACGCGCATCCACGCGCCGATGCGCCGGGCGTTTACGTTGGGGAAATGAAGATCTGCTCCCTGGGGCTGCGTATTCGTAAAGGCTGCTCATTCCATGGCCTGGCCTTGAATATTAATATGGACCTCGCGCCTTTCCAGCGCATTAACCCCTGCGGCTATGCCGGCATGGAAATGACGCAGGTACGCCAGTGGGTTGAAACCGCTACGCCAGAAACTATTCGTCCAGTGCTTTTGAAGAATGTTTTAGCACTACTTAACAATCCACCACACGAATATATCCCTGCTTAATACATCATACAACAGGGCTCGATAATTTGGCGGGCCACTGTTTATTTACCGCTTTTGCACTTTACAATAATCCACAGATTCTATATTTTCGAAGCGCCCGAATATTACCGCTACATATTATTTAGCCTCCAGCAAGCACGGCAAACACGGCATAAGTAACGTGAGCAATAATCACTCAACTGTTTGCTTTTGATAAACAAGTGAAACAAAACCAACACTTTACGAATCTCTACAAGCATAATAAATAAATTCAACTATCATTCATATTGTGAATGTATACGGAGTGAAAGCGTGGAGTATAATAATTTACCAGCCAAACGACTGAATGAACCCGGTGGCGAAGACAAGCCGCAAATTTTTCGGACTTTACGTAATATTGATCTCAATTTACTGACTATTTTTGAGGCGGTATATGTCCATAAGGGTATCGTTAACGCTGCGAAAATTCTTAATCTCACGCCATCAGCAATAAGCCAGTCAATCCAAAAGCTTCGCGCTATATTTCCTGACCCATTATTTATCCGCAAGGGCCAGGGGGTAACGCCGACGGCTTATGCCACGCATCTCCATGAGTACATCAGCCAGGGGCTGGAGTCGATTCTGGGCGCACTGGATTTAACCGGGAGCTATGATAAGCAGCGAACCATCACCATCGGTTGTTCCCCTTCTGTGGGGGTGCTGGTGATGCCGGCGATCTTCCAGGCCGTGAAAGAACATGCTCCGCAGCTCCTGCTTCGCAATGTGCCTCTCAATGAACCTGACATTCAGCTTGCCCAGTTCCAGACGGACCTGATTATTGAAAGCGGCAGCTTCAGTGCCAGAGCGCTGGGGCAAAATGTGCTTTATGCGGATAACCTGGTACTGGTTTGCCGCCAGCAGCATCCTGCTCTTAGCGAGCCGTTAACCATCGAAAACCTGCGCAACTACGATCACTCATCTTTCATGACCGAAGGGCAATCTAATCATGCACTTCGTCAGCGCATTGATGAAATTTTCTCGGAACGTCAGATCAGCTTCAGCAGTTACAATATGTTTACCACCGCATCCCTGATCGGCAGCAGCGACATGCTGTGCGTTATGCCATCACGCCTGTACAGCCTGCTACAAAAATGCTGGCCGCTGGAAAGCATCCCGCTCAGTCAGCTTAATGCGGAATCTATCGAGATTTCACTGCATTACAACAAGCTGAGTTTGCGCGATCCGGTCCTGGAAAACGTCATCCGCATTATCCGTCAGGCCTTCTGACAGGTTTAGCCAGCACAAGTCCCTGCAACCCGCAGGGCAAAAGGCACAAAACAACAACTATTTTACAAATTGGCGATCTGGCAGGCTGCTTTAACGACCGTTTCAATGATATACTGCCTGTCGTTCGTTCAAAAATAGTTGATAAATACAACATTCCCTTGAATTGAAACGCTTTCCTTCGATATTCGCAACTGGAACACGCACGCTATGAGTAAACCCATTGTGATGGAACGCGGTGTTAAATACCGCGATGCCGATAAAATGGCCCTTATCCCGGTTAAAAACGTGGCTACAGAGCGCGAGGCGCTGTTAAGAAAACCGGAATGGATGAAAATCAAACTTCCGGCCGACTCTTCGCGTATCCAGGGGATCAAAGCGGCGATGCGCAAGAATGGCCTTCACTCCGTCTGTGAAGAAGCCTCTTGTCCGAACCTTGCTGAATGTTTCAATCACGGTACCGCGACGTTTATGATTCTGGGTGCTATCTGCACCCGCCGCTGCCCGTTCTGCGATGTTGCTCATGGCCGTCCAGTCGCGCCTGATGCAAATGAACCCCAGAAACTGGCGCAGACCATCGCCGACATGGCGCTGCGATATGTGGTTATCACGTCAGTTGACCGTGACGATCTGCGTGACGGTGGTGCTCAGCACTTCGCCGACTGCATTACGGCCATTCGTGAGAAAAGCCCTAACATCAAAATCGAGACGCTGGTGCCTGACTTCCGTGGCCGTATGGACCGCGCGCTGGATATCCTGACCGCAACGCCGCCAGATGTGTTTAACCACAACCTGGAGAACGTGCCGCGTCTTTACCGTCAGGTCCGTCCTGGCGCTGACTATAACTGGTCCCTGAAACTGCTGGAGCGTTTCAAAGAAGCACATCCGCATATTCCGACCAAGTCTGGTCTGATGGTGGGCCTGGGTGAAACCAATGATGAAATCATCGAGGTGATGCGCGATCTTCGCCGCCACGGTGTGACCATGTTGACCCTGGGACAGTATCTGCAGCCAAGCCGTCACCACCTGCCGGTACAGCGCTACGTGAGCCCGGACGAATTCGATGAAATGAAAGCCGAAGCGATGGCGATGGGCTTCACCCACGCTGCCTGCGGCCCATTCGTTCGCTCCTCATACCATGCCGATATGCAGGCTAAAGGCGAAGAAGTTAAATAATGCTGTAATATTCATTTACAGTAATACAAAAAAACCGGCCTCTTGAGCCGGTTTTTTTCGCAAGCCCTCAGGCGTTGCTGTCACTCTTTGTGAGAAAGCTTGTCTGCCGGGACGTCATCCTCGGCGCTTTTCTTCGCCGCTGCATCATCATCGTTCATCGCTTTCTTAAAGCCTTTGATGGCAGCCCCCAGGTCACCACCCAGCGTGCGTAACTTCTTGGTACCAAACAGCAGGACGACCAGTGCGGCAACCACCAGCAGTTTGGTAATACTAATCTCACCCATAGATACCTTCTTTACTTAAAACAGGCTGCATTCAGCGCCAAAACCTGACTGTATTAACGGTCATTTAGCGCGTGCACACAATAGCAATCTGTAACAAGGTGAATCAAGCATTGTTGAAAAAAACATCACAATAATTGCGGTGGCGCAAACCGACGATTGCGAAGAACGGGTAATTGCTGACGCGCAAGCGCAATTCTCTCTAAGTTTATCTCCGCCACCAGCAAATGCGGGGCTTCAGAGGCGGCGGCGATCGTCACCCCCAGCGGATCAACCACCCTGCTTTGCCCGATGTTTTTTGTGCCACATTCCCCTGCGGCAACGACATAGCAGGTTGTATCCAGCGCGCGCGCAGCAAGCAGCGTTGCCCAGTGGTGCTCTTTTAACGGCCCTCTGACCCACGCGGCAGGCAGTACCAGTACGTCCGCCCCCTGCAGCGCCAGATGGAGCGCCAGCTCGGGAAAACGCAGGTCATAGCACGTCATCAGCCCGATCTTAAATCCGTCAATCTCCAGCAGCGAAGGGATACTGTCTCCGGGGTCAACGCGACGCGACTCCTGTATGCTGAACGCATCATAGAGATGAAGCTTGGCGTAGCGTGCGACGATGGTCCCGTTACGAATCGCCACCAGCGTATTGACAGCTCGACCCGGCGTTGAGGGTATATGGATCGTTAAAATCGTCGTCATCGTATTGCCTGCGCTCTGGGCAAGCAGCAACTGCAAAAATTCGCCGTCCAGCGGCTGCGCGGACTTCACGGATAAATCCGGGTCATTATCATCCCTGGCCAGCAGCGCCTCGGGGAGAACCAGCAGCGACGCGCCTTTCTGCCGGGCCTGCATCATCAGTTCGACGCACGTGAGCGCATTTTCACGCCAGTCAGGCGTGACCACAAATTGCCCTACCGCTACATACATATTTGTCCCCTCATCATAAACGGCGTTAAACTCGCTACTCTTACACATCAAATAGCAGGTATTTAGCGTGTTACAACTACTTTTAGCCGTTTTTATTGGTGGGGGAACGGGTAGCGTTGCGCGATGGTTTCTGAGTATGCGGTTTAACCCCCTGCATCAGGCGATTCCTATGGGGACACTTGCCGCAAACCTGATTGGCGCCTTTATCATCGGCATGGGGCTGGCCTGGTTTAACCGAATGACGCACATCGACCCAATGTGGAAGGTATTGATTACCACCGGATTCTGCGGTGGATTAACCACCTTCTCAACCTTTTCTGCGGAAACGGTATTTCTCTTTCAGGAAGGCCGTATCGGCTGGGCGCTGATGAATATGGCGATCAATATGTTCGGCTCGTTTGCGATGACGGGGATCGCATTTTGGCTATTTTCTTCCGCAAGCGCGCATTAACAGCCGAACCGTTAATGTTGGCTTAATTTTTCTCTGTCACTCTGGATGCAGTACTGAACGAGGGTGACAGAATGAAACAGAGTCTGATGAGCGCAGGAATGGTGCTGTTGAGCGTGCTGATCGTAGCCAGCTTCCTGAAAATGTATCTGCTTGGCTGATTCAAGACGAAAAAAACCCGCTCAGTGAGCGGGTTTTGAAATTCTTGCCGACGCGTCTGAATTACAGAGCGATTACGTTAGCAGCAGAAGGGCCTTTGGCACCGTTAGTGATTTCGAACTCTACACGCTGACCTTCAGCCAGAGTTTTGAAACCATTAGACTGGATTGCAGAGAAGTGTACGAACACGTCTTTGCTGCCATCTTCAGGAGTAATGAAACCGAATCCTTTGGACTCATTAAACCACTTAACGTTACCTTTAATCTTAGACATCAAAATTACCTTTACATTAAAAAACGACACAAATGCTGTGTCGGTTATCAGTACATCAATTGTGGGACCTTTTGTCCAGCGGATCTTTGATAAAAAGTGACTAAAGTCGCGTTAATTTTCACTGACAGATTTTTATCGCTTATGAATCAACACCTGCGCGTTTTATCACCAGCATGTAACGTTTTGTCAGTTAAAACTGAAAACGCATCCAGGCGAAGTAAACGTTACCGTTGTTGTACGTACCCGGGATGTAGGTCATCTGGAACGTTGCGGGACCATAGCCAATTGAGGCCAAAGGCAGCAGGACCGGTATCGGAATGTAGTTCCAGTTGTCACGTGCAGTGACCCCGGCGGTATAGCCCAAACCGACGTGGAAGTTCTCGTCCGATAGCGGACGCCAGGTTTTTTCCCAACCATACCCCCCAATCGGCTCCCATTTATTAAACGAGTCTTTGAAGGCCATCAGATAGATGCCATGCCAGTTTCCCTTTTCATCCCAGCGCGACTGGCCAAAACCCGCGCCCCACGGACGCTCGTTGTATTTATCGGTTTTCTCTTTGTCATAAGCAAAACGCGCATGCCACGTTATTGCCGGAACATAGAGATCGTAATGTTCAGGTGCCGTCCAGGTCTGGGAAACATTATCCGTAAAGGTGGAGAACCAGCCTTTACCCGTCGCGTTGCTTTCTGCCTGTGCAACAGAAGAAAACGTTAACTGCCCAAAAATAAACAACAAAATAGAGAAAAATGTATTACGTACGATCACAATGCAATTACCATTCTTAGTATTCGAGGCAAAGTTTACCATAAAATAGTTGAATCAAGGCTTAACGGCATCGGCGTTATTCCTAATTATTCGGGCTTTTTCCGGGAATATTCTTAAAGAAAGTGAGAGATACGTGCAAATAAGCCCACAAGGGGTGTGACTTTTTCCATTAAGCCTTGTTAATCAGTGACATGCAAAACAACACAAAACATTAACAATTTGTTATCATTAAAGGGAAATGTTGCGCTATTTCTGACGGTCAAGGGCCGCATGACATAAATGTATGGGCAATGGCAAAAACACGGTTGTTCAGTTCTCTAGTCGTCTGTTTATTGATTTTAATCAGCAAGAACAGGCCAATTATTCGGCACATTTTCATCCTTCTTTTTTTTATTGATTTTTTGTGCTCCATAGCAGCAGAGATACAGGGGAAATCATGCTTACGTTATTCGAACTCCTTATTGGAGTCGTCGTCATTGTCGGCGTCGCACGTTACATCATTAAAGGCTACTCGGCCACGGGCGTATTATTTGTCGGCGGTTTAACGCTGCTGATTATCAGCGCAATAATGGGGCACCAGGTGTTACCTGCCAGCGCGACCAGCACCGGTTACACTGCTACAGATATTGTTGAATACATTAAAATATTGCTCATGAGCCGCGGCGGTGACCTGGGTATGATGATCATGATGCTGTGCGGTTTTGCAGCCTACATGACCCACATCGGCGCCAACGACATGGTCGTTAAACTTGCCTCCAAGCCCCTGCAATACATCAACTCGCCGTATCTGCTGATGGTCGCCGCCTATTTCCTCGCCTGCCTGATGTCGCTGGCCGTTTCGTCAGCTACCGGACTTGGCGTACTGCTCATGGCGACGCTGTTCCCGGTCATGGTGAACGTCGGTATCAGCCGTGGCGCGGCCGCGGCAATTTGCGCGTCTCCGGCAGCGATTATTCTCTCCCCAACCTCTGGCGACGTTGTGCTGGCGGCAAAGGCGGCGGAGATGTCACTCATCGACTTCGCCTTTAAAACCACGTTACCGATCTCGATTGTTGCCATCGTGGGCATGGGGATCGCGCATTTCTTCTGGCAGCGCTATCTCGATAAGAAAGAAAACATCAGCCATGAAATGATGGACGTGAGTGAAATCACCACGACCGCTCCTGCGTTCTATGCCATTCTGCCGTTCACCCCGATCGTCGGAGTGCTGATTTTTGACGGCAAATGGGGTCCACAACTGCACATCATCACCATTCTGGTCATCTGTATGCTGCTGGCCGCCGTGCTGGAGTTTGTGCGCGGTTTTAACACGCAAAAAGTCTTCTCGGGTCTGGAAGTGGCGTATCGCGGTATGGCGGATGCCTTCGCTGGCGTGGTGATCCTGCTGGTTGCCGCGGGCGTTTTTGCCCAGGGTCTGAGCACGATCGGCTTTATCCAGAGCCTGATTTCTATCGCCACCTCATTCGGCTCGGCCAGTATTATCCTGATGCTGGTTCTGGTGGTGCTCACCATGCTTGCGGCGATGACCACCGGTTCCGGTAATGCGCCTTTCTACGCTTTCGTTGAGATGATCCCGAAACTGGCTCACTCCTCCGGTATTAACCCGGCCTACCTTTCCATTCCCATGCTGCAGGCGTCAAACCTGGGCCGTACCATTTCTCCGGTGTCGGGCGTGGTCGTTGCCGTTGCCGGGATGGCGAAAATTTCGCCATTCGAAGTCGTCAAACGCACCTCAGTGCCCGTCATAGTTGGCCTGATTATCGTGATTATCGCCACGGAAGTGCTGGTACCCGGCGCGGCCTAAGCTAAATTATGGATATCCAAAAAGCGCCTCCGGGCGCTTTTTGTGCTTTAATAACTTCCAGAAATAAATCGTGCTCATTCGATCAGGAAATCATATGTTCAGGAAGGATATCGTCATCCCGTCTGGCGCAATGGCGCTTTCTCTCTGTCTCTTCTCCGCACAGGCGGAACCGCTGAAGGCAACACAGTATGGCGATTTCGATCGCTATGTGCTGGCTCTGTCCAGGCAAACCGGGTTTTGCCAGAGCATGGTCGAGCGCAACCGCAATGAACCTGACGAATGTCGCCTGCAAAAAGAGCGCGATAATAAAGCCGATTTTCTGACCGTCCACGGTCTATGGCCCGGCCTGCCAAAATCAATTGCCGCGCGCGGCGTGGATGAACGTCGATGGATGCGCTTCGGCTGTGCCACGCGCCCCATTCCGAACATGCCGGAAGTGAAGGCCAGCCGCAAATGCGATGCTGCCGAAACCGGACTGTCGCTTTCCGCTGCCGCTAAGCTCAACGACGTCATGCCGGGTGCGGGCGGTAATTCCTGCCTGGAACGTTACGAATATGCCAAACATGGCGTCTGCTTTGGTTTCGATCCAGATGCCTATTTCGGCACGATGGTGCGGATGAATCAGGAAGTTAAAAACAGCGCGGTCGGTAAATTCCTCGCCGATAATTACGGGAAAACCGTCAATCGCAGCGACTTTGACAGTGCCGTTGCCAAAAGCTGGGGCAAGGAGAACATCAAAGCGATCAAGCTGACCTGTAACGGCAATCCGGCGTATCTGACCGAGATGCAGATTTCACTTAAGGCGGACACCATTAACAACCCGCTTTCATCGGCGTCATTTGCACCGCAGCCACATCCGGGTAACTGCGGAAAACAGTTCGTAATTGATAAAGCCGGTTACTGATCCGCGCCCGGGCGCACCATATCAAACCGGTTTTCATCACTGATGCCATAATACGCCGTCGGCCCACCCGCACGCAGGATGGGCTGCGCTTTCGCCGTCTGGTATATCCCCTCTTCCAGCAGCGTTTCGGCAATATGGATACCGACCACCTCCCCCAGCACCAGCCACGTATCGACCGGCGTGCCGTCGGCACCGGTAAGCTGAATGCACTGCGACAGACGGCACTCAAAGTTCACCGGGCTTTCGGCGACGCGGGGCGCATTGACCAGCTGGCTCGCCGCTGGCGTTAGCCCGGCAAAGCTAAATTCATCCCGATCGTGGGGAAGCATTGCTGAGGTTTGGTTCATCGCCTGCGCGAGATCGCGCGTCGCCAGGTTCCAGACAAATTCCTTTGTTTCGGTAATATTACGCACGCTGTCCTTCCAGCCGTTGCTGGAAAAGCCGATGATCGGCGGGCGATAGTTAAAGCAGTTAAAGAAGCTATACGGTGCGAGGTTGAGCTGACCGGCCTTATCGCATGAGGAGATCCAGCCGATCGGACGTGGACCAATAATGGCGTTCATCGGATCGTGCGGCAGGCCGTGACCCTGAGACGGTTGGTAGAAATACATAATTCTCTCTCGTTGGTGGGCTGGCGCGAATTGCGCTTCGCGCAACGCCCGGGTTCAGGACACTCAGCGTAACGTATTCCGCCCGGAATGAAGACTGAATAAATTTCAGCGAAAATTCATATGGACCATGAATGTGACCTTCATCACTTCAAACTTGCGCGCTCAGCCAGTATCATCGGGAGAGTTAAACCCTCGCTGCCAGACGGCGAGGGTTTTCTTTTGGATTGGTTTCTGCGTTACGCGCAGCATTAACGACATGGAGTAAAAATGTCCAGACCTACAATTATCATCAACGAGCTCGACGCAGAACGTATCGACAGGCTGCTGGAAAAAGCAGAGTTTGCCTCACTTCCCGTGGCCGACGCCCTGAATGAGGAGCTCGACCGGGCGCAGATGTGCACGCCTGAGACGATGCCGCATGACGTGGTCACCATGAACAGCCAGGTAAAATTCCGCAACCTCACCACCGGTGAAGAGCTGACCCGCACGCTGGTTTACCCGGCTCAGATGACCGACAGCAGCGCACAGCTTTCTGTTCTTGCGCCTGTGGGTGCCGCACTGCTGGGCCTGCGCACGGGTGATACCATCCACTGGGAATTGCCGGGCGGTACCTCTGCCCATCTTGAAGTGCTGGCGTTGCTCTACCAGCCAGAAGCCGCGGGCGATTACCTGCGTTAACCACTTCTGAACAAGCGCCCACCCGCTTTGCACAGAGGATGCAGCCGCATCCTCTTTCCGTAAATTCACCCCATTTTCTTATATCGCGCAAAAAGCCCTTAATCCACGCTTAATCTGTTTTGGTGCCGTGGGGACGGTCATGAGTGAGATACTGGCTATCACACTTATTTTTCTGATTATTGCGGCGATTATCGTCATGGCCGTGCTTTATCTTGAACGCCACAGCTAGGCGAGTATTTATGCAACCCCACCCGGGAAAGCATTCACCAGGCCCTTAACTTTCTGCTCTGCGGCCTCGGGCGTTTCTGCACCAGGGACCAGAATCACCTTCCGGCACTCCTCCTCCCGTTTTTCGAATACCTTATAGGCGCATTCCGCATCAGCAAGGGGAAGATAATGAGTCACGATCTCTTCCGGCGTAAGCAGCCCCTTTTCGATCAGCGGCAGCAGCTCGCCCAGCCAGGCATGGACGTGCGTCTGGCCCATCTTAAACGTCAGCCCCTTATCAAAGGCATCGCCAAACAGGAAGCCATGAATAAACCCGGCGTACACGCCGGGTACGCTAACCACGCCACCGCGTCGAACGGCAGCAATACACTGCCGCAGCGCTTTGCCGCTGCTACCTTCAATTTTAAGATTGCTGAGGATCGTTTCGGTGGTGCTGCCTTTCGCTTCAAACCCTACCGCATCAATCACGGCGTCAACGCCGCGCTGGCCAGCGGTTTGCTCGATGATTTTTTCCGCTGCGTCGTTATCATCATCAAAGTTGATGGGGATTGCGCCGTAACGCGCCTCGGCAAATCGCAAACGGTACAGGTGATGATCGATAACAAAGATCTGCTCAGCCCCTAACAGCCGCGCGCAGGCAATAGTCAGTAGCCCCACCGGCCCGGCGCCGAAAACCGCAACGCTTGAGCCTTTTTCAATCTGCGCATTTTTTGCCGCCTGCCAGGCCGTGGGCAAAATATCGGACAGGAACAGCGCCTTATCATCGGAGAGGAGTTGCGGGACCTTAAACGGCCCGACGTTGCCTTTTGGCACGCGGACATATTCAGCCTGTCCCCCCGGCACGCCGCCGTAGAGATGGCTGTAGCCAAACAGCGCGGCCGGCGCGGGAATTTGCTTTTTGTTCAGCGCGGCGCCCTGACCGGCATTGGTATTCTCACAGGCCGCGTATTGCTGCATACGGCAGAAGAAACAGTCTCCGCAGGCAATGACAAAGGGGATCACCACGCGATCGCCTTTTTGCAAATTCTTCACCTCTGCGCCGCACTCGACGATTTCCCCCATAAATTCATGGCCAAAAATGTCGCCGTGCTGCACCTTCGGGATCTTTCCGCGATAGAGATGCAAATCGGAGCCGCAGATCGCCGTGGCCGTGACGCGCAGAATGATATCGTCGGGCTGCTCGATAATAGGATCGGGGACATTCTCGACGCGAACATGGTGCGGACCGTGATACGTAAGTGCTTTCATGCGACCTCCGAAAGGTTCCAGGTAAGTGTATAAGGGTAGCTACCCCTCAAGGTCTGCCCCGGAATATGGGCCTTTTGAGATTTATCCTGGCGAGATAAGAAAACTGACGGGGCGCTTACAGAAACCATTAATATTTTATGGTTAAATGAGTTCAGCGTTTATAAACAAGGAGAAACGGGTATGTATCAGAGAATCATTATGCCGGTTGATGTTTTTGAGATGGAGCTGAGCGACAAGGCCGTACGCCATGCGGAGTTCCTGGCGCAGCAGGACGGTGTCATCCATCTTTTGCACGTACTGCCGGGCTCCGCCAGCCTGAGCCTGCACCGCTTTGCCGCCGACGTGCGTCGCTTCGAGGAGCATTTGCAGCATGAAGCGGAAACTCGCCTGCAAACCATGGTCAGCCACTTCAGCATCGACCCTTCACGGATCAAAACGCACGTCAGATTCGGCAGCGTACGCGATGCGGTAAACGAACTGGCGAACGAGCTGAAAGCAGACGTAGTGGTCATCGGTTCGCGCAACCCTTCCATTACCACGCATCTGCTGGGCTCTAACGCCTCCAGCGTGATCCGCCACACCCACATACCGGTGATGGTCGTAAGATAAAAAAAGAGGCCACCTTTCGGTGGCCTCTCGCTATTGCAGGTGTAGCCTTACTTTCTTCTATTATGCGGTTTTGGTGCGAATCAGATAGTCAAACGAACTCAGAGACGCCTTCGCCCCTTCGCCCGTGGCGATAATGATCTGTTTGTACGGCACGGTGGTGCAGTCGCCCGCCGCAAATACGCCTTTCACGCTGGTTTCACATTTCGCATCGATGATGATTTCGCCCATGCGGTTGCGCTCAATCGCGCCTTCCAGCCAGGTGGTATTTGGCAGCAGACCAATCTGCACGAAGATCCCTGACAGCTGAACGCTGTGCACGTCGCCGCTCACGCGGTCGCGGTATTCCAGTCCGGTCACTTTGCTGCCGTCGCCCTTCACTTCCGTGGTCTGCGCGTTCAGTACGATGTCGACGTTTTTCAGGCTGCGAACTTTATCCTGCAGAACCTGGTCGGCCTTCATTTCTGGAGCGAACTCCAGAAGGGTAACGTGCTCAACAATCCCCGCCAGGTCGATAGCCGCTTCCACGCCGGAGTTACCGCCGCCGATCACCGCCACGCGTTTACCTTTAAACAGCGGGCCGTCGCAGTGCGGACAGTAGGTCACGCCTTTGGTACGGTACTGATCTTCGCCCGGAACGTTCATGTTGCGCCATTTCGCACCGGTGGCAATGATGATGCTGCGCGCTTTCAGCACCGCGCCGGACGCGGTTTCAATCTGGTGTAAACCACCCTCGACCGCTGCCGGAACCAGCTTGCTGGCGCTCTGGCTGTCGATCACGTCTACGTCATAGTCGCTGACGTGCGCCTTCAGCGCCCCCGCAAGCTTCTGGCCTTCGGTCTTCGGCACGGAAATGTAGTTTTCGATGTCCACGGTATCGAGCACCTGGCCGCCAAAGCGTTCGCCCATCAGGCCGGTACGAATACCTTTACGCGCGGAGTACACCGCTGCCGCCGCGCCCGCAGGGCCGGAACCGACGATCAGCACGTCGTAGGCATCGCGTTTGTTCAGCTCTTCCGCCGCACGTTTTTCAGCACCGGTATCCACTTTGGCTACGATTTCGGTCAGCGTCATGCGGCCCTGGCCAAACTCTTTGCCGTTCATGTAGACCGCCGGAACGCCCATCACGTTGCGATCGGTGATTTCATTCTGGAAGGTACCGCCGTCAATCGCCGTGTGCTTGATGCGCGGGTTCAGGACCGACATCAGGTTCAGCGCCTGCACCACGTCCGGGCAGTTGTGGCAGGAGAGCGAGTAATAGGTTTCAAACTCGAAATCACCGTCGATATCGCGGATCTGCTCCAGCAGCGCCTGCGCTTCTTTTGACGGGTGACCACCGGTCCACAGCAGCGCCAGCACCAGTGAGGTAAATTCGTGACCCAGCGGAGAACCGGCAAAGCGCGGTCCCCGATCGGATCCTGGGTTGGTAATCAGGAAGGAGGGCTTACGGACCGGTAGCGCGTTGTCTTCTTTGAAGGTCACTTTCGGCGACAGCTCGGCGATCTCCGCCAGCAGTTCCTTGATCTCTGCCGATTTGGCGCTGTCGTCAAGCGTAGCAATCAGCTCAACGGGTTTGGTCAGTTTCTCAAGGTAGGCCTTGAGCTGGGTTTTCATATTAGTGTCGAGCATTGTTCTTCCCTCTCTTAAGACGTCATCATGCAAGCTGCCTTATACGGGCGGCCTGAATGCAACTTGCATCATGGTGCTGGAATAAAATGGGCGCGGGGGGCGCCCATTGATTGCCGGATGGGCAAAACTTAGATTTTACCAACCAGATCTAAGGATGGAGCCAGCGTCGCTTCGCCTTCTTTCCATTTCGCCGGGCATACTTCGCCTGGGTGAGAAGCCACGTACTGAGCCGCTTTCACTTTACGCAGCAGGTCAGAAGCATCACGGCCGATACCTTCAGCGGTAACTTCGATAGCCTGGATAATGCCCTGCGGGTCAACAACGAAGGTGGCGCGGTCAGCCAGGCCTTCATCTTCACGCATGTTGTCGAAGTTACGGGTCAGGGCGCCAGTCGGGTCGCCGATCATCGCGTATTTGATTTTCGCGATGGTTTCAGAGCTGCTGTGCCATGCTTTGTGGGTGAAGTGGGTATCGGTAGAGACAGAGTAAACGTCTACGCCCAGCTTCTGCAGTTCGTCGTAATGGTCTGCAACGTCACCCAGTTCAGTCGGGCAAACGAAGGTAAAGTCAGCCGGATAGAAGAAGAAGACGCTCCAGCGGCCTTCGGTATCTTTCTCGGTAACTTCGATGAACTCACCGTTTTTGAACGCCTGGTTTTTGAAAGGTTTAATTTTGGTATTAATCAAAGACATCTGTACTTCCTCCGTGTTTTCGTTGAGATGTAAGGTAACCAACTTTATTCATCGGGGCTAATGCGTATGCTTTATCAAATCAATCAGCCAAACCTTACAACGTCGACAAGACAACAAGGTGAACCTTTTACAGGAAAGCCTGAAAGTAAAAAGGCCGCCTCAACGGGCGGCCCTGATACCTGAATTCCCCGCAGGTACATTCAGTGCCAGCCGAAACTGGCGTTGCGTTGCGCTCTACAACCCTCTATATCAAGGCGGTAACAGCCTTTTGATTACACCACCCGCGCAGGGATTGAGCAATCCATAAGAGAGGCATTCCTGCCTATGGCTGTGATAGGTTGTGTCGAATACCATTCCGTAGCGTTATAAATTTATTTTTATTATAAAACTATCACAATATATAAATGACAATTGTCATTTAATACGATCACTCCCTCTTTTAAGATAAAATTATCCTCCTCACCTTTGAAGCGCTATTTCAATAATCTGCCACCGTGATATATTAAGGTAGTTTTAATTTAAAACTAAGAGAATTAACCGAAAGAATTATAAATGGTTAGCCTCAAACTATTGTTATCAGTTATATGATAACCACAGCAAACGCAGCACCCTCAGGACGAAACATGGCAAACCTGTATGACCTTAAAAAATTCGATCTTAATCTGTTAGTCATTTTCGAGTGCATTTACCAGCACCTTAGTATCAGTAAAGCCGCCGAGACGCTGTATATCACACCCTCTGCCGTGAGCCAGTCACTGCAACGTCTGAGAGGACAACTCAACGATCCTCTGTTTATCCGTTCCGGTAAAGGGATCACGCCCACGACCGTCGGCGTCAATTTGCATCATCACCTGGAACAGAACCTGAACCAGCTGGAGCAGACTATCAATATCATGCACAGCAGCGGGTTAAAGAAGAATTTTGTCATTTACTGCCCGCATTTTATGAGTACGAAAGCAACGCTTGACCCTATAAAACTGCTCATGGATAACCATAACTATTCGATTGAATTACATGATGTTTTTCTTTCATCTGATTCAGCGGAAGATCTCTTAGCCTACAGAAGAGCCGACCTGATATTTTCGTTTTCGTCCTCTAACAGTCATTCCGTCGCCTGTAGCCTCTACCATAAGCTTCCTTTCGTTCTCGTTTGTCGGGAGGGCCATCCCCGCCTCAGCGAAAATCCCACGCGTGAAGAGATTCTGAATGAAAACTTTACCGCCTACCTGAACGACGAGAACAGCTTCAAAGACTATCAGGAAAAGGCCGAAAGCCTGTTAACCAAAAGAAATATTGTCTATCGTAGCGACTCTTTTATATCCCTTCTGTCGATGATCGGTTCATCCGACCTCATAGGATTAGTGCCTATGCCGGCCTTCGAAAAATATGGACCAGCCCTCAACCTGCGCAAAGTGGAAACAGATATTCAATTCCCCAGCATTGATATTTACATGATGTACAACCGTTCCGCGCTCAATAGCTCGGCATTCGCGAGTTTTATTGAAGAGATATCCTTACCGTAAGATATTGCTGTGGTTCTCGCACAAAATGAGAACCACGTCTTTAAAAAGGCATCACCGTTATAGAATTAAGCGGCATATATCCACTTAATTATTGCCTGATATCATCCTCTCTTTAATATTGGCGCTACAGTCTGGTATTTATTCCGCAGGATGAGAATAAGCAAGGAGCTGGGAATGGACGGCGATGAAGTCTTGCGCCTCAGGCAAATCAACGGTCTGCTGAAGCTGTTTGCAGACCGCCGTGACTCAGAAGCCTGGACGGTGAAATAATCAGAGCGTGTTCAGACGCTCTGCCGCCGCCAGCAGCGTCGATTCCTGCTTCGCAAAGCAAAGACGAATCAGCTTATGCGGGAAAGGATCGGCGCAGAACACCGACAGCGGAATGGCGGCCACGCCCACCTCTTTCGTCAGCCACTGGCAGAAACTCACGTCGTCCAGATCCGATATCGCGCTGTAGTCGGCGAGCAGAAAATAGGTCCCTTCTGAGGGCAAAATTTCCAGACGGCTTTTGCTTAACGCCGCCACAAACAGATCCCGACGTTCACGATAGAAGTGCGGCAGCTCGCGATAGTGCTCCGGCTCGGCACGCAGCATATCCGCCAGCGCCAGCTGAGCCGGCGTGTTCACGGCAAAGGTCAGGTACTGATGCACCTTGCGCAACTCAGCGCTGATAGCCGCAGGTGCAACGCAGTAGCCCACTTTCCAGCCGGTCATGTGGTAAGTCTTACCGAATGACGAGACGGCGATAGCGCGCTCGCGAAGCTGCGGATGGGCCAGCACGCTGGCGTGTCCTTCTTCTGCAAAGCAGATGTGCTCGTAGACCTCATCGCTCAGCACGTAAATTTCACGTTCCGCAATCGCCTGCCAGAGCGCGGCGAAATCGGCCTTTTGCCACACCGTCGCCGACGGGTTGTGCGGGGTATTCAGGATCACCAGCCGGGTTTTGTCGCTCAGCAGCGCGGCAAACGCCTGCCAGTCAGGGCGAAAATGCGGCGGCTGGAGCGCCACGCGTTTCACCACGCCGCCGGAGAGCTCAACCGCAGGCGCATAGCTGTCGTAGCTCGGATCAAAGCAGATGACTTCATCGCCCGCACGCACCAGCGCGGTGATGGCCGCATAGAGCGCTTCGGTCGCCCCTGCCGTCACCGTAATGTCGGTGTTCGCATCGGGCTTATGGCCGTACAGCTCCGCCGTTTTATCCGCAATGGCTTCCCGCAGCGCCTGCACGCCCGTCATCGGCGCATACTGATTCGCCCCCTGCGCCACGTGGTGCGCCAAACGCTCCTGTAGGTACGCCGGGCCATCGAAATCCGGAAAGCCCTGAGAAAGGTTAATGGCGTTGTGCTGCTGCGCCAGAGCGCTCATCTGCGTAAAGATGGTAGTACCGAGATTGGGAAGTTTACTCTGCGGAATCAATGCGTTATTGCTCATTGTGTCGTGCCTGCTTGTAATACTTATGTTGCTGCCACTATAACACGATGTTAGTCTTTGGCAATCAAGACGCTTAGACGTCTAAACCATATGAATATTCCTGGCCGCGAGGGTAAAAGGAAATGACAGACAACCTGCAACTCACACATCTTGTCGACGCCTGCCGCTGGATTGGCGCCAAAGGCTGGGCCCCCGCCACTGGCGGCAATATGTCGGTGCGCCAGGACGAACGCCTCTGCTGGCTCAGCGAATCTGGCAAAGACAAAGGCAGCCTGACAACGGAGGATTTTCTGCAGGTTGAAATCGCCACCAACCGGGCGCCGTCTGGCCGCAGGCCGTCGGCGGAGACCGGTCTTCACACGCTGATTTATCGCCTGTTCCCGGAAGCCAACGCCGTCCTGCACGTTCATACCGTCAACGCCACGGTGCTGTCGCGTCTGGTCAAAGAAGCCGAGCTCAACATCAGCGGCTTTGAGATGCAAAAGTCCCTCTCCGGGCAGACCACGCATCTGGATACGGTGGCTATCCCGGTCTTTGATAACGACCAGGATATTGACGCCCTCGCCTCCCGAATCGCCCATTACGCACAGGAACGCCCGCTTAATTATGGTTTTCTTCTGCGCGGTCATGGCTTAACCTGCTGGGGACGCGACGTGGCCGAGGCCCGCCGTCATCTGGAAGGACTAGAATTCTTATTTGAATGCGAAATGCGTTTACGACAACTGGAGAGAGTATGATTCGCGCGATTGTGACGGATATTGAAGGGACCACCAGCGATATCCGTTTTGTCCATGACGTTTTGTTCCCCTACGCGCGTGAGCGGCTGGCGGCCTTCGTGACCGCGCAGCAGTACGCCGAGCCGGTCAAATCCATTCTGGACAACCTGCGTGATGAAATCGGTAACCCGCACGCCAGCGTCAGCGAGCTTATCGAGGCCCTTTTTGCCTTTATGGATGAGGACCGCAAATCCACGGCGCTCAAAGCCCTGCAGGGGATCATCTGGCATGACGGCTACGTGAACGGCGACTTTACCGGCCACCTCTATCCGGACGTACTGCCTGCGCTGGAAAAGTGGAAAGCGCAAGGGATTGATCTCTATGTTTATTCCTCAGGCTCCGTCGCCGCGCAGAAACTTTTATTTGGCTACAGCGACGAAGGTGATATTACTCATCTGTTCAGCGGCTATTTTGATACCCACATCGGCGCCAAGCGCGAAGTGCAGTCTTATCAGAACATTGCGGCACAAACGGGCATCGCCCCGTCGCAGATCCTGTTCCTGTCCGATATTCATCAGGAGCTGGACGCGGCTGAACAGGCAGGTTTTCGCACCCTGCAGCTGATTCGCGGCGATGATGACGGCGCAAGCCATCACCATCAGGTCCACCAGTTTGACGAGATTAATCCGGAGCAGATCCCTTCATGAGCGCATTGACCATTTATTCCGATAAAGATGCCAGTCAACACCAGTGGCACAGCACCGACGCCGCCGAGATCGCCCAGCAGCTCAACGCCAAAGGCGTGCGGTTTGAACGCTGGGCTGCGGATCGCGATTTAGGCCACGATCCCGCGCCCGAAGCCGTGATCGAGGCGTATCAGCATGCGATCGACAAGCTGGTGACGGAGAAAGGCTATCAGAGCTGGGACGTGATCAGCCTGCGCGCCGACAACCCGCAGAAAGAGGCGCTGCGCGCGAAGTTCCTGAACGAACATACCCACGGCGAAGACGAAGTGCGCTTTTTCGTGGAAGGCGCAGGGCTGTTCTGCCTGCACATTGGCGATGAGGTGTATCAGGTGCTGTGTGAGAAAAACGATCTGATTTCCGTTCCCGCGGGCACGCCGCACTGGTTTGATATGGGCTCCGAGCCGAACTTTACCGCCATTCGTATTTTCGACAATCCGGAAGGCTGGGTGGCCCAGTTTACGGGCGATGCCATCGCGGATGCGTATCCACGGTTAGCATAGGTAAAAGCAAAACGGCAGCTATAGCTGCCGTTTTTAGTGTTTGCTCCCTCTCACTGTGGGAGAGGGTCGGGGTGAGGGCATCAGGCCGCTCGAGCTTCAACGCTTCAGTCCTTTCACATACCCCACCAGCTGATCCAGCACAATCCCCCACCCTTCGTGGAAGCCCATCTGTTCATGGTGTTCGCGGATTTCCTTCGTTGGATGACGCGCAATCGCCGTGTAGCGGGTCTTGCCCTCACCCACATCTTCCAGCAGCAGGATCGCCGTCATAAACGGCTTCTCGGCCGGTTTCCAGCCTTCGGTATAGCCGTCGGTAAAGACCAGCTTTTTACCCGGGTCGATTTCAAGAAATACGCCCCGGTTATCCATCCGCTGCCCGTCCACATCAAACACGGTGTTGAACCGCCCGCCCACGCGCAGGTCGAGGTCGCATTCGGTCACCTTATGGGGAGCAGGAATGAAGAAGTTTTTGATGTGTTCCGGCGTGGTCCAGCAGAGCCACAGCAGGTCGCGCGGTGCGTCCACCACGCGCTCCAGTTTTAAGTCAGTTTCAGGATCGAGCGTCACGATATTGTCCTCTTAAGGGAACCCCTTAAAGGATAGCCGGACTCAGGCGAATTTCCCGTTTGCCACCGCTTCCGGCGTGACCACGCCCGTGTCCAGCACCCAGCCGCTAATCAGCGAGGCAGGCGTAACGTCAAACGCCGGGTTATAGACCTGCGCGTTTTCCGGCGCCCACTGCACCGCGCCAAAGCTTCCGGCCACGCCCGTCACCTCGCTGGCGGCGCGCTGCTCAATCGGGATCGCGTCACCGTTCGGGCAGTCCGGATCGAGGGTCGTTTGCGGGGCGGCAACGTAGAACGGAATGCCGTGGAATTTCGCCAGCACCGCCAGAGAATAGGTGCCGATCTTGTTCGCCACGTCGCCGTTGGCGGCAATACGGTCTGCGCCCACCCACACGGCGTCTACCTGCCCTTTCGCCATCAGGCTGGCGGCCATGGAATCGGTAATCAGCCGATACGGCACGCCCAGCTCGCCAAGCTCCCATGCGGTTAATCTACCGCCCTGCAGCAGCGGACGGGTTTCATCCACCCAGACGCTGCTGACGTTGCCGTCCTGATGCGCGCGGGCAATCACGCCCAGCGCGGTGCCGACGCCCGCCGTTGCCAGCCCGCCGGTATTGCAGTGGGTCAGCAGACGGCTGCCGGGCTTCACCAGCGCGCTGCCGGCTTTGGCAATCGCGTCGCAAAGCCGTTTGTCTTCGTCAATCAGGCGCAGCGCTTCCGCCACCAGCGCCGGAACATACTCTTCCTGCCACAGCGCAATCTTCATGCGGTCGAGATTGTTCATCAGGTTCACCGCCGTCGGGCGGGACGCGCGCAGGGTTTCCAGCGCCGCCGCCAGCTCGTCTCGGCTTTTGCCGTTTTCCGCCAGCAGCGCCAGCAGCAGGCTTGCAGAGAGACCAATCAGCGGCGCGCCGCGTACGCGCAGGGCGTGGATATGCCCGACCAGCGCCTCGACCGTCGAGGCATCCAGCCAGCGTTTCTCCTGCGGAAGCGCCTGCTGATCGAGAATAAAGAGCTGATTATCCGCCACCCGCAGGCTGGTCGTCTGTAATGTCTGCATGTCGTTAATTCCCTGTTGCGTTGTTGTAGCACATTGTGTCAGGATGAAATCCAGATGTATAGACGTCTACATGTCTTAATTAGAAAACTCGTGAGGAGCAGGCCATGTCGCAATACCGTACCTTTACCGCTCAGGACGCCGTGGAGTATGCCAGGCAGTTTGGCGGACTTGACGATCCTTCATCGCTGGTAGAGGCGCAGGAAGTAGGCGACGGCAACCTCAATCTGGTATTTAAAATTTTCGACGGCGCGGGCGTGAGCCGCATCGTCGTTAAGCAGGCGCTGCCCTACGTGCGCTGCGTCGGCGAGTCCTGGCCGCTGACGCTGGACCGCGCCCGTCTTGAAGCGCAAACCCTGGTCGAGCACTACCAGCACAGCCCGCAGCACACCGTGAAAATCCACCACTTTGACCCGGAGCTGGCGGTGATGGTGATGGAAGATCTCTCCAGCCATCGCATCTGGCGCGGGGAGCTGATCAACAACATTTACTACCCGCAGGCGGCGCAGCAGCTGGGCGAATACCTCGCGCACGCGCTGTTCCACACCAGCGATTTCTACCTGCACCCGCACGCGAAAAAAGCGCAGGTGGCGAAATTCATCAACCCGGAGATGTGCGAGATCACCGAAGATCTGTTCTTCAACGATCCGTACCAGATCCACGAGCGCAACAGCTACCCGGCCGAGCTGGAAAATGACGTAGCGGCCCTGCGCGACGACGCTCAGCTTAAAATTGCCGTGGCCTCCCTGAAGCACCGCTTCTTCTCGCACGCCGAAGCGCTCCTGCACGGCGACATTCACAGCGGCTCGATTTTTGTGGCCGACGGCAGCCTGAAGGCCATCGACGCCGAGTTCGGCTACTTTGGCCCGATTGGCTTTGACGTCGGTACCGCCATCGGCAACCTGCTGCTGAACTTCTGCGGCCTGCCGGGGCATCTGGGCATTCGCGATGCCGCCGCCGCGCGCGAACAGCGCCTGACCGATATCCAGGAGCTGTGGAATACCTTTGCGGAACGCTTCCAGGCGCTGGCAAACGAGAAAACGCGCGACGCCGCGCTCGGCGCGCCGGGCTATGCCTCCGCGTTCCTGAAAAAGGTCTGGCATGACGCCATCGGCTTCTGCGGCACCGAGCTCATTCGCCGCAGCGTCGGGCTTTCCCACGTCGCGGATATCGACACCATTCAGGACGAGGCGATGCGCCACGAGTGCCTGCGCCACGCCATAACGCTTGGTAAAGCGCTGATTGTCATTGCCGACCGCATCGACAGCGCGGAAGATCTGGTGGCACGGGTGCGGCAGTACAGCTGATTACATTTGGTTTTCTCCCTCTCCCTGTGGGAGAGGGCCGGGGTGAGGGCATAAAACCGCACTTACCCCAAATACTCAATCACCGACAGTCCGCCGTTATAGTCCGTGCTGTAAATAATCCCCTGCGCATCCACAAACACGTCGCACGACTGGATCACCCGCGGACGATTTGGCCGCGTGTCCATCATTCTCTCCGGCGCGGCGGGCACCAGCGCACCGGTTTCCACCGGTCGATACGGATTGGAAATGTCATACGCACGCACGCCCGCGTTCTGATACGTCGCAAAAATCAGCGTCGAGCTGACGAAGCTCCCCGGCCGGTTCTCGTGCAGGTTATGCGGGCCAAAATGCGCCCCTTTCGCCACGTAGTCGGTTTCATCCGGCTGCGGGAAGGTCGAGATGCTCACCGGGTTCGACGGCTCGCGGATATCAAACAGCCAGATCAGCTTTTCGCCGTCCTCCTGGTTATCCAGCACCGCTTCGTCCAGCACCACCAGCAGATCGCGGTCCGGCAGCGGCAGCGCGGTGTGCGTCCCGCCGCCAAACGGCGGGCTCCAGTTGCGGTGGCTAATCAGCTTCGGCCGGGTGCGGTCCTTCACGTCCAGCAGCGTCAGGCCGCCGTCGCGCCAGCTGCCGTAGGCGGTATCGCCCGCGATAATCGCGTGGTGCAGCGCGTAGCGTTTCCCTTCCGGCCAGTTCGGCGTCTCCCCTTCCGCCCGATTCATCCCCGGCAGCCACCAGCGCCCCGCCACTTCAGGCTTGCGCGGGTCCGCCAGATCGATGGTCAGGAAGATGTAGTCGGTAAAGCCGTCGATAAGCGCCGACACGTAGGCCCAGCGGCCGCCGACGTACCAGATGCGGTGAATGCCGATGCCGCTCAGCGACAGAAAGCCGATTTCGCTCGGCCTGTCGGGCGTGGAGATATCAAACACCCGCAGCCCGGCGCTCCAGCCTTTGTCCTGCACGTCGCTGACGGTCTCCCCCACCTGGCGGGTGTAGTAGATCTTCTCGTCGGCAAAGCGGGCATCGGCAAACAGATCCCGGGCGTTAATCACCAGCAGCAGGTCATCATGCGCCTGCAGGTGCACGTTCCAGGTGCCGGGCGGCGCGGGCACGTAGCCCGCCGCTTTCGGGTTCTTCGGGTCGCGCACGTCGACAATCGAAAAGCCCTGCGACACCATATGGCCGATATAGGCGAAACCGCGATGCACCATCAGCTGCACGCCGTCCGGGCGACCGCCCTGGTCGCTATGGCCAATCAGCCGCATATTGCGGCTGTATTCTGGAAGGGGTACTTGCGTCACCGTTAGCTCCTTTGGGTTTTCCCCCTCTCCCTGCGGGAGAGGGCCGGGGTGAGGGCATCAGGCCACACCTGACGCCACCCGGCCTGGTTTTACTTGTTTTTCGCTTCCAGCGTCGCAAACCACGGCGCGATAAAATCTTCCGTCTGGCCCCAGCCCGGAATGATTTTCCCCAGAGACGCGACGTTCACCGGGCCCGGCTGGGCGGTCAGCAGCGCCTGTGGAATGGGCGCTGCTTTGAAATCGTAGGTCGCAGGCGTTGCTTCCCCGGCAATCTTGTTCGCTACCAGGCGCACGTTCGTCGCGCCAATTAGCTTCGGATCCACCGCCACACTCACCTTCCACGCGCTGCCCGGCTCGCGCATCAGCTGCAGATCCTGGTTGGAGATGTCAATGCTGTAGAGCTTGATCTCGGTGCGGCCGTTCTAGCGCCTTATACGCGCCCTGGCTGAAGGCGTCCCAGGTGCCCCAGATGGCGTCGATTTTGCCTTTCGGGTATTTCGCGAGGATCGCCCCCACCTTGTTGGCGGTATCACCCTGTACGTCAGAGGAGACGGCGCCGATGGACTCCAGCTCTTTGATGTCCGGATACTGCTTTTGCAGCTCTTTATAGGCCGCCTGACGACGCTCCATCGGCGGGAAGCCCGCCACCCACAGCTTGACGATATTGGCCTTGCCGTTGAAATCTTTCGCCAGCTGGCCGAAGGAGAGATTCGTCAGGGAGGCATCGTCCTGCTGGGTGACGGTCACGCCCGGGATCTCGCCGTTAACGGCGGTATCAAAAACGGCGACTTTAATACCGGCATCCACCGCTTTCTTCACCAGCGCGGTGGAGTACGGATCGCGCCCCTGAGAGAGAATAATCCCGTCATATTTCTGGCTGATCGCCTGGTTAACGAAGTCCTGGAATTTGGCGTCATCCCCGTTGCTTAAAAAGGTGCTGACCTTAAAGCCGAGCTTTTTCCCTTCCTGAATTGCGCCAGCAATAAACTGCGTGGTGTTGTCATCTGAGCCGAGGTTACGGATCACCGCGATGCGGATCGGGCCGTCATGGTTCGCAATGGCAGCCGGAAGCGGCGCGGGCGTAGCCGCGAAGCCTGGCAGAGCCGTGAGCAACCCAAGTGCCACCAAAGAGAGTGCAATCTTTTTCATTTTTTATCCCGTTGTGTTGTCAGCGTTTTTGTATGTAGGTAATCGCCAGCGCTACCGCGAGCACCAGCCCTTTTATAATGTCCATGGCGTAATACGGCACGGAGAGCATCACCAGCCCGTTCGACAGCACGCCGAGAATGACCGCTCCGACCAGGGTTCCCAGCGCGTTCGGCTTGCCGGAGCCTGCCAGGGAGAAGCCAATCCACGCCGCCGCCACCGCATCCATCAGGTATCCGCCGCCCGCATTCACCTGCGACGAACCGATGCGCGACGCCAGCAAAATCCCGCCCAGTCCCGCCAGCAAAGAGGCAATCACGTAGGCCGCCACCTTGTAGCGCGTGGTGCGAATGCCGGAGAGACGCGCGGCTTCGGGGTTGCCGCCAATGGCGTACATCCGGCGCCCGTGAGTGGTCAACGAGAGGCCCAGCTGCGCCAGCACGGTCACCACCAGCATGACGATCACGATGGTCGGCACCTGCCCCAGCAGGCTGAACGCCGCCGGAATAGTGCCTTCCGCCATGTCGCCGCTCGGCAGCACCATGTTCTCGGTAATCGACCCGCCGTAGCTGTAGGTCATCGCCACGCCCTGAATGACGAACAGGCTGGCAAGCGTCGCGAGCATGTCCGGAATACGCAGGATGACGATCAGAAAGGCGTTAAACAGCCCCACCAGCGTGCAGAGCGCGATGGTGATCAGAATCGACTCGGTGGTACCAAAGCCGTGCCAGACGAAAAGGGAAATCACCAGCGCGTTCGCCAGCGAGGCGGTGGATCCGACAGAGAGATCGAACCCGCCGATGGTCAATGATATCGACACGCCAATGGCAATCACCGTCACGATGGCAATCGAGCGCAGAATATTGATGATGTTGTTCGGATCGAGGAAGCTGTCCGACGCCAGGCCAAAGACGGCCACCAGCGCGACGACGGTTAACAGCATGCCCCACCTGTAGAGAAAATCGAAAATCTGCTGGCGGCCAGACGCCGCCGCGGTCACTGAAAGGGCCTTGCTCACGACGCCGTTCCTCCGGTTGAATAATAAAGTAGTGTCTCTTCTCGAGCCTCGACCCCGGCGATTTCCGCCACGATGCGCCCGTCCCACAGGACGCAGATGCGGTCGCACAGCCCGACCAGCTCGGCAAATTCGCCCGAGGCGTAAATCACCCCTTTGCCCTCGCGCGCCAGGCCGTCAATCAGCTGGAACAGATCGGTTTTGGCCTTCACGTCCACGCCTTTGGTTGGCTCGTCGAATATCAGCACGCGGGCGTCATTGCGCAGCCATTTACCGATGGCGACCTTCTGCTGGTTGCCGCCGGATAAGCGGCGCAGCACCTGCCCCGGCCCGCGCGTGCGCACGCCGACGCGGGCAATCACCTCTTCCGCCCAGCGCCACGCCTGACGATGGCCAAACAGGCTCCAGCGCGAAAAGCTGTTATCGGCGCTCACTGCAAGGTTCATGCTCACCGGCTCGTCGATAAAAATGCCCTCTTTGCGGCGCTCCTCCGGCACCAGCGCCAGACCGCGCAGCACGGAGTCGGCCGGATCGCGCGGCTGCCAGGATTGATGATTCAGCTCGCCGCGCGCCACGCGGCTTTTGGTGGCGCCAAACAGCGCCTTGCAGAGTTCGGTTTTCCCCGCCCCCGCCAGCCCGGCAATCCCGAGAATTTCGCCTTTGCGCAGGTGCAGGGAGATATCTTTCAGCAGCGCGTCATCGTGAAGCCCCTCAACGCGCAGCAGCGTTTCGTCGCCGTGCGGCGGTCGCGCGGGCGGATAGATATCGCTCAGCACGTGGCCGAGCATCTTCTCGACGATCGCTTCGCCGCTAAGATCGGCCATCGGGCCGGACTCGATCAGCTTGCCGTCGCGCAGCACCGTTAAGGTGTCGCAGATGGCCTTCAGCTCGTGAATGCGGTGAGAGATAAACACCACGCCGATGCCCTGCTGCTTTAAGCGTCTCACTACCGCAAACAGGCGCTCGCTCTCATGCGCGTCCAGCGGCGCGGTGGGTTCATCAAGAATCAAAAAACGGCAGTGGTGGGACAGGGCGCGTGCCAGCAAAATCTGCTGCTTTTCGGCCAGCGAACAGCCGTCGATGGAACGGCGTACGTCCAGAGAGACATCCAGCTGCGCCAGCGCCTGTCTCGCCTGCTGGCGGATCGCGCGCCAGCTGAAGCGATGCCCCGGCTGCGCCAGCTGGTCGAGCATGATGTTTTCGGCAATGCTTAACCCCGGGATCAGCGCCACGTCCACCTCCTGTTGAACGAGGTGGATCCCCAGCCGTTTGGCGTCAAGCGGTTCACGGATGCTCACCGGCTGGTTGTTAATGCTGATCTCGCCCTCATAGTGGTCATGCGTCCCGCACAGCACCGCCATCAGCGTCGATTTCCCCGCGCCGTTGGCGCCGGTCAGCGCGTGTACGGATCCGCCGGTTAAGGTAAAGTCCACGCGCGACAGCGCCTGAAAGCCGGAAAAGGCCAGGCTGATACCGCGCATCTCAAGGCGACTGGAAACCATCCGCGTAAATCCTTCATTACTCTTCTGATTTATCGAATTTTTCACAGCTCTGGTTGACTGACAACGACGGAAAAGGCATAAGTTAAAGCGAAATATTATTAGCCATCCGGATGTCCAGACATAACATCGGGTTAGCGCTTGCTAAAAAAGGACACCATCATGAGCAACACCGATATCCGCGTCGTGCCTGGCCCGGCGAACTACTTCTCTCATCCAGGGAGCCTTGCGCATCTGGATAACTTCTTTACCCCGGAACAGCTTTCCCGCGCGGTGTGGATCTACGGCGAGCGCGCTATCGAAGGCGCGCGCCCTTTCCTGCCGGCGAGCTTTAACGCGCCGGGGGCGAAACGCCTGCTGTTTAAAGGCCACTGCAGCGAGCGCGACGTCACCCATCTGGTGAATGAATCCGGCAGCGACGCCAGCGTGGTGATTGGCGTCGGCGGCGGCGCGGTGATGGATACCGTCAAGGCCGTGGCGCGCCGCTTAGGGGTGCCGTTTGTGGGCATCCCCACCATTGCCGCCACCTGTGCGGCGTGGACCCCGCTCTCCGTCTGGTACAACGATGCCGGTCAGGCGCTGCATTTTGAGATCTTCGACGACGCCAACTTCCTGGTGCTGGTGGAGCCGCAGATCGTCCTTAACGCTCCGGCGGAATATCTGCTGGCGGGCATCGGCGATACGCTGGCGAAGTGGTACGAAGCGGTGGTATTGGCACCTGAGCCGAAGAACCTGCCGCTGACCGTGCGGCTGGGCATCAACGGCGCGCTGGCGATCCGCGACGTGCTGCTGGCGCGCAGCGAAGAGGCGCTGGCCGACCAGCAGCGCGGCGAACAGACGCAGGCCTTCCGGGACGTGGTGGATGCGATTATCGCCGGTGGCGGGATGGTCGGCGGCCTGGGCGAGCGCTATACCCGCGTGGCGGCGGCGCATGCGGTACACAACGGCTTAACCGTGCTGCCGCAGACGGAAAAATACCTGCACGGCACCAAGGTGGCCTTCGGCATTCTGGTGCAAAGCGCCCTGCTCGGCCAGGACGACGTGCTGGCGCAGCTGGTGACGGCTTACCAGCGTTTTAACCTGCCGACCACGCTTCGCGAGCTGGACGTCGACATCAATAACCGCGACGAGCTGGATAAGGTCATTGCCCACACCCTGCGCCCGGTGGAGTCGATTCACTATTTACCGGTTGCGTTAACGCCTGACGTTCTGCGCGCCGCGTTTGAGAAAGTGGAATCCTTCAGCCGTTAATCGCCCCGACAGGCTATACCTAATGATGATTCTTACCACTCTCGTAACGAGGTCATCATGCAGATCGATTTAACAGGTAAAAAGGCGCTGGTTACCGGTGCCAGCCGCGGGTTGGGTCGTGCGATTGCCCTGTCGCTGGCGCGCGCCGGTGCGGATGTGATTATTACGTATGAAAAATCTGCCGATAAAGCCCAGGCGGTCGCCGATGAGATTAAGGCGCTGGGACGACACAGCGAAGCCGTGCAGGCCGACAGCGCCAGCGCGCAGGCGATTCAGGATGCCGTCACCCATGCGGCGCGTTCTCTTGGCGGGCTGGACATTCTGGTCAACAACGCCGGGATCGCGCGCGGCGGCCCGCTGGAGTCTATGACGCTGGCGGATATTGACGCCCTTATCAACATCAACATTCGCGGCGTGGTGATCGCCATTCAGGAAGCGCTGGTGCACATGTCCGACGGCGGACGCATTATCAACATCGGCAGCTGTCTGGCAAACCGCGTGGCTATGCCGGGCATTGCAGTTTACTCGATGACCAAATCGGCGCTGAACTCCCTCACCCGCGGCCTGGCCCGTGATTTAGGGCCGCGCGGCATTACCGTTAACCTGGTGCACCCCGGCCCTACCAACAGCGATATGAACCCGGAAGACGGGGAACAGGCGGAAGCCCAGCGCCAGATGATTGCGGTCGGTCACTACGGTCAGCCGGAAGACATCGCGGCGGCGGTCACGTTTCTTGCCAGCCCGGCGGCCGGACAGATCTCCGGTACCGGCCTGGACGTGGACGGCGGTTTGAACGCCTGATCGCAATCTCACTGCAAGCCTCTGTCGTCCGGCAGAGGCGTTTCCGAGCGCCCTCGACGGTTCGCGTTTTGCCGCTTTCTCCGGTTTTCGCTCCGCTCTACAGTACCCCATTAGAAATTCGGAATTTATCTAATAGCCTTATTATTTCCTTATATTTTGTGTGGGCGTACAGTGGAGGTACGGATGAAGATTGTCTGGTCCAATGGTGCAAAAAAGGCATTTTCCAGAATTGACGAGCGGTATCAGCGTCGAATTGAGGTAAAGCTCTCCGGGCTGGATGACCGCTCGGCTCCCCGGCCCGATATCAAAAAAATATCGACGACAGAAAATCATTTCCGGCTTCGCGTAGGCGATTACCGCATCGTCTATACGCTTCGGGACGATCCCGATGACCATTGTTATGTTTTGGCCGTCAAGCGCAGAACTTCAACGACTTACCTGCATGAGGAGAGTGCCAACTATGGCTGTACAGCTAATCAAGGACGATAATGGGAAAACGCAGTACGTCGTTATTCCCTATCACGAATATTTTCGTATGCTCTTACAGATGGCAGAAATTGACGACGAAACCGATGACGATCTGGAGGATATTGAGGTCGAACACGATAGTCTGGATGACGTGGAATTGCCGGGAGAAGTATGTAGCATCATGACCTGGCAGAACGTCAGCCTGCAGGCCGCGTGGCGTATCCTGCGCGGCATGTCCCAGCAGGAGGTAGCTGAGAAACTCGGCATCACCCAGTCCGCCGTGTCACAACTGGAAGCGCTGGACTCCCGTCCGCAAAAGCGCACCCGTGAAAAGCTGGCTGCTATCTACGGCTGCAAGCAGGAACAGATCAGCCTCTATTTACCGAAAGAGGGTTAACAGCACTTCGCCCCGCCCTTGCCGCCGTAGCGGGCGTCCTGGCGGTCGCGGAAAAATTCTTCGTAGGTCATGGGCGTCTGGTCCGGATGGTTGACGCGCATATGCTCGACGTAATTGTCGTAGTCCGGCACGCCAATCATCATTTTGGCGGCCTGGCCCAGGTACTTACCTGCTTTGGAAAGGGTGTCGAACATAATCAGTTTCTCGTTTGTTTCCGGCTCTCTCCCGAAGGGAAAGGCCGGAGAAGAAATGTGTGCCGGGTAAGGCGAAGCCGCCACCCGGCACACAGGTTAGTGCGCCCCTTTCGCCTGGGTCACAATCTCTTCCAGGTTTTCAGGCATCGGCTCGTACGGCGTCTCTTTCGCCGTTGGCTTATCGTTTTTCAACGCAGCCAGCGCGGTCTTGAGAGAATACAACGCCAGCACCACGACCACCACCATAAAGAAGATAGTCAGCCCGGCGTCCAGACGGTTGTTAAACACCAGCTGCGACAGCTGGGACTCCGTGTACTGCGCCGGGATCTTACCGCTGTCGATCATCGCCTGGAACTTGTTGGCGATCGCCAGGAAGCCCACCTTGTTGTCCGGGCTGAAGGCCTTCTGCCAGCCCGCCGTCAGGGTACAGATCAGCAGCCACGCGGTTGGCACCAGTGCCACCCACGCGTAACGCTGGCGCTTCATCTTGAACAGCACCACCGCGCAGAGCATCAGCGCCATACCTGCCAGCATCTGGTTGGCGATACCAAACAGCGGCCACAGGGTGTTAATCCCGCCCAGCGGATCGACCACGCCCTGGTGCAGGAAGTAGCCCCACGCCAGCACGCACAGCGCCGTTGCCAGCAGGTTCGCCGGGAGCGAGTCGGTGCGCTTCAGGTTAGGAGAGATCACCCCCAGCAGGTCCTGCAGCATAAAGCGCGCCGCACGGGTTCCCGCATCCACCGCCGTCAGGATAAACAGCGCCTCGAACAGGATGGCGAAGTGATACCAGAACGACACGTCCATCAGCCCGCCCAGCGCGCCGTGAAGAATATACGCCATGCCGACCGCCAGCGTCGGCGCCCCGCCCGCACGGGAGATAATCGACTGCTCGCCCACTTCACTGGCGATGCTCGTCAACGTATCAGGGGTAATTGCAAAGCCCCAACCGCTCACCACCTGCGCGGCGGACGCCACCACGTCAACGGTGCCAGCCGGTGCCAGTACCGCCATAGGGCTGTTCATCGCGAAATACACGCCCGGGTCGATGATACAGGCCGAGACCAGCGCCATGATGGCCACGAAAGACTCCATCAGCATGCCGCCGTAGCCGATCAGGCAGGCCTGATTTTCGTTCGCCAGCATCTTCGGCGTGGTCCCGGAAGCGATCAGCGCGTGGAAGCCCGACACCGCGCCGCAGGCAATGGTGATAAACAGGAACGGGAACAGGTTACCGGTCCAGACCGGGCCGGTGCCGTCGATGAACTTGGTTAACGCAGGCATGGTCAGGGTCGGGCGCATAATCAGAATGCCGATCGCCAGCCCGACGATGGTGCCGATTTTCAGGAATGTTGAGAGGTAGTCACGCGGGGCCAGCAGCAGCCACACCGGCAGCACCGCCGCCACAAAGCCGTAGCCCACCAGCATCCAGGTCAGCTGCACGCCGGTAAAGTCGAAGAACGGCGCCCAGGTCGGGCTTTCCGCCACCCAGCCGCCGGAGATAATGGCGAACACCAGGAATACCAGGCCAATTACCGACACCTCACCAATGCGGCCGGGGCGCAGGTAGCGAATATAGATCCCCATAAACAGCGCCAGCGGAATGGTGAAGGCAACGGTATAGGTCCCCCACGGGCTGTGGGTCAGCGCTTTCACCACGATCATCGCCAGCACCGCGAGGATGATCACCATGATCATAAAGGTCGCCACCAGCGCAATCACCCCGGCGGTTGCCCCCATCTCCTCTTTCACCAGCTCACCCAGCGAACGCCCGTCGCGGCGGGTCGAGACGAACAGCACCATAAAGTCCTGCACCGCGCCCGCCAGCACCACGCCCGCGAGGATCCAGATCATCCCCGGCAGGTAGCCCATCTGCGCCGCCAGCACCGGCCCCACCAGCGGACCCGCTCCGGCAATTGCCGCAAAATGGTGACCGAACAGCACTTTTTTGTCGGTCGGCACGTAGTCCAGCCCGTCGTTATGGCGGACGGCAGGCGTCATGCGCGTAGCGTCAACGCCCAGAACGTTCTTCGCGATATAGCGGCCATAAAAACGGTACGCGATCAGATAAATGCAGACGGAGGCGACGACGATCCAGAGCGCATTGATCTGTTCCCCCCGGTTGAGGGCGATATAGCCCAGGGCAAAGGCTCCCACAACGGAGAGCCCTGCCCATATAAGGTATTTCCCTGAGTTGTTCATAGTTGTTGTCCGTTGTTGTGAAACAGTGAGATGTTACATTTTGTTTCTAGAACAACCGGAAAAATTTAACAACTTTGAAACGCAATAATGCGTGGTCAAACCAGAGATTTACACCACAGTGTTAAGCCGATCACTTTGATCTGCCTGGCTTAGCCCAACACCATCGTACTCAACCGACAGGTACAGCACCGCCGCCCCTGCTCGTCGAATACCACAATCTCCCAGCTCTGGCTCGAACGCCCCAGATGCAGCGGCTGACATACCCCACGCACTTTGCCGTGAGAGACCGCACGATGGTGCGTGGCGTTAAGCTCCGTCCCCACCACGCTCTGCCCGTCGCGGGTCATCAGAAAACCGGCCATCGATCCCAGCGTTTCCGCCAGCGCCGCCGAAGCGCCGCCGTGCAGCAGGCCAAACGGCTGATGGGTACGCGCATCCACCGGCATCTCCGCTTCCAGCGTGTCGTCGCCGAGGCGGGTATAGACGATACCGAGATGCGCGACCAGCGTATTCAGGCTGGTCGCGTTCAGCTCCTCGAGCGGTAAATGACGTTTCCAGATCATCTTACGCTCCCAGCGTGGAGCCGCCGTCCACTACGATATCCTGCAGGGTGATATGGCTGGCGGCATCGGATGCAAGGAACAGCACCGTGCTGGCTATCTCCTGCGGACGAGCGATTTTGCCCAGCGGAATGCCGAGCTTAAACTGCTCGCCAAAGCCGCGAATACGCTGCTGCTCCGCGTCGTCGCTTTTCCACAGGGTGCGCTGCATATCGGTATCCGTTGAGCCCGGCGACACCAGGTTACAGCGCACGCCGCTGCCCGCCAGCTCCAGCCCGACGGTCAGGGCCAGGCTTTTCAGCGCCGCCTTCGAGGCGCCATAGGCGCTCATGCCGATGCGCGGCGTGTGCGCCGCGTCGGACGCCACGGTGACTATCGCCCCGTCCTGCTGACGGCGGAACTGGCCCATCGTCTGCTGGAACAGGTTGAACGCGCCGCCGACGTTGACCGCGAAGGTCTGCTGCCAGTCCTCCTGCGAAAGCTGGTCCGTCGCCCCCATGCGCAGAACGCCCGCAGCGTTGACCAGCACGTCCAGCCGTTCAAGCGACGCCAGCGCGCGCCCGCACACTTCATGCACCTGCGCGGCGTTCGCCACGTCCAGGGTTTCAGTGGCGAACGGATAATCACCCAGCGGAAACGCCAGATCGAAGCCGGTCACCTGCGCGCCCGCCTCCACAAACGCCAGCGCCGTCGCGTAGCCAATCCCCTTACCCGCGCCCGTTACCCAGACGGTTTTACCGGTGAAATCCAGAGCCATCACTTCACCTCGCGGGAAAGCAGCGCCCACCAGGCGTCGATTGTGGGATTTTTTGCCAGCATCACGAAGTCGATATCGCCGTGGACTTTGCGCCAGCGGGCGGCCAGCGCCATCATGCGCACCGAGTCCAGGCCGTAGTCGATCAGGTTTTCGTCATCCATCGGCTCGTCGGACTCGTCCAGCAGCGGCAGGATCAGCTCACGCAGCGCGGCTTTGGTCGCCGGAACGGACGGCAGCAGCTCGTCGGTCATTACCACGCGGCCCGAGCGTCCGGCCACGTAGTTCAGCGACATCAGGTGCTCGTCGCGGGTGAAATCCGCCAGCGCGTCGGCAATAAAGAACGGCTTGATGTCGCGCATAAAGGCATCGGTGGCGGTGGTCATACAGCCGATGTGGGCGTACACGCCGGTAATCAGCAGCTGGTTGCGGCCCGTTTCTTTCAGCATCTGCTCCAGCGGCGAGCGGTGAAACGCGCTGTAGCGCCACTTCACCAGCACCGTGTCCGCTTCGTCCGGCGTCAGTTCAGCGACGATACGCTGCTGCTCCGGCGAGCGGGTCAGGCCAGGTCCCCACATGTCGTTCAGCAGGGCGCGGTCTTCGTCGCTCTGCTCTTTCGGCTGGGCGGTGTAGTAGACGGGAATATTGTGCGCTTTGCAGTAAGCGCGCAGTCTGGCGATATTCGCCACCACCTGCTGCATCATCGCGCTGTTTTCGCCCCAGAAGTTCAGGAAATACTCCTGCATATCGTGGATCAACAGCGCGGCGCGCTCCGGCTCAAACGCCCAGTTCACTTTACTGGTCGGCAGCTCTGCGGCGGTCGGCAGCGCGTAAGCGGTTAATTTTGGAATGGCCATACTCTGTTCCTCAGCCCCGGGCGCGTTCAGAAAGCCACAGGCGCAACTGTTTCTTATCGACTTTGCCGACCGGCGTCAGCGGGAGCGCATCCACGCTCTCCACGCGGTCCGGCAGCTTGAATTCGGCAACGCCCTGCTCGCGCAGGAAGCGGCGCACCTCGACCGCGCGCAGGGGCTGTTTCACCACCAGATACGCGCAGCTTTTTTCGCCCAGCAGGCTGTCCTCCATGCTCACCAGCGCGGCGTGGATCACCGCCTCATGGCGCAGCAGCAGGTTTTCAATCTCTTCAGCGGCGATCTTCTCGCCGCCGCGGTTGATCTGATCTTTCTCTCGCCCCTGCACGGTGATGTAGCCCTGCTCGTCGATGGCGATCAGATCGCCGGAGCAGTAAAAGCCGTCGGCGTCAAAGGCGCTGGCGTTGTGTTCCGGGCTGTTGAAATAGCCGCGGAAGGTATACGGCCCGCGCGTCATCAGACGCCCGACCTCACCGCGCGGCAGCGGGTTACCGTGCTCGTCCGCCACCCACACTTCGTCGTCCGGGCACATCGGGCGGCCCTGAGTGTTGATGATGCGCTCCGGCAAGTCGTCGAGCGCGGTGTAGTTCACCAGCCCTTCCGCCATGCCGAACACCTGCTGAAGCTGGCAGCCGATTTCCGCCGGAATGCGCGCCGCGAGCGTGGCGGAGAGGCGTGCGCCCCCCACCTGCAGCAGCCTGAGGGATTTAAGCTGCGCGTTCCCCGCGCCGTCGGCAATCGCCTGCAGCCAGAGGCTCACCGCCGGAGGAACCAGCGAGGTGACGTTAATCTGATGCCGTTCAATCAGCGGGAAGCAGAGCGTGGCGCTTGGATCGTTCGCCAGCACTACGCACCCGCCCGCGGTGAAGACGCCTAACGATCCCGGCGAGCTCATGGCGTAGTTATGCGCCGCGGGCAGCGCGTTCAGGTAGCGCGTTTCGGCGGTGATGCCGCAAATCTCGTTGCTGCGGCGAATGCTGTAGTCATAATCGTTGTGCGTGCGCGGGATCAGCTTCGGCGTGCCGGTGCTGCCGCCGGAAAGCTGGAAAAACGCCACTTCGTCGGCGGGCGTCGGGTTCGGGATGAAGTTGTCCGCCGGACGCGCAATCGCCGCTTCCAGGGCGTGTTCGTCCTTATCGCCGCGCAGCAGCACGACGCGAACCGAGCGGTGCGCATCCACGAAGGTGTTAAGAAAATCATCGCCCGCAAACAGCGCGTGGTCGCGATCGGCAATCAGCGCGGCGGGTTTGATTTGCAGGGCGTAGGCGTTCAGCTCGCTGCGCTGATGGCTAAAGAGCGCGTTCACCGGCGCGACGCCGATTTGCAGCAGCGCGAAGAAGGTGATGTAGAACTCGGCCACGTTGCCGAGCTGCACCAGCGCCGTCTCGCCGCGGTGCAGCCCCTGCGCCTGAAGGGCAGACGCCAGGTTGTTCACCGCCTGGTTAAACGCGCGGTAGGTGATGTGCCGCTCGCCGTCGATAATCGCCACGGCATCGCTGTCCGCGCGATCCGTCAGGATGTGGGTCAGCGGCAGATCCTGCCAGTAGCCTTTTTCGCGGTAGCGGCGGGCGAATTCCTCAGGCCAGCGGGTAAAAGGGATGGTCATGAGTCTTCCTTAGTGCAAACCAAACACGTTGAGCATGGTGGAGAGCTTCACGCCCGTTTCGCGCCACTCGCCCACCGGCGAAGAGGCAGGCACAATGCCCGCGCCGGCAAACAGGCGAACGGTATTTTTTTGCAGACGCGCGCAGCGGATGGTCACCACCCACTCGCCGTTGCCCTCGCCGTCGCACCAGCCGACGATACCGCCGAACAGCTCGCGGTCGAACGGCTCCAGCTCGGCAATCAGCTCTTTCGCCGCCTCATGTGGGAAGCCGCTCAGCGCCGGCGTCGGGTGCAGCAGGCAGGCCAGCGTCAGGGCGTTTTCATTTTCACGCGCGTCACCTTCAACCGGCGTCGCCAGATGCCACAGCGTCGGCGTGGTGATGAGCTGCGGCGAAGACGGCATGCTCAGGTGGTGGCTGCGCGGTGCCAGAATGGCCTTCATTGCCTGAGTCACCAGGTCGTGCTCGTGACGGTCCTTTTCGGAGGCCAGAAGCTTATTACCCGCTTCGCGATCCAATACGTCGTCCGGCTGACGACGCGCCGAGCCTGCCAGCGGCAGCGAGCTAAAGTGCGCGCCCTCTTTGCGCAGCAGCAGTTCGGGGCTGGCGCCGAGCAGCACGCCGCCGTCTTCCAGCGGCACGTGGAAATTAAAGCTCGCCGGGTTCTGGGCGATCAGCCGCTCCATCAGCGCGCCGCTGTCCATGTTTTTGTCGGTCGCGATATCAATCAGGCGCGACAGCACCACCTTGTTCACCTGCGGCGTGGCGGTAAGCGACGCGGCGCGAGCGACCATCTCTTCGAACACGGGCTGCGGCGGGATCTCGGTGCGTTGTTCCACCTTCAGCGCCTGCGAACCGGAAAAATAGCGTGCGGACTGCTGACGTGCCGGGCGGGAAAAGGTCTGCCAGCGTTCGGGAATAAACAGCGAAGATGGCTTGCGGGTATCGAACGGAATAGCCCCTACCATCACCGGATGAGCGATACCGTTAGCTTTCGCATTCCGGAAAGCCTGGGCTAATTTTTGCTGGAAGTGCCCCGCCGGATCGTCGCCGCCGACGGCGGGTTCAGAGAAGCGGGCAAAACAGCCTGAGGTAGTAAAACTGCGGTAAGGCGACATAAAGAAAAAACTGTCTGATTGCAGCGTGGTCGCGGTGTGCTGAACTTCCTCAGCCAGGGACGTGTCCATATCATCCTCCTCAAAATGATAAAAGAAGCAATAATGATTATCATTTATATTTTCGTCGGCTAACCTAATCCCACATCGCTTCGCTGTCAACCGTCGGACAAATAACTTATGCGACAAAAGCTTGCATCCCTTCGCGGTAATCATGAAAATGAGAAGCATTATCTTCAACAAAAACAGGATGTCGCGCTGTGAGATTCCCTGCCCTATTCCGTAATACCCTGCTTTTATCTGGACTTTTTGTTTTAGGACTTGCCTCATCCGCTGCCGCTGACTGGCCGCGTCAGGTGACCGACAGCCGAGGCGTTCACACGCTTGAGAGCAAACCGACGCGCATTGTCTCCACCAGCGTGACCTTAACCGGCTCCCTGCTGGCGATTGACGCACCGGTCGTCGCCAGCGGCGCCACCACGCCGAACAACCGCGTGGCGGATGCGCAGGGCTTTTTGCGCCAGTGGGGTGATATTGCGAAACAGCGCAAGGTTGCGCGGCTGTACATCGGCGAGCCGAGCGCCGAAGCGGTCGCCGCGCAAATGCCGGATCTGATTTTGATCGGCGCTACCGGCGGGGATTCCGCGCTGGCGCTGTACGATCAGCTCTCCGCCATCGCCCCAACGCTTATCATTAACTACGACGATAAAAGCTGGCAGGAACTGCTGACCCAGCTGGGCAGCATCACCGGACAGGAAAAACAGGCCGCAGAGCGCATTGCCGAGTTTGATAAACAGCTCGCGCAGGTGAAAGAGCAGATGAAGCTGCCGCCGCAGCCGGTGAACGCCATCGTCTACACCGCCGCCGCGCACAGCGCCAATCTGTGGACCGCGGAATCCGCGCAGGGCAAGCTGCTGCACCAGCTGGGCTTTACGCTGGCGGAGCTGCCCGCCGGGCTGCAGACCTCCAAAAGCCAGGGCAAACGCCACGACATTATTCAGCTGGGAGGGGAAAACCTGGCGACGGGGCTGAACGGCGAAGGGCTGTTTGTGTTTGCCGGCGACCAGAAAGACGTGGATGCGATTTACGCCAACCCGCTGCTGGCGCATCTGCCGTCGGTGAAAAACAAACGGGTCTGGGCATTGGGAACGGAGACGTTCCGCCTGGATTATTACAGCGCAATGTTAGTATTAAACAGATTTAATGCGTTGTTTAAGTAGGCATTTTCCCTCCCTCTCCCTGTGGGAGAGGGTCGGGGTGAGGGCATCAGGCCGCACCGTCGTTCAACACACTCTCCTGCCTGAACCGCCGCAACTCCACCAACGCCACTAACAAAATCACGCCCACCATCGCTAACGCAAACCCGCCGCAGCTCGCCGAGGCCGCCGGGGTCATTATCGCCCCCAGCCCGCCGAGGATCGCCGCGCCAATCGCATCCCCCGTCACGTTCTGCGCCGTCCACAGACCGTTAATGCGCCCGAGCATCCCTTCCGGCGTCTGGGTCTGGATCAGCGTGTACTGCAAAAGCGAGCTGATGGCGCTCAGCCAGCCGAAAATCACCAGACACAGCACCCCGAGCGCCCACACCGGCATCAGGCTGAAGAAGCCGATGGCGATAAACGAGGCCAGCGTGGCAAGCAGCATAATCAGCCCCGGACGCGCGCCCTGCGCCAGGTTGCCGCTGGTCAGCGCCCCGCACGCCGCGCCGAGCGGAATGGCGGCGTAGAGAATGCCAATCTCCGAGGCGCTCATCTGCCACTCCCCCGCCAGCGCCGGGTAGAGCACGCGCACGGCGCTCGCCATGGTCAGCAGGCCGCCGAGCAGCGCAATCCCGCCAATCAGCGGGTTGCTGAACAGAAAACGAATCGCGGCCATCAGCGATTTCAGCGGATGCTCGCGCGGCTGCGGCGGAGGTGGCAGCAGCGGCAGGCGCAGCAGCGTCAGCGTGGTGATGAAGGTCCCCGCCGCCGCCAGCCCGTAGTTCCACGCCACGTTGCCGGTCGCCAGCAGCAGGCCGCCCACCATCGGCGAAATCACCGAGCCGAGGCGCACGGTGAGCATGGTGATCGCTCCCGCCTGCATCAGGTTCTCGCGCCCGACCAGCGCGGGCGTCGCCGCCAGCAGCGCCGTCACGCCCAGCGAGGCGAAGAAACCGTCCCACAGCCCCAGGGCATAAATCGCGATCAGCGACGGCTCCGGCAGCATCGCGTTCAGGCACAGCCCGATAAAGCCCACGCCGCAGGTGCCGCGCGCCAGCAGGATCAGCTTTTTACGCTCAAAGCGGTCCGCCAGCACGCCGCCGACCATCAGGCCGATGAACATCGCCCCGCCGGTTAAGGTGACGGATAACCCCACCAGCCAGCTGGAGTGCGTCAGGGTCTGGATCTGTACCGGCACGGCCACGCCAAGCAGCCCGAGGGACAAAATGGAGATAAAGCGAGCGATAAAAACGGCGCGATACGCCGGGTGCGTTTTCAGCAGGCTGAGGTTGAGCAGCCAGGATTTTTGATTCATGACAAAGCCTTGAGTCTATTTCTACCCATTCCATGGGCGCACATGCTAACATAGCCAAATAAGATAGATAACGATAATCACTATCATTATCAAATCATGGATGTTGCTATGTCGTTTTCCTCTTCTGCGGTGCGCGCCGTTGCCGTGCCCGTTTTACTGCTGCTGTTGATCCTTGCGGTTGCACTCAGCCTGCTGGTCGGCGCGAAGCCGCTGCCCGCGTCCGTTATCGTTGATGCGCTCTCCGGCACCTGCCAGAGCGCTGACTGCGTCATCGTGCTCGACGCACGACTGCCCCGCACGCTTGCCGGACTGCTGGCCGGTGGCGCGCTCGGCCTTGCCGGTGCGCTGATGCAAACCCTCACCCGTAACCCGCTGGCGGACCCCGGCATTCTCGGCGTTAACTCCGGCGCCAGCTTTGCCATCGTGCTCGGCGCGGCGCTGTTCGGGTTGACCTCTCCTTCCGAGCAGCTGGCGATGGCCTTCTGCGGCGCGCTGGCCGCCTCGCTGGTGGTCGCGTTTACCGGCAGCCAGGGCGGCGGCCAGCTAAGTCCGGTCCGCCTGACGCTGGCGGGCGTAGCGCTCGCGGCGGTGCTGGAGGGCTTGTCCAACGGCATCGCCCTGCTCAACCCGGACGTTTACGACCAGCTGCGCTTCTGGCAGGCCGGCTCGCTGGATATCCGCACCCTTGAAACCCTAAAAGTGGTGGCGATCCCGGTCATCCTCGCCGCCGCCGTGGCGCTGTTTTTAAGCCGGTCGCTCAACAACCTGAGCCTCGGCAGCGACACCGCGACCGCCCTCGGCAACCGCGTGGCGCGCACGCAGCTGATTGGTCTGCTCGCCATCACCGTACTGTGCGGCAGCGCGACCGCCGTGGTCGGCCCTATCGCCTTTATTGGCCTGATGATGCCGCACATGGCGCGCTGGCTGGTGGGGGCGGATCACCGCTGGTCGCTGCCGGTGACGCTGCTGGCGACCCCTGCCCTGCTGCTGTTTGCCGACGTGCTGGGCCGCCTGCTGGTGCCCGGCGAGCTGCGCGTCTCGGTGGTCAGCGCCTTTATCGGCGCGCCGGTGCTGATTTTCCTGGTACGCCGTAAACGCGGAGGTGGCGCATGATGGCCCCGTCCCGTCGTTTAGTCACCAGCGTCTCCCTGTTGACTATCGTCATTCTTCTGCTGGCGGTCTGGAGCCTGCGCAGCGGCGCGGTGACGCTCGATTTTTCTCAGGTGTTTAACGCCCTGCTCGGCAGCGCGCCGCGGAACGTCACCATGGTAGTGACGGAGTGGCGACTACCGCGCGTGGCGATGGCGATTCTGGTCGGCGCGGCGCTCGGCGTGAGCGGTGCGATATTCCAGTCGCTGATGCGCAACCCGCTCGGCAGCCCGGACGTGATGGGCCTCAACACCGGGGCCTGGAGCGGCGTGCTGGTGGCGATGGTGCTGTTTGGTCAGCACCTGACGGCGATTACCTTTACGGCGATGGCGGGCGGCATTCTGACGTCCTTACTGATCTGGGCGCTGGCCTGGCGCAACGGCATCGACACCTTCCGCCTAATCATCATCGGGATCGGCATCCGCGCCATGCTGATGGCCTTTAACACCTGGCTTTTACTGCAGGCCTCGCTGGAAACCGCGCTCTCCGCCGGGCTGTGGTACGCCGGTTCGCTCAACGGCCTGACGTGGGGCAAAACCTGGCCCGCCGCGCCGCTGATTGTGCTGATGTTTATCGGCGCGCTGCTGCTGGTGCGTCGTATGCGTCTGCTGGAGATGGGCGACGATAGCGCCTGCGCGCTGGGCGTGGGCGTCGAACGCTCGCGCCTGATGCTGATGCTGGTCGCCGTGCTGCTGACCGCCGCCTCTACCGCGATTGCCGGGCCCATCTCGTTTATCGCCCTCGTGGCACCGCACATCGCTCGCCGTCTTAGCGGCACGGCGCGCTGGGGATTAACTCAGGCGGCGCTGTGCGGCGCGCTGCTGCTGCTGGCCGCCGATCTCTGCGCCCAGCGGCTGTTTATGCCTTATCAACTGCCGGTGGGCGTGGTGACCGTCAGCCTCGGCGGGATTTACCTCATCGTCTTGCTCGTTCAGGAGTCACGCAAGAAATGACAGACACAACCACCCGCTTGCGCGGCGAAAACCTCACCCTCGGCTACGGCAAAAAAATCATTGCCCGTGGCTTATCCGTTGCCATTCCGGACGGCCACTTCACGGCAATTATCGGGCCGAACGGCTGCGGCAAATCGACCCTGCTGCGCACGCTGAGCCGCCTGATGACGCCGTCTGAAGGCAGCGTGTTCCTTGACGGAGAGCAGATCCAGCGTTTCGCCAGCAAGGAGGTGGCCAGGCGCATCGGTCTGCTGGCGCAAAACGCCACCACGCCGGGGGACATCACGGTGCAGGAGCTGGTCTCGCGCGGGCGCTATCCGCACCAGCCGCTGTTTACCCGCTGGCGTAAAGAGGACGACGAGGCGGTGAACCGCGCGATGCGGGCGACGGGGATTACCGATCTGGCCCAGCAGAGCGTGGACACCCTTTCCGGCGGGCAGCGTCAGCGCGCGTGGATCGCGATGGTGCTGGCACAGGAAACGTCGATCATGCTGCTGGACGAGCCGACGACCTGGCTTGATATCAGCCATCAGATTGACCTGCTGGAGCTGCTGAGCGAGCTGAACCGCACGCAGGGATACACCCTGGCGGCGGTGCTGCACGACTTAAACCAGGCGTGCCGCTACGCCACGCATCTGATTGCGCTTCGCGACGGTGAGATCGTGGCGCAGGGCGCGCCGAAAGAGATTGTGACGCCGGAGCTGATCGAGCGGATCTACGGCATGCGCTGCATGATTATTGACGATCCGGTGGCGGGCACGCCGCTGGTTGTGCCGTTGGGCAAGCGTGCGGTCTGATGCCCTCACCCCGGCCCTCTCCCACAGGGAGAGGGAGCAAACCATCCCCTCGCCCCGTTGGGGAGAGGGTTAGGGTGAGGGGAAATCACTACCCCAATATCTCCCTCAACACCGGTCCAATCTTCTCAAACGCCTGCGGTGAAATGATATCCACGTGGGCGCAGTCCTGGCTGTACACCTCAAGCTCCGCCACCCACGGCGCCCACGCAACCTGCGGATCCATCGTTCGCGTGCGCTCGGCGACAAACAGCGTCGCTTTGCTGTCAAAGCGCGCGCTGTGCGCCGTGGTGAGCAGCCGCACCGCGTCGGCGTAGTTGCCCTCGATAGCGTTAAACAGCTCGCTGGAGCCCTGCCCCTGCTGGGCGGCGATAAACGCCTGACGCTCGCGTTCGATTTCCGCCAGCACCTCCGGGTCGAGGCCGTTGGCCTCTTTCTCCGCCCAGTTCTGGGTTTCCGGCGGCCAGGTGTCCAGCAGGCCGAGGAACGCCACCGCTTCACCCTGCTCGCGCAGACGGGCGGCAATGCCCTGCGCCAGCGTGCCGCCGAGGGAATAGCCGAACAGATAATACGGCCCCTGCGGCTGCTGCTTACGCAGCGTAGCCAGATGATGCTCAATCACCCCATCCAGATCCGCACGCTGCTGCATCGGCCCGTCCGGGCGCGGCGACTGAATGCCGACGATAGACCAGCGCGGGCTGAGGTAGCGCGCCAGCACGCTAAACTGCCAGGCAAAGCCGGACGCCGGATGGAAGCAGAACAGCGTAGGGCCGTCGCTTTCGCGCAGCGGGAGGAGAGTTTCATACCCCAGTCGCTGCGCCTGCTCGTCGCTCATCTGCGAGTCCAGCAGCGCGCTGAGCTTACTCACCGTGGAGGCGACCATAATCTGCCCCGGCGTAACCCTGCGCTCGAACGCGCGGCTAAGCTGTGCCGCCAGGCGCATCGCCAGCAGCGAGTGTCCGCCGAGGGCAAAGAAGTCGGCCTCAATGTCGTTGACCTCGCAGCCCAGCAGCGCGGCAAACGCCTGCGCGACGGCGGCTTCGGTTTCCGTCTCCGGCGCGCGGCCGGAGGTTTTGCTGGTCAGCTCCGGCAGCGGCAGCGCCTTGCGGTCGAGCTTGCCGTTCGCGCTGAGCGGCAGCGCGCTAATTTGCAGCAGCACCACCGGCACCATGTGCGGCGGCAGCTGGGCTTTGAGCGATTCCAGCAGCGCGTCGCGGTCCAGCGGTAAGCCGGATTCGGAAACCACATACCCCACCAGCTGGCGGGCATCGCCGCCGGTTGCCGCCGCCTGGTTGAATACGCAGGCGTGCGCCACGGCCTGGGCCACGTCCGGCAGCGACAGCATCGCCCGGTCGATCTCGCCAAGCTCGATGCGCTGGCCGCGAATTTTTAGCTGATCGTCGCTGCGACCGAGATATTCCACCGCGCCGTTGTCCAGCCAGCGGGCAACGTCACCGGTGCGGTACATCCGCTCGCCGGGGGCAAAAGGATCGGCAATAAAGCGGCTGGCGGTGAGGTCCGGACGGCCCAGATACCCCTGCGCCAGCTGAATGCCGGTGAGATACAGATCGCCCGCCACGCCGAACGGCACCGGGCGCATCATCGCGTCCAGAATGCGCAGCCCCGTGTTCCACACCGGGAAGCCAATCGGCACGCTGTTGCCTTCCACCGCCGCCAGCTCGGGGCCAAACGCCGGATACCAGCTCACGTCCACCGCCGCTTCGGTTGGGCCATAGAGGTTGTGCAGCGGCGCCTGAGTCAGCTGTTCCCACTCGCGGCACAGCTCGGTCGGCAGCGCTTCGCCGCTGCAGAACACCTGCTTTAGGGTTTTGCAGCACGCCGCGTTTTCAGGCGTCAGCGAGGCGACAAAGGCCGCCAGCATCGACGGCACGAAGTGGGTAGTGGTCACGCCGTACCGTGCGAAGAAGCTCTGCATCGCCTGCGGATCGCGGTGCGCGTCCGGCTCGGCCATCACCAGCTTCGCCCCGGCGATAAACGGCCACCAGAACTCCCACACCGACACGTCAAAGCTGCACGGCGTTTTCTGCGCCACCACGTCCGTCGCGTCCAGCGGGTAATGGTCCTGCATCCACTTCAGGCGGTTAACGATGGCGGTATGGCCGACCATGACCCCTTTCGGGCGCCCCGTCGAACCGGAGGTAAAGATGATGTACGCGGTCTGCTCCGGCTTCGCCAGCCGCAGCAGTTCAGCACCCGCAGCCGGTAAAAGTGTGTTGTAACTAAACGCCGTAATCGACAGATCGCTAAAGCGCGGGAGCTGCTCGTCGGTGGTAATGAGCAGGGACGGCTTCGCGTCTTCGAGCATCATCCGCAGGCGGTCGTCCGGGTAGCCGGTATCCAGCGGCAGCCACGCGGCACCGGCCTCGACGATGCCGTGCAGCGCCAGCGTCAGGAACACCGATCGCGGCAGTGCCACCGCCACGCTGTCGCCCGGCTTCACGCCGCGCGCGCGCAGCAGGTTTGCCAGCGCGACCACCTGCTCGCGCATCTGCCGATAGTTCAATTCGACGTTTGCATCTGCCAGCGCGGGGGCGTCCGGCGTTTTGCTCGCCTGCTCCGCCACCAGATCCGCCAGCGTGGTGGACGGCAGCGCCAGCCCGGTATCGTTGATGCGCGCCAGCTGCTGATATTCCTGCTCTGAAACGGTTTCCACTTCGCCACAGCGCAGGTCCGGGTTAGCCGCAAACTGCATCAGCATCGCGTTCAGACGCGCGACGTGACGGGAAAGCGTCGCTTCGTCGTAACGCTGCTTACTGGCGAGGATCTCAATGCTCAGCCCGCCCTGCTCGTCCGGGAACAGCGCCAGCTCAAGGTCGTTCACCGGGCCGGTTGCCAGCGTGTGGGTGATGGCCTCCACGCCGTCGATATCCAGCTGATAGTCGAACACCTTGACGTTCAGCACCGGGCCAAACAGGGCTTCATCGCCTGCGGCACGCCCGCTGTCGCGCACGATCTGCTCGGCGTCGTAGCGCTGATGGCGGCGCATTTTTTTCAGCTGATTGGCCAGGCGCAGCGCCAGCTCCGGAAGGCTCTCCTGCGGGTTGATATTCACCCCGAGCGGCAGGACGTTGAGCACCGGCCCGGTCGCGGTCAGCGCGGCGGAGCCCATGCGGCGCATAAAGATAAACCCGGCGGCGTAGTCCAGCCGTCCGGTGAGGCGGCCCAGCCACAGCGCCACCAGCGCAAGCGCCAGATCGGTGCGCTGCGCTTGCCCTGCCGCCTGTGCAAGCTGGCTGAAGGCGCGACCGTCGGCGGCAATTTTCAGGCGAAGGATATCGGTAGTAGCGGCGCGTCCCGGCAGCGGCGCGGAAGAGAGCGAGACCGGAGAAGGAAGCTGCCTGCGCTGCTCCGCCCAGAACGCACCGTCGCGTGCGTACGCCTCGCTGTCGCGATAGCGCTGATACTCGTCCACCACCTCGGCAAACGGCGTAAACGGGGATGCGGGCGTCGGTTCACCCTTTTTCCACGCGGCATAAATCGCGGCGATCTGGCGGGTTATTGCCGGAAAGCTGAAGCCATCCACCACCAGATGGTGATAGCGCTGATACCAGTACCAGTGGCTTTCTCCCACCTGAATCAGCTGGTGAAACGCCAGCGGCTGACCGCTGTCGACGCGCAGGTTTTGGTTGAGATCGGCCTCCATCAGCGCCACGGCGGCGTCGTGAGAGGTAACGCGAACGATGGACGGCTCCGGCAGAATGAGGGTGTCATCCACCCACTGCCACACCTCGCCGTTATCCTCGGCAAAACGCATCCGCAGGGTATCGGCCTGCGTCATGCCTTCAGCGATGGCTTTTGCCAGCAGCGGCGCGTCGATATCGCCTTTCAGTTCGGTGTAGTGCGCCACGCTCCAGGCGTTTGGCAGGGAAGAAAGCTGTTCCGCCATCCAGATACCCGGCTGGGCGGCGACGAGAGGAAGACGGTTCATGCGCTCCCCTCCGCAAAATGGGACGGTTCAAGCGTGCGCCAGTGCCCGGCGAGCCACTGCTGGCACGCCTCCTGAGACTGCGCTTCGCACACCACGCGCCACCCCGCCGGCAGTTCGCACTGCTGCGGCCACAGGCTGTACTGCCCCTGGTCGTTTTGCAAAATGGCGAACTGTCCCTGCGGATTATCGAAAGGATTGCTGAATTCCATACAGACTCCGTTATTGAATGAGCGGCTGCCAGAGGGTCATCAGCCCCTGCGTCAGCCCACCGCGCCAGCAAAGCGCATCGTGTCCGCCGTCAACCTGACGCCAGGTAACCTGCTGCGCGTGTAGTTCGGCATACATCGCCTGATTGGCATTGAAAATCAGCGGCTCGTTGCGCCCGGCCTCAAGGACGATACGCAGCCCGCTCGCGGCCAGCTCACCGGCTCTGAGCTGTTCGATGAGGCGCCCTTCCTGCTGCCCGCCACGGTGCGGCCACCAGTAAGAGCCGGACTGGCTCAGCACGCAGCCAAACCGCTGCGGCCAGTTGAGGCCAGCATAAAGCGAAGAGAGGCCGCCAAAGCTCTGGCCCGCCACCACGGTACGCTCGGCGCGGTCGCTGAAGGGTGCGAGATGTTTTACAAGAGGGAGAAGTTCTTCCTGTACCGCCAGCCAGAAATCGGGATTACAGGGCAATTCGCGGCTGCGATGTTCTATGTCGATCGCATCGATCAATACATAGACCGCAGAGGGCAGTTTGCGCTCGGTAGTGAGCGACGCCAGCGCAGGCCATACGGGCATGCTTTCGGCCCAGAACTGCCCGTCGAGCAGCACCGCCAGCGGGCGCTCGGGGCCGTCATCCCCGGTGGTAAAAATCCACACGCGCCGACGGTTGTTGAGACGCTCGCTGTTCCACTCAATGCAGACCGGCGGCTGATACGGCGTATTGGGACGATCCCAGCCGGGCTGAACGGGCGCGTCCGGCATCTCAAGCGCCGAGACGGCATGACCACGCCCGCCGCGCCAGCTCTGCGGATTCAGCGGGTCGGAAACCGCGTGCGGCAGCAGCTTGCGCCAGCCTTCGCGCAGCGCCATGCGGTCCGGCTGCGCGCCTTCAAACACGGTATCGGCAAAATCATTTTCATTCACAGAAGGGATAAAACAGTAGCTCCCGCGCCACTCGGGGCTGAATTCGCCCTGCCACTGCCAGACGTCGGTATCCGGGATGCGTTCGAGGGACTGCGGGCGGGCATTTTGATGGTGATCGGTCACGCCGGTAACGTAGAGCCAGACGCGTTTGACCGATGAGGTTTTCTGCGTGCCTGCCGGATCCCGCCACCAGAAGGTGACGCGACAGTTCTCCTTCAGACGTTCCCATTCAGGTCCGTTTTTCGACTGCCACCACGCTTCACTTCCGGTTGTTAACGTCGTCACCCTTATAACCCCATGTTTAACAGACTTTTTTGTTTCAGGACAAATTTTATTGATAATATTATTGATAACTATTTGCATTTGCAATAGCGTAATGCCCGCGCTGTGGGAAGCGCGCTCATTAAATAACCATAAAAGCGGGACGTACAATGAATAAGAAGATTCACTCTCTGGCCTTGCTGGTCAATTTAGGGATTTATGGTGTCGCGCTGCCCGCTGTGGCAGACGACAACACCGCCTCTGCGCAGCACGAAGATACGATGGTGATCACCGCCGCCGAGCAGAATTTACAGGCGCCGGGCGTGTCGACCATCACCGCCGACGAGATCCGCAAAAATCCGCCCGCGCGCGACGTGGCGGAAATCATCCGCACCATGCCGGGCGTTAACCTCACCGGAAACTCCACCAGCGGCCAGCGCGGGAACAACCGTCAGATTGACATTCGCGGCATGGGGCCGGAAAACACCCTGATCCTGATCGACGGCAAGCCGGTCACCAGCCGCAACTCTATTCGTCTGGGCTGGCGCGGCGAGCGCGACACCCGCGGCGATACCGGCTGGGTGCCGCCGGAGATGATCGAGCGCATCGAAGTGATCCGCGGTCCGGCCGCCGCGCGCTACGGCAACGGTGCGGCAGGCGGCGTGGTGAACATCATCACCAAAAAATTCGACGACCAGTGGCACGGCTCCTGGAACACCTACCTGAACGCGCCTGAACATAAAGATGAAGGATCCACCAAGCGCACCAACTTCAGCCTGAGCGGCCCGCTGGGCGGCGACTTCAGCTTCCGCATGTTCGGTAACCTCGATAAAACCCAGGCCGACGCGTGGGACATCAACCAGGGTCACCAGTCCGATCGTACCGGTGCCTACGCCAACACCCTGCCGGCTGGCCGCGAGGGCGTGGAAAACAAAGACATCAACGGCGTGGTGCGCTGGGACTTCGCGCCCATGCAGTCCCTGGAGTTCGAAGCGGGCTACAGCCGCCAGAACAACCTCTACGCGGGCGACACGCAGAACACCAACAACGACAGCGCGCTGGTGAAGAAGAATTACGGCAAAGAGACTAACCGTATCTACCGCCAGAACTTCGCGGTGACCTGGAACGGCGGCTGGGACAACGGCATCACCACCAGCAACTGGGCGCAGTACGAACACACCCGCAACTCCCGCCTGGGCGAAGGGCTGGCGGGCGGGACGGAAGGGTTATTCAACAGCAATAAATTCACCGACACCGACCTGGCCGACGTGATGCTGCACAGTGAAATCAACCTGCCGATTGATTTCCTCGTCAACCAGAACCTTACGCTGGGCACCGAGTGGAACCAGCAGCGCATGAAGGACTCGACCTCCTTTACGCAAACCCAGCAGGGCGGCACCATTCCGGGCATGAGCGACGATCGAAGCCCGTACACCTCGGCGGAGATTTTCTCCCTGTTCGCGGAAAACAACATGGAGCTGACCGACAGCACCATGCTTACCCCGGCGCTGCGCTTCGACCATCACACCATCGTCGGCAACAACTGGAGCCCGTCGCTCAACCTGTCGCAGGGTCTGGGCGATGACTTTACGCTGAAGATGGGGATCGCGCGCGCCTACAAAGCGCCGAGCCTGTACCAGACCAACCCGAACTACCTGCTCTACAGCAAAGGCCAGGGCTGCTACGCCAGCTCAGACGGCGTGGGCTGCTATATGATGGGCAACGACGACCTGAAGGCCGAAACCAGCATCAACAAAGAGATTGGCCTCGAGTGGAAACATGACGGCTGGCTGGCGGGCGTGACCTGGTTCCGCAACGACTATCGCAACAAGATCGAAGCGGGCTACGCGCCGATTGGCCAAACGTCCACCGGTAAAGTCACTACCGATATTTACCAGTGGGAAAACGTGCCGAAGGCGGTGGTCGAAGGGCTGGAAGGCTCCCTGAACGTGCCGGTCAGCGACACGATTAACTGGACCAACAACATAACCTGGATGTTGCAGAGCAAGAACAAGGAGACCGGCGACCGTCTGTCGATCATTCCGGAGTACACGCTGAACTCAACCCTGAGCTGGCAGGTTTATCAGGACGTGTCGCTCCAGTCGACCTTTACCTGGTACGGCAAGCAGCAGCCGAAGAAGTACAACTACAAAGGTCAGCCTGTGACCGGGTCTGAGAAAGATGAAGTCAGCCCGTACAGCATCGTTGGCCTGAGCGCGACGTGGGACATGACCAAAAACGTCAGCCTGACCGGCGGCGTGGACAACGTCTTCGACAAACGCCAGTGGCGCGCGGGTAATGCCCAGACAACCGGAAATGCCACCACCGGTGCGTATATGTACGGTGCGGGTGCGTATACGTATAATGAGCCGGGCCGCACCTGGTACATGAGCGTGAATACGCGTTTCTGATACAGGCAGCAACTCCCCCCTCTCCCTGTGGGAGAGGGCCGGGGTGAGGACATCAGGCCGCACTATTTGCTGATAGAGGAAAACCATGCACACCATCCACAGCACATTTTCTCTTGCCGGCCACACTGTCCACCACGTCACCTTCGATCCCACCACCTTCACCGACGCCGATCTCCTCTGGCTCCCTCACCACGCTGAGCTTTCAAACGCCGGACGCAAACGTAAGGCCGAGCATCTTGCCGGACGCATCGCCACCGCGCATGCCTTACCCGATCGCATCGTTCCAGGCATCGGCCCCAGCGGCGAACCGCTCTGGGCGGAAGGGGTTTCGGGCAGCATTACCCACAGCGGCACGCAGGCGATGGCGGTTGTCGTCCGTCATCAAGATGCGCTCGTAGGTATTGATTGCGAAGCCATTCTTCCAGACCACGAAGCCCGCGAAATCCAGGACGGCATCGTTGATGCGCAGGAAGCGATGTGCCTGACGCACTCGGGCTACCCTTTTGCGCTGGCATTGACGCTCGCTTTTAGCGCAAAAGAGAGTTTGTTTAAAGCCCTCTTCCCGCAGGTGAAGATTTACATGAGTTTTGAGTGTGCGAGAGTCACAGAGGTAACGGAAAAAACAATCACGCTGGCGCTTTCGCGCCCGGCTGGACAATATCCTGAGGGTAAATGCTTCACCCTCGTCTGGCAGCATGATAACGGGAACGTGTGGACGCTGCTAAATGCCTGATGGCGCTGCGCTTATCAGGCCTGCGGTAAACCGGTTTTGTAGGCCGGGTAAGGCATCGCCGCCACCCGGCTTGAGGGCGACGGCGATGCCTTTATAGGTTATTCAGCTCAACTCTCAAACATCCGGGAACATCACGCTATTCCCCGGCGCTTCCCTGTGCAGATGGATAAAGTTCAGGTGCCGTTCATACTGGTCCAGAATGTCCGTAATCACCTGCTCCTTGCTGTAGTCCATTAAATCATTCCCCTGGCTGCCTTCGAGCAGGAAGGTTTCGAGCCGGTAGTAGGTTGATTTCCCGCTGCGCGCACGGTAGGTAAACCCGGGTACTGAATACTGCTGCGGCCAGATCTGATAGACAAAGTTCTGCTCGTCGCCCATGTGCACCAGCAGGTCCAGGTGCCCCAGGGTCTCGCCCTCCTCCGGCGGCAGATTTTTCAGCTCCACGTACGCGCCTCGCAGCTTCAGCTCCTGCGCCACCTCTTCCATCGCCGGGAAGCAGACCGTCTCCATCATCTGTTTGGTGTAGCGCGTGCCCGGGTAGTTCATCAGGCGCGAGAGGCGTTTCTTCCAGCTCAGCCTGTCCTGCGCGCCCATCGGCCGCGGCGCGGTGTCGCGGCTGGCGCTGACGCGGCGGTAGTCTTCCACCTTGAGCGATTTATACAGCCCGGCCATCACAAAGAAGATAACGAAGCTGAACGGCAGGCCCATGATCACCGTGGTGTTCTGCAGCGCCGAGATGCCGTTGGTCATCAGCATGCCGAGCGTCAGCAGGCCGATGGCGATGGACCAGAAGATGCGCAGCCAGTTCGGCGCGTCGCTGTTGATGTCCTTCAGCTTCGAGGTGAAGTTGCCCAGCACCAGCGCGCCGGAATCCGCCGAGGTGACGTAAAACAGCAGGCCGGTGATGGTCGCCACGGAGGCGCTAAAGGTGAACGCCGGGTACTGCGCCAGCAGGCTGTAGAAGCCGCGCTCCGGGTGCGCCATCGCTTCCTGCGCGAAGGTTGCATTGCCGTGGATGATCTCATGCAGCGCGCTGTTGCCGAAAATCGACAGCCACAGCAGGGTAAAGGTGAACGGGATAATCAGCGTGCCCATCACAAACTGGCGGATGGTGCGGCCACGCGAAATACGCGCCAGGAACAGGCCGACAAACGGCGACCACGCCACCCACCACGCCCAGAAGAACAGCGTCCAGTTGTTCATCCACTCTACAGGGCGGTCGAAGGCAAAACTGTTCAGCGTCATGCCCATAAAGCGGTTGACGTAGTCGCCTACGTTGAGCACTAAGGCATTGAGCAGGAACGAGGTGTCGCCCATAAACAGCACGAACAGGATCAGGCCCAGCGCCAGCGCCACGTTCAGCTCGGACAGCACGCGGATACCTTTATCCACACCCGACGTCACCGAGATGGTGGCGATAATGACGGAGAGCGCAATCAGCGCCGCTTTGGCCGCCATCGAATCCGGAATATCAAACAGCACGCTCAGCCCGTAGTTGAGCTGCACCACGCCAATCCCGAGCGTCGTCGCGATACCAAAAATGGTGCCGATCACCGCCGCGATATCGACGCTGTGGCCAATCGGGCCGTTAATTTTTTTACCGAAAATCGGATACAGCGCGGAGCGGATGGTGAGGGGCAAATTATAACGATAGCTAAAGTATCCGAGCGCCATGCCCATCAGGGCGTACATCGACCAGCCCGTCAGGCCGTAGTGGAACAGCGTCCAGACCATCGCCTGGCGCGCGGCCTCCATCGTCTGCCCTGCCCCTTCCGGCGGCTGCATATACTGCGTGACCGGTTCCGCCACGGAGAAGAACATCAGGTCAATGCCGATGCCCGCAGCAAACAACATCGCGGCCCAGCTCAGCAGGCTGAACTCGGGCTTGGACTGCTCAGGCCCGAGCTTCACCGACCCGAAGCGCGAGCAGGCGATGCAGACCACGAAGACGATATAGAGCGTCGCGGCCAGCAGATAGTACCAGCCGAAGGTCTTCGACACCCAGTTCAGGGTGCGCCCAATCCACTCGGCAGAAAAATCACGAAAGAAGATGGTCGTCAGGGAAAACAACAAAATCAGCCCGGCGGACGTATAAAAAACGACCGGGTTGATTTTGTCTTTTTCTCTGTCTTGTGAAAGGTCTGTCATCCAGTATCCCCACTGTTTTTGTAACTATTAAAATCCAAATCCGCAACAATTAAGACACATTTTATATTGAACGTCCAATCAAAAACCGCTTTAATGTATTACCAACGCTGATGAATGGAGTGGCAAAAATGCCCAAAGTGGGGATGCAGCCGATCCGGCGCAGGCAGCTTATCGACGCCACGCTGGAAGCAATAAATGAAGTGGGAATGCACGACGCGACGATCGCGCAGATCGCCCGTCGGGCGGGCGTTTCCACGGGGATCATCAGTCACTACTTCAAAGACAAAAACGGTCTGCTGGAAGCGACCATGCGCGACATCACCGGCCAGCTGCGCGACGCGGTTTTGAGCCGCTTACGCGCCCTGCCGAACGCCAGCGCGGAGCAGCGCCTGCAGGCCATTGTCGGCGGCAACTTTGATGAAACCCAGACCAGCGGCGCGGCGATGAAGGCCTGGCTGGCCTTCTGGGCGAGCAGCATGCACCAGCCGATGCTCTACCGCCTGCAGCAGGTGAGCAGCCGCCGTCTGCTGTCGAACCTGGTGTACGAGTTCCGCCGTGAGCTGCCGCGCGAACAGGCCGAAGAGGCGGGCTACGGCCTGGCGGCGCTGATCGACGGGCTGTGGCTGCGCGCCGCGCTGAGCGGCAAGCCGCTGGATAAAACCCTGGCGCAGTCGCTCACCAGCCACTTCATCAGCCAGCATTTACCGACCGAATAACCGAGGAGAAATTATGTCCCGAATGGCAGAACAGCAGCTTTATATCAATGGTGGTTATACCTCCGCCACCAGCGGTCGCACCTTCGAGACCATCAACCCGGCCAACGGTGAAGTCCTGGCGAGCGTACAGGCCGCCGGACGCGAAGACGTGGACCGCGCCGTCGAAAGCGCAAAACGCGGGCAAAAAATATGGGCGGCGATGACCGCCATGGAGCGCTCGCGCGTTTTGCGCCGCGCCGTTGATATCCTGCGCGAGCGCAACGATGAGCTGGCGAAGCTGGAAACCCTCGACACCGGTAAAGCGTATTCTGAAACCTCAACCGTTGACATCGTTACCGGCGCGGACGTGCTGGAGTACTACGCGGGGCTGATCCCGGCGCTGGAAGGCAGCCAGATCCCGCTGCGCGACACCTCGTTCGTCTACACCCGCCGCGAGCCGCTGGGCGTGGTGGCGGGCATCGGGGCGTGGAACTACCCGATCCAGATCGCCCTGTGGAAATCCGCCCCGGCGCTGGCGGCGGGCAACGCAATGATCTTCAAGCCGAGCGAAGTGACGCCGCTCACCGCCCTGAAGCTCGCAGAAATCTACACCGAAGCGGGCGTGCCGGACGGCGTGTTTAACGTCCTGCCGGGCGTGGGCGCGGAGACTGGGCAGTATCTGACCGAGCATCCGGGCATTGCCAAAGTCTCCTTTACCGGCGGCGTCGCCAGCGGCAAAAAGGTGATGGCCAACTCGGCGGCCTCGTCCCTGAAAGAGGTGACGATGGAGCTGGGTGGCAAGTCTCCGCTGATTATTTTCGACGACGCGGATCTCGATCTCGCGGCAGACATCGCCATGATGGCGAACTTCTTCAGCTCCGGCCAGGTGTGCACCAACGGCACCCGCGTGTTCGTGCCCGCGAAATTCAAGGCCGCGTTTGAGCAGAAAATTGTCGAACGCGTGGGCCGTATTCGCGCGGGCGATCTGTTCGATGGACGCACCAACTTTGGCCCGATGGTCAGCTTCCCGCACCGCGACAGCGTGCTGCGCTACATCGCCAAAGGCAAAGAGGAAGGCGCGCGCGTGCTGTGCGGCGGCGACGCGCTGAGAGGCGAAGGCTTCGATAACGGCGCGTGGGTCGCCCCGACCGTGTTCACCGACTGCACCGACGAGATGACCATCGTGCGCGAAGAGATTTTCGGCCCGGTGATGTCCATCCTCACCTATGCATCCGATGAAGAAGCCATTCGCCGCGCCAACGACACCGACTACGGTCTGGCGGCGGGCATCGTGACTGCCGACCTGAACCGCGCGCACGGCGCCATTCATCAGCTCGAAGCGGGCATCTGCTGGATCAACACCTGGGGTGAATCCGCCGCAGAGATGCCGGTCGGCGGCTACAAACACTCCGGCATTGGCCGCGAGAACGGCGTGATGACGCTGCAGAGCTACACCCAGGTGAAGTCCATCCAGGTTGAGATGGGTAAATTCCAGTCCATATTTTAACCGGGAGGTTTATTTGCAATTTGACTACATCATTATCGGAGCCGGCTCTGCCGGCAACGTGCTGGCAACGCGACTGACTGAAGATCCGAATACTACCGTCCTGCTGCTTGAGGCGGGCGGGCCGGACTACCGCTTTGACTTCCGCACCCAGATGCCCGCCGCGCTGGCGTTTCCGCTGCAGGGCAAGCGCTACAACTGGGCGTATGAAACCGAGCCAGAGCCTTACATGAACAACCGCCGCATGGAGTGCGGACGCGGCAAAGGCCTGGGCGGCTCGTCGCTGATCAACGGCATGTGCTACATCCGCGGTAACGCGATGGATCTCGACAACTGGGCGAAAGAATCTGGCCTTGAGCAATGGAGCTACCTCAACTGCCTGCCCTACTACCGCAAGGCAGAGACGCGCGACGTGGGGCCGAACGACTATCACGGCGGCGACGGTCCGGTGAGCGTCACCACCTCGAAACCGGGCGTGAACCCGCTGTTTGAAGCGATGGTGGAGGCGGGCGTGCAGGCGGGCTACCCGCGCACCGAGGATCTCAACGGCTATCAGCAGGAAGGCTTCGGCCCGATGGACCGCACGGTCACGCCGCAGGGCCGACGCGCCAGCACCGCGCGCGGCTATCTGGACCAGGCTAAAAAGCGCCCGAACCTGACCATCCGCACTCACGCCATGACCGATCATATTATTTTTGACGGCAAGCGCGCGGTGGGCGTCGAGTGGCTGGAGGGCGAAAGCACTATCCCGTCCAGAGCGACGGCCAATAAAGAGGTGCTGCTGTGTGCGGGCGCGATTGCCTCCCCGCAGATCCTCCAGCGCTCCGGCGTGGGCAACGCGGAGCTGCTGAAGCAGTTCGATATCCCGCTGGTGCACGACCTGCCCGGCGTGGGCGAAAACCTGCAGGATCACCTGGAAATGTACCTCCAGTACGAATGCAAAGAGCCGGTCTCCCTCTACCCTGCCCTGCAGTGGTGGAACCAGCCGAAGATTGGCGCCGAGTGGCTGTTTGGCGGCACCGGCGTGGGCGCGAGCAACCACTTCGAAGCGGGCGGTTTTATCCGCAGCCGCGAAGAGTTCGAATGGCCGAACATTCAGTACCACTTCCTGCCGGTAGCTATTAACTACAACGGTTCGAACGCGGTAAAAGAGCACGGCTTCCAGTGCCACGTCGGCTCCATGCGCTCCCCGAGTCGCGGCCACGTGCGCATCAAGTCCCGCGACCCGCACCAGCATCCGGCGATTCTGTTCAACTATATGTCACACGAGCAGGACTGGCAGGAGTTCCGCGACGCGATTCGCATCACCCGCGAGATCATGCACCAGCCCGCGCTGGACAAATATCGCGGTCGCGAAATCAGCCCGGGCGTCGAGTGCCAGACCGACGAACAGCTGGACGAGTTCGTGCGCAACCACGCCGAAACCGCCTTCCACCCGTGCGGCACCTGCAAGATGGGTTACGACGAGATGGCGGTGGTCGACGGCGAAGGCCGGGTTCACGGGCTGGAAGGGCTGCGCGTGGTGGATGCGTCGATCATGCCGCAGATCATCACCGGCAACCTGAACGCCACCACCATTATGATTGGCGAGAAGATTGCCGACGCAATCCGCGGGCGCGAGCCGCTGGCGAAGAGCACCGCGGCGTATTATGTGGCGAACGGTGCGCCGGTAAGACGCTAAGCCATTTCCCCTCTCCCCAACGGGGAGAGGGGACTCACTTCCCCCCCAAAAATTTATTTTCATTTGCCTGCATCCAGTTTCCCCCCTCCCCTCGTATGTGAGTATGTGAGCAACGCCTTTGCTCCTTAATCCGAGGATAAATGATGAAAAAGCTACTCAGTGTTGCATTCGTATCCAGCGCTTTACTCTTCTGTGCAGGCGCATCAGCGGCCATGACGTCTGGCTCCGTGATGGTGGGCGGAGCGGAAATGTTCCCGAGCAAAAACATTGTTGAAAACGCCGTGAACTCAAAAGATCACACCACGCTGGTGGCGGCGGTCAAAGCGGCCGGGCTGGTGGATACGCTGCAGAGCAAAGGGCCATTCACCGTCTTTGCGCCCACCGATGCGGCATTTGCAAAATTGCCTGCGGGTACGGTCGATAATCTGGTGAAGCCGGAAAATAAAGCGCTGCTCACCAGTATCCTGACCTATCACGTGGTTGCGGGTAATTACGATATGAAAGCGCTGGAGCAGAAAATTAAACAGGGCGGCGGCCACGCGGAGCTGAAAACCGTTAACGGTCAATCGCTGTGGATCATGAGTAACGGCCCGCACAACATTCAGCTCAAGGATGGTAAAGGTAACGTGGCGAACATCAGCACCTATGACGTCCATCAGAAAAATGGCGTGATCGATGTGATTGATACCGTCCTGATGCCTAAGTAGTTGTCTATACTTCGGAAGTGTGACGTTGCCTTCCGGGAAAAACATGGATAACGCGCTGGCTCAACAGCAGTTGAAATTAATGCAGGCGATCGCTAACGGCGATCGCCGCGCATTTGAACAACTTTACCGACTCACATCGCCTCACCTGTTTGCCGTCGCGCTGCGCATGCTTCATCATCGCGCCTGGGCAGAAGAGATCCTTCACGACTGTTTTGTCACCGTCTGGAGTAAAGCCGAAACCTATAACGCCGCCCTGAGCTCTCCGATGACCTGGCTTACGCATATTGTTCGCAACCGCTGTATTGACTGGCTGCGCAGCGGGCAAACCCGGGCTGCCGCCCGCGAGGAGTCGTATTCCGAAGAGAGTCTGCTTAGCGAAAACGATGAGCAAAACAACTGGCACAACGACGCGCAAGCAGCACGGCTCAGGCACTGTCTGGATCATTTGAGTCATGAACAGCGCCAGAGCATTACGCTCGCCTACTATCAGGGCATGTCCCACAGCGACATTGCCGACTGGCTCCAGCAGCCCGTGGGCTCGGTAAAAAGCTGGATCCGCCGCGCGATGGATCATCTTCGGGAGTGCGTGGGCCTATGAATGACAGCGAAAAACGCGATGACATGCTGGCTGCGGAGTATGCCCTCGGTACCCTGCGCGGAGGGGCGCGGCTTCAGTTCCAGAAAAGACTTGCCGCTGAGCCCGGTCTGGCCGCCCGCGTGGCGTACTGGCAGGAGACGTTCTGCACGCTCGACAGCCATCTCGCGCCCGTTAACCCACCCGAGACGGTGTGGAAGAGGATCGCCCTCGATCTGCCGCCGAAAAAGCCTTTGCGCCAAAGCCGGCCCTATCTCGGCTGGATGGTCGCGGCCGGCATCGCCGCCGTTAGCGCGGTAGCCTGGTATACCACCCGCACGCCGGAACTCGCACCGCTGATGGTGCTCAACGATGCCCAACAGCACGGGCAGTGGGTCGTCAGTGCGGACAGCCGCCGCCAGTATCTGAGCATCACCCCTCTCAGACCGAATGCTGTCGCGGCGCAAAACAGCCTGCAGCTTTGGCTTATTCCTGCCGGGAAGGCCCCGATATCCCTTGGGCTGCTGCAAAGTGATATACCGACTCATGTTGCCCTCAGGAACAACACCCTTACCCCTGACGCGATGATAGCCATCAGCCTCGAGCCCGAAGGGGGGTCACCCACCGGTCAACCCACCGGCCCCGTGCTGTACAGCGGCAAGATTTAATCCCCCGGCCTTGTTCGCAGGGCCGCGCGCCTCTTAATCTGCCTTCCCCGGATTTACGCCCGCGTGATAAGAAAAGAGAGATTTTTCAATACTCAATCCTGTACATAATATTGACTGTTACATATAAGAATTAAATATTAGCACCGCAATGAATTTTATTATTTGAAACTTTATTGACACTCTCCCTGCAACTCCATTAAGTTTAAATCGAATGCTATTTAATTTGATATATACAATATATTTTAAAAAGGGTTAAAGAATTCGTCATCATTCTTTAATCCTTCTCTGCATTTTATTTTTTTGAATCACACAACAGTGAGATAAGATCATGAATAATAGTGCAAACAAAGTTGTTGTTATCACCGGTGCCAGCAGCGGTATTGGTGAGGCCATTGCCCTTCATCTGGCAAATAAACCTTTCTCTCTGGTGCTGGTTGCCCGTCGTCTGGAGAGAATTAACGCCCTGGTGGATCGCATTATTCAGCAGGGCGGCCGGGCGATTGCCGTGAAGGCGGACGTGACCCGACAGGAGGAGGTTCAGCGCGCGATTGACGCTGCCGTCGCCGCATACCAGCGCGTCGACGTGCTGATCAACAACGCGGGCTTTATGGCGATTGCCCCCCTCAGCGAGCTGAAAACCGACGAGTGGGACCGGATGATCGATACCAATATTAAAGGCGTGCTGTACGGTATCGCAGCGGCATTTCCGGTATTCCAGCGTCAGGGGAGCGGACACTTTATTAACGTGGCCTCCGTGGCGGGGATCAAGGTCCTTGCCCCCGGCGGCGTGGTGTACAGCGCCACGAAATTCGCCGTCCGCGCCCTGAGTGAAGGCTTACGTCAGGAAGCGGGGAAAACCGTTCGGACGACCCTTATTTCCCCCGGCGCCGTTGAAAGCGAACTGCAGTTTGGCAGCTCTGATGCCCCGAGCAAACAGTTCCTGCATGAATTTTATAAGCAGGCTATTCCGGCAGAGTCGATTGCCAGAGCCGTCTTATTTGCTATCGAACAGCCTGGCGACGTTGATGTAAATGAAATAATTGTCCGTCCTACGCAGGAAGAATTTTAGCATGAGTTAAATAACGCTGAATGAGGTGTCATTATGATTAAATCATTAACGTCCATATCAGATTTAAATATGCGATCGGGTGCTGATATTCTCCTTGAAGTGCTGGAGAGTGAAGGTGTGGAATATATTTTTGGCAACCCCGGTACCACCGAACTTCCGCTCATTGATGCACTTCTTCGCCATGAAAATATTCATTATATTCTGGCACTCCAGGAGAGCAGCGTGGTCGCCATTGCAGACGGCTACGCGAAAGCCTCCGGCAAGACCGGTTTTATCAATTTGCATACCGCCAGCGGTCTTGGGCACGGCATGGGGAATCTCATTAATTCGCGGATCATGAAAACGCCGCTGGTTGTCACCGTCGGGCAGCAGGACACGCGGCACTACGTGCGCGACCCGCTCCTGTACGATGACATTGTCTCCATTGGATCGCCGGTGGTGAAATGGGCGCAGGAGGTCACCAGCGCCGATCAGCTCCCGGTTCTTGTGCGCCGCGCCTTTCACGCCGCCAGCTACCCTCCCGCGGGTCCGGTGCTGCTATCCCTGCCAATGAACGTGATGGAAGAGCTGAGCGACGCCGGGATACAAACGGCCTCTAAAGTGAACTACCACACCGTGGCGGGCTCGCTGGACGAACTGGCCGAAGAGTTGAGCCAGGTTACGCCCGGCAGGATCATGATTGTGGCGGGGGATGAAGTTCACTCCAGCGGCTCGACGCAGGAGATTGTCCAGCTTGCGGAAGCGCTCGGTGCCCACGTTTACGGCTCCTCCTGGCCGTTGAATTTGCCCTTCCCCACGCAGCACGCGCTCTGGCGCGGCAATATGCCCACCACCGCAAATGAAATCGCCAGCGTCGTTAATGCCTACGATGCGGTGTTTATCATCGGCGGCAGAAGCCTGATTACCATTTTGTATAGCGAGGGCGAGGCCATTCCGGAAACCTGCGCGGTGTATCAGCTCTCGGCGGATATGAACGAGCTGGGACGCACCTACGCCACCCGCCTCTCGGTGATGGGGGATATAAAACTCTCCCTGAAGGAACTGTTGCCGAAGCTTGAGCAACGCCGGGTAGCAAGCAAATTGACGCATCAGCGGCTGCTCAAAGCGGCACGCGCTGAACGTGAAAAAGAGTGGCAACTGCAGGAAGAGCGCCTGTCAGCCGAGCGGCTGCGCCCGGCGATTTCGCCGATGGTCGCGGCCTACGAGGTGATAAAGTCTGTTCCACCTGGCATAACGATTGTCGACGAAGCGATTGCAACGGCCAGACACGTTCGCCGGTTTATCTCCGACCAGCAGCACCCGCGCTATTACTTTATGCGCGGCGGCGGTCTGGGCTGGGGAATGCCTGCAGCAGTCGGTCACTCGCTGGGGCTGGGGCGCGAGCCGGTTGTGTGTCTGGTTGGCGACGGCGCCTCCCTGTACTCGCCGCAGGCGCTCTGGACAGCGGCGCACGAAAATCTGCCCGTCACCTTTATCGTGATGAATAACCTGGAGTACAACATCCTGAAAAACTTCATGAAAGGACAGCCGGGCTACAGTTCGACAAAGCTGGGTCGTTTTATCGGGATGGATCTGATTAATCCGAGAATTGATTTCCAGTCGCTGGGCGCCGCGATGGGTATCCGCTGCTGCCGGGTGACCCAGGCCGCGGATATCGCCACGGCGGTGACGCAGGGGCTACAGTCCGGAAAAACCAATTTGATTGAAATTGCCATTTCCGCAGATTGATCGACCGTTTCAGATGTACCCTACATAAAACACTTATAACCGAAACGCCTCAAGCCGCTTAATCTGCCGCCCTTCCCCGTCAAAATTCTCTGCTGCCAGCCAGGCGCGCAGCTCGGCGTCTCTTTGCGGCCACTCGCCGTCAATAATAGAAAGCATATCGCTGTCGCGGTTGCGCCCTTTGCGCACCAGCTTCTGGCGCAGGCGTCCTTCCCAGACAAACCCCAGCCGCTCCGCCGCATTGCGTGACGCAATGTTCATGGAATCGCACTTCCACTCGACGCGCCGGTAGCCGTGCTCAAACGCATTTTTCAGCAGTAGCCACACCGTTTCGGTGCCCATCCGGGTTCCTTTCATCTTGCGCGACCAGGTCACGTGACCAATTTCCACCGACCCCAGCAGCCGCTCGTTAGCCATATAGCTCACCAGCCCCACCGCGCGTTCGGTGCGTAAATCAATGACGGCAAACGGCACCAGCTCATCGTCCATAACCTTTGCCACGATCCAGTGCGCGGTGGCTTCCACGCTCGCTGGCTGCGTGCTGGCAAGCCACGTCCAGTCGCTGTCGTCGCCCAGTGCGTAGGCCTCATAGAGATCGGCCGCGTGGCGATCGGCATCCAGCGGCTCCAGGCGGCAATACTGGCCGAACAGCGGCGTGCGGGTTAATACGCGCGCGCCTCTCCAGTCTGGAACGATATCGTTAACGGTTTGACCATGTTGATTGATTTCGGGCACGGCGGTGACTCCCTGAAAGGTAAGGAGTTTGTTATAGCAGGTTAAAAAGCGGGCGAAAAGCAGCACATTTTAATAGCCCAAGCGCATGCGATATTCCCGCAAGATATAAGCAAAGCTGAATTTCGACTTTGCGGAATTTAAGAGTCGACCTAACGTAGCGGAGCATAAAACAATCACAATATATTCTTCTCAGGGATCGCTATGACGAAAAAACTGTTGCCGTTACTGGTGCTGGCTGCGCTCTCAGGCGCTGTCCACGCCGCTACTCCGCCCAACACGCTGGTTGTTGCCCAGGGACTTGATGACATCGTGAGCCTCGACCCGGCCGAAGCCAACGAGCTTTCCAGCATCCAGACCGTGCCTAGCCTGTATCAGCGCCTGGTACAGCCGGACCGCGATAACCCGGAAAAAATCACCCCAATTTTGGCAGAAAGCTGGGAAGCGGACGCGGCAGCAAAAACGCTGACGATCAAACTTAAGCCCGATGCCAGATTCGCCTCCGGCAACCCGCTGCGCCCGGAAGACGTGATTTTCTCTTACACCCGCGCCGTGACGCTGAACAAATCCCCGGCATTCATCCTGAACGTGCTGGGCTGGGACGCGAGCAACATCGCCAGACAGCTGAAAAAAGTGGACGACCATACCCTCCAGCTTCACTGGACGGCGGACGTTAGCCCGTCGGTGGCGCTGAATATTCTCTCCACGCCGATTGCCTCCATCGTCGATGAAAAGCAGGTCGCGGCAAACGTGAAGGATAATGACTTCGGCAACGCGTGGCTGAAAATGCACTCGGCTGGCAGCGGCGCGTTCAAAATGCGCGTCTATCAGCCGCATCAGGCTATCGTGCTGGAAGCCAACGACTCCGCCCCCGGCGGTGCGCCGAAGCTCAAAAGCATCATCATTAAAAACGTCCCCGACCCGGCTTCGCGCCGCCTGCTGATCCAGCAGGGTGATGCGGACGTGGCGCGCGATCTCGGTGCAGATCAGATAAGCGCCCTGGACGGCAAGCCGGGCGTTAAGGTGCTGAGCATTCCGTCCGCCGAGCAAAATTACCTGGTGTTTAACACCGGCAACAGCGCCAACCCGCTGCTGAACAACCCGGCGTTCTGGGAAGCCTCGCGCTGGCTTGTCGATTATGAGGGCATCACCAAAAACCTGCTGAAAGGCCAGTACTTTGTTCACCAGAGCTTCCTGCCGGTCGGGCTGCCGGGCGCGCTGGAAGACAACCCGTTTAAGTTTGACCCGGCAAAAGCGAAAGCCATTCTCGCCAAAGCGGGCATTAAAGACGCGCACTTCACGCTGGATGTGGAGAACAAGCCGCCGTTTATCACCATCGCCCAGTCGATGCAGGCGAGCTTTGCTCAGGGCGGCGTGAAGATCGATCTGCTGCCTGCCGCCGGGAGCCAGGTCTATGCCCGCGTGCGCGCGAAGCAGCATCAGGCGGCGATCCGTCTGTGGATCCCGGACTACTTCGACGCGCACTCTAACGCCAGCGCCTTTGCGTGGAACGACGGCAAATCCAGCACCGTGGCCGGACTGAACGGCTGGAAAATCCCGGAGCTGAACAAAGCCACGCTGGCGGCGGTAGCCGAGCCGGATCCGGCGAAGCGTCTGGATCTGTACAAGAAGATGCAGGAGCAGCTGCAGCAGAGTTCGCCGTACGTGTTCGTCGATCAGGGTAAAACCCAGATCGTGGTGCGCGATAACGTGAAGGGGTATCAGCAGGGGCTGAACGCGGATATGGTCTGGTACGATCGCGTCACGAAGTAGCCCTTCTCCCTCTCCCACAGGGAGAGGGGGTCGTCCGTGCATATTTTCAGGATAACGATTTTCCCATGCCACATCTTTCCACCCGCGTGTTCCAGGGTCTGCTGACCCTGCTGCTCACGCTCCTCGGGCTGCTGCTCGTCACGTTTGCGCTGTCGGCGTTTTCACCTGTCGATCGCGTGCTGCAGATCGTGGGCGATCACGCCAGCCAGTCAACCTACGATCAGGTTCGCCACCAGCTTGGGCTGGATCGCCCCCTGCCCGTGCAGTTCTGGCACTACCTGCAAAACCTTGCCCACGGTGATTTAGGCACGGCCAGCGCCACCGGTCAGCCGGTGCTGCAGGACCTGCTGCACGCGTTCCCCGCCACGCTGGAGCTGGCGACGCTGGCCTTAATCATCGGCGCCGTGCTCGGCGTAATTGCCGGGGTGCTGTGCGCCCGCTACGCCGGTTCACCGCTCGATCTCGCCATCAGAACCCTCACCCTGCTCGGCAACTCGGTGCCTATTTTCTGGCTCGGCCTGCTGATGCTGGCCCTGTTCTACGCGAAGCTTCAGTGGAGCGCGGGTCCCGGCAGGCTGGACGATATCTGGCAGTTTACCGTCGAGCCGCGCACCGGCTTTGCGCTGGTGGATACCTGGCTTTCCGGCGACCGCGAGGCGTTCCGCAACGCCCTCAGCCACCTGGTGCTGCCGGTGCTGCTGCTGGCCTATTACTCGCTGGCGAGCATCACCCGCCTGACGCGCTCCGCCTGCCTGAGCGAAATGAACAAAGAGTACATCCTGCTTGCCCGCGCCAAGGGCGCCGGGGAGATAGCCATCCTGCTGCGCCACGTGCTGCCGAACATTCGCGGCACCCTTCTGACGGTGATCGCCCTCGCCTACACCAGCATGCTGGAAGGCGCGGTACTGACCGAAACCGTCTTCTCCTGGCCGGGGATCGGGCGCTACCTCACCACCGCCCTGTTCGCCGGAGATACCACCGCCGTCATGGGCGGCACGCTGCTGATTGGCGTCTGCTTTGTGCTGATCAATAACCTTACCGACCTGCTCGTGCGGGCGACCGATCCCAGGGTGCGCTGATGCCGTTTTATCTTTTCTTACGCCGCCTGCGCCGCTCCCCCGCCGCGTTTTGCGGGCTGATTGCCATCGCGCTGCTGGTAGCTATCGCCCTGTTCGCGCCGTGGCTAGCGCCGCTTGACCCGAACTGGCAGGACGCCGCCGCGCGCCTGCAGGCACCGAACAGCCAGCACTGGCTGGGCACCGACAGCTACGGGCGCGACCTGCTTTCACGCCTGATTTACGGCACCCGTCCGGCGCTCGGGCTGGTGGCGTTAGTCACCGTAATCACCCTGCCCGCCGGGCTGCTGGTGGGGATTTTGTCCGGCTACTACGGCGGCTGGATGGAGCGCATCCTGATGCGCTTTACCGACGTGGTGATGTCGATGCCGCGCCTGATCCTCGCCTTCGCGTTTGTGGCGATGCTTGGCCCGGGGCTGGTCAACGGCGCGCTGGCGCTGGCCTTAACCACCTGGCCCGCCTACGCGCGGCAGGCGCGGAGTGAGATCCAGCGTCTGCGCCACAGCGACTATCTCGCCGCCGCCGAAATGATGGGCATTCGCGGGCTGCGCCTGCTGGTCGGGCATATTCTGCCCCTGTGCCTGCCGTCCGCGATTGTACGGCTGGCGCTGGATCTGGCGGGCATTATTCTGGCGGCTGCCGGGCTGGGCTTCCTCGGTCTTGGCGCCCGTCCGCCGATGGCCGAATGGGGCGCGATGATTGCCGACGGTATGCAGGTCATTTTCGACCAGTGGTGGATTGCCGCCGTTCCGGGCGGTGCGATTCTGTTTGCCAGCCTGGCCTTTAACCTGCTGGGCGATGGCCTGCGCGACGTACTGGAGCCACAGCATGACTGAACAACGCGTCATCGTCGATGCGCTGAATATCGACTACCCCGCCGCGCGCGTGGTCAACAGCCTGAGCTTCACGTTGGGCAACGAGCGGCTGGCGCTGGTGGGGGAATCCGGCTCGGGCAAATCGATGTCCGCCCGCGCCCTGATGGGGCTGGTGCGCAAACCCGGCATCGTGAGCGCGAACCGGCTTAGCGTGCTCGACAACGACCTGCTGACACTGAGCACCCGCCGCTGGCAGGCGCTGCGCGGTAACGGGATTGCGATGGTCCTGCAGGACCCGCGCTACGCGCTGAATCCGGCGAAAAACGTCGCCGCTCAGCTTGATGAGGCGCTGACCCTGCACCAGCGCCTGCCCCGCGCCGAGCGCCTGGCGCGCATTTACGACATTATCCGCGCCGTCGGACTCAACGAACATGTCCTCACGCGCTACCCCGGCGAACTCTCCGGCGGCATGGGCCAGCGGGTGATGATTGCCATTGCGCTGATCAACAACCCGCAGGTGCTGATTGCCGACGAACCCACCTCCGCGCTGGACGCCCGCCTGCGCAACCAGATCCTCGAACTGCTGGTGCAGCAGAGCGAAGAGCGCCAGATGGCGATGCTGTTAATCAGCCACGATCTGCCGCTGGTGGCGGAACACTGCGATCGCGTGCTGGTGATGTACCAGGGCGAGAAGGTCGATGAGATGGCGGCGAACCGGCTGCCCCAGGCGACGCACCCGTATACGCGCACCCTGTGGACCTGCCGTCCAAATGCCAACACCTTCGGCCAGATGCTGCCGACGCTGGACCGCACGCAGCCGTGGAAGGAGGCCGATAATGACGCTCGTTGAGGTTAAGGATCTCCTGGTGAGCTTCGGGGAGAAAACGGCGGTGTCCGCCGCCAGCTTTGCCATCGAGAAAGGCGAAACCTTCAGCCTGATAGGTGAATCCGGCTGCGGAAAATCAACTATTCTGCGCGTGCTGGCGGGGCTGCAGCGCGAGTGGAACGGCCGCATTTCGATCCTGGGAGACGCGCTACGGCCTGGGCGGCGTTTTGAAGGCGAGCTTCGCCGCAACGTACAGATGGTGTTTCAGGATCCGTGGGCGTCGCTGCACCCGAACCACACGATTTCACGCACCCTGTCGGAGCCGTTACACATCCACGGCGAAACGCAGATTGCCGAAAAGGTGGCGGATGCGCTGCAGCAGGTGGGGCTTTCCGCCGACGCGGGCAAGCGTTATCCGCATCAGCTTTCCGGCGGACAGCGCCAGCGCGTGGCGATTGCCCGCGCGCTGCTGCTGCGCCCGCAGCTTCTGCTGCTGGACGAGCCCACCTCGGCGCTGGATATGTCCGTGCAGGCGGAAATTTTGAACCTGCTCAACCGCCTGAAGGCCGAGCACGGCATGACCTACCTGCTGGTGAGCCACGATGCGGACGTGATTGCGCATATGTCCGACCGGGCGGCGTTTATGGCGCACGGGGAGATTCAGAGGGTGTTTGACCGCGAGGCGATGTTGCGGGGCGAGCACCGGATGGGGTAAGCGCGCGCGGCGGTGCCCGGTGGCGCTGCGCTTACCGGGCCTACGTTTCGTGCCGCGTTGATGGTTTTTCGTAGGCCGGGTAAGGCATAGCCGCCACCCGGCAAAAAATCACTTCAGCAGCTTCACCGTGGCATCAATGTCGATCTCATCTTCGGTGAAGATCAGCGTCGTATTCTGGAAGGTGGTGATCGCCAGCTTCTTCACCGTGCGCATTTCGCCCGGCTTTTTCTCGGATTTCGGCTTGATGCTGTTCATCAGCAGCCCAACCGACAGCACCGCGTTCTCTTTGTCGATTTTGGTATCAGCCGGTTCTTCTTCGTTAAACACCACGAAGGATTTGATCGAGGAGAGCTTCACGCGCTCGCCCGCAATAAAGAGATGTTTGCTTTCGGGGATCACCTTCACCGCATAGGCGGAAAGGCCTTTGTTGTTGGTGGTCGGCTCAAAGGTCACCGCGGCATCTTTCTTAATCAGATCGGGGTTCGCGACCTTAATCACATGAAAATAGCGGTTGTCGCCGTTTTCATCTTTGATAAATCCAAAGCCTTTATCTTTAAACCACGTTGTGATTGTACCGTTCATCGCTGTTACCGCCTGTCAGATCGTAATGACTAAAGTTTTGCAGCGCGCAGTGTAATGCACAATGACGGAGGAGACAAAAAAAAGCCCCTGCACGGGTGCAGGGGAAAACTCATGTCAGAGCTTATTAGAATTTAATTAAACACCATTCCACCATCAATTAAGAGCGACTGGCCGGTCATGTAGTCGGAATCCGGGCCTGCCAGGTATGAGACGCAAGCGGCCACATCTTCCGGCTCGGACAGACGGCCAAGCGTAATGCGTTTGGCAAAGGTTTCGGTCCCGTAGCCAAGCGGTTTACCCGCCGCCTCGGAGACCTGACGGTCGATTTCCGCCCACATCGGCGTTTTGACGATGCCCGGGCAGTAGGCGTTAACGGTGATCCCCAGCGGCGCGAGATCCCGTGCCGCGGTCTGGGTTAAGCCGCGCACCGCGAACTTGCTGGAGCTGTAGACCGCCAGTTCAGGGTTGCCGGTGTGGCCCGCCTGGGAGCAGGCGTTGATGATCTTGCCGCCATGCCCCTCTTTGCGGAAGGCGTCAATCGCGGCCTGGATCCCCCAGATCACCCCTTTCACATTGATGTTGTAAACCTTGTCGACAATGTCCGGCGTGATGGATTCGATGGGGGTAGACGGCGCAATCCCGGCGTTATTCACGATAACGTTAAAGCCGCCCAGCGCGGTGCGCGCTTTCTCCACCGCAGCAAATACCTGTTCGCGGTCAGAGACATCGACCTTCACGGCGACGGCGTTGCCGCCGTTACGGATGATTTCATCGGCGACGGCTCTTGCCGTCTCAACGTTATAGTCGGCGATGGCGACGGCAAAGCCGTCTTTCACCAGGCGAAGCGCGATCGCTTTACCAATCCCCTGGCCTGAGCCTGTTACGAGAGCAACTTTTTGCATTTCTCTGTCCTTATCGTGAGTCACAAAATCTGGCTGAGATGGAGCTGGCCCATCAGCAGCGGGTTATCGCTGTAGTCGACGGGAATGGCCACCACGGCCGGGCCATCCACATCCATCGCCGCGCGCAGCGTCGGCTCAAGCGCCTCGGCGCTCTCCACGGCAAAGCCCTTCGCGCCGAAGGCGTCGGCATACGCTTTGAAATCGACCGGGCCGAACTCGACGCCGGAAAGGCGCTGGTATTTTTTCTCTTCCTGAATCGCCACCATGTTGTAGGCGTTATCCACCCAGATGATGTGCAGCACGTTGGCGTTGAGGCGCACCGCGGTTTCCAGCTCCATGCTCGACTGCAGGAAGCCGCCGTCGCCGGAGACCGATACCACCTTGCGGCCCGGATTCACCAGCCACGCGCCAATCGCCCACGGCAGCGCGACACCCATGGTCTGCTGACCGTTGGAGATCATCACCTGACGCGCCCGGAAGCTGTAGAGGTAGCGGGCGATCCAGATGTGGAAGCTGCCCATGTCGACGGTGAGCGTCACGTCGTTATTCACAATGTCCTGCATGGCGCGCACGATGCGCAGCGGGTGCAGGGCAAACTGGTTGAGCGAGGCGCCGCGGCGGTCGAGCAGATCGCGCTGATGCTGGCGATCGACCAGAATTTCGGAGGCCCGCTGGCTCAGCTCGAGCTTACGGTCGATGCGGTTAGCGAGCAGGTTCAGCGTTTCGGCGATGTCCCCCACCAGCTCCAGATCCGGCACGTAGTTACGCTCTTCATAGGCGGGCAGCACATCGATGTGCACCAGCGTCGCGTCGCCGCTGTTCCACATGGACGGCTCGTACTCCACCGGGCTGTAGCCGATGCAGATAATCAGATCCGCCAGATGCAGCAGCCGGTCGCCCGCCTGGTTATTGAACAGGCCGACGCGTCCGGCAAAGCGGGTGAAGTGCTCCTGGTTTACCGCCCCCGCGGCCTGATAGGTGCTGGTCACCGGAATGCGGCTTTTCTCCAGCAGCTTGCGCAGCGCGGCGCTGTTCGCGGGCTGGCTGGCCATCAGGCCGAGTAAGATGACCGGGTTTTTGGCCTTTTCGATAAGCTTCGCCACGTCGTTGATGGCGGATTCCGGTGCGGGGCCCATCAGCGCAGGGCCGCTGGCGGGTAAAATCGCCCCCGTCGCGGGCTGGTCGACAATATCCTGCGGCAGGCTGACGAATGCGCCCCCCGGCCTGCCGTGCTCGGCAGCGCGAAACGCGTTCGATACCACCTCGGCAATCGCGTCCGGCGAACTGACCTCCACGGCGTATTTGGTAACAGGGCTGAACATGGCGACGGTGTCCATGCTCTGGTGCACCAGCTTCGCTTTATCCGCCCGCTTCACCGCCCCGCCCAGCGCTACTACCGGGTCGCCTTCGCTGTTGGCGGTGGCGATGCCGGTGATCAGGTTGGAACAGCCCGGTCCGGAGGTGACCAGCGCCACCCCGGCCTTGCCGGTCAGCCGCCCTACCGCCGCCGCCATAAACGCCGCGTTGGCCTCGTGACGTACCGGAATGATCTCAATGGAGGAGTCCAGCAGGGAGTCAAAGACCTTGTCGATTTTCGCCCCCGGGATCCCGAACACCTGCTTCACGCCCTGCGCTTCCAGCTGGCCGACAACCATATCGGCGCCGTGCGCCCACTGACGTGACTGTTTCTCACTGTTCACGGTAGTTCTCCTGTTAGTTTTCGACGGAACGGATCGCTGCATCAAGATTGCTGGGGTGAAGGTTGGCCTGTAAGAACGCGCTGTCGGCGGGCAGGTCAATCATCAGCTTGTGAATTTCACCGAAGGTGAGCACGCCGCTCTCCAGCTGGTAGTCGAGCAGATGGCCCCCGCCCTGACGGTCGTCGGTGATGAAATGCTCGTGATAGCCGGCCACGTTAATGCCCTGCATGTGCTGCGGCGTGCGGAACCCGACCAGCACCCCTTCGCGCTGGTTAAAGCGGAACACCGGCTGGTCGTCCAGCACGTCGGTCATCGCGCGGTAAGGCGGCTTCTGGCGCGGTACGGTGCGGGTGTGGGCGTGGCGGAAGTTGCCGTCGATGCGTAGCGCGCAGAACAGGTTATCGGAGGGGATCTGCTGGTCGATGACGTCGTGGATCTGCTGACGGCTGACCGGTGCATCGAAGGTTTTGCGGTACTGCGGCTGGAACCAGGTCATCACCGCGAACGGCGTTTTCTGCTCCGGCTTCGCGGCCCGGGCGCTGCCGTCGGCGCGCAGCTGGTACACCTGGCTGCTGAAGGCAATCATTTCACCATCCAGCTCGTTGAAGGTGCCCAAACCAAAATCACCGTGCGCCAGCAGATCGGCGATAGTGGTCTCTCCTTCGTACACGCCGCTTAGCAGGGCGCTCATTAGCGATGTCTGATAGATCACGCTGTCAGGATGCTGGGCGGAAAACCCCCGCAGGGTCTCGCACAGGCTGGCCTCACAGTCGCAGGCAGATGAATGCATCATCGTGCTCGTCCTCTTCAACTTTATTTAGAAAGGTTAAATAAATGTTGACCCGATTCAGCAGAGAGTTCCAATATAGAAACCATGCTGGTTTGAGACGTTTTAGATATGGAACTTCGTTATCTGCGGTATTTTGTCGCGGTTGCACGCGAGCGACACTTCACCAGGGCGGCCGAAGCGCTGGGTATTTCACAGCCTCCTCTGAGTCAGCAGATCAAACGGCTCGAAGAGGAAGTGGGCACGCCGCTGTTCAGGCGCCTCACGCGGGGCGTGGAGCTGACCGAAGCGGGAGAAGCCTTCTACGAGGACGCCTGCAAAATTCTGGCGCTGAGCGATGCCGCGCTGGAAAAAGCCCGTGGCATCGCGCGCGGGCTGAACGGCAACCTGTCGATTGGCATCACCAGCTCCGACGCTTTTCATCCCAAAATTTTCGCGCTGATTCGCCAGTTTCAGGTGCAGAACATGGCGGTGCAGGTTCACCAGGTGGAAGCCAATATGTCGTCGCTGACGACGATGCTGGCGGAGGGTGAGCTGGATATTGCCTTCGTGCGCCTGCCGTGCGAGAGCAGCAAGGCGTTCGAGTTAAAAATCCTCGACCGGGAGCCGATGGTGGTGGCGCTGCATCGCGACCATCCGCTGGCGGCGTGCGATTCGCTGGCGCTAGAGCAGCTTCGGGATACGCCGGTGGTGCTGTTCCCGCAGGAGGTCGCGCCGGGGCTGTACGAACGGGTTCACGGCTGCTGCGAGCGGGCCGGGATTGACGTGCAGCACGCGCTGCAGTCGTCGCAGCTTTCCTCCTCCCTGAGCATGGTTTCCGCGGGCGGCGGGTTCGCGCTGGTGCCCAAATCCATGGCGGCCATTTCACCGCCGAATGTCACCTATCACGCGCTGAGCTCGCCGGAGCTTTATACCGATATCGCGCTCTGCTGGCGGCGCTTTGAACGCTCGCGAACGGTGAAGCGGTTTTTGATGATGATGAGCGAGGGGTGACGGCAATATAGGGGTTTTGGTTTTTTGTAGGCCGGGTAAGGCGCAGACGCCACCCGGCAACATAGCCCCCGTCGTCAAATCCAGACGTCGTTCTCTGCGGTGCGCTCCCCGCCTTCGTGTCCGGTATTCAGGACCCCACAAGGTTCTATCATCATCATTTTTACCGTTGATTCAGCAGACGTTTTATGTTCAACGCCTTTCGGCACAACGTACATTTCTCCTGGATTGACGAGCACATGTCCGTCACGAAAATCAATACGTAACACGCCCTCAACCACGATGAATGCCTCATCGGTTTCAGGGTGAGCGTGCCATATAAAATCACCCGATATTTTGACGATTTTAAACTGATAGTCATTCATCTGGGCGATGACTTTCGGCTGCCAGTGCGCGTCGAAGAGAGAGAATTTATTGTCTAAATTAACAGGACTATACATTGTGACACTTCCTATGGTTGAGAAGCGTCCAGGATAGAATAAGGCCGAAGTGCCGGTCTTGAACGATCGTGCAAATCAGGCAGGATGACCTTTGATGAATTTTTGCCAGCGCCCCGGCGACATACCCAACGTTTTGATGAACTGACGAGTCATGTGACTTTGATCTGAAAACCCCGCAGTAGCGGCAGCCTCAGCAAGCGACAGGCCCGCCTGAATCAGGCGTCGACAGTATTCAAGTCGACGCATGGTCACGTAGCGATAAGGACTCGTTCCATAAAGCGCACGGAAATCCCGGCTCAGGCTCCAGCGATCTCTGCCACTGACGGCGGATAAGGTATCCAGCTTAATGTTGTGAATGAATTCAGTGTGTATATATTCGCGCGCGCGTTCTGCTGATTGATAATCCACCAGGTTTCGGCGAAAACGTTGTCCTCCGACGACGGCCAGCGTGTGGGCGAGATCGTAGAGCGCATCGTCTTCTTCCAGCGTATCGAAAGATTCTTCCGGTGCTTTTAACAGCGGTTCGGTCGCTGCAAAAAGCCGGGGATCGGATGAAATCCCGCCAGGAATAAACGGCAAAGGCTTTCCGCCCAGGATTTTTTGAATGAGCGCCGGATCGATATACAGCATCCGATACTGGAATCCGTCGTTCGTTCCCGCCTCTCCGTCATGTATTTCGTCAGGGTGCAGGACCATTGTCCCGCCCGGCAGGCTATGTTGTTTACTTCCCCGATAGTGAAAACTCTGCACCCCGGATAAGGTCCGGCCTATGGCGTAAGTGTCGTGACGATGCGGTTCATAGCCATGCCCGCTGAAATACGCCTCTATGCGCTCTATTTTCCCGGGTTGTTGCGCCAGTCTGACCCAGTCTTTGTTGGATTTTGCCTTCGACATATATGACACCTGATGCCCTGCAAGGGTGAAACAACACCATAAACGCATCGGGTGCGGTTTGGAAAGTCGTTGCAGGCAACGCGGGGTCGGATCCAGGACTTTGCTGTTTTATTGATGCACGCTTAAGTACTACGTTTTCCTGGTAATTGTCTGCAGCATCCCATCTGTTACTCTGACAGAGTGCAAAGGATGACAAGGAAGTGAAATGCTAAACCCCGGATTCGTTACCCGCAAAGCACTTGCTCTCTGGCGGGATGTTCCTGCTTTTTTACCCCAGTTTCAGTTCCATGAGAAACATCGAGCGGTCATTCACACTTCCAGGCCTGAAAATATTCTGCCGTTGATTGCAAGCTTTGACGTCCAGCAAGACCCCGTAATTCGGCGGCTGATGTCTTTGCGGAAATTACCGCAGAAATTTCTGCACAATCAGCAGGCTAACTCGACGGGCAACTTTGGGCTGCACAGTTTTACTCTGTTGAAAAGCTCAGCATCCGAGCTCTGCTATGGCTTAAGAGGGCAATTCTGGCGGATAGATTTCGGTCTGGAAAACGCGCCCGACGCGATTGCTTTTCAGGCACCCTCCGCGCTGGGCAGCGCAAAACTGTTGCTGCGCTACCAGGTAGCGGAACTGGCGCCAGGTCAACATGAACTCTGTACAGAGACCTTCGTCTATTGTCCGGACAAACGTACTCAACTCAAAATGGCGGCCTACTGGCTGGCAATACGGGCAGGGAGCGGCTGGATCCGTAAAAGGACGCTGGAGGCTGTCAGGTCGCATGTTGAAAATCAGAAGTGAGGGATTCCTGTGAAATGCCCTGAACACTGGAGGTTTTGATGACTATACGAGTTTTCACACTTTTGCTCATACTCGGCGCATTTGCTGTAAATGCTGCTGACGGCGTTTTGGACACTCGCGAACGGTTAAGCGGATTTTGAGGCTTAATTTGAAGGGAATATGGGCAGGCTGCCATATAAAACTCAGGCACCATTACCCTTTAAAAATAAAAAACCCGCACAGGTGCGGGTTAATTTTTATCAGTACAGCTTAACTGCTCGGACTATTGTCTTCATCGCTATCGTACGCCACACTGATATTTAGCGCGGGTTACAGTGGAGAAACATTTCCAGCTGCAGGACCTTTTGCGCCATTCTCAATGGTAAAGGAAACTTTCTGACCTTCATCAAGCGTTTTGAAGTTGTCGCTCTGAATAGCAGAGAAGTGTACGAATACATCTTTGCTGCCGTCGTCAGGGGTGATAAAGCCAAAACCTTTATCTGCGTTGAACCATTTTACTAAACCAGTCATTTTATTAGACATAGATAAATCCTTAATTTATGAGCCACTTAAACGCGGCGATGATGGCCTGTATTTCGAGAGTTACTTATTTGGCACTTAGGAGGAGGCTCACGAAGAAGGAGTATCTATGGATAACACCTGAACTGAGGACTGCTTTACTAAAACTGCTTTCATAAGGTCTGTATTCCAAACCGATGACGCTATTAAGACACAGCGAAATTTATTGCGCAATGATTATTATTATTTATTTTAACCATTTAAACGCCCGGATGGCTGCTCGCGGTGCCAGACATCGGTTCGGCGGGGGGACATTTTCCCTGGCGACACAGACGTGAGTAGAAAGGTTACTCAAAATGAAAAGGTCTGCATAAGGAGTAACAGCGGTGCAAACTGTGCCCGGCGGCGCTGCGCTTGCGCGGGCCTACGGGTTGTGTCGCGGGTTGGCTGACGGTTTTGCAGGCCGGGTAAGGCGTAGCCGCCACCCGGCAATGCCCTTCTGGAAGCCGCCTCGCAAACTTTCAAGCAACCTTATGTAACTCAGGGTTATCCCTTTCCTTCCCTTTTTCGCCGCCGTAAAGTACCTGCGTTGCGGCACATCCGTAACCGGGCGTAGGAATCCGTTAGCATAACATGACGTTTTTTTAGACAAAGAGGATGCTAAATGGCGACTACCCCTGGATTTTCTTACGCGCTCTCTGAGGAAAGCGCAGTTCATCACCTCATCAGCACTTCAATTTCCGATTCCGCGGATCTTTTCGAGCTGGCCGACGCCTGCACTGCGTATGTAAGCGTGCTGGTGGAAACTGACGACGCAGTGACGTTTGCCACGCTCTGTACGCGATTGCTGGTTGCGCTGAAGCGGCTGCGGGAGTGCTGCGATGCCGAGCTGCCTTCGCATCTGGTTGAACAACTGATTGCGGGGGAAAAGATTGCTTCCTGCGTGCCCGACTGCTGGCAAGAGACGACGCTGCAGGTGGACTATGCCGTAGCGTTAACGCTGGCGGTGATGGGCGGGACATTGCCTGCGAGCGTAGCGAAAGACCTCACCGGGCTGCTGCATGATATAGTCTGGCTGTTGGCTGAGTTTTTGAAGGAGCCGTATATCACGGCGCACTGAGGCGGGTGACTGAAGGCCGGAATTCTTCGAGGTTAGAAGCAGGATTTCGGCCTTACTCAAAGTACAGAGTTGTTTGTTGAATGTCCGTTAAGAGCGAAGAGCGGAAATTGTATTTATGAATGACTTTTACATTGCCAAATAAATTATTATTTGCCGCTTTTTTCTGGTTAATCACGAACACCATCATAATCATTAAGTATTTGCATTAACATTATTCTTGGTATGTCTTTTGTGGATATTCTGAAACTGGTACTCAGGCGCGAGGCAATCATAGCGGAAGTAATTTTATTATCATCGTAGGCGATGGTCATATGCTTTCCGATATTCTGTCGGGTCATGTCCGACAACCTTTTGCCACATTCATCGGAAAATCTAAATACTAAATTCTCTGCACCTGTCTCATCCTTCTCTACATAATCAATTGACTTTACACATCCAGAGTCAAACGAAGTTTTCTCATTACCGACCGAAAAAACAAAACTCCCTTTTGCTGCAGTTGATGTCAATGGAACAAGCACCACGAGTAACAACACCCCAAACTTGATTTGCATCTTCTTCTCCTTTTATTTGTTGACCTGCTCCGCATAAATTAACATATCTCAACGTTATCAACGTCCGCTTCTGGCACAACACAGACATTCATATTCACTTTTATCCCCCTCCCTATCCCCCCACCGCCACGCTCGCCGACAGCCCCGCCACCAGCTCAACGCCCTCCGGTAACCTGTCGATATGAATGCGCACCGGCACGCGCTGCGCAAGCCGCACCCAGCTGAAGGTGGGCTCGACGTCGGGCAGGCCCAGCCCGCCCGTTTCGTCGTTGCTGTCCCCAATCCCATGCCCGATGCTCTCCACGTGCCCCGTGATGACAGGCTCGTACCCCATCAGCACAACCTGCGCGGCATCCCCGACGCGAATATGGCGCAGCTTGGTCTCCTCAAAGTACCCTACCACCCAGAAGCTGTGCGCATCGACGATGGCGACCTTTGTCTCCCCCGCCGTCGCGTAGTCTCCGGGGCGAAGCCGCAGGTGCGTAACGTACCCCGAAACCGGCGCGCGCACGGTGGCGTGCGCCAGATTCAGCTCTGCCAGATCCAGCGTGGCCAGCGCGCCGTGATAGTTGGCCGCCGCGACGTTCGCCGCGCTGCCGGTTTGCTGTAAATCCTCGCTCGAGATGGCGTTTTTAATCAGGGTGCGGCGATGGGCCGCGTCCTGGCGCATCAGCATCTCATGGCGTTTCGACTCGACGTCCGCCTGCGCGCTGACCACCGCCAGCTTAAGCCAGCGCGGATCGATGGTGTAGAGCACATCGCCCCGGTTCACCCACTGATTGTCCCGCACGGCCACGCTGATGACCGGCCCGGAGACGTCCGGCGCAATCTGCACCACGTCCGCCCGCACGCGGCCGTCGCGGGTCCACGGCGTTTGTGCGTAGTGTTTCCACATCATAAAGGCCAGAAGCGTGGCCGCCACGGCCGCGCTTAAGGTCAGCGCATAGCGAGCCAGTAAAGAGAGCAGTGATTTCATGACAATAACCCCAACGCGATCAGGCCCTGCATCAGCAGGAAAAAGGTGACAATCCAGGTTGAAACATCCATCAGCGGGCGAAACGGCAAGCTCCGGTAGAGCCTGCTGAGCGAGAAAAGCGCGACGAGGCCCAGCGTGCAGACCAGCGCCGCGAGGGCGACCATCAGCAGCCCCGGAATAAAAACCCCGCCGATATTGAGATCGTTAACCATTGTCTGGCCCCCGTAATGCACAGTGCAGATCCACCAGCCTGAAGACCAACTGGCGCGTATGTTCATCTGCCGCAGGCAGATGGCGCGCGATAATAGCGGCAATGCGTTCGCGCAAGGCGTTGCGGTCCCCGGTGTTTATCTGATGAAAAAGCGCGTCAACCTCCCTGCCGGGCGGCGTGTTACTGCGGCGTAAATGCATGACCGATAGCCCCAGACGCAGCGCGTGCAGCAGCCGATCGAGCGCCTGCTCCGGCGCGCGCTCGCTGCGCGGCAGGCGCGGCAGCAACAGGGCGGTTCGGTCCATCATCAGGTTGATCCAGTGCGTTTCATCAACCCGCAGCGTGCCCTTCACGCTGCGGCGAATGTCGCGCTGGCAGAGGTTCAGCAGACGCGTGATGGCACCATCCGCCTGCACGGTTTGCAGCAGGCTCATGCTGATGACGGCAAAGCCGGTCGCGGCAAATAGCGCGATGGCGGTGTTGACCGCAACGGCGAAGTCTCCGCTGTAGTGCGCCCCCAGCTCGCACAGAATGGGCAGCGTCAGGGTGATCCCCATTGCCATAAACGTGGTGGGCGGGCGCGCCTGAAGCGACCCGGCCAGCAGATACGCCGGGGCAAGCACCGCCACCAGCACCGGGAAATCGCTCACCAGCGGCAGCAGCGCAAAGCTGTAGAACAGGCTTATCAGCACGCCCCAGAACGAGCCAATGATGTATTTCACGATGTGCGGTGCCGGCGTGTCGAAGCTGCCAAACAGCGTGCAGCAGACGCCGAGTATCGAAACCGCCGTCCCGCCGTCCGGCCACGCTGAGAAGATCCAGACCAGGCATCCACTCAGGATGATGGCGAAAGCCCCCAGCGCCGTGCGGGCGCCGGTAAGAGGATCGCGGTGGAAAACGTAGCCTTTCGCCGCGCGGGTTTGCATCTCCCCAAAGACGGGTTTGGCGTGGAGTATGGCCCCGGAAAGACGCTCGCACTGCTGCAGAAGCGCGATAGCCTCCGAGAGGTAGCGGATAAAACTGACCTGCAGCGCGTCGTCAAACGACTGCGCCTGCGCGGCAAACCAATCGATGAGAAGCGCACAGCGGAGCCGCAGCGACTCTGCCGTGCTGCTGGCACCCGCGCCTTCAGCGGTAAGCCAGGCCTGAACGTCCTCCATCAACGCCTGCGCGTCGGCGGGCAGGTTTCCGATCGCTGGCAGGCGATCGTGTAGTTCACAGTTGACGATGACCAGCCGCGCCAGCCGATCGTGAATCGCTTTCCTGGCCTGCCGCACCGGGGCTGAGAGGGCAAAATCATACGGAATATGGTGGCTGATGCCCTGCAGGAACTGCAGCGCCAGGGCCAGATGCAGGGGGCCGGAAGCCGCGTCGGGTTTACCTGCTAAGGTATCCGCCACCCGCCCGCGAGCGGCCTGTAACGTCTGAGATAATTTAGCGTTGAACAGCTCTGATACGCGTGCGGGCAGCACGTAGCGGTGAATCAGCGCCGCGCAGAAAATCCCAATCGCGATCTCCTGCACGCGAACGATGGCGACGTTAAAGATCCCGCCGGGATCGGACACCGCGGGAAAACCAATCAGGCTCGCGGTATAGCCTGCCAGCACAAACGCGTAAGCCCGGGGCGTTCGTTCCAGCAGGGAGAGCCACAGACAGAATACGATCCAGCCCGTCAGCACCGCGCTGCACAGGACTGGCGTATTCGCGAAGGCAGGCACAATCACAACGGTCGCGCTGGCACCCGCCACGGTACCGGCCAGCCGGTAGAGGCTTCTGCTCAGCGATGCTCCGACCGAGGTCTGCGACACGATGTAAACCGTAATAATGGCCCACGAGGGACGCTCAAGACCGATCGACAGCGCGAGGTAATAAGCCAGCATCGCCGCGGCAAAACTCTTTGCAGAGTAGATCAGCGCGCCCGCATCGTTTCGCAGCGCGGCGGGAATACGCACGGGATGAGAGAAGATGTTTTTCATGCCGGGATTATTACCGGCTTGCAGACCCGCTTAAATACTCTATTCTGTCAAAAAATACCTAAATGCTGCCAGAATCGTGAAGCCTCAACCTGCTACTACGCTGTATGACCCCGACTCTACCGCCAGCCCGGCGGTGGCGCGTCATCTGGACTTCGTGGACTACGCCGCGGAAGTGCCGGTGCATACCCACCGCAAGGGGCAGCTGATTATTGCCCGATACGGTGCGGTCAGCTGTTACGCGGAGAATGATATCTGGATCGTGCCGCCGGACTGCGCCGTCTGGATCCCCGGCGGGATCCCGCACAGCGCCAAAGCGACCTGGAACGCGCATCTCAACTATCTATTTATTGAGCCCGGCGCGGCGGCGCTGCCGGAGAGATGCTGCACCCTGGCGATCTCGCCGTTGATTAAGGAGCTGGTCGATCGTCTGACGCGCGAAGGCGTGGATTATCCCGCCGACAGCCACGTCGCGAGGCTGACCCGTGTCACGCTGGACGAGCTCGCCAGCATGCCGCAGCAGAAGCTGAGCCTGCCGGTCTCAACCGATCCGAAAATTCGCGCCATGGCGGACGCGCTGGTTAGCCGCCCTGAGGACAGAAGCACCCTTAAGGACTGGGCGAAACGGCTCGCCCTCAGCGAGCGCTCGTTTGCCCGGCTGATGCAGCGCGAGACCGGGCTGAGCTTCGGGCGATGGCGCCAGCAGCTGCATTTGATTATTGCCCTGCGGGAGCTGGCAAGCGGCGTGCCCGTCCAGAACGTGGCGGCAACGCTCGGGTACGAATCGGTGAATGCGTTTATCACCATGTTCCGAAAAGCGATGGGCAGCACGCCCGCCCACTACTTTGCCGAACGGAAAAACAGCGGCCGTTAGCCCGGCCCCTCGCTCCCCGCCGCCAGCAGCGGCACCACCACGTCGCTGATGGGCACCGCAATACCGTGTTTGCGGCCGTAGCGCTGGATAACCCCGTTGCGAATATCCCACTCCATCGGGCGATCGGCCTGACGGTCGGCAAGGATCGAGGTGCCCAGATCCTCAGGTGCACGCTGGAAGTTCGCCAGGATCTCCTGCGCCACGCCATCGTCCAGCTTCGCCCCTTCGGCGCGGGCGACGGCAAGCCCCTCGCGCAGGTAGGCCAGCGAAAGCTCGCTGATATCCTCCCGCCTGAACATCCCGGCGCGGCGGTTGGCCAGCACCATCAGCCCGGCGACCGCGTTTTGCAGCAGCTTGCGCCAGGCGACGGTGGCGAAATCTGTAGAGAGCTCAACCGCGCAGCGCGTATCGCGAAGCGCCTCCACCACCCGCTGCGCCTGCGGCACGTCCGGCAGCGTCAGGCGCGGCTTCGCCCGCAGCCAGACGGAAGCATCCGGCTCGCGCTGGGCCGGGAACCACACCACCGACGGCAGCACCGCTGCGCCGTTAACCCACGGCTCAAGCTGGGCTTTTTGCTCCACGCCGTTTTGCAGCGCGCAGACCACGGCGTTTTCATCGCACAGGGCCCGCAGCCATCCGGCGCTGTCGGCATTTTGCGTCGTTTTTACCGCCACAAAAACGAGATCGGCGGGGCGCGTGATGACGGCCGGATCGGTCAATACCGGGCCGGGCACAACCGTTTCACCCTCGTCGTGGCGCAGGCGCAATTCCGGGTGCGCGGTGCGTCCGCACAGCAGCGGCGTGCGGCCAACGTCATGCAGCACCGCGGCAATGGTGGTCCCAATCGCACCCGGTCCAATCAGCGCAATGGTTGGATAGTCAGACATGAATCACTCCCCTTTTGCTAAGCCTGCTATCAGTTATACCACCCTGAGACGAGCGCGCCACACCCGTTGTCTATACTCAACACACAACAGACAACGGAGTGCGCCATGCCTTTACCTGATTTTAAGTCCTCTGAACCTTTCACCCTCGGCATCGAACTCGAACTGCAGGTGGTTAACCCGCCGGGCTACGATCTGAGCCAGGACTCCTCCGCGCTCATCGCCGCCGTCAAAGACGACATCAAAGGCGGCGAGGTCAAACACGACATCACCGAAAGCATGCTCGAAATCGCCACCGGCGTGTGCCAGAACATCGACCAGGCGGCGGCGCAGTTCTCGGTGATGCAGCAGAGCATCCTGCGCGCGGCGGCGGAGCAGCATATCCAGATCTGCGGCGGCGGGACGCACCCGTTCCAGAAGTGGCAGCGGCAGGAGGTGTGCGACGACGAGCGCTATAACGTCACGCTGGAGCGCTTTGGCTACCTGATTTTGCAGGCGACGGTATTCGGCCAGCACGTGCACGTCGGCTGCCGGACCGGGGACGACGCGATTTACCTGCTGCACGGCCTGTCGCGCTTCGTGCCGCACTTTATCGCCCTGGCGGCCGCCTCGCCGTATATGCAGGGCACGGACACGAAGTTCTCCTCGTCGCGGCTCAACATCTTCTCGGGGTTTCCGGATAACGGCCAGATGCCGTGGGTCAACAGCTGGCAGGAGTTCGAGGGGCTGTTCCGCCGCCTGAGTTCCACCAGCATGATCGACAGCATTAAGGATCTGCACTGGGACATCCGCCCCAGCCCGCACTTCGGCACCGTCGAGGTGCGGGTGATGGATACGCCGCTGACGCTCGGCCACGCCATTAACATCGCCGGGCTTATTCAGGCGACGTCGCACTGGCTGCTGACCGCGCGGCCCTATAAGCATCAGGAAAAAGATTTTCTGCTGTACCGCTTTAACCGTTTTCAGGCCTGTCGCTACGGGCTGGAGGGGATCCTGACGGACGTGCACACCGGCGAGCACAAAACCGTGGCGGAAGATATCGCCTGGCTGCTGGAGCAGGTTGCGCCGTCGGCCGAGAAGCTCGGCGCGACGAGCGCAATCAATGAAATTGCCCTGCTGTTAAAGCAGGGCAAGAGCGAGGCGCAGCGCATGCGGGAGTTTATCGCCGACGGCGGCTCGCTGATTTCTCTGGTTCAGAAGCACTGCGAGCTGTGGGCGACGAGTCCGTAAGCCGATGGCCCCACTCGCGCAGGCGCTGGAACAGCACGAACAGCGCCGGGATAAACAGGATCCCTACCACGGTCGCCACCAGCATGCCGCTGAACACCGTGGTGCCGATGATGCGGCGGCTCTGGGCACCCGCCCCGGTCGCCAGCATCATCGGCAGGACGCCGATAATGAACGACACGGCGGTCATCATCACCGCGCGGAAGCGGCGCGAGGCCCCTTCCCGCGCGGCATCGACAATTGCCATTCCGTCCATGCGCCGCGCGCGGGCGAACTCCACGATCAGGATCGCGTTCTTGGCGGCAAGGGCTATCAATAGCACCAGACCAATCTGCACGTACACGTCGTTGGCGTAGCCCGCCATCCACAGCCAGACCAGCGCCCCGCCGATGGCGAACAGCACCGAGAACATCACGCTCGCCGGGAGCGTCCAGCTCTCGTACTGGGCTACGAGGAACAGCCACGCCATCACCACCGCCGCCAGCACGATCCATATCGCCTGATTGCCGGTCTGCTGCTCCTGATACGACATGCCGCTCCAGGCATAGTCGTACCCGGCTGGCAGGTTTTCCGCCAGAATCTCGCCCATCGCCGCCATCGCGGTGCTGCTGCTCACCCCAGCCGCCGCCGAGCCGCTCACCGACACGGACGGGAACTGGTTGTACTGCTGCAGGAACGGCGCGCCGACGCTCGGCGTAATGGTGACCAGGTTGCTCAGGCGCACCCGCTCGCCGCTGTTGCTGCGCACGAACAGCTCGCTAATCTGCTCGGCGCGCTCGCGCCACTGCATCTCGTTCTGCATCACCACGTGGTAGACGCGGTTGTTGACGCTGAAATCCCCGGCGCGCGTGCCGCCAAAGGCGGTTTGCAGGCTGCTGAAGATGCGCGACACCGGCACGTCGAGGCGCGCGGCGCGCTCGCGGTCAACGGTCAGCGTCAGCTGCGGCACGTTGCTGCTCCAGGTGGTGAACACGCGGCTCAGCTGCGGGTGCTGGTTGGCTTTCGCCAGCACCTCGCGCGTCACGCGCTCCAGCTCCGCCGGGCTCTGCCCCGCCTGCGCCTGTATGCGCAGGTCGAAGCCGGAGGCGTTGCCCAGCCCCGGCAGCGTCGGCGGCGCGAAGGTCATGATGGTCGCTTCCGGCAGGGCCAGCAGCTGGCGCTGCAGGGTACCCATCACTTCATCCAGCGGCGGACGCTCGCTCCAGTCTTTGAGCATGATAGAGATAAACCCGCCGTTGGAGGCGCTGGTGCCGTTGAGAATGTTAAATCCGGAGACCTGAATCACGTCTTCCACCGCAGGATTTTTAGCGATGAGTTCGCGCGCCGTGTTCATCACCACTTCGGTGCGCTCCAGCGAGGCCGCCTCCGGCAGCTGAACGCTGGCAAAGAAGTAGCCCTGATCCTCCTGCGGCAGGAAGCTTTTAGGCATCGACGTAAAGCTGAACGCCACCACGGCCGCCGCGCCTGCGGTGGCCAGCAGCGCCAGCCACGGGCGAAGGTTTAAGACATGCACGATGCGGGTGTAGAAACCGCGCGTAGCGTCCATCCCACGGTTAAAGGCGCGATAGACTGCCGCAGGTTTCTCCGGGCGCGGACGCAGCAGCATCGCGCACAGGGCGGGCGTCAGGGTCAGCGCCACCAGGCTTGAGAGCGTCACGGCCGTCGAGAGCGTCACCGCAAACTGGCGGTACAGCTCGCCGACAATCCCCGGCAGGAGCGCTACCGGCACAAACACCGCCAGCAGCACCAGCGTCGTCGCGATGACCGGCCCGGCGATCTGGCGCAGCGCCAGCGCGGTCGCCGCCGTGCGGCTCTGCCCTTCCGCCATCAGCGTTTCGACGCTCTCAACCACCACGATGGCGTCATCCACCACCATGGTCAGCGCCAGAATAATGGCGAACAGGCTAAGGGTGTTGGCGGAGTAGCCGAGCGTGTAGAGCACCGCGAAGGTGCCCACCAGCGACACCGGAATGGCGAGCGCGACAATCAGCGTCGCGCGCCAGCTTTGCAGGAACAGGGACACCACGACCACCACCGCCAGCAGGGTGAGCGCCAGCGAGACGCCGATCTCCTTAATGGTGGCGGCAACAAAGGAAGTGGTGTCGAATTTCACCTCGTAGACCAGGTCGTCCGGGAAGCGCGTCGAGAGGCGCTCCAGCTCCGCACGCACCGCGTCGGCCACGCGCAGGGCGTTGGCGGACGGCGTCGGGTAGATGCCGAGGTAGGCGGAGTCGTGCCCGTTCAGCCGCGCGCCGGAGCTGTAGCTGCGCGAGCCGAGCTCGATGGTGGCGACGTCCTTCAGGCGCACCAGCTGGCCCATCTCGCCCGCGCGGATGATGATGTCGGCAAAGTCTTCGGCCTGGCTTAAGCGCCCCAGGCCGTTGATGGTCAGGGTCTGCTGCTGGCCGTTAAACACCGGCGGCGTGCCGACCTGGCCTGCCGCCCCCTGCACGTTCTGCTCGCGCAGCGCCTGCGCCACGTCGTCGGTGGTGACGTTCAGGGCGTTCATGCGGTCCGGACGCAGCCAGATGCGCATGCTGTAGTCGCGCGCGCCAAACATCTGCACCTGCCCGACGCCCGGCAGGCGAGAGAGCGCCTCGCGCACCTGGGTGCTGGCGTAGTTGCTGACGAACAGCGGCGTATGGGTGTTGTTCGGTGAGTAAAGACTTACCCCCATCATCAGGTTGGTGGCGCGCTTGCGCACCTGCACGCCGTTTTGCTGCGCCTCGGTCGGGAGCTGCGCCACGGCCTGCGCCACGCGGTTTTGCACGTCGATGGCGGCGAGGTCCGGATCGGTGCCCGCCGCAAAGGTAATGTTCAGGCTGTAGGTGCCTTCGTCCGAGCTGGTGGACTCCATATAGAGCATGTGATCCACGCCGTTCAGCTGGGTCTCCAGCGGCGTGGCGATGGCCTCCGCCACGTCAGTCGAGCTGGCGCCCGGCCAGCTGGCAGACACATTCACCACCGGCGGCGCGATCTGCGGGTACTGCTCCACCGGGATAATCCTCAGCGCGATGGCCCCCACCAGGGTGATGACAAGCGCAATCACCATCGCGAAACGCGGGCGTTTGATGAAAAACGTCAGCATGATGGCTCCTTAATTCAGTATCTGGACGGCCGCGCCGGGCTGCACGCGCTGCGCGCCGTCAGTAATCGCTCGCTCACCGGGCTTCACGCCGGAGGTAATCCGGAACTGCTGGCCGATCTGTCCGGCGACCTTCAGCGGCCGCATTTCGGCTTTGCCGTCGGCGTTAACCACCCAGGCAAAGAACCCGTCGCCGTTCTGCTGTACCGCCGCGGCGGGCAGGGTCAGAACCGGCTGCTCGCTGGCCGGGCGTAGCGTCACGTTCACGCTGCCGCCGGGCAGCAGCTGATGGCGCGGGTTAGCAAACTCGGCGCGCAGCATCACGCTGGCGGTGCGCGGATCGATGCGGTTGTCCACGGACGTCAGCTCGCCGCTGACGCGCTGGCCGTTGCTGTCAATGAACGCCTGCCAGGCCTGCTTCATGGCGCTGATATCCGCATGCTGTCCGGCTTTGGTGGCAAATGCGCCCTCTTCCAGCGCAAAGGCGATGCGGATGGGGTCGAGCTGCACCACCTCCACCAGCACGCCGCTGGCAGGGTTGACCAGGCTGCCGACGTGGAACCGGCTGTGCCCTACGCGGCCGTCAATCGGCGAGGTGATGCGGGTGTAGTTCAGGGTGACATTACGGGTTTCGAGCCGGGCTTTGGCCTGCTCCAGCGCCGCGCTGGCGACGTCGCGCTGCATGCGGGCGTTGTCCACGTCGTGACGGCTGATGGCGTCGCTGCTGCCCAGGCTTTCAAAGCGGGAAAGCTGCTGCTGCGCCTGGCGCAGCGTGGCTTCGGCGCTTCTCACCTCAGCCTGCGCCAGACGCAGGGCGGCGCGCGACTCGGCGTCGTCCAGCTCGAACAGCAGGTCGCCTTTTTTCACGTACTGCCCGTCGCGGAAGTGGATTTTGGCGATCGCGCCTTCCGTACGGGCGCGCAGCTCAACGGTGTGGATAGCCTCGATGCGGCCCGGGATCTGGCGCTCGGCGGCGTGGGCGGTCTGCTCCACGGTGGCGACGCGAACGGGGATGGCGGCAGCGAATACGGGTTGCAGGGTGCAGGCGAGAAGTGCGAACAGGAGTGGGAGTTTCATGGGAGTACCTCAGATGTGTTCCCCTCACCCCGGCCCTCTCCCACAGGGAGAGGGAGGTCAGAGTCCCCTCTCCCTGTGGGAGAGGGTTAGGGTGAGGGCAAAAGGTTATGCAGCCTTACGGAACCTGCGGGTCAGTCGCTTCTCGATTTCGACGACGAAGAACATCACGCCCGCCACAGCCAGGGTCACAAACCAGTAGCGCAGCGGCAGGGCTTCGGTGCCGAACAGCATCTGCATCAACGGCAGGTAGATAATCGCCGCCTGGAGCAGGAACAGCACGCCCGTCACCAGCCAGATCCCTTTGTTCGCCAGCAGGCCGCGGTTCAGGGAGAACCCTTCGGTGTTGCGGCAGTTAATCATGTACACCCACTGGGCGCAGACCAGCATCTGCAGCAGCACGGTGCGGATGAACTCCGCGCTGTGGCCGCGCGGGGCCAGCCAGGCTTCCAGCGCAAAGGCGGCGATGGCAATCATGGTGCCAACGAAGGCCACGCGCCATACGGCGTAGGCGTCCATCACGTGCTGCCCGGTCTGACGCGGCGGACGGCGCATGATGTTGCGCTCGGCGGCCTCAAAGGCCAGGCCGAAGGAGAGCGTGGCGGAGGTGGCCATGTTCATCCACAGGATCAGCACCGGCGTCAGCGGAATGATGTTTCCCGCCAGCAGCGCAATCACAATCAGCAGCCCCTGCGCGAGGTTGGTCGGCATGATGAACAGAATCGTCTTCTTCAGGTTGTCGTAAACGCGACGCCCCTCTTTCACCGCGCTGGCGATGGTGGCGAAGTTATCGTCCGTCAGGACCATGTCCGCCGCCTCTTTGGTCACTTCCGTGCCCTTGATGCCCATCGCGATGCCGACGTCAGCCTGACGCAGCGCCGGGGCATCGTTCACGCCGTCACCGGTCATGCCGACGATTTCGCCTTTGTCCTGCAGCGCTTTCACCAGGCGCAGCTTATGCTCCGGGCTGGTGCGGGCGAAGATGTCATACTTCACCGCCGCTTCCGCCAGCGCGGCGTCGTCCATTTTCTCCAGCTCGTAGCCGGTGACCGCCTGCTCGCTGTTGGTGATCCCCAGCATCTGGCCAATGCTCATCGCCGTCTGCGGGTGATCCCCGGTGATCATCTTCACGCGGATCCCCGCCTGCTGGCAGGCGTTAATCGCATCAATGGCTTCCGGACGCGGTGGATCCATCATCCCGGCGATACCGAGGAAGATCAGGCCGTTGCTCAGGTCGTCGTGGGTCAGCGCCTGCTCGCCGTTCGCTGGCTTAAATGCCGCGGCCACCATGCGCAGCCCCTGACGCGCATAGCGCTCCATCTCGCTTTCCCAGTACGCGCGGTTGAAGACTTCCGCACCGTTGCGGGTCTGCTGCTCGGCGCACAGGGCGAAAATCACGTCCGGCGCGCCGGTGATCAGGATCTGCTCCTCACCGCCAATCTGGTAGTGGGTGCTCATGTACTTGTACTGCGAGTCGAACGGGATCTTGTTAACCAGCGTGGTCATGACCGGCTCAAGGCTGGCCTTCGCCGCCAGCACCTTCAGCGCGCCCTCGGTTGGGCCACCGGTGATTCCCCACAGGCCTCGCTCGTCCTGAATCAGCTGGCTGTCGTTACACAGGTCGATGGTGCGCAGGTACTGCTCCAGCACGGTGCCCGGCTGGATGTGGACCGGCTCATCGCTGCCTTCCAGGTAGATGTTACCGACCGGCTCGTAGCTGTTGCCGTCCACGCGGTAGCAGGCGTCAGCGGTGATAATGGCTTTGACCGTCATCTCGTTCATGGTCAGGGTGCCGGTTTTATCCGAGCAGACCACGGTCATCGCGCCCAGGGTTTCAACCGTCGGCAGCTTGCGGATAATTGCCCGCTTGCGCGCCATCGCCTGTACGCCCAGCGAGAGGATGATGGAGATAATCGCCGGCAGGCCTTCCGGCACGGAGGCCACCGCCAGGCTAATCAGGGAGAGCAGCAGCTCGCCCATCGGGATCTCGCGGAACACCAGGCTGAAGACGAACAGCGCGGCCATCATCGCCAGGATAATGGCGAAGATCGCTTTACCCAGCTTGTCCATCTGCACCAGCAGCGGCGTGCGGTGCTTTTCGATGCCCGCCATCATCTGGTTGATGTGGCCAAGCTCCGTATCCTTACCGGTCGCGGTGACCACGCCTACGCCGCCGCCCGCGCTTACGGTCGTCCCGGAAAAGACCATATTGGTGCGATCGCCCAGCGGCAGTTCGCCGTTCAGCGGATTAATGTGTTTATCCACCACGGTGGATTCACCGGTCAGAATCGCCTCTTCCACGCGTAAATTATGCGCTTCGATTAAACGCATATCCGCCGGAATACGATCTCCCGCGCGTAATACAATAATATCGCCCGGGACTATTTCAGTTGTGGGTATCGTTTCGTGAGTGCCGTTACGAATAACGCGCGCCTCGCTGGAGAGCATATTGCGAATACTCTTCAGGGATTTTTCCGCGTTGCTTTCCTGAATATGGCCAATTAAGGCATTGATTACCGCCACGCCCAGAATAACCAGCGTATCAACCCAGTGGCCCATTATTGCCGTTAATACGGCGGCGGCCAGCAGGACATAAATCAGCACATCATTAAAATGGGCCAGAAAACGCAGCCAGGCGGGTTTGCCTTTTTTCTCCGGCAGCGCGTTCGGACCTGATTTTTGCAGACGCGCCTGCGCCTCTGCACGATCCAGACCGCTGGCCTGGCTCTGCGTGTGGGTAAGCACCTGCTCTACGGTCTGCTGGTATGCCAGCCCGCCGGAAGGCGGCACGTTTGGGGACAATTTTTTTTCGGTCATCGTATTTTTCCTTCAATATCCGGTGAACAGAAGCCTGAATTCCTTTCTGGCTTAAATAAATTCATTTTTAAGTCTTGCGGGTAAAATTGATCTAACGCAATATAATGACTTCTCGGTTATTCAAAACTGATTAAAACTATTTCGATGACCTGATTTTTACAAAATATTTCTAAACCAACATTAAACGAGGGGGAACCATGTTTGGTATTTATCGCGGACGACGCCTGGCGTTATACATTGTCGCAGCCATTGTTATTGCCACGTTAATTGGTTATAGCACCTATACATTTGTAAAATTATTTTCCTGATAAAGACGTTTATTTACATAACGCGATATTAATATAAATGCCGGGTCGTATTTTGTTATTTATCCGCTAAATAATATCCTCGTTTTATTCAATAACGTCTGAATCGCTGATATTGCTTTACGTTACAGGATGCCGGACAATGACATTTTTAACTGACGATTAACATTACGATGAAACACCCGTTAGAATCGCTGCTTACGGCAGGCGGCATTTTATTGCTGGCCCTGCTCTCCTGCCTGCTGTTACCCGCGCCGTCGCTGGGTCTGGTGCTGGCTCAGAAGCTGGTTCAGACCTTTCACATGGTCGATCTGAACCAGCTTTACACCATTCTCTTCTGCGTGTGGTTTTTACTGCTGGGTGCCATCGAATTCTTCGTCCTGCGTTTCGTCTGGCGCCGCTGGTTTTCAATGGCCTCGTAAGCCAATAAAAAAGCCGGGTGGCGACTTCGCCTTACCCGGCCTGTGATGGCAATTTTTCAGACCCGCCAGGGCGGAAAACAGCTCAGTGCGCCTGAGTGTGGTTCTCCTTGCGGTACGCACCAGGTGGCTGGTTGAACGTCCGGGTGAAGATACGGGTAAACGTCTGCTGCGAGTCAAACCCGTAACGCAGGCAGATGTCGTAGACCCGAGCGTCGGATTCACGCAGATCGCGCGCCGCCAGCAGCAGCTTGCGCTCACGGATGTAACGCCCCAGGCTCTCCCCTTTGTACTGCATAAACAACCGCTGCAGGTGCCACTTCGAGTAGCCCGCGTGGCGGGCAATCTCTTCTATACGTAATGGCTGGTGCAGATTGTCGTCGATCCATTCGACGATAGTGTCGATGACTTGAGCGGAAATGGTCATGCTGCTGTCCCCCTCTGCTTCTCGCTTAAACATTATTCCCACCACGCGCGAAAGGTTTGCGTGGCGTCATTCACCCGGACGGGCTCGCCCAGCGCCGGTGTCAGTAGCCGATAGTTTTTATCCTTGCTGGCTTTAGCCAGCTGGATCAGCGGATCGTTCCACGTATGTTTCGCCAGCACGAAGCGTCCGTTATGCCCGGGCACTACGGCTTTCGCGTTCAGATCCACAGAGGCCTGCGCCGTTTCCTCCGGCAGCATGTGGATGTACTTCCAGTCCTGGTCGTACTGGCCGTTTTCCATGATGGCGACATCCACGCCATCAAACTGCTCGCCGATGGCCTGAAAGTGCGGGCCGTAGCCGGAGTCCCCGCTGTAATAAACCTTCTGCTCTGGCGTGACGAACATAAAGCTGCCCCACAGGGTCCGATCGCGCTTGATGCCGCGCCCGGAGAAGTGGCGCGCCGGCAGAACATGCACCGTCAGTTCATCGCTGATGCGTACCGACTGGTTCCAGTCGCGCTCGTCAATAATCTCAGGCTTCATACCCCAGTAGCGCAGATGGGATCCCACGCCCAGCGGCGTCACCACGCGCTTCACCTTCGGCAGTAGCGCCCTGATGGTGGCGTAATCCAGATGATCGTAGTGATCGTGCGAGATTATCAGCAGGTCGATTTCCGGCATGCTTTCAGCGCGCCACGGGTACTCCCCGGCAAAGGCTTTATTCAGAAACGAGAACGGCGCGGCATAGTTGCTGAGCACCGGGTCAATCAGGATGCGTTTGCCCGCGAGCTGCAGGTACCACGAGGAGTGACCGAGCCACACCAGGGTGTCCTGCTCCAGCGGCAGGCTCGCAAGATCGGTTTTCACCAGCGGCAGCGGCTGGGCCGGGCGCGCGTTTTCGGTTTTTTTGGTCAGAAAATCCCACGTCGCGACCAGCATGTTTTTGTCGCCGTTATAACCCGGCGTCGGCAGCGTATTGTGGAATTTCCCCTCGCGATACTGGGGGGAGGCCTCCACTTCGGTGAGCTGCTCACCCTGCGGTGGCTGACCAAATCCGGCATTCAGTACAAACGGTAAACTCGCAGCTGAAGCAATAATCATGATTAACACCACGCAGATGAAGAGAGGTTTTTTCATATCCAGACCCGAAAACGCGCCCCATCCGATAGTTTGCGCGGGGTAAACTTGATTATGAGTGAGTAAGCACTCATTATAGATATGATGATAAAGTCGTCAAGACGTTTTCGATCTTTGACATTCCGCGTTGCAGCGTGTCAAAGCACGTGTTTCAATCAGGTTTTTTATAATTGACAGGGGGAAAAATTTAGTGGCACGTCCGAAGAGTGAAGATAAAAAACAGGCCTTACTGGAAGCCGCAACGGTGGCATTTGCACAGTCAGGTATTGCCGCCTCAACGTCGTTAATCGCCCGTAACGCGGGCGTCGCCGAAGGGACCCTGTTTCGCTACTTTCCCACTAAAGACGATCTGCTGAATGCCCTCTATCTGCACCTGAAGCAGGATCTCTGCCAGGCCATGCTGGCAAACCTCGATCGCACCATCACGCTGCCCAAAGAACATACCCGCAATATCTGGAACAGCTACGTGGACTGGGGTATTCGTAACCCCGTTTCTCATGCGGCTATCCGCCAGATCGGCGTCAGTGAAAAGCTGAGCGCCGAAACGGAACAGGCGGTGAAAGAGATGTTTCCGGAACTCCATGAACTGTGCCGCCGCTCGGTGCGTCAGGTGTTTATGTCAGATGAATTTAAAACGTTTGGCGATGCGCTTTTCTTATCGTTGGCCGAATCCACGATGGAATTTGCCACTCGCGACCCTTCCCGCGCCGTTGATTTTAAAGCGCTCGGTTTTGAAGTGATGTGGCGCGGGCTGGCCCAGGAAGAGAGCGATGGACAGTAAATCCTTGCAGGAGCACGCTATGCGCGTGGCCCTTGAGTTGCCCTTCACCGAACACTGCTGGCCGTTTGGGCCGGAGTTTGATGTGTTTAAAGTGGGCGGAAAGATTTTCATGATCGTCGCGGTCGCGCACGGGCGACCGCACGTCAGCCTGAAGTCAGACCCGGAGAAATCACTGTTAAATCAGCAGATCTATCGCGGGATAGAGCCGGGTTACCATCTGAGTAAAAAGCACTGGATTTCCCTTTACGGCACTGACGACGTGACGCCGGAACTGGTTACCGACCTCATAAATGATTCGTGGAATCTGGTGGTGGATAAGCTGCCGAAAAAAGACCAGAAGTGGATCCGGCCGGTCTGATTGTTCGTCTGAGACGAACAGATTAAGCGCTCGAATTGCACTTATCTTTTTCCGCGTCCCGCTGTAATCTGCATTCCTTTCGCGCCCGCGAGCGGGCGAATTTCATCACCAGGAGTTGTTATGGATATCATTTCTGTCGCCCTGAAACGCCACTCTACCAAGGCGTTCGACGCAAGCAAAAAACTGACCGCGGAAGAAGCGGAAAAAATCAAAACCCTGCTGCAGTACAGCCCGTCCAGCACCAACTCCCAGCCGTGGCACTTCATTGTAGCCAGCACCGAGGAAGGAAAAGCGCGCGTGGCGAAATCCGCCGCGGGCACCTATGTGTTCAACGAACGCAAAATGCTGGATGCTTCCCACGTGGTGGTGTTCTGCGCGAAAACCGCGATGGATGACGCCTGGCTGGAGCGCGTCGTGGATCAGGAAGAGGCCGATGGCCGTTTCAACACGCCGGAAGCCAAAGCCGCAAACCATAAGGGTCGCACCTATTTCGCCGACATGCACCGCGTGGATCTGAAAGATGACGACCAGTGGATGGCGAAGCAGGTTTACCTGAACGTCGGTAACTTCCTGCTGGGCGTGGGCGCGATGGGCCTGGACGCGGTACCGATTGAAGGTTTCGACGCCGCCATTCTCGACGAAGAATTTGGCCTGAAAGAGAAAGGCTTTACCAGCCTGGTGGTGGTACCGGTTGGGCACCACAGCGTGGAAGATTTCAACGCCACGCTGCCGAAGTCTCGCCTGCCGCTGAGCACGATTGTAACTGAGTGCTGATCCTTTGTGGCACGCTGGGTTCCGGCGTGCCTGTTTTCACTACCGTATACTCCCGTTGTGTATAGATGCATTCGTTAGCAGGCAAATTATTTGTAACAGCACAGAAATACTTATATCGGAAATTTCGCATACGATTTTATAATTAATAATTACGTTCTTCTATGTGATATCAACCAGTTATAGCCTCGCACCATCCAAATCAATAACCCTCAAAAATATATCCCCTTATTTTCCCCGCGCCCAAATTAATTATTCCACGCTGGTACATCATTTATTAACGCTAACTTTGTATGAATTGTTACATGTCTATTTTTGCAATCGAGATTATGCATGTTTTTATATGCCTCCATTTCGCATAAAAAGAAATGGGAACACTTTTTCAAGGAATTACAAGGATAGATATATGAAAAATAAAAGTGCAGTGAGCACTCGGTCTAATACAAAAGTATTACACGCTAAACTGGCGCCGACCTGTTTTGCGACCATGCTTGCGCTGGGCATGATCATGCCTGCTCAGGCCGCCATCGTGGCAGGTAATACCGATAAACCGGCCATTCATACGGATGCAAGTGGCGCAACCATCGTTGATATCAACAAGGCGAGCGCAGGTGGAGTTTCCCATAACGTTTATTCCGAATTTAACGTCGACAGCAACGGCGTGATCCTGAATAACAGCGGCACAGCAACCAACACCCAATTAGCAGGCCAGATCGATGGCAACGCTAATATGGCTGGCGGCAGCGCTAAGGTGATCCTGAACGAAGTACGTTCATCCGATCCGAGCCAGCTGAACGGCATGGTCGAAGTGGCAGGCCAGTCCGCACAGGTGATTATCGCCAACCCATCAGGCATCACCTGTGACGGTTGCGGCTTTATCAATACCAACCACGCTACGCTGACCACCGGTACAGCCACATACGATAACAAGGGTAATGTTACCGGTCTGGATGTGAGTAAAGGCCAGGTGACCATCACCGGTAAAGGGATGGATACCCGCTCTACGCAGTACACCGACATTATTGCCCGCTCAGTGAAGGTCAATGCGAAAGTTCAGGCTAACGAACTGAATATCGTAACGGGTAACAACCACATCGATAAATATGGTCATGTGCAGAAGAAGTATGACAGCAGCAATGCCCCGGACGTAGCGCTGGATGTGTCTGCGCTGGGCTCCATGTACGCGAATAAAATCTATATGGAAGGTACTGACGCCGGCGTTGGCGTGCATATCGATCGTGCTGACCTGACGGCATCCGACACGTTGTCAATCAATGTTGATGGTGTGGTCGAAAACAACGGGGGACATATCAGCGGTAAAAATGCAGCTACCGTGATGGGTAGTGATGTCCTGAACCATAACGGTCAGATTACCTCTGAGGGTATGGTCTCCGTTGCCGCAGACAACACGCTGGACAACACTAACGGCGTCATTAAAGCTGCGATGGTTAATCTTTCCGGCAAAAATACCGTTAACAGCCACGGTTCCATCCAGGGCAGCCAGAATACCTTTATTACCGCTGACTCACTGGACAACAGCGACGGTGAAATTCTCAGCAATGGCGATTTGACGATCGGCCGCGCCTCCTGGAATTACAACGCGCAGGGCGTGAATAATACCCATGGCCGCATTGATGCTAAGGGTGCCCTCAACGTTGACGCTGCCAGCCTGAACAACTCCGCTGGCCGCGTAGAAACCAACGGAGCGATGGCCGTCAATGTCGACACGCTGACGAACGACAACGGTCTTATTTCCGCCGGGAACGGCTGGAACATGATCAACGCCTCCATGTTGAATAACGATAACGGTGTGATTCAGTCTCTGGGATCTGACAGCCAGCTTCAGGTGAGCGGCAACAACATGCTCTCTAACCGCAATGGTTCAATCCACAGCGACGGCTCTGTTTCAATCAATGGCGCGCTGGATAATATGTCCGGCACCATTGCAGCCGGTAAAGACCTCTTTATGTACGGCACGTCCTACTATTCTGACCTTGCCAGTAAGATGGAGGCAGGCGGCAACATCGACATGACCGTGACCGGTACGTTCCAGAACGCCGGAACCCTTAAGGCGGGTCAGGATATGATGTTAAACATCGGTTCTAATGGCTGGAATAACTATGGCGGCCCGGCGCATAACAGCGGTTCCATCGCGGCTGGCGGTCGCCTGGCGCTGCAGATGAACAGCAGTCAGTTCGACAACAGCGGCGACATTACCGCTAATCAGCTGGATCTTCAGCTGGCCGACCTGTCCAACAGCGGCTCGATCGTCAGCAAGAACGATATCAACCTGAACACCACTAGCCTGGAGAACCGGGGACACGGCACGATTAGCGCCGACCATAACATCAACGTCACCACCTCTTATCTGATGACGGATGCAGGTAGCAAGATCAACGCCGGTTCTGATGCCACGCTGTTCGTGATGAACAACCTGGACAACAGCGGTGATATCCGTGCGGCACATGACATTAATCTCACCGTAATGGGCAGCTACGGCTGGTCTCAGAGTACCGCGTATAACTACGGAACGATGACTGCGGGTAATAGACTGAACGCACAGATGGACCGCGTAACTCTCATCAACGGCGGCACGCTGTCCGCTGATAACGGTATTACCCTGGTCAGCAATTACCTGACCAACAGCGGTAACATCACCAGTGCAGGCGATATTACGCTGAACACGGCTAGCGGTATTAACAACGAAGCCAGCGGTAAAATTACCGGCGATAGCGTGTACACCACAGGCTACGTTAATAATATGGGTATTATTAACGAGACCGGTGCTGCGACCACGGATAACGGTGCAACGACCCCGGATAACGGTGCAACGACCCCTGACGACAGCAATACCAACACAGATTCGGATTCCACGGCGGATAATAGTGGAAATACCACAGTTAAGCCAAACGGCACACCTGAAGGTAATGGCGTTTGGGAAAACGGCGTCGTTTACCACCCGGGTGATATCTATTACGGCTATGTTGTTCAGGACATTATTTATTACCCTGGCGGCTATGTCATCGCTACCGCAGCGTAATTCTTTTTAAATAAAAAGCCTCACACCTTCGTGAGGCTTTATTCCCTAACTATGTTTCTGCGATGAGTATCTCCAGGACGTTGTAAATTATAATGAACAATTATCAAGCGGGCCTCAGTTTCCTTTTTTTGTCCTTATGCTTAATGCAATCCTCTCTTCTTCATGCCGAACCAGCAACGATACAGCAGCAGGATCAAGCCCGACACGAACAGCTCGCGCCTCAGGGTAAGCCGCTGCTTACGGCTGAAAGCACGTCTAATGGCGACGCGCTTGTTCTTCCGAAAGAGTCTGTTTGCTATGACATTCGCCATGTGAGAATCGACAATACGCAGTCGCTTCCACACTGGCTCATCTTCCGCGATGTCATTCGTCAGGCTGAGAATAACTGTATCGGCGTGAAGGGAATTAAAGCCATACATACGGCCGTGCAGGATCGATTAATATCCCACGGATTTATTACCACCCGCGTATTAATACCGGAGCAAAATTTGCACAAGGGAACGCTAACCCTGCAAATCCTGCCTGGACGCGTCAGTGATGTCATTATTCAGGATCAAAGCGGGCTCCCCGTTCATCGCTGGAATAACGTCCCGCAAGCGCCGGGCGATCTCCTCGATTTACGCGGTCTGGAACAGGGGCTGGAAAACCTGCAGCGTATTCCCGGTTCGCAGGCGAGTATTCGTCTGATGCCGGGGGAAAATCCTGGCGATACCCGCGTAGAGATCAAGCGCGACCAGCGTAAAGCCTGGCGACTGGGCAGCTGGTTTGATGATTCCGGTAGTAAATACACCGGACGGTATCAGGGGGGCCTGGCGCTATATCTGGATAACCCCACCTCGCTCAACGATATGTTTTATGCAGCGTATGGCGGTGGTTTCAAAAATGAAAACGGCAAGCGTAACGATAATACCTCGGCGTTTTACTCCGTTCCCTGGGGATACTGGGCGCTGGAACTTTATGCCAGCCAGTACAGAACGACGCAGACTATCCATAGCGGTGATTTTCACTACCGGTACAGTAGCGATGAAAAGTTAATGACCGCCGCGCTTAACCGTGTGGTTTACCGCAGCGCGAGCCAGAAAACCACGCTGGGCTTTAAAGGGATTAAGCGTGATTCCCGCTACGATCTTAACGACGTGGAAGTGGAGGTTCAGCACCGGGACACCAGCAGCTGGCAGCTTAGCCTGGAGCATTTAGCCTATCTTCCATTCGGCCAGCTTACGGCAAGCCTCGGTTATCAACATGCCGCACCCTGGTTTGGTGAAGAAGCCGATGCCGAAGAGATGGTGGGCAGCGCCGACGCGCAGGCGCGCATCATTACGCTGAGTGCAGACGGTACTTTCCCGTTCAAACTGGGCAAGTTCGCCCTCAGCTATGAGCCGCATTTCAAGCAACAGACCACTCCGGACAGGCTGACCCAGCCCGATAAGTTCACCATCGGCAACCGCTGGACGGTGCGCGGCTTTGACGGAGAGTCCTCATTGTATGCCGACAAAGGCTGGTATCTGCGTAATGATATCAATCTGAATCTGCCGGTATGGGGAATGCAGCCGTATATTGGCGCAGACTATGGCGAAGTCAGCGGCTCAGAAAATGATTACTGGAGCGGGGAGCACATTGCCGGTGCGGTCGCAGGCGTACGTGGGGTAAAAGGCCATCTGGGTTATGACCTTTTTGCGGGTGTGCCTCTGGCAAAACCGGATGAGATGCATACCAGTCCCGTCACGCTTGGATTTTCGGTGCAATGGCAGTACTGAGGGCAGAGTGAAAAATTAACACTTTCGGGCGATGAGTATTACGATCGGCTTTTTTCTGCCAGCCATTCCATCGCCCGTTCCCCCGCCTCATCCACCGGCAGATACACCAGAAGCCGCGACCCGTTTCGCGGCGCGGAGTACCAGTACATCTGCTGCAGCGTAAAATCCCCCAGCTCGGGATGGGTAAACAGCTTGAGCTGGTTCTCCACGCCGCGCACGTCGTTGCGCTGGTGCCACAGGGTTTTGAACTCTTCCGACACCGCAAAGAAGCGCGCCAGCTTGGCCTCCCACTGCGGGTCACCCCGGTGTTCGGCCATCGCAGCCCGGAAATAGGAGACAAATATGGGCAGCACATCGTCACGTCTGCCGAGACGCGCGCGCCACGCCGGGTGGGTAAGGAACAGGTAAATACAGTTGCGGTCTTCCGGCGGGATTTCATTGAAATCGACGCCCATCAGGTGCCCGAAGCTGTCGTTCCACGCCACGATGTCGAAATTCGGTTTCTGAATGCTGGCGGGTTTAGGCATAAGCGTATCCAGCAGGCGCCGCGTGCCCTCGCTGATGCCCTCGCAGCAGACCGCCTGCGGCGCTTCACCCGGCGGCAACCCGGCTAACACAAACAGGTGTCGGGCCTCGGTCGGGGTGCACTGTAGCGCTTTTGCAACAGCGGCCATCACCGCGCTCGACGGATTGACGTCCCTGCCCTGCTCCAGCCAGGTATACCAGGTAACGCCCACATCAGCGAGCATCGCCACCTCTTCCCGGCGCAGGCCCGGCGTGCGGCGGCGACCGCTGCGCGGCAGGCCGAGACGCTGCGGATCGAGGCTTTCACGTCGTGCGCGTAAAAATGCCCCCAGCTGTTTTCGGGTGTCATCCTGAAGTGAGACGACGGGTTCAGACATCAAGGCCATAAATCCCCCTGCATGGTAGTGCCAGTACCAGTATAAGCAAGAACTGGTACCCGTTTATCAGATGGTTGATGCTACGACCATCTGATGAATGACGCAATGGAGTTACCATGAATACGTCAGTTGTTTCACCGGGCCGCGCTGGCCTGATATTGCTGCTAACCGGCCAGATGCTGCCGATGATTGATACCTCAATCACCAACGTGGCGCTGGACGCCATCACCCATTCGCTGAACGCCACCGCCACCGAGCTGGAGCTGATAGTCGCCCTCTACGGCGTGGCCTTCGCCGTCTGCCTCGCGCTCGGCAGCAAGCTGGGGGATAACTTTGGCCGTCGGCGTCTGTTCATGTGGGGCGTCGCGAGTTTTGGCCTGGCCTCGCTGCTCTGCGGGATGGCGGGGAACATTGAACAGCTGCTGGCCGCGCGCATCGTTCAGGGGGCGGGAGCCGCACTGATCGTGCCGCAAATTCTTGCCACCCTGCACGTGACGCTGAAAGGTACGGCGCACGCTAAGGCCATCAGCCTGTTTGGCGGCATCGGTGGGATTGCGTTTATCGTCGGCCAGATGGGCGGCGGCTGGCTGGTATCGGCGGATATCGCCGGGCTGGGCTGGCGTAACGCCTTCTTCATCAACGTGCCGATCTGTCTGGTGGTGCTGGCGCTGAGTCGCCATTTCGTACCCGAAACCCGTCGCGAGACGCCGTCACGCATCGACTGGACCGGAACCGTGCTGCTGGCGATCATTCTTTGCTGCCTGCTGTTCCCGATGGCGCTCGGCCCCCAGTGGCACTGGTCGTGGCCGCTGAAGGTTATGCTTCTCGCGATTATTCCGCTGAGCTGGCTGACGGCGCTGAATGCGCGCAAAAAGGAGCGTGAGAACGCCCACCCGCTGATCCCGCCGCGCCTGCTGCAGCTTCGCAGCGTTCGCTTTGGCATTCTGATTGCGATGCTCTTTTTCAGCGTCTGGTCCGGGTTTATGTTCTGTATGGCGCTGACCATGCAAACCGGTCTGGGGATGGCACCGTGGCAGTCCGGAAACAGTTTTATCGCGCTGGGCGTAACTTACTTTATTTCGGCGTGGTTCGCGCCGCGGCTGATTGCTCGCTACAGCACCAGTACCATTCTGCTGACCGGTCTGGCGATCCAGATTGTCGGCCTGCTGGCGCTGATCGCCACGTTCCGCGTCTGGGGAATGGAGAATACCGCCCTGACGCTGGCACCCGCGACCGGGCTGGTCGGCTACGGGCAGGCGCTGATCGTGAACAGCTTCTACCGCATCGGGATGCGCGATATTCAGCCTGACGACGCGGGGGCCGCGAGCGCCATTCTCAGCACGCTGCAGCAGGCCGCGCTGGGGCTTGGCCCGGCCATTTTTGGCGCGATTTTGCTCCACGCGCTGCAGAACCATCACGGGGATTACACCCAGGCGGTGAACGTCTTCCTGATGGTGGAAACGGCGATGATGGTGGTGCTTGCCCTGGCGACGCTGCGCATCCGCCATCGCCTGTGCCTGCCGATGGTAAAGGTCTGCCAGGCCACCAAATAAGCCCGTGAATTTGCATAATAGATCCGCAGCCGCCATTATGGGGCTGCATCAATACAGGAGACGTTATGCAGGAATTAATTGCTCAGGTTGAAGAGTTAGGCATTGAAATTAATCACACCACCTCTTTAGTGATTATCTTTGGTATTATTTTTCTTACCGCCATCATCGTTCATTTTATTCTGCACAAAGTGGTGCTTCGCGCTTTCGAAAAACGCGCGCAGGCCAGCAGCCATTTGTGGCTGCAGATCATCACCCAGAATAAATTATTTCACCGTCTGGCCTTCACCCTTCAGGGGATAATCGTCAACGTCCAGGCGGTACTGTGGCTGCAAAAAGGCAGCGAAGCGGCGGAAATTCTCACGACATGCGCAAAGCTGTGGGTCATGGTGTATGCCCTGCTCTCCTTCTTCTCACTGCTGGACGTGATTTTTAATCTGTCGCAGAAAATGGCCACCGCATCACAGCTGCCGCTGAAGGGGATCTTCCAGGGCATCAAGCTGGTGAGCGCCATCCTGGTGGGAATATTGATTATCTCCCTGCTGATCGGCCAGTCCCCGGCGATTCTGATAAGCGGTCTCGGCGCCATGGCCGCCGTGCTGATGCTGGTGTTTAAAGACCCGATACTCGGACTGGTGGCGGGGATTCAGCTCTCCGCCAACGACATGCTCAAGCTCGGCGACTGGCTGGAGATGCCGAAATACGGTGCCAACGGCACGGTGACGGACATCGGCCTGACCACCGTGAAAGTACGCAACTTCGATAATACGATTACGACCATTCCGACGTGGGCCCTGGTCTCTGACGCCTTTATCAACTGGAGCGGCATGTCTGCCTCCGGCGGGCGACGCATTAAGCGCAGCCTGAATATTGATACCACCAGCATTCATTTTCTCGACGAGCAGGAGCAGCAAAAACTTATTCAGGCGAAGCTGCTGAAGCCCTATCTGGCCGCGCGACATGAGGAAATTAACCTGTGGAATCAGAAGAACGGTGAAGGGGAGTCAGTATTAAACCTGCGTAAGATGACCAATATTGGTACCTTCCGCGCCTACCTGAATGAATATCTGCGCAACCATCCGCGTATTCGCAAAGATATGACGCTGATGGTGCGCCAGCTAGCGCCTGATGCGAATGGTTTGCCAATTGAAATATATGCCTTCACCAATACGGTGGTCTGGGCAGAATATGAAGAGATTCAGGCCGACATCTTCGACCATATTTTCGCGGTGGTGGATGAATTTGGGCTGCGTATTCACCAGTCCCCGACCGGGAACGATATTCGATCCCTGGCGGGCGTTATCGCCAGATAATTCGTTTGTAGGCCCGGTAAGCGAAGCGCCACCGGGCGTGAAGGCAGGTGCGGTCTGGTGCCCTCACCCCGGCCCTCTCCCGCAGGGAGAGGGAGAAAACCGCGTTACTTTTTGCGGGAAAGCTTAAACGCCACAAACAGGAAGATAACCCATACCGGCAGCAGCATCGCCGAAAGGCGCATCTCATCCATGGTGCACATCAGCACCAGAATCAGCCCCAGGAACGCGATACAGATGTAGTTCCCCGCCGGATAAAGCAGCGCTTTGAACTGCGTCTCGCGTCCCTTGCGGCGCATCGCGGCGCGAAAGCGCAGGTGCGCCAGGCAAATCATGATCCAGTTCAGCAGCAGCGTGGCGACAACCAGCGCCATCAGCAGGCCAAAGGCCTCTTTCGGCAGCAGATAGTTAATCAGCACCACCAGCGAGGTGATAGCGCCGGAAAGGAACAAGGAATTCACCGGCACGCCGCGACGGCTGACGCGGGTGAGGAACTTCGGCGCGTTGCCCTGCACGGAGAGGCCAAACAGCATGCGGCTGTTGGAGTAAACGCCGCTGTTATAGACCGACAGAGACGCCACCAGAATGACGAAGTTCAGCGCCGAGGCCACCAGGTTGCTGTTCATATCGTGGAAAATCATCACGAACGGACTGCTGTCGGACTTCACTTCCACCCACGGATAGAGCGCCAGCAGCACCACCAGCGAGCCGATGTAGAACAGCAGAATCCGGTACACCACCTGGTTGACCGCTTTTGGAATGCTTTTATGCGGGTCGCGCGCTTCCGCAGCGGTAATGCCAATCAGCTCGAGTCCACCGAAGGAGAACATGATCACTGCCAGGGAGAGAATCAGCCCTTTCCAGCCGGTCGCCAGGAAGCCGCCGTGCTGCCACAGGTTGTCGATCGTGGCGCGCTCGCCGCCGTGGCCGGAGAACAGCAGCCACAGGCCAAAGCCGATCATCCCGATAATCGCCAGCACCTTGATCAGCGCAAACCAGAACTCGGTTTCGCCATACAGGCGCACGTTGACGAGGTTAACGGCGTTAATAATGATGAAGAAGGCCGCCGCCCAGATCCACGTCGGCACATCCGGCAGCCAGTACTGCATGTAAATGCCTGCGGCGGTCAGCTCCGCCATCCCCACCAGCACGAACATGACCCAGTAGTTCCAGCCGGACAGGAAGCCTGCAAACGGGCCCCAGTATTTATAAGCAAAGTGCGCGAAGGAGCCTGAAACCGGCTCTTCAACGACCATCTCGCCAAGCTGGCGCATGATCAGGAAGGCAATAATCCCGGCGATACCGTAACCCAGCAGAACCGCCGGGCCAGCCATCTGAATAGCGGGGCCGATGCCGAGAAACAGCCCGGTACCGATCGCGCCGCCAAGGGCAATTAACTGAATATGTCGATTTTGCAAACCACGTTGCAGCGTCGGATTCTGATCCGACGAGGCTTCAGCGCTACCATGGCCTGAAGCGGATGACGCGTCTTTCACGTCCTACCCCTGTCTCTTTTTTAGAAGGGGCACGTTTTAACACTTCATGCTGGAGGTAGCAAGGGATTGGGGCATCCCTGCCCCGGATAACGAGATGGAACGCTTAAAACGCGTAGCCAACCGAGACCTTAAAGGTGCGCGGTTCGCCCTGCGTAATATAGGTACCGGAGTCGTCCACGCTGGCCCAGTAGTTTTCATTGGTCACGTTGTCGATGCCCGCGCGAACCGTCATCTGGTTTTCATTGTGGTTCACCGCGAAGCGATAGCGCATCCCCAGATCCAGCGTGGTGTAGCTGTCCAGCTTTTTGGTGTTTGCCAGGTCAGCGTACTGCGCGCCGGAGTGGTTCACGCGGGCGGTGGCGGTCAGGCCGTCAATCGGCTTGATATCGTACTCCGCGCCCAGCACGGTGTAAAAGTTCGGAATACCGATCGCATCGTTGCCCTGATTCACACCATTTTTGGTTTTGGTCAGCTCGGCCTGCAGCCAGGTGGCGCTGGCGTTCAGACGCATCCCCAGCATTGGCTCGCCGAAGACGTTCAGCTCCACGCCACGGTTACGCTGTTCAGCGTCAAGGCCGTAGTGGCCGCTGTCGTCGAGGATCGCCGACGGCATTTTGATTTCGAACAGCGCAAGCGATCCGCCCACGCGGCCAAAGTCCGCCTTCACGCCCACTTCGTTCTGCTTAGAGTGAACGATTCCGGTGCTCTGGCCGTAGTTGGTGGCGGTGTTAGGCGCAGTTTTGCCCGGCTGCAGCGCTTCGGTGTGGTTAGCATAGAGGGAGATCGCCTCCCACGGCTTGTAGACCACGCCGTAGGTGGGCATCCAGCGGCTGCCGTCGAAACCGTCCGCCGCGTTTTCCGCACCGGTGACTTTGTTATACCCGCGAATGACCACCTTCTGATGGCGCGCGCCTGCGGTGAACAGCAGCTTGTCGTCCAGCACGCCCAGCGTATCGCTCAGCAGCCAGCCCTGCGTACGGGTGCGCCCGCTGGTCAGCGGATCGCTGTACTTCCCGCCAGAGCCGTTGAAGTTGGTGCTGTCCGGCATATCGACGCCGGTATTGTGATAGATGTTGGTGGTCGGGTTATCCTTCGCCGCCGACATTTTCCACGCGATTTTTTCGTTTTTGGTCATCGCCGAATAGCCAACGTTGACCTTGTGCGAGACGAAGCCCGTAGTGAAGTTCCCGCGAACGCCCGCCATGCCGCTGACGGAATCGCTGATGCGGTTGGTATCCAGACGGCTGACCGTTGCCTTGCCGCTTTTATCCACCAGCTTCGGCGCGCTGTAGATGCCTTCCTCGTGCGCGTGCTGCGCGCCAAGACCGGTATAGGCCGTCCAGCCGTCGGTGATGTCGTACTCGCTGCGCCACATCCCAAATTCGTTTTCGATGTTGCTGTAGGCCCACTTCTGCGAGAAGTTGCGATCGTTTTTCGGCGGCTCGGGCACGAAGTCCACCGCGGAAATATTGACGCTGGTCGGGCTGCCGTGGAAGGTTTTCTTCTGATAGCCGAGATCCAGCGAGGTGCGGAAGCGGTCGCCCGCGTAATCCAGGCCGGTAGAGAGCAGAGTGGTGCGGCGGCGGTCATTCGGTATGCCGGTTTCCCCTTCGCGATGGACCAGGTTCACCCGCGCGCCGAACTGGTCGCTGTCGCCGTAGCGACGGCCCGCATCCAGCGTGGTACCAAACTGGGAATCCGAGGTGTAATCCACGCCGACTTTCGCCTGCGGGAGTTCGCCCGCATGTTTTGGCTCAAGGTTGATCATCCCGCCCACGCCGGAGCTTGCCGCGCCGTTCATCAGCGAGTTGGCCCCTTTGAAGATCTCGATGCGGTCAACCATCTGGGTATCCACCACCTGGCGCGGCAGCACGCCGGACAGGCCGCCAAATGTCATGTCGTCGCCGTCGAACTTCAGGCCACGGATGCGGTAGGTCTCCGCGCTGTTGCCGTACCCCTGAACGAACTGCACGCCCGCGTCGTTCGCGACGACATCGGCAATGGTTTTCGCCTGCTGATCTTCCACCAGCTTCAAGGTGTAGCTGATGATGTTGAACGGCACGTCCATGGCGTTTTGCTGGCCCAGCATCCCCATGCGCCCGCCGTTCGCCACCTGTCCGTCAAGAAAGGCAGGTACCAGCTGGTCGCCGCCGGGTTTGAAATCGCTGGCTGGTGCAGCCTGGACAACGAGGGTGTCCTCTTTTTGATCGTCCGCCGCGAAGGCGGAATGTGTCGCCGCGCCAACGGCGAGCGCCAGCAGCGTCTTGTGCATGATGGTGTTGTTCATCGTTAACTCATTTTAAAGTGCGCGCAAAAATGACCCGTTGTCGGGCCTTAGAATGTATTGGGTGCAATGCAAATGAGAACTATACGCATTATCTATGCGTTGGCAAGCGTAACCGCGTTCAGGAGGAGGTTTGGCGAGAAAAGAGGGGAACAACCACCCCGTATCGGGGGTGGCTGCAAAGCTATTATTTTTTCTTGTAGATATTGGCCGTACCGTGAATTTTATTGTTGGTGTTCCCTGACGTGAGCACCAGGACATCCGCGCCTTTCTTATCGGCTTTCTCAATCAGTTCTTTTTTTGCATCATCAACCGATACTTCATTCGAGGTGTTTACCGTACCGATTTTTTTATATTGAGATGCAACTTTCTTGAACTCGCTTTTAGTGAGCAGCTGTGCAGCAAAAGCATTGGTTGTAAACAGTAACGCCGTTCCCAACAAAATAGCAGTCGTCTTTTTCATAACCTTTTTCCTTGAGATTAATCAGCAACTACGAAAAACCTCACGCATTGTGGTGAGGTTTTATGAGCATGGTAGAGAATCTCAGGAAATGCCATACGTTCAGGAAAATTCTTTTATAACAACCCGTTGCATGAAATTACTAACGAGTATTAAGAATATTCGAATACCCGCGCGGTGCCAGCAATATCAATGTGTACCGCCGTGCCCGGGTTCCATCCTGGCTGGCTTACGGTCTTCAGAATCACAGGCTGCTGCTGCCCGGCTAATCCCAGGGTGAGCGTCGACAGCTGTCCGGTGAAGTCCACATCAAGAATCGAGATCGGGCTTTCATGCGCTGCACATGCCGTCACGCGTAATTGTTCAGGGCGCATCATTACCCTGCCCTCTCCTGTCGCATGCGCGTTGTCCGTCGGCACTTCGCCCAGCGCGCACACCGCATACCCGGCAGCGAGCCGAGCAGGCAGGATCACGGCATCGCCAAGAAACAGCGCCGTCTCTTCGTCAACCGGACGGGTGTAGACGTCATAAGGCGTGCCGACCTACGTGAAGCGTCCGGAGCGCATCACGGCAACCTGCGTGGCAAAGGACAACGCTTCGTTCTGATCGTGGGTGACCAGAATCGAGGCCACGCCCGCTTCGGCCAGCAGATCGGCCGTTGCCTTACGCGTCATGGCGCGAAGGCCGGTATCCAGAGCCGAGAACGGTTCATCCAGCAGCATCAGTGAAGGTCGCTGGGCCAGCGCACGGGCAAGCGCCACGCGCTGCTGCTGTCCGCCGGAAATCTCGTGGGGCCAGTGCGTTGCGAGCTGCCTGTCCAGAGAAACCATCTCCATCAGCGCCTCAACGCGCTGGCGCTTCTCGTGGCGGGTGCCGTCCAGCCCCCAGGCAATGTTGTCTGCCACGTTGAGGTGCGGGAACAGCGCGCCCTCCTGAGGCACAAAACCGATCCGGCGCAGGTGGGCGGGAACAAAACTGTTTTCATCGAACAGCGTTCTCCCCTGCATGACAATGCGCCCGGTGTCAGGCGTTTCGAACCCGGCAAGAATACGCAGCAGCGTGGTTTTCCCCGACCCGGACGGCCCGACAATCGCCGTCCTGCTCCCCGGCGCCACGCTCAGGTTTAAGCTGTCGAGCACCTGCACATCAGAAAACGATTTAGAAATGGCGGTTAATTCAAGCATGTCATAGCCCTGCAATTTTTTTCGACTGCATATAGAGAATGGCGGTCAGCGGGAGTGAAATCAGGATCATCAGCATCGCGTAAGGCGCGGCGGCAACATAGTCAATTTCACTGGTCAGCGCCCAGAATCCGGTGGAGAGCGTGCGCGTGCCCAGCGGAGAGAGCAGCAGCGTGGCGGTTAACTCGTTGCTGACGCCGAGGAAAACCAGCGCGGCCCCTGCCGCCGCACCCGGCGCGGCCAGCCGCATCGTGACGCTCCAGAGCGCCTTCGCGGGCGTGCTGCCCAGGCTGCGCGCCACGTTTTCCAGCTCAACCGGCGCCTGCGCAATCCCCGCCCGCAGGTTGATGAGCGCGCGGGGCATAAACATCAGCAGGTAGGCCAGGAACAGGGTAATTTCCGTCTGGTAAATGGGACGGGCGTAATGAATGGTGACGGTGACCAGCGCCAGCGCCGTGACGATGCCCGGCAGCGAACTGGTGATATAGATGCACCCTTCCAGCATCCGGAAGATGCGGTGCGGATAGCGAATTCCCAGCCACGCGATGGGGATCACGCACGCGGTCGTCAGAAGCGCACCGCCCACGCCGAGCATCAGCGTCTGGCGCAGCGAATGCCAGAGATCGGCGCTCATCCAGTTTTGCACGCCGCCGAGCCAAATCCAGCGACACAGAACAATTAACGGCACGCCCAGCGCCAGCACGATCAGCACGATGAAAAACAGCTGGCCCAGCGCGGCGGCCGCAGGCTTCAGCGGCCAGCGTTTCTGCTCGCGCGCGGCCCCGGCGCCAATGCGCGCGTAGCGTGCTTTTCCGCGCGTCACGCCTTCCAGTATTAATATAGCCAGACAGCACAGGGCCAGCACGCCCGCCAGCATGTTCGCCGCCGGGCCGCTGAAGGTAGACTGGAACTGGTCATAAATTGCCGTGGTGAAGGTATCAAAGCGGATCATCACGTACAGGCCATATTCCGCCAGCAGGTGCAGCGCCACCAGCAGCGCGCCGCCGCAGATAGCCAGCTTGAGCTGGGGCAGCACCACGCGGAAAAAGACCCGCCACGGCGGCGTACCCAGCGAAGCGGCGACATCTTCAAGCGTCGGGTCAAGGCGACGCAGCACCGCCGCAACCGGCATATAGATAAACGGATAGTAGGCAAGAACCGAGAGGAACACGCCCGCGGAGAGCCCGTGCATGGACGGGACAACGCTCACCCAGGCATAGCTTTGCACAAACGCGGGGATCGCCAGCGGGGCGACCGCCAGTGCAGACCAGATCCCTCGCCCGGCAAGCTGCGTGCGCTCCGTGAGCCAGGCGATTGCCACGCCCGTCACGATACACAGAGGAACCGCTAAAGCCGTCAGCCACAGCGTGTTGCTGAGCAGCTCAGCAACACGCGGGCGAAACACCAGCGCCTTAATGGTTTCCCAGCCGGTCTCAATGCCAATGGCAATGATAAAACCCAAAGGCAGAAGCGCCATTAATGAAAACAACACAGCTAACGCAACCATCGGCAGTGCAGGACGCCTGCGGGCAGGCTCCTGCACTCTGTTTTTTCCGATGTCGAGACTCAGACCAGACATAAGACGTTTACTTTACTCTCAGGATCACAGCAGGCCGGCTTGCGTCATCAGCTCGATAACTTTTTTACTGTTAAGCGTTGAAGGTTCAACTTTCGGTGCATCAAGATCTTTCAGCGGGACCAGTTTCGGGTTTGAGGCCGCGTTCACGCCCACTGCATATTCAAAGGCGTTGTTGGTACGCAGGCTTTCCTGGCCTTCTTTACCGGTAATGTATTTGATGAAGGCCTGCGCCTGCGCTTTGTGCTTGCTGGATGCCAGCACGCCGCCGCCAGAGAGGCTCACAAACGCGCCCGGATCCTGATGTTTGAAGTAGTAGAGCTGGGTGTTTTTGCTGTTTTCACCGGTTTTGGACTGATCGACAAAACGGTAGTAGTGATAAATCACGCCGCCATCAATCTGACCGGCATTGACCGCTTTCATCACGGTGCTGTTGCCTTTATAGGCAACGAAATTGGCTTTCATCGCCTTGAGCCATTCCAGGGTGGCCTTCTCGCCTTTCAGCGCCAGCATGGCGCTCACGATGGCCTGGAAATCCGCGCCTGACGGAGATGCCGCCCAGCGGCCTTTCCACTCGGGCTTAGCCAGATCCATCAGCGATTTAGGCAGCTGCTGTTCGTTCAGTTTTTCCGGGTTATACACAAATACCGTGCTGCGGGCCGCGATGCCGATCCAGCGACCGTGCGCCGGACGATATTCTGCCGGTACCTGCTTCAGGGTGTCTGCATCCAGCGGCGCAAACAGGTTGGCGTTATCCACCAGCACCATTGACGGCGAGTTCTCCGTCAGGAACACGTCTGCCGGTGACGCGCTGCCTTCCTGAACCAGCTGGTTACCCAGCTCGCTGTCATCACCATTACGCAGAGTGACCTTAATGCCGGTTTCTTTAGTAAAACCGTCAACCCACGACTTCACCAGGTTTTCGTGCTGCGCGTTATAAACAACGATGCCTTCGTTGTTATCGGCCGCAACCGATTGTGTAGAAAGGAAAAGTGATGAAGACAACAAGGCAAGCGAGAAGCAGGACAGCAGGCGAGAATTCATGAACATATCCTTAATAGACCAACGGGATTAACGACTCATAGCTTTGTGGGACAGGATTAAAGCATACAACAACGCTAATGATAATTAGTATCAATCGAGTTTAAACGTTAAAGTGTAAAAATTCTTTATTGCGGAGTTTGTAAAAATAAAAAACCAGATTTTAATCCGAGAAAATATTTATATTAAGAAAACCTTAAGTCTGCCAGCAATGAAATTCATTAGCCTTCTATTCATTCTCCCGCGAAGTGAAATTTGTTATTTACGCGCCCGGCATATATAAAAAAGCCCCGATATTTTGGGGCTTTTTATGTTTATTCAGAGGTAGCCAAATTATTAGGCGACTATTTAAAAACGCATCACATCGCAGCGTGGGGGGCATACATCGGATAGGTGAAGAGCAATAAATGCACGCAGTTCAGGCCAAAATGGAATAACGTTGCAACCCAGAGCTTACCGCTCCACATCCACGCCAGGCCGTAAATAATGCCGGAGAGGCTGGCAAAAATGATCAGTAATAAACCGCCGCTATAATGCATCAGCCCAAAGATGACTGAGGCAATCAACAGCGCGACAACAGGATGAATAATCCGGGACAAGCGTTGCTGCAGGTAGCCTCTGAACAAGGCTTCCTCGGCCAAAGAGACGAAGAAAATATTCGCAAGGGCAAATTGAGCGAACCATTCTGGCGCATGCGGCTCAATTCTAAGTCCGCCCAACGCAACAGCCAGAAGTAACAGCGCGGGTATCGCAAGAACCAATATTCCCCAGCCGACCTTGCCAGCTTGATAGAGGGGCTTTGCTACGAATAACGTTGGCATGCACGTAATTAAAAAGAAAGGCACCACTGCCTTGTCCATATTAAAGTACATACTGAACGGTATGCTTTGCGGACCAACGACGACAGCATCCAGCACTTTGGGGTTATGGAAGCCCGGGATCACATGCAAAACCAGGGCAACGGCGATGACCACGCACAGGCCTTCGACCAGATATGTATATTTATTATTTTTATTACGTAGCCATTCAACAGCAGACCAGCCAACAACAATTGATGCAATAACCAGCAGCGCCGGGGCGTCAAGAATGCCCTGTTTCCAGCCGAGAAATGCCGTTAATCCCAGCATCAGATAAGCGAGGCTTTTATTAAGGGAAAGTGCGGCAAGCGAAGTTGCGAGTAGATACCACATAAATGTCCTTCTTGACCGGTAAATGTTAGGGGCGATGTCCCAAATATGTCCCACAACGGAAATCAGAGGATGTGAAGGAGGCGTACTCTATGAAATGAAATGGCACGCCCTGTAGGATTCGAACCTACGACCTACGGCTTAGAAGGCCGTTGCTCTATCCAACTGAGCTAAGGGCGCACTGATATGCGTGTACTTCGCGGTGGTGAAACGCGAAGAATTATACGGTCAATGGCAGGTGAGTCAATGCCTTTTCCGTTTTCCACGGCAATTACCGCTAGCCGATTGTAAATACGGCTATTTTCTCAACATTTCGCCCTGTTTCACCGTAAAATTTGGCGCTGCGAAAAGGCTTAGTTGCATTTAAGTAACGCCTGCTGTTTTCCTGAACGTCAGCTCGTCACACTAGAGTCAGGTATCCCGGCCGCCTGGAGGCTGGCAGACAACAGGACAATGGAGTGACAGCGCAAAACCTGATCGATACGCCCCCCCGGTTACAGTACATTTCGCAGGACATCGTCGGCATTAAGCTTGAGCCCATCGTCGCCCTTTCCTCCTTGCGCCAGGTTGGCGTGGAGGTACTAAGCGTTCTGTCCGACACGCGGCACAGCGAAGACTTTTTTTGCGAACGGTCCGCAGACTGGTCGATAGCGCTGCTTGAAGCGCAGCTTGCCGCGTTAAAAAATGCGCCGCACGGTCATAATCTTTTTATTAATCTGCCGATAACCGTCCTGACAGAGACAGCCTCTTTTCAGCGACTTATCCGGTTGCCAGACGTGTCGCTCAATATTGAGATTGTCGATCTCGCGTCCTTTTTAGCGCTGCCCCTCGTTGAGAAGCAGCATGTCGTTCAAAATTTGCGGCAACTTAGCAGACAGGGACATGCAATCTGGCTTGATGACGTGGATGACGTCACAGTGCAGTCGTTTTTATCCTGCCGACTCCCGTTAAGCGGCATCAAAATAGATAAGGAAGCATTCTGGCGTTTACGCGACACCCCTGCGCTGAGGCAACTGGTTTCCCTTTGCTTTCAGCTTGCCGGGAAAGTGCTTATTGAAGGTATTGAGACTGAACGCGATCGTACCTGGGCACTGCAGGCAGGCGCAGACCTCGGCCAGGGATATTACTGGCCGTCCTGGACATGGCCGGAGGATTAAAAAGCCATTTCCAGGAGGGAGACCATGCGAATGACAGTGCGCCGTTACCGGCGGCGGCGTACAGGAAGTGATGCACTGGGATTTACGCGCTCACCTTTTGCTCCCCCCTTTTTCGACCGGCTCGAATTTTTGAGCCAGTCTATCAGCCAGCCCCGCAAAACCGACGCCCCGTTTATCCTTCTGGTGACGGAGGATCACTACCTGCGCACCGGTTTTCTCAACGGGCAGTTTCCCCTGAGCAGCTGCTGCGACTACGCCACGCTGGACGACGCCCTTATCGCTCAGACCCAGTGGCCTTCAGCCCGTCTGGTCGTGGATATTGAAAGCCGATCCACGGGCCTTCTGGAGAAACTGGATCAGTTGAGACGGCATAGCCTGTTTCCTCCGTTCCTGACGCCCTGGCTGTTGGTCCGGGCCGATAATTACGACACCCGCCTCTTCTGCAAAGCGGCGGGTCCCTTTCATGTGCTCGAACGTCAGCTGAACGCCGCTGCGCTCCAGCACAGCCTGTTGGATACCCTACCTCCGCTGGGTACCGAGAAAGACTGGTTCTCGCGAAACGAATGGCCCATCCTGCAGGAGCTTTCCCGGGGCAAGACATTGCGTCAGATTGCCCTTATGCAGAATCGCCCCTATAGCCGCATTATCTATCGTCTCAGCTGCATTCTCCTAAAGCTGGGTCTAAGCCATCGCCAGGAATTGCTCCATCTTCTTAATAACCTCTCAGACTGCACGTTTTCACTCACCTCCTAACCCCTTATTTCCTAAAGCGGTTTAGGAAATTACTTACCACTTGCGTTGCAAAAATGTTAATTTTTAACAATAAACTCGAAATTATAACTATTCCTAATTTATGGGCGTGAACCTTGTGAAATGCCACAGATTAACGGAACGGCAGCACTTTCCTCCATCCGTTAAGTGAATGCAGAAGGCGTTAACAAGATGATAATGATGTAAAAACAAGCAGCTTAGCGACAACAGCCAGGAGTAAAAAGCGAAGCGGGTAGCATGTTCTCCTGTGCATCAGACGCCGTTGTCCTGGTCAACGTAAGCACTTTCGGATGAAGGTCTGACGGCCTGCGAGGGCAATTTTTAACCTCATCTTTGCGGGTTCGCAACTTAAAAACAGGCGTATTTTTGTTAACAATTAATCAACATACAGCGATATCTGTTATTTTTTGTTATTACATAAAGATGAAAATATGCAGTAAATGGGATAACAGGATATTTCCGCTATTTTTAAAAAAATAGCGATTCATATCCAGAAGATAATACAAACCAATACCCTCATATTAATTTACAGGGTTTTCGGAAAAAACTTACCCTGTATAATAAGATGCGTATCAAATCTGAATAAGAAAAACCTTTTTGCCAACACCAGCCTAATGAGATGACCGCGCTGAGGCATAGTTCTTTTCATTACGTAAACAAGGATGCTTTCGCTCTTCCCAGGGAAATACTACGGTACAGGGATCTGCACATTATATCCTTCCGGCATTTCGAGAGTTTTACCAAACTCTGTATAACGCTTTTAACAATCTGAGGCATTAAAAATGAAACCGGCATCCGTTATCATTATGGACGAACATCCTATCGTCAGAATGTCGATAGAAGTCCTGCTACAGAAAAATAAGAATATCGCAGTCAAGCTCAAGTCTGGCGATAGCCATGAAGTCCTTGACTGTATCCGCAATCACCCTATCGATCTGGTGATCCTTGACATTGAACTCACGGGCACGGATGCCTTCTCTTTACTAAAGAGAATCAGGAACTTAAACAAAAACATTAAGGTTCTGTTCCTCTCGTCTAAATCAGAGTTGTTTTACGCAGGTCGCGCCATTCGCGCCGGGGCAAATGGCTTCGTCAGTAAACGAAAAGATTTGGGTGAGATCTACAACGCCGTAGAAATGATTCTGATGGGCTATTCCTTTTTCCCGTCGGAGACGTTGAACTTTATAAACCATTTGGGTTCCGGGAAAGGGATGGCAGTAGATATGCCATTATCGAATCGCGAGGTCACGGTATTACGGTATCTGGCGAATGGATTATCCAACAAGGAAATAGCTGAACAGCTACTATTAAGCAACAAGACCATTAGCGCGCATAAATCCAATATTTATTCCAAGCTGGGTGTGCAAAGCATCGTGGAATTAATTGATTACGCCAAAGCTCACGAGCTGCTATAACCTGAATTCACTCCCTGCAGCTTATCTGAGCTGCAGGGAGTGCGGTCAGTGCTAATTATAATTAATCATGAATGTGGCATCCGCATCAGCCCGTCCGGGCTGAGGGTTATCGGCAGTGGCAATATAATTGGCATAAAACGACAGCGTCGCATTTCCCTGTGCGTCAACCGAGACCGGCTGGCTGGCCTGCTGAAGCGCCAGGCGCGTTTTATCCGCATCCCTGATCTCAACGGCGACATGGCTTGCAGTACTGGCGTCATTCAGCGCCAGCAAGCCGCTATTGCTCCCATCAGCTTTACCCGAAAACGTAATGGACGCCGCGCCCGGCGGGCAGCCGGTCAGCTTCAGCGTAAACGGCATAGGCTGCGTGCGGCTTCCGGTGGTGCTGAGCTGTTTCGTGGGCCAGGTGCCCAGCGGGACGGCCTTGTCACTGTCGCTGCCCTCGGCAACGCAGGTAAAATCGACGATATTGCCGTAGAGCCGAATGTTAATCTCGCCCAACGCGGTGTCCGCCTGAGCCTGGGTGCAAAGCGCAAAGAGCGCTACGGTGAGAAAACGGATCCCGTTTCGCATATCGGCTCCTTAGTCGTAATCCACGCGCAAATACCCGCGCGAGGTGAAGCGCCCTTCCGCCGGCTTATTGCCCGTCACGCTCACCGGCCAGACCCGGATCCCCACCTGCGCCTGCGCGCTGTCGTCGAGACGGAACGGAATTTTGCTTGTCAGGTTGTTGGGCGTCAGCGGCGCCCCGCTCTCGTTGGCAATGATGAACCCCACATCCGGGTTATCCGATACCAGCACATTATCAGAGACCTTTTCCGCCTCGACGCGCATAGTCAGCATGGCGTTCGCCTCCACGTTGGTGCATTTGATGGCGATGGTTTTGCTTTGCGATGAGACCCCCTCCGGCTTGTTACCCACGCCCGCCTTGCTGAACAAGGAGGCGCCAATGTCGCCGAAATCAAACTCCACCACGTTACCGGCATTGATGGCGCAGCTTTGCGGCACCTGAATGGTTCCGCTGTAGCTAATGGTATAGACCGGCGTGGTGAGCGGATCGGAGGAGGTGGTGGTGACGTAAACGCGGAACATGGTGGCACGCGGGATCACCACCATGTTGATAAAACGCCGGGTCACCTTAAGACGGAAGACCAGGCTGGAGTCCTGAACGCCAAACGGTTTGTTTTTGGAGACGTTAGGATGGCTCCCCATCTGGATATAGCTTTTTGGCGGATAAAATACGCCAGCAAAGCTGTCCGTAATTTTCATCGCCCCGTCCAGATAGTCATTAAGCTTCAGATACTGGTAGCCATCGCTGGTCCCCGTTACCGGATAATCGGTCACATAGCTGCGCTTGGTGGTATTCCCGGTCGTGCCCTTAGGGCAGACGGCATTCACCCCTACCCACTGCGATTTCTCGCTGAGCGTCACGACCTGCCCAATCTGGTTATTCGAGCTGTTGAATTTATCCGTCAGGTCGTAATGCACTTCCGTCGGCACGCCTTTTTCATTGACGCACACGGTCGCTAATGCGTTTGTCGCGGGCAGTAGCGCCAGCAGCGACAAGGCAAAGAGTTGAGTTTTAATCACAGCTGATCCCCTTAAGTGTGATTGCCTGTTGCAGGCTCTGTTCAGACAAGCTGTAAGGTGCGCGACACTGGGACTGCGCCCCGTCGCCCCACTGGATCAGCAGTTCGCCTTCCAGCGGCAGCCCACTCAGGTATATTTGTCCGTCATCCCCCACCATGCTGGTGACGCCGCTTTTGGTCTCACGCACCACCGCGCCGAACGGCACCGGCTGGTTGCCGCGCATCACCGTCAGCAGGGCGCGCACGCCAATGCGGGTATCAAAGCTGGCGCGTACCAGCGCGCCTTTGGTCGGCACCACGCTGCTCACGTTGTTTTCGATATCGGTGTTGTTGCTCATGGTGTTGGTATCCAGCGCCACGCGGTTGTAGCGATAGACGGTGGCATACGGCATGACCGCGTAGCCTCGCCAGTCGGTTTTCACCCCGGTCTGGTTTTCAATACTGACGCCCGATGCCCCCGGCGCTTTGATCAGCACGTTGGTGTCGCCCAGCGGCTGGCTGAAGGTCACGCCGTCGGCGTGGCCGACCACCCCGCCGGAGAGCTGCCAGTTGAGATCGTGCTGATCGCGGGAATAGTTGTAGCCCACGCCCAGCGTGCCGTAGGTCGCCTGCCAGTTGGCGCTGGCGCTTCCGCTTGAGCCGTTGGTGCTGGCGTGTCCCTGGGTCACGCTGTAGTTCAGGTTGCGGTCCTCCAACAGCGTTCCGCTGACGCCGGTTTGCCAGCTTGTGTCGCCATCGCTGTTTCGACTGGCGGATGCCGTAGCGTAGGCGCGGTCAATCGCGCTGTCCCGGCGATAGCCCTGACGGGTAAAGAGGCTGAACGGCACGGAGACGTTAAACGACGCGATCCGATCGGTGCCGTCTATCCCAACGGATTTGTTCCACGACCACGAGACGGAGTAGTTGATCCCCTTCACGCCGCCCGCGTAGCCCAGCTGGTACCAGAGGTTCGTCTCGTCTGTTCCCCAGTAGGTCTGCTCGCTGCCGGAGATATAGACCGAGCCGTAGTCCCCCAGCGACTGAGAAACGTTGAGCTGGAAGCGGCCTTTTTTATTCCACGTCAGGTTGTGATAGCTCTGCACGTCCGGCACATCGTTATCGTTCTGGCTATCCGCATACTGATAGCCCTCCATTGAGCGCCAGGCGACATCGTCGAGGGTGTAAAACCCTTTTGTGGAGTAGCGATAGCCCAGCAGCTGGAAGTTGGTGCCGAAGCCGTTAAGGGATTTCGCGTAGAGGAAGCGCAGAGACTGCCCTTCATGCTTGCTGTCGTCCGCGAGCTGGCTGCGGGCGTGGGTGATATCGAGCGAGACCGCGCCCCAGTCGCCCAGGTTTTTCCCGGCCCCGACGGCCACCGCGGTATAGCGTGACGCCAGCTGCGTACCGCCGTAGAGCGTGTAACCGTTGGCAAGACCGGTAACCAGGGTGCCCTGGGTGAAGAACGGTGTGTCCTGATCGCTGTTCCCGCTGCGGTAATCCCCCGCGACGAGGTCGTACTTCCAGCGACCTTCGCGCTGCAGGAGCGGGACGGTGGAGTACGGCACGATATAGCGCTGCTGGGTGCCGTCTTTCTCTTCGACCGTGACTTCCAGGTCACCGCTTGAGGAGGTCGGGTTAAGATCGGTAATGGCAAATGCGCCAGGCTGGACGTAGCTTTGATAGATAACGTATCCGTTCTGGCGAACCACCACTTTGGCGGGCGTACGGGCGATCCCGCGCACGGTCGGCGCGTAGCCCTGCAGGCTGTCCGGGTACATGCTGTCAGACGAGAAAAGCCGTCCGCCGCGAAAACCCATGCTGTCGAAGACGTCATTCCCGGTATTGCTGTCGCCCAGCACCAGTTCGCTTTTAAGCGGGATGACGGTGCGCTGCGCCCAGGTGCCAATATTCTGCCACTCGCTGTGCCGCTGCCCGTTATTCTGCGTGTACCGCCATGCGCCGTTGTTACGTAAACGCCAGGCGCCATAGTTCAACCCGCTTTGCAGGTTGAGGTAATAGCTGTCGTCTTCGCTTCCCCGGTTACCGGTGAAGCTGTAGTTCACCAGCGCGGCGGGAATGCCTTCATCCCACTGTTCGGGCGGAATGTAGCCCCGGGCGCTGTTTTGCAACGCCACCTGAGGCAGGCTGACGTCCAGACGCTGTGAGGCAAAGTTGAAAGCCGTTTCGCTGCCGGGTATGGCCGTGGTCAACGGAACGCAGGTGTCGCCCTGCACCTTAGCCAGCTCGGGAAACGCCGCGACGTTGACGCCAAAGCGATCGAGCATCGCGCGCGTAATACAGGCCGATAAACCGCCCGCTACCGGCGGCGTGTTCTCGGCCTGCTCGAAACGCACGTCCTGGGTACCGATAAACTCATCGTTACGCCAGATATCCACGCGATAAACGCCGGGTGCCTGCTGGTGTCCTTGTTCAAAACGCGACAAATCCGCCACGCTGGCGGCGTCGTCGGACAAAAAGGCCGGGTTGAAATAACTTTCGCTCCAGCCAGCCTGCGGCCAGAGCGCAGCCATCAGCGCCAGTGCAACCGGGCAGTAACGTCCCTGGTGGTTTTTCATCGCCCTGACTCTGCTCACAGGTTAACGCTACGCGCCGGGGTGATAGCACCGTAGTCATTCACGCTCTGCCAGGAAAGCGTGCCGCTGGCACCGGCTGGCAGCACCTGCTGTGCCGAGCTTTTCGGCGCAACCATCAGGTTTTCCAGCGTCTGCCCGCCCATCTTCAGATTGACGAGGGTGATGTAATACGGGGAAGCGTTGCTGACTTTGAGATGGCTGCCCGCGCGCTCAAACCGCAGCTGGGAAAGCGCCTCTTCCGGCTGCATCGCCAGGTTGTTCGGGCGCACAAACAGCTTGATGCGTGAGAGGATCGCCAGCTGCAGCACGTTATTGTTTTCCGTTTTCGCTTTGTTCACCGATGGGATCGCCTTCACGTTCATGTAAAAGAGCGATTCGCGATCGGCTGGCAGCGCCGGCCCGGCGTAAATAATACGCAGCGTGTTTTCACTGTTCGGCTCGCTGACAAACAGGGGCGGAGTGACAGCAAAGGTTTTTTCTTTTTGCCCGCTCGCATTTTCGATCCACGCGTTAATTAAATAGCGTTCCTGTTTGTTGCTGTTGGTGATCGCCAGCGACGTTTGCTTTGCCTCTGCGGGATAAATAACGCGCGTGGCCCCCAGCGCAATACCGCCGGAAGCATTTGCGCAGGCAGAAACCATCATCAAAATAAACGATAAAAAAAGTCCTGGTTTAATTAGGGTATTCATCACAACCGTACCTTTAATAATGAGTTCGCAGGTGTTATGGATAAATCAACGTAAACCAGACATCCGACTGAATTTTGCCTGGCTCGAGGTGTTCGGAAATAGCCCGATAGCGGGCGCTAAAATGGAACGCGAGCTCGCGGGTATCGATCGGCAGCCAGCTGACGGCCGTGGCGTTTGGGATAATCTGACGCTGCTGTTCGTCAAAGAGCGCCAGCCCCACGCCGCTGCTGACAGGTGTTTCACCCGGCCGCGATGTCGCCAGAAAGACCTGCGGATCTTCTGCGGGCGTCACGCCCTGAAACTGGATGCCCACGGTGCGCGAAACATCAACGCTGCAGTCCAGCAGCCGCACGGTAAAAGGCACGTTAACCGTGGAAAAACTGCCCACACCGGAAAATGAATTGGTTCGGTACTGCCCCATGTCGATGCGCATATTCTGGCTGTCGGGCGCCACGGCGCAGCCGCCGTTCACCAGTTCACCCCGGAGATGAACCTTGCCACCTTCGATCACCACGGTATGCGCCGATGCCGGACAAGCCATCGCAAGGGTTAACAGCAGTAGTGTTCCAGTCCTTGTCATCCTTCGTTCCTGGCATTTGCGTATGACGGGCCTCGTCCGTGAGGCCTGAACATCCCTGTGCGGAGGAATTACTCGTATTTCATTACGAAGGTGGCGTCAGCGTTCGCCTGGCCTGGCTCAGTGGTGGCAGCCGTTGATTTGTAACGTGCGGTGAACTTCAGGGTGTTGGTCCCTTCGATCAGCGTCTGCGCAGCAGAGAAGGTCGCACCGTCTGGGGTCAGAACGCTGGATTTGCTGTCGAGGATCTCAATACCCACGCCTTTCGCGGTGTTGTCGTTGTTACCGGAGGTCACGGCCAGCAGGGTTTTGTCGGTTGGGTCGATCTGACCGGTGAACGCAACAGCAGCAGTTTTGGCAACCAGCGGATCGCAATCATTCAGTTCAATATTGAATGGAATATTAGAGGTGGTGTCGCCCACTTTGGTAAATTTCGCGGTACGATACTGGCCCAGATTAACGGTCTGCTCGGAAGAATCAGTATTTACTGAACAAGCCGCATTAACCAGCTCACCTTTAAAATGTACGGTACCGCCATTAACGGAAACCGGCGCAGCAGGATCTGCTGCATTTGCGGCACCTGCAACCAGGGCCAAAGTAGCAATAACAGTAGAAGCAATGTTGCTGAGTTTCATGTCTATTCCTTTAAAATGTAAATAACCCTTCCCGCGAATAATCGGGAATAAGAAATACGTTCAATTGATTAATTGAAAGCTTATTTCGGAGGAGACAAAGTAGCTCAGGACGCGTTTTTTAAATATGTCAAAACGCTGCCATTTCGCCAGGTCACATCCTAATACCGCCTAAGAAATTGACCATCCCCTAAGAAGGGTTTTTGCGTCTCACTGATAAAAACGCGTAAAGGGTGACTGACAGCGACGCTCGCTTCTGACAAAATACACGCCATCCCCCCTTTCAAACGTTACAGACGGAATCTTCTCTCTGATGGCAGCAAAGATTATTGACGGTAAAACGATTGCGCAGCAGGTGCGCTCTGAGGTCGCGGAAAAAGTGAAGGCGCGTAAAGCTGCCGGAAAACGCGCCCCCGGGCTGGCCGTTGTGCTGGTTGGCAGCAACCCGGCATCGCAGATTTATGTCGGCAGCAAGCGCAAAGCGTGTGAAGAGGTGGGCTTCGTCTCCCGCTCTTACGATTTGCCGGAAACCACCAGCGAAGCAGAGCTGCTGGAACTTATTGACACCCTGAATGCCGATAAAGAGATCGACGGTATTCTGGTTCAGCTGCCGCTGCCGGCGGGTATCGACAACGTGAAGGTGCTGGAGCGTATTGCACCGGATAAAGACGTGGATGGTTTCCATCCGTACAACGTTGGCCGCCTGTGCCAGCGCGCGCCGCGTCTGCGCCCGTGTACGCCGCGCGGCATTGTGACGCTGCTGGAGCGCTATAACATCGACACCTACGGTCTGAACGCCGTGGTTATCGGTGCGTCCAACATCGTGGGCCGCCCGATGAGCATGGAGCTGCTGCTGGCCGGCTGCACCACCACCGTGACCCACCGCTTCACCAAAAACCTGCGTCACCACGTCGAGAACGCCGATCTGCTGATCGTCGCGGTCGGCAAGCCGGGCTTTATTCCGGGCGAGTGGATCAAAGAGGGCGCGATTGTCGTGGACGTCGGGATTAACCGTCTGGAAAACGGCAAAGTGGTCGGCGACGTGGTGTACGAAGATGCCGCCGCGCGCGCGTCTTACATTACCCCCGTACCGGGCGGCGTAGGCCCGATGACCGTAGCAACGCTGATTCAGAATACGCTGCAGGCGTGCGAAGAATATCACGACGTAGAGGACGCGTAAGATGGCGACTTTTTCATTAGGTAAACACCCGCACGTTGAGCTGTGCGATCTGCTTAAGCTGGAAGGCTGGAGCGAAAGCGGCGCGCAGGCGAAAATCGTTATCGCCGACGGGCTGGTAAAAGTCGACGGCGTGGTAGAAACGCGCAAGCGCTGCAAGATTGTCGCGGGTCAGACCGTGAGCTTTGAAGGACAGAGCGTAACCGTTACGGCCTGAGCCGTCTGATGCCCTCACCCTAACCCTCTCCCACAGGGAGAGGGATAAAAAATCCCCTCACACCCATCGCGGTTATTTATCGATCAACTTCAAATAATCACTTCTTCATCTGTTGAAACGTGAAAATTCAGTTGCGCGTTTTTCACTCTTTGCCCACGATAAGTAGAACGTTCTACTAAAACGTTCTACTTACAATAACAGCGCCAAAAAAGCGCTACTCGGGGGAAATCAGCATGAGTCTGATATCAGGGTTTGTTAAATCGCTGTCTAAGTTATCGATGATTGGTCGCGCCTTAATGCTGCCAATTTCACTGCTTCCCGCTGCGGGCCTGCTGCTGGCCTTCGGCGATAAGTTCCATCTGCCGCTGATGATGAACGCGGGCGGGGTTATTTTTGATAACCTGCCGATGCTGTTTGCCATTGGCTCCGCCGTGGGTCTGGCGTCAGAATCCGGCATCGCGGCGCTTTCTGCGGCGGTGTCGGTGTTTGTCACGAATATCACCATCAGCACCGTGCTGAGCATCACGCCGGAAATGGCCTCCCAGGGCGGGAAATACGCCATGGTGGTCGGCATCCCAACGCTGCAGATGGGCGTCTTCGGTGGCCTAATCTGCGGTATTCTCGCGGCCTGGTGCTATAACCGCTTCCACACCATGCAGCTGCCGGAGTTCCTGGGCTTCTTCTCCGGCAAGCGCTTCGTGGCCATTGCAACGGCGTTTCTGTCGTTCCTGATGGGGCTGCTGCTGCCGTACGTGTGGCAGCATATCCAGGCCGGTATCGACGCGCTCTCCGTGGTGGTTAACGGCGATAATCAGGCGGCGTCGACCTTTATCTTCGGTCTGGTAGAGCGCGCGCTGATCCCGCTCGGCCTGCACCACATCTGGTATCCGTCCTTCTGGTATTCGTTCGGGGATTACACCACCCAGGCAGGACAGGTGATCCACGGCGACCAGACCATCTGGTTCAAGATGCTGGAAGAAGGTGTGAAGTCCTTCAGCAGCGACACCTACCAGAATGCCGGTAAATTCATGCAGGGCGAATTCCCGCTGATGCTGTTCGCGCTGCCCGCCGCGTGCCTGGCGATGTATCACGAAGCCCATACGAAGAATAAGAAAATCGCGGCCGGTATTCTGTTCTCTGCGGCGCTGACCTGCTTCCTGACGGGGATTACCGAACCGGTCGAGTTTACCTTTATCTTCGTGGCGCCGATTCTGTACGTCTTTAACGCCATCATGGCGGGCCTGGCCTACATGACCATGTATCTGCTGCATGCGCATATCGCCAAGTCGTTCTCCGCGGGCTTTATCGACTATCTGTCATTCGGGATCCTGCCGTCCTTTAACGGCTACAAGACCAACTTCCTGAATGCGATTATCATCGGCATTCCAATGGGCCTGATTTATTACTTCACGTTCCGCTTTGTGATCCGTCGTTTCGACGTGAAAACGCCGGGCCGCACTGAAGTGACCGCCAACGCGGATGATAAGTCTGATTCAGAACTCGCGACCGAGATCATCTCCCTGCTGGGCGGGGCGCACAACATCGACTCCGTCGGCGCCTGTATCACCCGCCTTCGCCTGGAAGTGGCAAAAAGCGAGGTGGTCGATAAGGACGGCCTGAACGGACTCGGCGCGCGCGGCGTGGTCTTCGTCGGCGACAACGGTATTCAGGTGATTTTCGGTGCCAGAGCACAGTTTATCGCCCAGACCATGTCCACCATGATCGGCAAATAATAAGATGCCTGAACGACGCGTCTCCTGTAGTCTGGGAGACGCATTGTCGTATCTGACTGATAATCGGTGAATTTCAGGGAGCGGTTTTGAAGAAAGTCAGCATTATTGATGTCGCAAAGCACGCGGGCGTATCGGTCTCAACCGTCTCGCTGGTTTTGCGCCAGAAAGGGAAAATCTCAGAGGCAACGATCGAGAAGGTCAACGCTGCCATCAATACGCTGGGCTATGTTCATAACGTTGCCGCTGCCAACCTCCGCGCCAATACGTCCAATCTGATTGGCCTGATCCTCCGTGACTTTAGCGACAGTTTCTCCATCAAGGTGATGGCGAGTATCGTCCAGGATCTTGAAAAACAGGGGTATATGGTTTTTCTCGGCCAACCCCTGAACGACCATGACCATCTTGAGCGCTGCCTGCTGTCGTTTAAGCAGCAGGGCGTCGCCGGGGTTATCTATCTGGCCTCGGATACCCGCACATCCACCCTGCCGGAACAGATTCGCCGCTGCCCGCTGCCGCTGGTGGTGGTCTCTCAGTCGCTGCTGGATGAAAAATGCAATCTGGTGATGCGCGATAACCGTCAGGCGGCAAATCTGGCGGTGCGTTATCTTATCGAGCGCGGCCATCGCAATATCGCCTACATTGGCGGACGTGAAGGCTGCCTTATCCGCGAGCAGCGCCTGCTCGGTTTTCGCAGCGCGATGACGCAAAACGGGCTGGTCTGGCGGGACGAATACTCTCCGGCCTGCAGCGATGACACCCTGGCCGCGGGTTTCGCCACCCGCCAGCTGCTGGAAAAAAACAACACCATCACCGCCCTGCTCTGCCACTCGCCGGATGCCATGATCGGCTCCATCTCCGGTATTCATCAGGTCGGACGAACGGTGGGCAAAGATGTGTTTTTAACACAGCAGGTCGCGCTGGTCGGTTTCGAAGATATGCTCCACGTTAACCTCACCTCGCCGTCATTCACCTACGTGTCGTCCGCCAGCGAAGAGACCGGGCGTCAGGCTGCCGGGCTGATTATTCGCACGCTGAAGGAGCCGACGCTGCAAACCCAGCGCATTACGCTTTCCGGGCAGCTTATCGCACGCGAGTCGGCGTAAAAATAAGAATTTGACGCGGGTCTGCCGGCGCGGGATTGCTGCTATATTTCCATGATTTGCCATGGATAATCGCAATGCCTACCGTTATTACGCACGCCGCTGTTCCGCTTTGTCTGGGCTTAGGCCTCGGAACCAAAGTGATTCCTCCCCGCCTGCTGTTTGCCGGGATTGTCCTCGCCATGCTGCCGGATGCCGACGTGCTGGCGTTCAAGTTCGGCGTCGCGTACGGCAATGTTTTCGGCCATCGCGGCTTTACCCACTCCCTGCTGTTCGCGTTTGTAGTGCCGATACTCTGCGTGCTGATCGGCCGACGATGGTTCCGGGCCAGCCTGACGCGGTGCTGGCTGTTTTTAACCGTGTCATTGCTGTCGCACAGCCTGCTGGATTCGATTACCACGGGCGGGAAAGGCGTCGGCTGGCTGTGGCCGTGGTCAGATGAACGCTTCTTTGCGCCATGGCAGGTCATTAAGGTCGCGCCGTTTGCGCTGTCGCGCTATACCACGCCGTACGGGCACAAGGTGATCGTTTCAGAACTGCTGTGGGTGTGGCTGCCGGGAGTCGTGCTGATGGGGTTGCTGTGGTGGAGACGGAGGTAAAAGCAAAACGGCAACTCAAGTTGCCGTTTTTAGTGTTTGCACCCTCTCCCTGTGGGAGAGGGCTGGGGTGAGGGCATCAGCGCGCACCGGACTTACTTACGGCGCCAGGTGGTGCCCTGCGGGCCATCTTCCAGAATGATGCCCATCTCGGTCAGACGGTTACGCGCCGCATCTGCCGCCGCCCAGTCTTTGGCCTGACGCGCTTCCAGACGCGCTTTAATCAACGCTTCAATTTCCGCCACTTCACCGTCGTCCGCCTGCGCACCGCTCTGCAGGAACGCGTCCGGATCCTGCTCCAGCAGGCCGAGCACGGAGGAGAGCTTACGCAGATGGGATGCCAGCGCATTCGCCGCGGCCATATCTTCTGACTTCAGGCGGTTCACTTCGCGCGCCATGTCGAACAGCACGGAGTACGCTTCAGGGGTGTTGAAGTCGTCGTTCATCACCTCAACAAAGCGAGCTTCGAACGCTTCGCCACCTGCAGCAGGAACAGACCTGTCGGTCCCGCGCAGCGCGGTGTACAGACGCTCCAGCGCCGAGCGCGCCTGCTTCAGGTTCTCTTCGCTGTAGTTCAGCTGGCTGCGATAGTGGCCGGACATCAGGAAGTAGCGCACGGTTTCCGCGTCGTAATACTTCAGCACGTCGCGCACGGTGAAGAAGTTACCCAGCGATTTAGACATCTTCTCGCGGTCAACCATTACCATCCCGGAGTGCATCCAGTAGTTAACGTACTCGCCACCGTGGGCGCAGGTGGACTGCGCGATTTCGTTTTCGTGGTGCGGGAACATCAGGTCCGAACCGCCGCCGTGAATGTCGAAGTGCTTGCCCAGCTGCTTGCAGTTCATCGCGGAACATTCAATGTGCCAGCCCGGGCGGCCTTCGCCCCACGGTGATGGCCAGCTTGGCTCGCCCTCTTTGGACATTTTCCACAGCACGAAGTCCATCGGGTTACGCTTCACGTCAACCACGTCAACGCGCGCGCCGGCCTGGAGCTGATCCAGATCCTGACGGGAAAGCGAACCGTAGGTTGGATCCGTCGGCACCGAGAACATCACGTCACCGTTGTCGGCAACGTAGGCATGACCGCGAGCGATCAGCTTTTCGGTGATCTCGATGATTTCGTGAATATGGTGGGTCGCGCGCGGCTCGCTGTCCGGGCGCTGAATATTCAGGGCGTCGAAATCTTTGTGCATCTCGACGATCATGCGATCGACCAGCGCAACAAAGCTTTCGCCGTTTTCATTAGCGCGCTTGATGATTTTGTCGTCGATGTCGGTGATATTACGCACGTATTTCAGGGTGTAGCCCAGAAAACGCAGGTAGCGTGACACCACGTCGAAGGCGACAAAAGTACGGCCATGGCCAATGTGACAGAGATCGTAAACCGTAATACCACACACGTACATGCCGACTTCCCCGGCATGGATAGGTTTAAATTCCTCTTTCTGGCGCGTCATTGTATTAAAGATTTTTAACATCGAAGATTCCATGTAAACACGTGTGTGGTTGAAAACCGGCTATTCTACCCGTAATTCAAACCCGAAGCAGCACACAATGCAAGGTGATCGCATCCTGTGGTTATGCTATAACAAGCCCCTATAGATGACCCGAACGCGGGTCGACGTACCACAATAACGGAACAGGATGCAAAAATGGTTACTTTCCACACTAATCATGGCGATATCGTAATCAAAACCTTTGATGACAAAGCGCCTGAAACAGTTAAAAACTTCCTGGACTACTGCCGCGAAGGTTTCTACAACAACACCATTTTCCACCGCGTGATCAACGGCTTTATGATCCAGGGCGGCGGTTTCGAACCTGGCATGAACCAGAAAGAGACCAAAGAAGCGATCAAAAACGAAGCGAACAACGGTCTGAAAAACACCCGCGGTACGCTGGCAATGGCCCGTACTCAGGCTCCGCACTCTGCCACCGCGCAGTTCTTCATCAACGTGGCTGACAACGACTTCCTGAACTTCTCCGGCGAGAGCCTGCAGGGTTGGGGCTACTGCGTATTCGCAGAAGTGGTTGAAGGCATGGACGTGGTTGACAAGATCAAAGCCGTCTCTACTGGCCGCAGCGGTATGCACCAGGACGTTCCTAAAGAAGACGTTGTGATTACAAGCGTGACCGTCAGCGAGTAATTCGTGGCGACACTCTTTATTGCGGATCTGCATCTGCAAACAGAAGAACCGGCGATAACCGCCGGTTTTCTGCGTTTTTTACGCGGTGAAGCGAAAAGCGCCGATGCGCTGTACATCCTGGGCGACCTGTTTGAAGCCTGGATTGGCGACGATGACCCTAACCCGCTGCACCGTGAAATGGCCGCCGCCATTCACGCCCTCGTGGATTTCGGCGTTCCCTGCTACTTCATTCACGGCAACCGTGATTTTCTGATCGGCAAGCGCTACGCCCGCGAAAGCGGCATGACGCTGCTGCCGGAAGAGCAGGTGCTGGACCTCTATGGCCGCAAGGTCCTGATCATGCACGGCGACACGCTCTGCACCGACGATACCGGCTACCTGGCGTTTCGCGGCAAGGTCCACACCCCGTGGATCCAAAAGGCATTTCTTGCTCTGCCGCTGTTTATCCGCAACCGCATCGCCGCCAGAATGCGCGCGGGCAGTAAAGCCGCCAACAGCAGCAAATCCATGACCATCATGGACGTGAACCCGCAGGCCGTGGCGAGCGTGATGGAAAAGCATGGTGTTCAGTGGTTGATCCACGGTCATACGCACCGTCCTGACGTCCATTCCCTTATCGCCAACGGCGAACCGGCCCATCGCGTGGTGTTGGGTGCCTGGCACACCGAAGGCTCCATGGTCAAAGTCTCGCCAGAGGGCGTGGAGCTGATCGCGTTTCCGTTCTAACCCTTCACACTATCATTCTATTTTTTTGAACAATATCGGCAAATTGTTTCGATTTTAATCAGCCCGTGGTCGGCCTATTATTTATCACATCAGGGCAACACGCCCTATCCCAGATAAAACACTTAAGGAATACGACCATGAAATCTATCAAAACTTTCGTTGCAGTTGCCGCTCTTTCCCTGGTTTCTTTCGGTTCTTTCGCTCAAAGCGTGAGCGCAACCGCCTCTACACTTGACCGCGCAGAAGCGAAAATTGCCGCGCAGGCTGCCGAGCAGAATGCCTCTTATAAAATTACGAGCGCGAAGGTCAACAACCGCGTGTACATGACAGCAGAACTGACTAAATAAAACCCTGATTGCCGTGCCGCCAGCTAAGACGTGCGACAGCGACAATACGATGAGGAAGGAACAGAGAATGAAAAACATCAGCATCGTAAGTACCCTGCTGCTGGCAGTCGTGATGTCCACTGGCGCACAGGCCGCGGAGAATCGCTTCTCCGTGCCAAAATCAGGCTCGAATGCCGACACCAGCATGGTGAATCATATCGATGTCAGCCGCGCGTTTGACAACGAGAACCTGTCCGCAGGGGATCTTCAGTAACATCACATAAAAGACCGCCATCGTGCGGTCTTTTTTGTTATCTCTTTCTCGCCATAACTGCTCGCCTTTTAACCGCGCAACCGTTTTCCTTGCCCGTATAACATGCTATTCTCTGTGCCCTCGAAAGCAGTGTGTTTCGCACCACAGGAGTTTTAAGACGCATGTCTTCCCGCAATAATCCGGCGCGTGTCGCCATCGTGATGGGGTCCAAAAGCGACTGGGCTACCATGCAGTTCGCCGCCGAAATCTTTGAAATCCTGAATGTTCCGCACCACGTTGAAGTGGTCTCCGCGCACCGTACACCGGACAAACTGTTCAGCTTCGCCGAAAGTGCCGAAGAGAACGGTTATGAGGTGATCATTGCCGGTGCGGGCGGCGCAGCACATCTGCCAGGCATGATTGCCGCTAAAACCCTGGTGCCGGTACTGGGCGTTCCGGTCCAAAGCGCCGCGTTAAGCGGTGTGGATAGCCTCTACTCCATCGTCCAGATGCCGCGCGGTATTCCTGTCGGCACGCTGGCGATTGGTAAAGCGGGTGCTGCGAATGCCGCCCTGCTGGCGGCGCAAATTCTTGCGACGCACGATAAAGCATTACACCAGCGTCTGGCGGAGTGGCGTAAAGCCCAGACCGACGAGGTGCTGGACAATCCGGACCCGCGGGGTGCGGCATGAAGCAGGTTTGCGTCCTCGGTAACGGCCAGCTAGGCCGCATGCTGCGTCAGGCCGGTGAGCCGCTGGGTATTACCGTCTGGCCCGTCGGGCTGGACGCCGAACCGGAAGCCGTACCGTTCCACCAGAGCGTGATCACCGCCGAGATCGAACGCTGGCCGGAAACGGCTCTGACCCGCGAGCTGGCGCGTCATAACGCCTTCGTTAACCGCGACGTGTTCCCGATCATCGCCGACCGTCTGACGCAAAAGCAGCTGTTCGACAAGCTCGGTCTGCCGACCGCGCCATGGCAGCTCCTGTCCGATAAAAGCGAGTGGAATGACGTTTTCGCGATGCTGGGCGAGCTGGCAATCGTGAAGCGCCGCGTGGGCGGTTACGACGGCCGCGGCCAGTGGCGCCTGCGTGCAGATGAAACGGCAGAACTGCCGGACGACTGCTACGGCGAGTGCATCGTTGAGCAAGGCATCAACTTCAGCGGCGAAGTGTCGCTGGTTGGCGCGCGCGGGCACGACGGGCATACCGTCTTTTATCCGCTGACGCATAACCTGCATCAGGACGGCATTCTGCGCACCAGCGTCGCCTTCCCGCACGCCAATGCTGACCAGCAGGCGCAGGCGGAAGATATGCTCTCTGCCATCATGCACGAACTCGGGTATGTGGGCGTCATGGCGATGGAGTGCTTTATCACCCCGTCCGGTCTGCTGATCAACGAACTTGCGCCGCGCGTGCACAACAGCGGCCACTGGACGCAAAACGGCGCGTCCATCAGCCAGTTCGAGCTGCACCTGCGCGCGATCGCCGACCTGCCGCTGCCGCAGCCGGTGGTGAACAGCCCGTCGGTGATGATCAACCTGATCGGCACCGATCTGAACTACGACTGGCTGAAGCTGCCGCTCGTGCATCTGCACTGGTATGACAAAGAGGTTCGCGCGGGTCGTAAGGTCGGTCACCTGAACCTGAACGACAGCGACACGGGCCGCCTGAGCGCCACCCTGGAAGCAATGATCCCTCTCCTGCCGCCGGAATATGCGAGCGGCATTGTCTGGGCACAGTCAAAGCTCAAGTAAGACATCTGCGCCGGGGAGTTGACCTTCCCCTTCCCCGGCGTACAATCCCCGCCCATTGCTGCTGAGTTTTCTTCTGGAATAACCATGAACGATGGAACGGACTATCGCGCGATCCTCGCGTCTGATACCCCTTTAATCGACGTTCGCGCGCCGATCGAATTTGCCCAGGGCGCGATGCCTGCGGCGGTCAACCTGCCCTTAATGAACGACGACGAGCGCGCCGCCGTCGGTACCTGCTATAAACGCCAGGGGCCCGACGCCGCGCTGGCGCTCGGCCACAGCCTGGTGAGCGGCGAGACGCGTGAAGCACGCATCAACGCCTGGCGGGAAGCCAGCCTTACCCATCCTGAGGGCTTTCTCTGCTGCGCGCGAGGCGGCCAGCGCTCGCATATCTCGCAGGCCTGGCTGAAAGAGGCGGGCGTCGACTACCCGCTGATCCGCGGCGGCTATAAGGCCCTGCGTCAGACGGCAATTCAGGTGACCATCGAGCAGTCACAAAAGCCGATGGTGCTTATTGGCGGCTGCACCGGAAACGGTAAAACCCTGCTGGTGAAGCAGCACGCGCAGGGTATCGATCTGGAAGGGCTGGCGCACCATCGCGGTTCGTCGTTTGGCCGCACGCTCACGCCGCAGCTTTCCCAGGCCAGCTTTGAAAACCACCTTGCGGCTGAGCTCCTGAAAAAAGACGCCGCGCGCTGGGTGCTGGAAGACGAGGGGCGGATGATTGGCTCCAACCACCTGCCGGAGTGCCTGCGCGACCGCATGGTTGAAGCCCCTATCGTTGTCGTCGAAGACCCGTTTGACGTCCGCCTTGAGCGCCTGCGCGAAGAGTATTTCGACCACATGTGGGCGGATTTTTCTGCTGCCTACGGCGAGGAAGCGGGCTGGAAAGAGTACAGCGAGTATCTGCATCACGGCCTGTTCGCCATTCGCCGCCGTCTGGGGCTGCAGCGGTATGCAGAATTCACCGCGCTGTTAGATTCCGCGCTGCTGGAACAGCAACGCTCTGGCAACACTGACGTGCACTTCAGCTGGCTTACGCCGCTGCTGAAGGACTATTACGACCCGATGTACGGCTATCAGCTGGAGAAAAAGGCGGAGAAGATTGTGTATCGCGGGACGTACGAAGAGATTGCTGAGTGGCTTGATCGCTAAAAAATAAAGCCGGGTGGCGAGGTAAAAGCAAAACGGCAACCAGGGTTGCCGTTTTTAATGTTTGTTCCCTCTCCCCGTGGGAGAGGGTCAGGGTGAGGGCATCAGGCCGCACCCTACAAGACGACTTAGAAGTCGTAACGCAGACGCACCAGGTTCATGTCGCCCAGGTTGTCGGTGCTGGACGTGAACACGTGTTCGTAATCCACGCGGAAACCGTAATCCAGCTGGAAGCTGATACCCACGCCGTTGTCGATGCGCTGGTAGTTACGGCCGTTCACGTACTCAATACGGTCACCCATGAAGTAAGGCTGGATGGATTTAACCGCGTACTGGCCGATTGGGAACTTGTAGCCCGCAAAGTATTCAATACCCCATGCATCACCGGCGAAGTAGTCGTTAACAGACACTTTTTTGGTGGTCAGGAAGTTCTGGTACCAGCCGCCGCCTGCGGAGAAGGTCCAGTTGTCCGGGGTCCAGCTCAGCGCGGTACCGAGAATGTTCTGGTCGTAGGTTTTGCTGTCGCCGTTGTCCGGGTTACGCATGTCCGCGCGGGTGTAGTTCCACGCGGCGCCCCAGGTCAGATCGGTAGTCAGGTGGTAATCCAGACCCAGTGAACCGCCGCCTTTACGCTTGTAGCGCAGGCCGTTGCCCGGCAGGTATTCGCTGTCTTCAAACAGGTAAGATGCGTAGATGTCGGCATCGCCCACGGTTTTCTTATATTTCAGCATCTGGCGTGAACGGTAAGAACCGTCGTAATCACCGTTGATCCCGTTACCCGGAGCCTGACCGATCATGTCGTAGTCCCAGATATCGGTTTTCGCGCCCACCACATCATAGTAAACGCTGTTCTGTTGACCGAAGGTCAGCGTACCCCAGGTATCGCTCTTCAGACCGGTGTAGAGCATACGACGCGTGGTGTCGTGTGCGCCGTCGGCGTAGTGGTGATCCCAGTTAAACTGCGCAGGAATATTGACACCCAGCTCGTAGTAGCTGATCCAGCTGATGTCATCAAACAGGTAGTAATCAGCCGCGAAACGGAAACGGGTGCCGCCGTCAAAGCCGTTACGCTTGTAGCTGTTTTTACCGTCGTCGCCGGTCATGTTCTGGAACTGAGGACGAATACTGCCGCCAACGGTAAAATTCAGTCGGCTCAGCGGGTTACCCGCCTGAGGATCCTGCTTAAGAACGGTGATTTCCGCCTGAGAAGCGAAGGTAGTCAATGCCACTGCCGCGCCGATCGTTACCGCCAGCGCTGATTTTTTTATAGTCATTATTTTTCCTTAATAGACACGCTGCTAAATATTTAGCGGGTGAATATTAACTGGAAATAATCGGGCTGTGTGGTCGGGTTTTTAATGTTTTGTGCTACTAAATGAGTGGGTATTATCACTTTGTGCTATTTAAACACTGCGCACCGGCATTAAAACCCGGTGCGCAACTATCACCGTGCTAAATCAACTTGCAAACTGACGGAACAGGGCTTTCCCCTTTAACAGCCGCGTGCCGAGCCAGCCTCCGCAAAGAGAAAGCAGCACCGCGCCGCTGAGAGGCAGGATCACCCAGAGGCGCCAGTCAGGCTCCCACGGGAAGTCGAAGACCTTTCTCTGCAGCACCGCCAGCGCCGTCTCTGCGCCAATGGCCGCCACCAGACCCGCCACCAGCCCCAGCAGCGCAAACTCGCTCCAGAGCGTCATCCGCAGCAGCCGCTTTCCGGCACCCAGCGTGCGGTAGACCACCAGCTCCTGATGGCGCTGGCGCATGCCCACCTGCACCTGGGCAAGCAGCAACAGCACGCCGCAGATCGTCACCAGCACCACCATAACCTCCAGAGCGCGGCTCACCTGCTCCAGCACCTGCCCCACCTGCTTCAGGATCGCGCCAATATCCAGCAGGCTGACCGTCGGAAACTCCCGGTTGAGCTGGGTCAGCATGCCGTTGCCGTTTTCCCAGCGGAAGCTGGTCAGCCAGCTCTGCGGCTGACCGTCCAGCGCGCCCGGCGGGAAGATAAAGAAGAAGTTGGGCCGCAGGCTTTCCCAGTCCACTTTACGCAGGCTGGTGACTTTCGCGCTGAAATCCTGGGTATCGCCGGTAAAGGTCACGCTGTCCCCGAGCTTCACGTTCAGCCGCGTCGCCAGCCCCTCCTCCATCGACACTTCCCCCGCTTTTGGCGGCCAGGTGCCGGCGGTTATCGGGTTGTGGTCAGGGCGTTTCTCCTGCCAGGTCAGGTTCAGCTCGCGGTTCAGCGACTCGTCCTTGTTTCCGTCCGTTGGCTGCCCGTTGATCTGCGTCAGACGCGCGCGAACGATGGGATAGAACGACTCAGGAATAATGTGATGCTCCGACAGGAAGCCCTTCAGCGGCGTGACCTGCTCAGGGGCAATGTTGATCAGGAAATAGTTCGGGCTTTCCGGGGGAAGCTGCTGCTGCCAGCGATCGAGCAGATCGCCGCGCAGCACTAAAAGCAGCGCCAGCAGCATAAATGACAGCGAAAACGCCGACAGCTGGCTGAGCGTTGACCACGGCTGATGCAGCAGGCGGTTGACAGCCAGGCGCACGGGCAGGGATTTTACCGTCAGCCTCATCAGGACGTTGAGCAGTATCCAGCCCAGCACGCCGCACAGCAGCGCCAGCACAACCGCCCCGGCCAGTACCGCCCACAGCAGCGTGCTGCCCCCCATCAGCCACGCCAGCAGCCCCACCGCCACCGCAATAATCACCGGAAGGTAGAACTTCAGCGGCCAGACGTTCGCCACCACGTCATTGCGAAGCACGCGCAGCGGCTGCGTCGCGAGCAGCAGGCGGTAGGGGCGTAGCCCCACCAGCAGCGAAATCACCGTCATTGCGCCCATCGCCCACAGCCACGGCCAGAGGCTGGCCGGCGGCAAGGCGGCCGGGAGCACCGGTTTAAGCATCACCATCAGCAGTTTTTCAAACAGCAGCCCCATTACTCCGCCGGTCAGCGCGGACAGAATCAGCAGCATCAGCCACTGGCCGACAATCAGCTTGCGCAGCTGCGCCCTGCCCGCCCCCAGAGTTTTGAGGATCGCCACCAGGTCGTAGCGGCTGCGGCAGTAGTGCCCCATCGCCACGGCAACCGCCGCAATGGCCAGCAGCAGGGTTAACAGCGCCGAAAGCAGCAGGAACTGCTGAGAACGTTCAAGAGATTTGCCGAGCGCCCCTTCGTCCTGCTCCAGCCCGTACCAGCGGTGCTCCGGCTTGAGCTGCGGCAGAAGCCATTTTTCATACGCGTCAAGCTGCGCAGGCGTGCCGCCAAACTTGTAGCGCCAGGTGACGCGGCTGCCCGGCTGAACGGCATGGGTTGCCGCGACATCCGCGGTGTTCATCAGCAGGCGTGGTGCAAGCTGGAAGGGGTTAAAACCGGAGTCGGGCTCCTGCACCACTTCCCCGGCGATTTTCAGCGTGGCGTCGCCGACGTCAATACTGTCGCCGGGTTTCAGGTTCAGAAGCGCCATCAGACGTGATGCCAGCAGTACCGTGCCGGGCTTCGGCTTCAGCCCGGGCGGGCTGGTCTGCAATTCGCCGTACATCGGGTAGATATCATCGACGGCCTTCACGCTGGCGAGCTGCGGCGTGTCGCCCGCAAAGGTCATGGTCTGGAAGGTTATCTGCTCCCCCACCTTCAGCCCTTCTTTGTGCGCTTCGTCAATCCAGCCCGACGGCACCGGGCGGGAGCTTTGCAGCGTCCTGTCCCCCGCCATAAACTCCCGGCTCTGCTGGCTGAGCCCTTTTTCCATGCGGTCGCTGACGCTGCCGAGCGCCAGCACGCAGGCCACCGCCAGGCTTAGCGCCAGCCAGACGATCAGCAGCGAGGGCGAGCGCCACTCGCGCCAGAACCAGCGGGTAATCATGCCTCCTCCTGAAGAATACCGTTGACCAGACGCAGGCGACGGTCGCAGCGGGCGGCGAGCTGAGGATCGTGGGTCACGAGGATCAGCGTGGTGCCGTGCTCGCGGTTGAGCGAAAACAGCAGGTCGGCAATTTTGTCGCCGGTTTTACGGTCAAGGTTACCGGTGGGCTCATCGGCAAACAGGACTTCGGGACGGCCATTAAACGCCCGCGCCAGCGCCACGCGCTGCTGCTCGCCGCCGGAAAGCTGCGCGGGAAGATGGTAGAGACGTTTCCCCAGACCGAGCTGTTCCAGCAGCGCCTTCGCATGCGTGCGGCTTTCACGGCTGTTTTCACCGCGCAACAGCGCCGGGAGTTCGACGTTTTCCAGCGCGTTCAGGGTGGGAATCAGCATAAAGGACTGAAAAACAAAACCAACGTGACGCGCGCGCAGCGCGGCCCGCGCCTCTTCATCAAGCTGGTGCAGCGGGTGCCCGACAAGGTGGACCTCGCCGCTGCTGCCGTCGTCCAGACCGGCCAAAATCGCCAGCAGCGTGGACTTGCCGGAGCCGGATTCGCCAATCAGCGCGATGGTTTCAGCGCGTTTGACAACGAGTTCAACTCCAGTAAGGATGGAAAGCTCGTGTTCCCCCTGACCGACGGACTTCTTAAGATGATGAACTTCAACACTGTTTTCCGCTGGCATTTGCCCTTCCTGTTTTTGATTCTGATGACCTTCCGCGCGGCGGCAGCGGACACGTTACTGGTTCTCGGCGACAGCCTCAGCGCAGGCTATCGCATGGCGGCCAGCGCGGCCTGGCCCGCTCTGCTCAACGACAAATGGCAGAGCAAGACGCCGGTAATCAACGCCAGCATCAGCGGTGATACCTCGCAGCAGGGCCTGTCGCGCCTGCCTGCGCTGCTCAAACAGCACCAGCCGCGCTGGGTGCTGGTGGAGCTTGGCGGTAACGATGGATTGCGCGGTTTTCAGCCTCAGCAAACCGAGCAAACGCTGCGCACCATTTTGCAGGATATCAAAGCGGCAAACGCCCAGCCGCTGCTGATGCAAATTCGCCTGCCCGCCAACTACGGTCGTCGGTATAATGAAGCCTTTAGCGCGATCTACCCTAAGCTTGCCAAAGAGTTTGATATTCCGCTGCTGCCATTTTTCATGGAAGAGGTCTATCTCAAACCCCAGTGGATGCAAGACGACGGGATCCACCCCAATCGCGATGCGCAGCCGTTTATTGCCGACTGGATGGCAACGCGGCTGGCTCCTTTAGTTAAACATGACTCCTGAATAAGCGGAGATCCTGACAGGTAAAGTTATGCAAAAATCGGTCTTAATTACAGGATGTTCCAGTGGAATCGGCCTGGAAAGCGCGCTCGAACTGAAGCGCCAGGGGTTTCGGGTGCTGGCGGCCTGTCGCAAACCCGACGATGTCGAACGCATGAACGGGCTGGGCTTTACCGGCGTGCTGCTGGATATGGACTCGCCGGAGAGCGTTGAACGCGCCGCCGATGAAGTGATCGCGCTGACCGACAATCGTCTCTACGGGCTCTTTAACAATGCCGGCTACGGCGTTTATGGTCCGCTGGATACGCTCTCCCGCGAAACGCTGGAGAAACAGTTTTCGACCAACTTCTTCGGCGTGCATCAGCTCACCATGCGTCTGCTCCCCGCGATGCTGCCGCACGGTGAAGGGCGCATCGTGATGACATCGTCAGTGATGGGGCTGATTTCCACCCCGGGCCGCGGCGCCTACGCCGCCAGCAAATATGCGCTGGAGGCCTGGTCCGACGCCCTGCGCATGGAGCTGCGCCACAGCGGCATTAAGGTCAGCCTGATTGAGCCCGGCCCGATCCGCACCCGCTTTACCGAAAACGTGAACCAGACCCAGGCGGATAAACCGGTCGAGAACCCCGGCATTGCCGCACGTTTTACCCTCGGGCCAGAGGCGGTTGTGGCCAAAGTGCGCCATGCTTTTGAGAGCGAACATCCCAAAATGCGCTATCCGGTGACGCTGGTCACCCACGCCGTAGGCTGGTTAAAACGCCTGCTGCCGGGCCGGATGATGGACAAAATTTTACACGGTTGAGTTGAAGCGACGACGCTCATCCCCATGTAAAGAACAAACCGACAAAAGAGAAAGCCGCATGTCCGTACAGAATATCGTCAATATTACAGAAGCTAACCTGCAACAGACCCTTGAACAGTCGATGACCAAACCGGTCCTGTTCTACTTCTGGTCTGAACGCAGCCAACACTGCCTGCAGCTGACGCCGGTGCTGGAAAGCCTTGCTGCCCAGTACAACGGTCAGTTCATTCTCGCTAAGCTGGACTGCGACGCCGAGCCGATGGTGGCGTCCCAGTTTGGACTGCGCGCCATCCCAACCGTCTATCTGTTCCAGAACGGCCAGCCCGTTGATGGCTTCCAGGGGCCGCAGCCGGAAGAGGCGATTCGCGCCCTGCTGGATAAAGTGCTGCCGCGCGAAGAAGAGCTGAAAGCGCAGGAAGGCATGGCGCTGATGCAGGAAGGTAAATACGACGAGGCGCTGCCGCTGCTCAAAGAGGCGTGGCAGCTGTCGAATCAGAACAGCCAGATCGGCCTGCTGCTGGCGGAAACGCAGATCGCCCTGCACCGTTCAGAAGACGCGGAAGCCGTGCTGAAGACTATCCCGATGCAGGATCAGGACACCCGCTATCAGGGGCTGGTCGCACAAATTGAGCTGCTGAAACAGGCGGCGGACACCCCAGAAATTCAGCAGCTGCAGCAGCAGGTCGCCGATAACCCGGCCGATGCCGCGCTGGCAAGCCAGCTGGCGCTGCAGCTGCACCAGGTGGGGCGTAACGAAGAGGCGCTGGAGCTGCTGTTTAGCCACCTGCAAAAAGATCTGGCCGCCGCAGACGGTCAGGCGCGTAAGATGTTCCAGGAAATTCTGGCCGCGCTGGGCACCGGAGACGCGCTGGCGTCGAAGTATCGTCGTCAGCTGTACGCGTTGCTCTACTAACAAAAAAATGCCCGGTGGCGCTAACGCTTACCGGGCCTACAAAACAGGCTTAACCCGTTTTCTTTAACTGCGTCACCACCAGCTGGTGGCGCGCGTTGTAGAACTTCCGATAGGTCAGGTAGCAGGCAATGATGGTTGACAGGCTTGCCGTGGAAAGCAGCATAAACGTCACCATGATCTGATACTTAATCGCTTTTACCGGATCGATACCGGCAAAAATCAGCCCCGACATCATGCCCGGCAGGCTCACCAGCCCCACCGTTTTGGCTGAATCTACCGTTGGGATCAGCGATGAACGAATGCTCTCACGAATCAGCCGCGCCGAGGCCACTTTAGGCGTCGCTCCCAGGCTTAATTTCTCCTGTAGCTGCTGCTGTTCACTGCTGAAGCGCTGGCCGAGATTGTTATAACACAGCCCAACGGCCACCATGGCGTTCCCCGCAATCATGCCGGAGATGGGGATAACCTGCATCGGCGTAAAGGCAATCGAGCCGGAGAGCACCAGTACAGCCAGCGTGAGCGCCGTCCCGGTGGTAATGGCGATAAACGACGAGATAAACGCCTTATCAATGTATTTACTGCGTTTTTTCGCATTCCACGCCGCGTTGAAACAGATAAAGAGCACCATCAGCAGCGTCAGCACCGCGTGGTTGACGTTGAAAATATACTTCAGCACATAGCCGACGATGATGAGCTGAACCACCGCGCGGCAGATACTCCACACAATATCTTTTTCCAGCCCCAGCTTTTCCCGGTAGCTGACCACAATCGCAATCAGCACCAGCACCATCGAAAACGCCAGTGATTCATTGGTAATGTTATGCTCACCCACGGTTAGCCTCCTGCATTTTCCCGCCGTGCGGCTGAAGCGTAATGACGTCATCCGCATGGGTTATTTCATTAGCATCGTGCGTCACCCACAGCACGGCAATATTCTGCTCCCGGGCGTAGCGATGAATAATCTCGTTAACGTTGCGCTTGTTGGCGTCATCGAGCGCGCTGGTAATTTCGTCCAGCAAAAGCACCTTCGGTAAAAACTGCAGGTTGCGGATCAGCGAGACGCGCTGCTTTTCTCCGCCCGACAGCGCGGTGATAGATTTGGTTAACGTCTCCTGCGCCAGGCCAAAGCGGGCCAGATCGCTGATAAACTTTTCCGGCTCCGGCGTTTTATTGCGGATTTGCCACGGGAAAATCAGGTTGTCATAAACCGTATCGCCAAAAAGCGCGGGGGTTTGCACGCAGTAGGAGACCTGCTGGCGATAGCTTTCCGGGGAAAGCGACGCGATATCCTGTCCTTCAAACAGAAGGGTGCCCTCCGTCGGGCTGAGGAGCGAGGCCACAATTTTCAGCAGCGTGCTTTTACCGCAGCCTGAGGGGCCCGTGATGAGTTTAAACTCGCCCGACGACAGGCTAAACCCGACGTGCTGAAGAATAATGTTTTCTCCAACACGAAATCCAATATCCCTGAGATGTAATAGTTCTTTTTTATCGTTCATTACGCTTCCGTTAACCGCTTCGTGTAATAACCGCCTGTAGCATAATCCTTTCGTGCGCACAGAGCGAATAGCCTCACGCTAAAGCAAGTGTTAAACTTTTTGTTTGTCATTTGTCTCCACCATCACTACAGGAAGTAAGCAGCATGGCACATATCTTTTATGAGTTTCCTTCCCTGAAGCCTGGTGTTCCTGATGTCGAAACATTAATGGAAGTCATCAAATCTTCGGAACTCACGCGTTTTGTCATCGGTGCAGAGGTGGTGGATTTTGTTAAGAAGGCGCTCATCGTGAACACCACGATCGGCAGTTTCAAAAATTGCTATTTCGCCTTCGATAACGGGACACACTTCCTGGAATTTGACGGCAAGGGAAAATCAAAACGTTTCAATGAAGTACCCGACTGGTTCGTCTCTCCGGCTGAATTTTCTCGCACCCAGTGGCTTATCAACCACGATCTTGCGGATGTAAAGGCCACCCAATTCATTGACGTGCTGATGTCCTACCCGCTGAAAGAGCGCCGCGCGCACTGTAATTTGTTATTCGGGCTGGAGCTGGAAAAGGTGAATGCGGTTCCGGCCGCAGCGTCGAAAGCGGGTAAAATCGGCAATAAGAACGGTAAAACCACCAAACCGCGCGTGACCGATCTGGGATCGTTTGAATTGTTCAGCCAGTTCTTTGCGCGCATGAAAACCGCCGTGCTGGCCGATGAGTTCCCTACCCTGCAGGTTCTGACGGGCATGGATAACCTGACAAAAGCGCCGCATAATTTAAAGCAGGGTATCAGAACGTGGTTCAAGGCCATCGCGGGCGACCTTCCCCCTAATAACAAGCGCGTTGAAGCGGGGAATGCCGTTCTGTTCTGCGCCCCTATCCGCGAACAGATCCAGCGTATCGAAGCGCTGGGGCTGGAGAAGTACTACCAGGGATTATCCAAAGCCATTGCCGAAGCGGGTGATGGATTCATCTCTGACTTTACCTATACTTACGAGCAATAAACATACACTTTCACTCATCACAGCATGCAAAACAGGAGGTTTTTATGCTTATCGTTGTTCCTGTCCTTTGAATCGCCACGGGTTTAACAGACACCTCAGAGTCATTTAAGATGACTTAAAGAGAGGTGCCCATGAGCGGTAAGCGTTATCCTGAAGAGTTTAA